>NZ_QDAH01000006.1 GCF_003075415.1 Microvirga sp. KLBC 81
ATCACCGATCTCGGTGTCTTTTCCATCGACAAGAAGGGCGGCTCCGGCATGACCCTGATCGAGCTCGCCGACGGCGTCACGGTCGATGAGATCAGGGCCAAGACGCAAGCCGAGTTCAAGGTCGCGCTGAACGGCAAGCAGGCGGCCTGATCCGTATCATACTGACAGTGTACTTTCTTCAGAGGCGGCTTGTCCTTTAAGCCGCCTCTGAACGTTTCTTGCGGTCCTCTTGTGTACGGCCGCCATAGCCCCAACTCTCTGCAGGAACTTCATGGAGGACGATGTAGGTTTCGTCCCTAAGGTCAGGGCCGAGAACCTCTTTCAAT
The DNA here is from genome assembly GCF_003075415.1 of Microvirga sp. KLBC 81. Classification (GTDB taxonomy): domain Bacteria; phylum Pseudomonadota; class Alphaproteobacteria; order Rhizobiales; family Beijerinckiaceae; genus Microvirga. The sequence continues at coordinate 327 of NZ_QDAH01000006.1, forward strand.
AGGGCCATCTCATCCACAATGAAGCGCGCCTTTTCCGAAGGAGAGTTGGTTCCTGCAGTGATCATCGCCTGGACATGAGCTGCTACGGGGGCTGCTTCGTTCCCGATGCTCCACCCGCCAGGCTGCGCCTGCTCCACCAGTACCGCCGTCAAAGACGGATTCTTGCCTAGCACCGAGCTCATCAATCGCGTTGTGCCTTCCTGAAGGGCGCGAACCTGATCGCCATGAAGGGAAGGAGCGAGGATCGTCAGGCGAATAAACGGCATGGATCTCTCCTTGGTCTTGCCAATTGCTCAAGAAGATTAGGGCAGCGTGACTGTTTCGAAAAATTGATTATATTGATCTGAATGTTTGGAATTTCAGAACGATCATGCCCATCAATCTTGAGACGGATGTTCTGCGCACATTGATTGCGATTTGCGACAACGGCGGGGTCAATCGGGCTGCAGGCATAATTGGTCGCTCCCAATCAGCCGTCAGTTTGCAGATCCGGAAACTGGAACAGCAAGTCGGCACTGCGTTGTTTCAGAAGAAAGGCCGTCGATTGGTTCTGACGGAGGCAGGGGACGTCCTTCTCAATTATGCTCGACGGATCCTGGTCTTGAATGATGACGCAGTCAGTGCGGTCAAAGGACTTGCCATTGAGGGAAGTGTTCGGTTCGGCATGCCGAGCGACTTTGCCGAAACCTGGATGCCCACGGTGTTGGGGCGCTTCAAACGGGTTCATCCCGATGTCCACATTGAAGCGAAAGTGGATCGCAATGTTGCGCTCTTGGAGGCGCTCGATGCGGGTAAGCTCGATCTGGCTCTGGTGTTTGGAAGCAGTCACCGTCCCGACGCAAAGCTTCTCGCAACGCTACCCATAGTTTGGGTTGGGCCACAGGGCGACCAACCATCGCGCCAGGGCCGGGATGCCGTTCCCTTGGTTCTCTTCGAACCTCCTTGCCTGTTTCGAGAAGCAGGTCTGGAAGCCCTCAACCAAGCCGGTATTCCATGGCGAGTCAGCTTCACGACTCACAGCCTTGCAGGTGCATGGGCTGCCGTAGGATCCGGTTTAGGCGTGACACCGCGCTTGGAAATCGCACTGCCTTCGCAAGTCAGGGTTTTGAGAGAGACAGCACTGCCCGCGATGCCGACGATTTCTCTGGCGCTCCATAGCAGCCGACATTCTCTGTCTCCCGCGGCTCTGCGGTTTCAAGAGAGCTTGCTGGAAACCTTTCCTTTATGAGCTGGATGTTTCCGCAGCCTTTGGCTTGGCCTCTGCGCTCCGCACGAGCTGGATCACCGGAACGAGGCCGATCAGCACGATGAGCAGTGCGGCCAGAGAGCCATCTTCGAAGCGGCCGCGCGAGGCATACGTATAGACCTGGGTTGCGAGTGTCTCCGTATTGAGCGGCCGTAGCAGCAGAGTTGCCGGCAATTCCTTGATGCAGTCCACAAAGATCAGAAGCGCGGCACTGGCGAGCGCAGGGCGCATCAGCGGGATCTGGATGTGCCAGACCATCTCCTTCCGGGATGCGCCCAGCGTGCGCGCGGCATCTTCGAGACTTGGCGAGACGCGATCCAGCCCTGCCGAGAGCGAGCCCGTGGCAATCGACAGGAAGCGCAGCACATAGGCGATGATGATGCCACCGGCCGTTCCCATGATGAGCAGGCCGAGACGCTCGCCCGTGAGGCTGCGCCAGAGCGCGCCGATCAGCGAGTCGATCTTTACCAGCGGAGTCATGAGGCCGAGAGCCAAAACGGTGCCGGGCACCGTGTAGCCGAGGCCTGCCACGAACAAGGTGCTCTTCGTGAGTGAGGATTTGGCAATGCGTGCGGCGGAGACGAGCAGGGTCGCCACCGCCAGCACCGCGAGAGTGGCTGTGACAGAAAGCCCCACAGTCGTCAGGAGATGTTCGAGAAATTCTTGATCGAGCTGATTGACGAGGCTTCCGCGCAGGATCTCACGAACCAGGAAGACAAGCGGCAGGACGAAGCCGAGGAAGACCGGGATAGTGCAGAGCACCGTCGCGAGCCATGCGCGACCGCCGAAGAGAGGCGCAGGATGCACCACGCGTGAACGCTTGGCGGAGGTGGCATAGCGCCGATCCTTGCGGCCATAGCGTTCGATCAGGATCAGCGCGACGACGAGGGCGAGCATCACGCAGGCGATCTGCGCTGCGCCTGCAAGACTGCCGCGATTGAGCCAGGTGTTGTAGACGGAGACGGTCAGCGTGCGCACCCCGAGATATTCGCTCGCGCCGATGTCGTTCAACGCTTCGAGCAGCGCGAGCGACAGGCCGACGGCCAGGGCAGGGCGGGCGAGGGGGAGCGCGATGACGCGGAAGAGCTTGAGACGGCTCGCGCCGAGCACGCGGGCCACTTCCAGCATGCTCGCGCTCTGCGTCAGGAACATCGCGCGCGCGGCGATGTAGACATAAGGGTAGAGCACGGCGGACATCACGACAATGCAGCCGTAAAGCGAACGGACTTCCGGAAACCAGTAATCGGACCGCAATTTCCAGCCCATCAGATCGCGCAAGGCCATTTGGACGAGGCCCGCAGAGTCGAAAAGCTCCACGTAGATGTATGCCGTGATGTAGGTGGGCACGGCGAGCGGCAAGGGCAGAAGCCACACCAGAATATTGCGGCCAGGAAAGCGATGCGCCGTGACGAGCCAGGCGGATGTAACGCCCATGGAGCCTGCAACGACGGCGATGCCTGCAAGCAGCGCCAGCGTATCGACGATGCTCGCCGGCAGCACATTCCGGATCAGATGAGGCCAGATTTCCGCATCGCCCTCCGCCGCGATTCCGATCAGCGCCGCGATTGGCATGAACACAAGCAGCCCCACCGCCGCCACGGCGGCGGAGAGCCACCACGGAATGCGCTTGGCCGTGCGCCAGGGGCCGAAGCGGAAGAGGGACGATGCTTCTGCGGTTGCTTTCAAAGCGAAATGGCGCCGCCGTCGCCGGCGGCGCCTCCTATGAGTGTGGCAGCTTCAAGAACTGCTCTTAGGCCTTATTGATCGAAGCCGACTTTGTCGACCAGTTCGCTGGCCTTCTTACGCAGCTTGGCGATCTCCGCAATCGACACGTTGTCCGCCTTGAGCTCGCCGAAGGAGGCGATGGTCGGATGGATCGCGATGCCGGCCTTGATCGGATATTCCGAGTTGGCTTCGGCATGGATGCGCTGCGAGTCGTTGGAGACCATGAACTCCATGAACTTCAGGGCATTCGCCTTGTTCGGCGCGTGCTTGGCGAGAGCAAGGCCGGAGACGTTCACGTGGGTGCCGCCGCCCTGGAAGGTGGGCAGGATCACGTTGATCGCCTCGCCCCACTTCTTCTGCTCCTCGTCCTTGCCGTTGCGCATGAGCGAGACGTAGTAGGTGTTGCCGATGCCGATGTCGCAGACGCCGGCCAGGATGTCCTTGGCCTGCTCGCGGTCGCCGCCCGACGGCTTCTTGGCGAGGTTCGCCTTCACGCCCTTAAGCCATTCCTCGGCCTTCGCCTCGCCCATGTGAGCGATCGCGGCGGCGATGAGGCTGATGTTGTAGAGATGCTGGCCCGAGCGGATGCAGACCTTGCCCTTCCACTTGGGATCGGCGAGCTCTTCGTAAGAGATCTTGTCCTGCTTCACGCGGTCCTTGGAGGCATAAACCACACGGGCGCGCAGCGCGATGCCGAACCAGTGACCTTCCGGATCGCGGTAGGCGGCAGGGACCACCTTCTCGAGCGCTTCGGACTTCACCGGTTGCGTCACGCCGTAGTCCTTGGCGGCCTGCAGGCGACCGATATCGACAGTCAGGATCACGTCGGCAGGGCTGTTCTCGCCCTCGGTGCGGATGCGCTCCTCAAGGCCGTTATTGATGAAGATCGTGTTGACCTGGATGCCGGTCTCTTTGGTGAACTCGTCGAGGACCGGCTTGATGAGGCCCGGCTCACGGGTCGTGTAGATGTTCAGCGCTTCCGCGGCGGAGGCGGAGAACGTGGAACCAGCCAGGGTGCCGAGAGCGGCAGCGCCGAACGCAAGGCTGCGTGCAAATTGCATTGTCAGCATCATCAAGATCCTTCACCAAGTAGAACAGGTTCAAGACCTGTCCCGGATGGCTGCAAGAACCATGATGGTGATGTCCGGTCAAGGAAAATGTAAGCTAAAACAATAACTTATAGGACTTCTAAACTGGATGTTGTTTGGAGGCATTCTAAGCTGAGGCCACCTGTCGAAGGAACGGAGTCTCTGCCGTCGCATTCTTCAGTCGTGCGATCTCTGCTTCCATCATCTCCATGTTCTTGAACATGCGCTCGCTCGTCAGTCGCAGGAAGTAGAAGCCGAATTCGGGATTCTGGAAGTAGAGCTGGCGAACCTCATCGTAGGAGATGTTCAGCACTTCGCCGTCTTCCAGGCATTCGAGAGTCTGGGTGCGCCTGTTGTCGGGCGACATGAAGCCCATCTCGCCCACGACCTGTCCCTGCACCAGCTCGATGTTGAGTTCCTTCAGGCGGTAGCGGCCGGCGAGGGTGTAGAACATGCAGGTGGCGCTATCGCCTTTTGCAAACAGGATCTCTCCCGCTTTCACCGTGCGACGGGTCATGAACGGCTTGAGCCATTCCATGGAGAGATCGCTTTTCGATGCCTGCTTCACCTGTTTGATCAGCCGGATCATTTGGTAGAGCCGAACCGTGTTGAGGGGGAGGAGGATCAGGTTGACCGTGATGCTCGGATAGGCCCGCATGAACACCGCATAGGTGAGCGATACCGCGTTCGTGGCAATGCCGACGCAGCGCAGGGGAATGATCGTGCGCATCGCGCTGCCGGTGATGGCGAGAATGGCCGCCAGCCATGCCAGTCCATCGAGCCAGGTCATTCCGTCGAGCCAAGCCAAAGCGTCGGTCCATGTCATGAGATGCTCCCCCTTATGCATTCCGTAGCGTCATATACCACTAAGCGTCACCGTGGCGACAGCTGTGCTTTGGCGCACCTGGAGGTAGCTCAATCGGTGTTTCGCCCATGAAAAAGGCCCCGCTGGGAGCCTTGGGTCTTTCATGGATCTGCCTTTAGGCGATGCTCAGGGGCTCGCCGCCGGGCGCCGAGGCACAAGTCGGTCAGGCACGCTTAAGCCCTGACGCTGAGGCTGCTGCGCATTCGTGGTTGGGCCCACGGCGGTACGGTTCGGCACGCTGCCTGTCGCGGATGGAGGCGGAGGAACGTCCGTGCGAGGCAGCACGCCCTGGGGTGCAGGGGAGATCGAACATCCACCCAGTGCCAGCCCGGCGAAGCAAAGAAGAGAAAAGATCATTTTCTGACGCATGATATATTCCCCAGTTCCGCTGCATAAGCTAGGCCGTAGATGCGCTAAGTCGAGTCCTGGCGTGCATCCGATATTCCTTGAATGGGGCTCCCCCGCAAAGCAGCGAGACCTACTTTTAAGAGTGGTTTCAATTCCGCAACCAAAGAGGAGCACATGGGGCCTCATTGCTGGACGGTGCGCACATGGTCATCTGGCAAAGAGATAGGCCGGCTTGCGGGAGCGGCGTTGATGCTTGCGGTCTTCGGCGGGGCAGCCGAAGCCAAGTGCCAGGACTCGCCTGGGCCCGGCGCCGATTGGTCGGGATGTTCCAAGGCACGCGTCATGCTGAGCGGAGAGGACCTGACCGGCACGATTTTCCAGCGATCGCTCCTGACCGCGAGCGATTTCGGAGGCTCGAAGATGGTGGGAGCCAATCTCAGTGAGACGGAGATCAGTCGTGCCCGCTTTGAGAAAGCCGATCTGTCGAAAGCCAATTTCACCAAAGCACTAGGATGGCGAGCGAACTTTGCCGAGGCCGTGTTGACTGAAGCGAATTTCGCTTCCGCCGACATGAATCGTTCGAATTTTGCAAAGGTTCAAGCCTCGGGCGCCAACTTCCTGAAGTCGGAATTGAATCGCTCGGACTTCAGCGGCGCCAATCTCGAACGCGCCGATATGTCGAAGGCCGAACTGGCCCGAGTAATCTTTCAGCAAGCGAATCTGCGAGGCGTGAATTTCAGCTATTCCAATCTTTCCCGGGCGCATTTGGAAGGCTTGGCGCTTCAGGATGTGACCGTGTCTGGGGCCTACCTTTACCTGACGCAGCTGGGTGGTGCTGATTTGACCGCTGTAAAAGGCCTGACGCAGGCGCAGATCGACATGGCCTGCGGCGATGAGCGAACGAAGCTCCCCACGGGCCTCTCGGCTCCGAGGACGTGGCCATGTCACACTGACGAGGATTGAAAGACCCACAAGCTGAAACAAAGCGTCAGCTTAACCGTTGGATTCCGCGAGGATTCGAAATGCGAGTTCTCTGATTGACTGGAGTGGGCCCAAGGTGACGACGCTCAAGGAATTCGAGGACGCCCTTCGCGAGCAGGGCATGCACATGGCTCTGGCTATTCTGGAGAAACTGCGTGAGCGGGACCGAGTGACACGCTCAGTGGCACCGGCGCGCCGCATCGCCGGTCGGAAGATGACACCTGAACTTGCCCGCCGCATTCTCGAACTCCATGCGACCACGGAAATGACCCAACAGGAAATCGCCTTCGAGCTTGGGGTCAACCAGGGGCGGGTCAATGAAGTCATCAAGCGCGGTAAGTGGCTGAGCGAGGATCCTGAGGCTCCTGAGGCCGTTGCACGGGACCGCGCGAAAGCCAGGATGACAAGGGCAACCGCACGGAATACGTCCAAGGGGCAGAAAACCAATGCCGCTTCATTCTCCGGTGCGAAGAAACGGAAGAACGGTGCCAGTCCTAATCAGGCACAGCTTATCCTCGGCGATCTGTAATTCGGTTTAGGTCGAAGCTCACCGGAGAGCACAGTCGTGCCGCACCATCTCCTCATGGATTTAATGAGCTTTGCCAGAAAAAACCCTGCCCGGAGGGCAGGGTAAGGATTCTCCTCGCCTTCGGAAACTATCCGAAAACATTGTAAGTGGGACACATCGTAAAGAACTTGTCAAATTATTTATTGTAATCGCCCTTGAAAATCTTCGATTTCAAGGAATATAAGCGTAAACCGCCATAGTCTACTCAAAAGTAGTACTACTTTTTTATCTTTCAGAATTGTCGCGCTGCTACAGGGTGTTGCAGATCTGTCATAGCCTTCTTCTGTGGTGCCTCCATAAACTGCCCTGGTTATCCCCTCGCACAAAGGATGGCGGTTATGAGGACATATCTTGTTAGTTTACTTGCCGGGGCTGCATCCGCCGCGCTTCTAGCGTCGGCTGCTTCCGCGGCGGACTTGCCGGCGCGCGCTGCGCCGCCAGCACCGATTGTGGCGGCTCCTCCAATCTTCACCTGGACGGGCTTCTATGCCGGTGTGAACGCCGGCTGGGGCTGGCGCGACGACGATGAAGAATCCGTAATTCTGACGGGCCCTGGCATTCCGGCAGGCCTGACGGGTACGCTGGAGTTCGATGATGGCGATGGCGGCTTCGTCGGTGGCGCCCAGATCGGCTACAACTATCAATTTGGCTCGTTCGTGGTCGGTCTCGAGGCCGACATCCAGTGGGTCGATAGCGACGATGGCGGAGATGCGGTGTTCGTCCCGGGCCCGGGCTTTGCCGGCACCTTCGTGCCCGGCGAGTTCGAGAATGATGAGGATTGGTTCGGCACGGTGCGCGCCCGCGCCGGTGTCGCGTTCGACCGCGTTCTGATCTACGCCACCGGCGGTCTGGCCTTCACGGACGAGAATACCGGCTGGACGGCCGGCGGTGGTGTTGAGTGGGCCCTGCCGGTGACCTGGTTCGGCTCGTCGGCGGTCACCTTCGGTGTGGAAGGGCTGTGGGTCAGCATCGATGAAGACGATGATGACGGCCGCATCGGGACCTTTACTCCGGTTGGCGGAGCGCCAGTCGATGTGTTTCTGCCCCGAGACAACGACGACAGCGACTTCTTCGTGGCTCGTGCCAAGCTGAACTTCAAGTTCGGCACCTACTAAGATCCGTCGCGGCCGCGACAGACAAGGCCCGGGGAAACCCGGGCCTTTTATTCTGCCTGCTTGAGGCATGCTCAACAAAACGGCCGCGACCGGTCCATTTTGGGATCCTGGTCGCGGCCGCGGCCCGTGTTTGCCCCCACGGAAGCTAAGCCCTAGACCGGCGAAAGGTGACCTGAATGAGGCGCAGCCTAGGAATAAAATTTTTTCAAAAACTTTCGGAACAAAATCGGGAAACGTGCGTTGATATGCAACTCCGGTCCTTTTTGCCCCTACGGCCGGACACCTCAGAGCACCCTCCGGGTGCTCTTTCTTTTTCCACTATATCTCTGATCCTCCATGAAAAAGCCAAGCTTCGTGGGCTGCACATTAGCCGTAGGTCCGCTCGTCGGCGATGACCTTGCCGTCGTTGGGAAGAGTTCCCGGAGCGACAAGCGTGACGATGCCCTTGAGCTTGGTGATGGACTGAAGCGTGGCTGTCACGGCTGCGACAAGATCGTCCGAGGGTCCTGTGCATTCCGCGACAAGGGTCATCACATCGGTTTCGTGCTCCCGCTCGACGAGGAGGCGCAGGCGCCCGAGTTCCGGGTGACGACGGCCGATCTCCGCAACCTGCTCTGGGCGCACGAACATGCCCTTCACCTTGGCCGCCTGATCGGCCCGGCCCAGCCAGCCCTTGATCCGCATGTTCGTGCGTCCGCATGGGCTCAACCCCGGCAACACAGCGGTGAGATCGCCAAGCGCCAGGCGGATGAACGGATGATGCGGATCGAGGGTGGTGACGACAATCTCGCCGACCTCGCCCTCGGATACGGGATCGCCTGTGCCAGGACGTACGATCTCCATGATGATGTCCTCGTTGACCACAAGACCTTCGCGGGCGGAGGTCTCGTAGGCGATGAAGCCGAGATCCGCCGTGGCATAGGCCTGAAAGGCTTCGATGCCATGTTCCGAAAATTTCTCTTGGAGCGATTTCGGAAAGGCGGCACCCGACACGAGCGCCCGCTTGATGGACGAGAGGTCTCGACCGGAGGTCGCGGCGCTGTCGAGAAGAATCTTCAAGAAATCCGGCGTGCCGCAATAGGCATTCGGGCGATAGGCCTCGATCAGCTCGAATTGTTGCTCGGTGTTGCCGGGACCAGCGGGAATGACGGCGCAGCCGAGGGCGCGGGCGCCGGAATCCATGATGAAGCCGCCCGGCGTCAGGTGATAGCTGAAGGTGTTGAGAACGACGTCACCGCGGCGAAAGCCTGCAGCAAAAAGCCCGCGCGCAGTGCGCCAGGGGTCTGTCACAGCCGCTTCCGCTTCGAAGATTGGCCCCGGGGATGTGAAGAGCCGTCCGAATGAACCGGGCGCCTCTGCAATGAACCCCCCGAAGGGCAGGGCGGATTTCTGAAGCGTGGAGAGTTCACCTTTGCGCAGCACGGGAAGGGTGGCCAAGGCCTCACGGCTCGTGATGCTGGCCGGATCGATGCGCTTCAGCCGCTCCGCATAAGCCGGAGCGGCTGAAGCGCGGCGAAGGATATCCGGGAGGCGACGAAACAGATCGGCCTCCCGATCGGCCGGGTTGCGCGTTTCGAGATGATCGTGATGGTCTGTCATGTGACTGATCGAACTCCCCTTGCTGAGCGACTTTCACAATGCGCAGCCAGGCACGACGAAAGGCGTGCAGCGCGGCTGTCTTGATCAAGTGGCAGACTGCGTGCCTGGCAGGGCAGGCGTTTGAGCCGGAGCTTCGCCGAAGCGGTTGGCACCCGGCGTGCCCCCTAGGAATGAAAGATTTGCGCTGTGAATCTGGATATTCGCAGTCCTGGGGATGCTAAGAATATGGTCTCTCTTAGGTCAAGCATGTGGTATGTCATTCCTGTGGGCTTACGCCAGCCAGCGTTTACGACGCTTGTAACTCTTCACGGCGCGGAATGACTTGCGGTCGCCTTCCGAGACGCCGAGGTAGAACTCCTTCACATCTTCATTTTCGCGCAGAGACTGTGCCGGACCGTCCATCACCACGCGGCCAGTTTCCAGAATATAGCCGTAGGTGGCGTATTTGAGCGCCATGTTGGTGTTCTGCTCCGCGAGCAGGAAGGACACGCCTTCGCTTGAATTGAGAATACGCACGATCTCGAAGATCTCCTCCACGATCTGCGGCGCAAGGCCCATCGATGGCTCGTCGAGCAGGATCATGGAGGGGCGGGACATCATCGCCCGGCCGATGGCGCACATCTGCTGTTCGCCGCCGGAGGTGTAGCCTGCCATGGATGTGCGCCGTTGCTTCAGGCGCGGGAAATATTCGTAGATCGCCTCCAGATCGCGGCGGATGGCGGCGTTGCCGTCCTTGCGCGTGAAGGCGCCGGTCAGAAGGTTTTCCTCGATGGTGAGGTGGCCGAAGCAATGGCGGCCCTCGAGAACCTGAATGCAGCCGCGCCGCACCAGTTCGTTGGGAGAGAGCTTGTCGACGCGTTCGCCCTTGAACTCGATCGAGCCTTTGGTGACCTCGCCGCGCTCGGCGCGCAGCAGGTTGGACACGGCCTTCAGTGTCGTCGTCTTGCCCGCGCCATTGGCGCCGAGCAGCGCGACGATGCCGCCCTTCGGCACGGTGAGAGAGACGCCCTTCAACACGAGGATCACGTGGTCGTAGACGACCTCGATGTTGTTCACCACCAGAACAGTTCCCACAATTTGCGGCTGGCCTTGTGGTTGCATTTGAGCGGCACTCGACATCGACGAATCCTTTTCGGTTTTCCTCCCCTTTGTGGAGAGGGCCGTGCCTTGATCTTGTAAGGCGCTTTCTTGGTCATGGCCGGGCTCGTCCCGGCCATCTCGATAAAGAAAAGCGCAACGCCTTGCCGATCGAGATCACCGGCACAAGGCCGGTGATGACGAGGGGCTAAATCAGCTTGCCTTGTCGCAGGCTTCCGTGCGCTTGGGCCAGCCGGTGTTCTTCTCGGCATAGTCCTTCGCGGCGGCATCGAGCTGAGCCTTCACGCGATCGGTCATCGGCTCGATGGGGTTCGAGATCTTCACCCATTTCGTGCCGTCCCATTCCTGCATGAAGGCCGGACGGTGGCCGTTGTGGTCGGCGCAGGAGAGAACGAGCTGATCGGTGAAGCCTTCAAGGCCAAGCTCCTTCAGGCGGGCGGGATCGAGCTTGATGTTCTCCATGCCGCGGCGCACGTCTTCGCCGGTCACGGCCTTCTTGCCCGTGAGCTTCTGAGCCGTGGCGATGGCTTCCGCTATCAGCAGCGAGTTGTAGACGCCGCGGTTGTAGAGAAGCTCGCCGACCTTGTCCTTGCCGGCTTTGGAGAGGCCCTTGTCGACCACGTGCTTCTGGATATCCTGGAGCGCGGGGAAGTTGGTGCCCACCGCGTGCCAGTTGAGCATCTTGAAGCCCTTGGCGCCTGCGCCGCCGCTGCGCGCGTCATCCTCGCTTGGCCACCACACGGAATAGAACTTGTCCATGGGGTAGCCGGAGCGCACCGCTTCCTTCACGGCTGCGCCGTTCATGGTGCCCCAGCCCCACATGATCATGTAATCGGGCCGGTCGCGACGGGCGCTGAGCCATTGCGAGGACTGGTTCTGCATGTCCTGCGCGGCGACGGGATAAAGCGCCACCTCGAAGCCGATATCCTTCGCCATTTCCTGTAGCAGCGGGATCGGCTCCTTGCCGAAGGCGGCATCGAGATGGATAAAGCCGATCTTCTTGCCCTTCAGCTTGTCGAGGCCGCCTTCCTTCTCGCCGATGTACTTGATGATCATCGACATGCCGTCCCAATAAGTGGCCGGCGGGTTGAACACCCAGGGGAAGATATCGCCGCGCGCCGAAGCCGAGAGGCCATAGGCCATGGAGAGGATCGGGATCTTGTCGACGGATGCTCGCGGGATGAGCGGAAGCGTGATTCCGGTCGACCATGGATTGACCATGACCGGGTTCTTGCCCTTCACCGCCTCATAGCATTCGACGCCTTTCTTGGTGTCGTAACCCGTCTCGCATTCTTCGATGACGAGCTTCACGCCGCCGATGCCGCCATCGCGCTGGTTCAGCATCTGAAGATAATCGTGCATGCCGTCGGCGATGTAGGTGCCGGAGCCCGCGAAGGGACCCGTGCGATATGTGAAGAGGGGAACGTAGATCGAATCCTGCGCGAAGGCAGGCAGCACGGTTCCGGCGAGAAGGGTCGCGGCGATCAGTTTAAGGCTCAGTTTGCGAAACGACATGTTTTCGTTTCCTCCCGTTGTTGTCCGGCTTCACGCCGGATTTTTCAGTTCCCGTCTCCTTTCAAGCCTGCCGTCAGTAGGGGAACGGCCAGACCAGGAGCTTCTGCTTGCCGATCTGCCAGAGCCGCGCGAGGCCGTGCGGCTCCACGATCAGGAAAAAGATGATGAGAGCACCGACGATCATGAAGCGCAGGTGCTCGATGGTGTCCGCCCCCACCGAGATGCCGAAAGGCGAGAGCAGGGCGGGCAGCACTAGCCCAAGCACGATGGGCATGATGAAGATGAGCGCTGCGCCGAAGAAAGAGCCGATGAGGCTGCCCAGTCCGCCGATGATCACCATGAAGAGGATAAAGAAGGACTGGTTGATGTTGAACACGTCGTATTCCGCGCCACCGTACCAGAGGAAGACGAGGAGCGCGCCCGCGACACCGCAGTAATAGGACGAGACGGCGAAGGCGAGGAGCTTCGTCTGAAGCGGACGGATACCCATGAGTTCGGCCGCCAGATCCATGTCGCGGATCGCGATCCACATGCGCCCGATGCGGCCATGAACGAGGTTCGAGGCGAGCCAGGTGAGCAGGATGACGATGGTGAGCACCACGAGATAGCGTGTCTGGGGCGTGGCGGTGGCGCCGACGATCGGAATGCCGAAGAGGGTGCGAAGCGGTGCATCGAGTGCGCCCGAGACGTTGTAGTTCACGAGCCACGGGATGCGGATGAAGCACCATTGCAGGAAGAACTGGGCGGCGAGCGTCGCGACCGCGAGATAGAAGCCCTTGATGCGCAGCGACGGCAGGCCGAACAGCGCGCCGATGGCGGCGGAGAAGAAGCCGGAGACGAAGATCCAGACGATCACGTTCACCTCCGGAAAGGCCGTCATCAGCTTGTAGCAGGCGTAGGCCCCCACGCCCATGAAGGCGCCCGTGCCGAGCGAGAGCAGGCCGGTATACCCGGTGAGGATGTTCAGCCCGATGGAGGCGAGCGAAAACACCAGGAAGGGAATCATGACCGCCTGGAGGAGGAAGCTGTTGCCAAGGAAAGCGAGGGCATAGGCCGCCAGGATGATGATGCCGAGGCCGATCCTGTCCTCGCGCAGGGGAAAGATCGCGGAGTCGCTGACGTAATTCGTCTTGAATTGACCGGCTTCGCGGTAGAGCACGTCAGATCTCCCTTAAATCCGTTCGATGATCTTCTCGCCGAACAGACCTTGCGGCCTGTAGAGCAGGAAGAGGAGGGCGATGACATAGGCCAGCCATGTCTCGACGCCGCCGCCGACCAGCGGCCCCCAATAGAACTCGCCGATCTTCTCGCCGACGCCGATGATGAGACCACCGATGATCGCGCCTGGAATGGAGGTGAAGCCGCCGAGAATGAGAACGGGCAGCGCCTTCAAGGCGATGATCTGGAGCGAGAACGACACGCCCGAGCGCGCGCCCCACATGATGCCGGCGACCAAAGCCACGAGGCCTGCGGCGAACCACACGATGACCCAGATCTGGTTGAGCGAGATGCCCACGGAAAGCGCAGCCTTGTGGCTGTCCGCCACTGCCCGCAGCGCCCGTCCGATACGGGTCTTGGAGAAGAACACCGCGAGCAGGCCGATCATGATGGAGGCGATCACGGCTGCGGCGATGTCGAGATGCTGCAGACGGATGGAGCCGCCGAGCGCATCGATCTCGGTGGTTCCTTGAGGCAGGAGGAGGGCGTCCGTGATCATCTCGCGCGGATTGCCGCCGAAGATGAGTTCGCCGAAGCCGATCAGCAGATAGGTCAGGCCGAAGGTGGCCATGAAGAGGATGATGTCGGGCTGGTTCACGAGGGGGCGCAGCACCACCCGTTCCACCACGATGGCGAGAACGAGCATTGCTGCTGCCGCAAGGATCAGTGCCAGGAATGCCGGGACGCCTTTTTCGTAAAGACCCACCAGGATCAGGGCGGCGAACACCACCATGATGCCTTGAGCGAAGTTGAACACGCCCGAGGCCTTGAAGATCAGCACGAAGCCGAGCGCGATCAGCGCATAGAGAACGCCCGAAACCAGCCCTTCCCAGAGCGTCTGGATCAGCAGATCCGGCGCCTCGCCCATGAAGACGAAGGGTTCGACGAAGACTTTGTAGAGAATGTCCATCGACTGCCCCTCAATGCGCCACGCCGAGATAGGCGTCGATCACGCGCTGGTCGCGCTTCACCTCGTCCGGCGTGCCGTCCGCGATCTTGCGGCCATATTCCAGCACGACCACACGGTCCGAGAGGTCCATCACCACGCCCATGTCGTGTTCGATCAGCGCGATGGTGGTGCCGTATTGCTGGTTCACCTCCAGGATGAAGCGGGACATGTCCTCCTTCTCCTCGAGGTTCATGCCCGCCATGGGCTCGTCGAGGAGCAGCAGGTCCGGCTCCATGGCGAGCGCACGGCCAAGTTCGACGCGCTTCTGCAGGCCATAGGGGAGGCGGCCTACGGGAGTTTTCCGGATGTGCTGGATTTCGAGGAAATCGATGATCTCCTCCACGAACTTCCGGTGCTCGACCTCCTCCTTCATGGCCGGGCCATGGCGGAAGAGCTGCCAGAAGAAGTTCGACCGCATCTTGATGGAGCGGCCCGCCATGATGTTGTCGAGCGTCGACATGCTCTTGAAGAGCGCGACGTTCTGGAAGGTGCGCGCGATGCCACCCCGCGCGGCCTCGTAGGGCCGCATCTTCGGGCGCTTTATTCCTTTAAAGGTAATGCGGCCTTCGGTGGGATAATAGAAGCCGTTGATGCAGTTGAGCATCGAGGTCTTCCCGGCGCCGTTCGGACCGATGATGGCGCGGATCTCGCTCTTGCGGATGTCGAAGGACACATCCGTCAGCGCCTTCACGCCGCCGAAAGCCAGAGACACGTTCTCGACGGCCAGCAGCACATCGCCCTTGGACAGAACAGGATGTTCGGGCGCTCTCATTCGGCGGCCTCCGGGATGAGAGTGGTCTTTTCAATGGGATAGAGCTTCATGTCCCTGATCTTCACGCGCGCGGAGATCACGCCCTTGCGGCCATCCTCGAAGGTGACTTCGGTGGAGATGTCGGCCTCGGGCGAGCCGTCGTAGAGAGCTTCGATCAGAGGCGCATAGCGCTCGGCAATGAAGCCGCGGCGCACCTTCTGCGTACGGGTCAACTCGCCGTCGTCTGCATCGAGCTCCTTGTGCAGGATGAGGAAGCGCTTGATCTGCGCGCCACCCATGCGCGGTTCCGCGGCGAGCGAGCGGTTCACCTCGTCCACGTGCTTCTCGATCATCTCGTAGACGCGCGGGTGACCGGCGAGTTCCTGGTAGGAAGCGTAAGTGACGCCGTTGCGTTCGGCCCAGTTGCTCACCGCCACGAGGTCGATATTGATGAAGGCAGAGACGTAATCCCTTCCATCGCCGAAGCAGACGGCTTCCTTGATGTTGGGATAGAACTTCAGCTTGTTCTCGACGTATTTGGGCGGGAAGAGCGCGCCATCCCGCATCTTGCCCACGTCCTTGGCGCGGTCGATGATCTTGAGATGCCCATTGGCATCGAAGAAGCCGGCGTCGCCCGAATGCACGAAGCCGTCAGGTGTCTTGGTCTCGGCGGTCTTCTCGTCATCCTTGTAATAGCCGATGAACACGCCGGGCGAGCGGTAGAGCACTTCCCCATTGTTGGCGATGCGGATCTCGACCTGCGGGGCAGGGCGGCCCACGGTATCGGCGCGGATCTCGCCGTCCGGCTGCATGGTGATGTAGACGGACGCTTCCGTCTGTCCGTAGAGCTGCTTCAGGTTCACGCCGATGGAGCGGTAGAAGCGGAAGATCTCTGGCCCGATGGCCTCGCCTGCCGTGTAGCCCACTTTCACGCGCGTCATGCCGAAGCGGTTGCGCAAGGGCGCATAGACCAGCACGTTGCCGATCTGCCAGAGCAGGCGGTCCCACGCGCTGACGCCGGGCTCTCGGTTCAGGATCTTCTCGCCCACCTTGTTGGCGTGCTTGATGAAGAAATGGAACATCCGCCGCTTCAGCGCGCCCGCATCCTCGATGCGCACCATGGTGAGCGTGAGAATGCTCTCGAACACGCGCGGCGGGGCGAAGACGTAAGTGGCGCCGACCTCCCGGCGATCCTCGGCCACCGTTTCAGGGCTTTCGGGGCAGTTCACGCAGAGGCCCGCGAGGAAGGCTTGGGCGTAGGAGAAGATGTGATCGCCCACCCACGCGATGGGCAGGTAGGCCATGATCTCGTCCGTCTCGTTCAGATTGTCGAAATCGCAGCCGATTCGGGCCGCCGCGATCACCGCATCGGAGGTGAGCATCACGCCCTTGGGGCGGCCCGTGGTGCCGGAGGTGTAGAGAATAATGGCAAGGTCCGAGCCTTTGCCGTTCTGCAGTTCACTCTCGATCTTTTCGGCTTCCCCAGCATCGGCTAGCCGCGCACGTCCTTCCTCAATCACGGAAGCGATGGAGTGCAGGCGACCGTGGTCGTAGTCGCGCAGGCCCTTGTCCTCGTCGTACAGGACATGCGCCAAGCGCGGCAGCTGGTCCGAGACAGCGAGCAGCTTGTCGACCTGCTCCTGGTCCTGCACGGCGGCATGGGTCACCTCCGCATGGCTAAGCACATAGGCCATCTCCTCGGCGATGGAATCCGCATAGACCGGGATCGGGATGGCACCGAGCCATTGGGCGGCGGCGATGGTCCAGTAGAGATGGGGACGGTTATAGCCGATGATGGCGATCTTGCCGCCACGCTGAACCCCAAGCGCCTGAAGGCCGGAGGCATAGGCACGGACGATGTCGTAAACTTGCGCCCAGGTCCAGGATTGCCAGATCCCGAGATCCTTGTGACGGAATGCAGTTCGTTGCGGGCGAATGCGAGCATTCCGCGCCAGCAATTTGGGGAACGTATCTTCGCGCGAGTCCGCAGCCGCCGTCACCGACGTCTCCTCCCTGGACACCGCATGGCTCCAGGAGCCTGCGGGTTGGCCTCGTTTCCTCTATCGCGCGGTTGTTGTGGCCCGCGCTTTTATCCGGTCGATCGCCGGCTGCCCTTGTCGAGCTTTATGGGAGGTATTCTGTCGTGCCGGTTCGGCGTCGGCAAGGCGCAGGCCACCAATACCATGGACTAATATACGGCCAGGCGTGCTTTCGGGCAGGCCCCTTAGCCTGATTCAGGCTTATGGCACCGCCGTGAGGGCCGCGGGCTCGATCTCCTCTGCCCTGACCAGACGCTCAACGCCGACCGTGTTCTTCACGCGATAGAGACGTTCGTCTTCATTCTCACAAATCAGGCAAACGATGCAATAGGTGCGGTGATCCGCGTATCCGGAGGAGGGGCGGGTGATCCGCACAAGCTGGCCGATGTGAAACGTGTCCTGCTGCATCAGCGCCTCCTACATCATTGTCGATGTGACGGCACGGGCATGAATGAGGCGGAGGTCGCTCAGGCCTGCTTCAAGTCCCGTGTCAGGTCGGATCAAGGATGATCGCTGTGGCGACACGATGGCAATGGTTAAAACCGTCGCACGATTCGCATTCTCATCCGACGCCGATCAGGAGAGCGTGAAGGCATCGAGCCTGCATTCACATAGGCTAGTTCTTGGCAGACGGGTGTCATGCAGAAAGGCAGGATCCTGCCTTTCCGGGCCAATCATAGGAAAGATCGGGCTTAGTATGCAGGCTTGGCTGGTGCGCCTCCAGGAGGTGGATTGGCGGGCGCGCTGTTGGAGGGATTGTTGGTGTCTGTGCTGCCGGTCTTGTCGGGACCATCCTCACCGCAGGCAGCAAGGGCAAGCATCGCAGCGAAGGGTAGGATCAATCGAAGCCGCATGAGTGTCTCCTTCTGTGGAGCGTCAACTCCGCGCCTACGGGATGGTTCTAACGGACTATCTTATCAAGATCGGCTGCGGCATTCCTGTCGGCCACTGTCAGACAGCCTGGCTTGAAACGAAAAAGCCGCGTCCCGGAGAAATCCAAGAACGCGGCTCACGCCGTGTAAGCCCCCATACACGGCAGTGTTTTTATTCATTCGATTGGTCAGTTTGGTTGAATTGGCCCCTATCGATAGTGTGGTTGTAGCTGAAAACTCACCCGAAAGAATTAGGTGAAACTACGTAGTCTACTGCTACGCTTTGCATGCTCTTGGGGCATTTTCTGCAAGACGGCCAAGCTTTACTTGGATGGTCAAAGCCTTTGCTCGCAACGTCAAGTCGTCGCCAGAAACGTAGGCCTCCTTCCATGGTGCATTGTTCGATTGGGCGGGCTGAGACAAAAGGCCCTGGAGTGCGTTGTGCTGGCTATGAGCAAACGCAGAGGCCCTCATGGATCCGGAGCATCGTACAAACATCTTGACCGTAGCAGGCTTTGCTGCCGGCGTACTTGCTCTTGGAGCACTGATTACGGTCATGCTGGTCTATGGCTGAACGATACTTTCTTCTTCTTGTGATTCCGCAAGGGGAGGTGCATACGGCCAAGCCGTGCCAGGAGGGGGCAAACCTCTCGACAGAAGAGGCACGGGCAGCAGGATGCGTTTTCTATTGATAGCTGTTGGAATAATCGGCTGTTCACTGGCACCGGCCAAGGCGCAAGGCTGGGGCACTCGGAACGATTGTCCTCCCGACACTCGCCCGAGCGGCCCACTCTGTCTGGTCAACATTCCCGGCTCTCTGCGCAATCCTGGAACATGTCCTGAGGATTACGTCAGCACGGGACGACGGTGTGTATCGTGTCCTCGCTCCCAGGAAGGAATGGGTCAGGATCAAGACAGCCTGACCGGCAGGATATCAGCCAAGTCATGGTGGAGAGTTTTGTGTGGAGAAGTGACGGGATGCCAGCCTAGCGCATCGTGCGGAAAAGTGGCCCCGGTCTTCCGCCTGAACGATGCTCTCATTCAAGGAGAAAGCATCGGATTGATCCCAAGAGTGCAAGGCCGCTTTTCAGGTCCGAGCCTCTAGCGTGTGACCGGACGATCGGTCATGAGAAGTGTGGCTTGGCTCTTGTAGTTGTAATCGCTCTGTCACGCCGGCTATAGGTCCACGGTTCGTCTTGGCAGTTCCGGCCAAGGGCCCCAAGATCATTCTCGAACGTCACCCGCTTCAGTTCCGAATTCGGGCACTTCCCTTCATATGGGGACGAGATGGTACCCAACCGGGAATAGCATTGTTGCCCCGCGCCATGAGCCGCTCCTGCGCAGGCCATGACCAAGGTGGTCAGAACGGCAACCCTCAGCATCTTGACCTCGTGCAACATTGTGCCTGTCCTGGGAGGGTTGCGCTTGCGATCGAAGCACCACCCAACAGCAATCTTGCATACGGCAACCTTGGCCGCTAACGCAAAGTGAGTAGCGATTCAGAGGAGATTTCTGAGACGAAGGCATGAGACTATTCTATCGGAATAAGAGGCAGGAAGAGTTCAGGCCTCAAGATGGCGACCTCAGGTGCTGCCATGCCTCGATTTTACATCGATCTTCGAGGTCATTTTGGAATAAGAGAGGATCTCTCTGGAACTGAGCTGCCCGATGTAGCCGCGGCCCAGAGCGAAGCGCTTAGGATTGCCGAAGAACTCTTGAGCAGTTGGAGCGGAATGCTCCCCAGCTACTACGATGAAATTACGATCGAGGTGAGGGGAGAGGATCTCCACCCGATCATCATGATCCCTTATTCAGAGTTCGTGAAATACGTTGAACTGGTGCGGTCAGGTAAGTCTTCGAACGGTCATCACCTGTTTGAATCGCTCACGCTTCACATAGACTCTCCCTCCGCGCCATCAGATCAACGGCAGTCATAAACCCTCAAAGAGCGCTCACGCTGGAGCATCGGACCCAAAAGTGGATTTGCACTTTTGGGTCCGATGCTTTCTCCTTCGAAGGGAGCATCGTCCGGGGCGGAAAACCGGGGCCACTTTTCGCTGACGCGGACCTTCGGTTCCGCACGATGCGCTAGAGCGGCGCAAAACCGGGTCCGCTTTTCGCTGACGCGGCCCTTCGGGTCACGGGCGTGGCCCTTCGGGTCGCTGACGCGGACCTTTCGGTTCCGCACGAGGCGCTGGGGTCAATGCACTTCTCGTCTCCTCGCCTCAATCAACGGGCGGCGCATGAGTCAAGCCTCGCGGCTCACCTCGGGCCTTGCGCTTCTCCAGAGCCGGATTCGCAAAGGGCCGGAGCGGCCACGGATGGACGTCTGGAA
The DNA here is from genome assembly GCF_003075415.1 of Microvirga sp. KLBC 81. Taxonomy (GTDB): domain Bacteria; phylum Pseudomonadota; class Alphaproteobacteria; order Rhizobiales; family Beijerinckiaceae; genus Microvirga. The sequence continues at coordinate 20,639 of NZ_QDAH01000006.1, forward strand.
CGCCTCGTCGAGGATGCCTGCATCGAAGACCGAACAAGCGTCTCCCGCCGCATCGAAAAGATCCTCGCTAAGGGCAACATCCGCTCGGTAATGGGCTGCGACTTCCATGAGCCGGCTTGCCACGTTCACTGTGTCACCGGTGGCTGTAATGTGATGATGACTGTCACCGCCAAGGCGAGAGGCAACGATAAGTCCGTAGTGCGCTCCAATCTTGAAGCCGAGTTGGGAGGAAATCGACCTTGGTAATGTTGCGAGCCATGCATTTGTGCGAGAGCATAAGCGAACGCAGGCCTCGACGGCATGGCAGGCATCTCGCAGATCAGGCTCGGGAAGACCGAATATGATCATGGCGCCGTCTCCCATGAAGCTCGCGACAAGGCCGTGACACCCCACGACCTCCTCGTCGACCAGCTCGTGAAACTCCCTGAGGACTTCCCGGAGTTCATTGGGGTCTAGAGTCTCGCTCAAGCCTGTGAAGCCGGACAAATCAATGAAGATGAGAGCCGCTTCCTGCTGGAGGGGCTGGGTCAGAAAGTTCGGATCGCGCTTCAGTCGATCGGTAAGGCTCGGCGGCTGGAAATGCCGCAACGTGCGGCTTTCTCGGGCGAGATCTTCCGCATGCCGGCGATCAAGCCAAAGGCGCGTGGCACCGAACAAAACAGCCGGTGGTACGGTGGCGGCCAGAGGGAGGGTCGCGCTGAGCCAAATGCCGTAGGTGAAGGCGACGGTGGTCAGCCCGATCCAGAGGAGAGCAATCAGTGCGATGATGGTAAAGCTGAGTGTGCTGCGCCGCCATGCCAGAAGCAGCACAGCAAGCGCAGGCAGAATGATGGCTATTGCCACGTCAACGAGTCGCACACGCCGGTCTCTGATCAATCCATCGCCGGTCGTCAGATGCGCAATGGCGGTCGCCATGACTTCCACGCCGGGCAGCACGGGGTCGAAGGGTGTCGGGAAAACGTCCCCGCCTCCGGTAATCGTTGCCCCCACCACCACGATCTTGCCGCGTACCGCTTCTGCCTTGAATTCGTCCGCGAGGACCTCGGTCGCGGAGATTGTGCGGATCGAACCGCGTGGGCCGTAGAAACGAAGCGGTAGCGAATATCCAAGATCCGTTCTGACCGAACGGCCGTCGAGCTCGACATGATTGGGTTCGATCACAGGGTTCTGGTCGGATGCGATAGACGCTGCTCGCAGGGGAAACGATGGCAGGAGCTGATCGCCTGTACGGACGAGGAGGGGGACATGCCGCGGCACTCCCGAAGGATCCGTCGCGACGTTGACTGCGCCAACCGCTGCAACCTGACGCAGAGGGGAGATAGGAAGGAACAGGTTCCGCGCTATCGGTATGCGATCAAGTTCACTGCTGCCATAGCTGAAGACAGTCTGGATCGGGCGGTCGAAAATGCCGGCAGCCGCAAGAACGCCCCGTGTTCCCGCAAGAGCGGTCGCAAGGGCTTGGTCCATCTCTCGCGGACCGGGGTCAAGGAAAAGAAGATCCATGGCAACAACCTTCGGCTCTAACCGTCCGAGCTCCTCGACGAGCCGAGCAATCACGCGACGAGGGAGCGGGTACGCGCCCGCTTGCTGTACCGTCTCGTCGTCAATGGCTAAAATGACCACCGAATCCGGAGCAATCCTCGGCCCTTGGACGAGAAAGCGAAGATCGGCGAGCGGAGCTTCGATGCGGTCGAGAACCGAGATGTCACCGCGCCAGTGAACCAAGGCCAGGCTGCCACCCCACAGGATTGCCAAAACCATTGCCAAGAGAGTGGATGACTGGCGTCTGGCGTCCATCACCGGATTTGCCGTCCGAAACGCCTCAAGAGAGCATTGGCTCGTTCAGTGGACCAGCGCCTGACCGTCAGTGGCGCTCTTCCAGAGTCCACGTCAACGCCTTCGCCGGGTCCCAGCTCGACACCTGTACGAGCATTGGAGCGCCGGACTGCCACGCGGCCGCTCAACACAAAGACGGCTGTCTTCCCCTCCGCCACATCGACAGCCCAATGTGTGCCGCGTACGGCAGCGATGGCCACGGGTGTCCGGACCTGAAATCCGACTCCTTTGGACGAAGGTTCCGCTTCAATGAGAAGCGCCCGATCACGCAGGTCGACCTCGTCCGGACGGCCGTCTCTGTCACGGTCCACGAGCGCGTAGTCGGCGCCGGATTCGGCCTCAAGCTGCAAGCCGTCCTGGCAGCGCAACACTTGTCTGGTGGGAGAGCCCGAACGCTGCAGCGTGCATCCAGAAACCTGTGCCTGAGTTTGGACAGGGATGAGGAAGCCTCCCAAAGCAGCAACCATTATCAACCATCCTCTCAACCAGGAGGCGCTGGTTCCATCGCCGACCGATCGGGGTGTCATGTGGCACCTCCCTGTTCATCACCGGCTCCAGGGACATTATCTGCTCTTAGCTCGGCAAGAACGCATGTGAAAATTCGGATAGGGGCCGCCCGGGTCACCCCTGGCTGACGGCCGCGTGCGTCGCCCGAAAAGCAGCACCGAAGCGCTCAGCAATTTGCTGCCGCCAAGTCGCACAGTGCATGTTCTCGGCAGACACGCGGTTCTCCCAGAGGTATACGCCACCTCCCGTCTGATCCGCTCCGTACAGGTAGTATTTTCGGATAAGGCCCGGGCGCTCCCTGAAACTGGGGCGCGGAGTGCTCGTAGACGGTTCTCACAGTCTCAGGTGAGAGATCCTGAGGCAGGGGGAAGCGCACGATCGCTGCAATCATCATCAGCTCCTCAGTCGGCTGAGCAAAAGTGGCTCAGCTTGGAGGAGCCCGATTATGGAGGCGCGGTTCCCCAATCAAAGTGCGAGAGCGCACCAGACTGTCCGCGGAGGTGATCTGGGGAACCCTCTCGGGTGGACAATCGTGGAGAGGACATTGACCCTCTCCACGACTTCCGCGTCTCAATCATAGAGGACAGCCGAAATCTTCGGATCGTTCATGTTCGACTTGTCGTAGTAGTAGAAGCCGGTGTCGATCACCTTGTCGAGCTTCTCTCCTTTGAGTGCCTTCACGGCAGCCTCGACCGTCTTGTAGCCGATGCCGACCGGATTCTGGGTGATGGCGCCTGCCATCAGGCCTTCCTGAATGGCCTGCTTCTGCTGCTTGCCGGAATCGTAGCCGATAATGACGATCTTGCGGTTCATCTCCCTGGCGCCATTGACGACACCGATGGCGGATCCTTCGTTGGCACCGAAGATACCCTTGAGTTTCGGATTGGCCTGCAGAATCGATTTCGTGATTTCCGTCGATTTCAGGTGATCGCCGGAGCCATACTGGACGCTCACGATGTTGATCTTCGGGTACTTCTCCTTGATCCGGTTGACGAAGCCGTCGCGCCGGTCGATGCCGGTGCGGCTGGTCTGGTCGTGAACCACAAGGGCAATGTCCCCTTCGCCGCCGATTAGCTCAGCCATCTTGTCGGCTGCGAGTGCCGCAGCCGCGATGTTGTTGGTCGCGGCTGTGGTGAGGGGAATATCGCTGTCGACGCCGGAGTCGAAAGCGATCACCGGGATCTTGGCGGACTGCGCCTTCCGCAGAAGGGGAATGGCCGCCTGGCTGTCGAGAGCCGCAAAGCCGATGGCCTTCGGATTCTTGGCAAGAGCCGCCGACAGCATGTCGATCTGCTTGTCGACCATGGTCTCACTGTCCGGTCCCTCGAAGGTGATGCGTACGTTGTGTTCCTTTGCGGCCTGTTCGGCTCCTGCCTTGACGGCCTGCCAGAACTGGTGCTGGAACCCTTTTGAGATGAGTGGAATATAGGTTTCCTGAGCGGCTGCTGGCCCCGCGAGACCGACAAGAGCTCCGATGCCGATGGCACCGATCAGTGTACGTCTGTTCAACATGTTTTCCTCCTGGACATCATTGCTTGGTGGTTCCGGCATTCTGTCGGGGTAGGTGTGCCGGATTGTCATTGGTTCAGACGGGCTTGTTCTCCTTCAGTGACTTGAGGGGAGGGGTTACCCTTGGCCTTTGCGGCGCAGGATGTCGGCGTAAACGGCGAGGATGATGATGATCCCCGTCACGACGGTCTGCCACTCCTGGGCGACCGAGAGGATCCTCAGTCCATTCGTGAGAACGCTGATAATCAGCGCCCCGATGATCGTTCCCAGGATGGTGCCGCGGCCACCGCTGAGCGATGTGCCGCCGATGACCACTGCGGCAATCGCATCGAGCTCATATCCCTGTCCAAGCGCGGGTTGCGCGGAGTTCAGGCGTGAAGCGATGATGAGCCCGGCAATACCGCAGATTGCACCGGAGACCGTGTAGACGATGATCTTCCAGAAATCCGTGTTCACGCCGGACAGGCGCACCGCTTCCTCGTTGGAGCCCAGGGCAAACGTATAACGGCCCAAGGCGGTGCGTGTGAGAACGATGCTCGAGGCGATTGCAACCACAAAAAGGATGAGAACGCCGTTGGGAATGGGAAGGAACGGCAGGATAGTGCCGATGAGGGATTCCTGTGAGATCATCGGGAAGTTCGGCGTGTCGTTGAAGTAGATCGGCCGGGTCCCGGAAATCACGAGGGCCAGTCCCTTCAGCAGCATCATCATGCCGAGCGTCGCGATGAACGGCGGCACCTTCATCTTGGCGATGATCGTGCCGGAGATGGAGCCGCAGAGAGCGCCCGCTGCAATGGCCGCAACAACACCGACAGGCATCGGAAGGCCCCAATAGGTCAGGAAGACGCCGGCGATCACCGCGCAGAAGGTCATGAGCGTGCCGACGGAGAGATCGATCCCACCCGTAATGATCACGAAGGTAGCAGCAACCGCGAGGACGCCGTTCACCGCAGTCGCTTGAAGAATACCGATGAGATTGTCTCTCTGAAGAAAGTTCTCGGAGGCGATGCTGAAGACCGCCATGAGCGCGATCAGGCTGGCGAAGGCAAGAATCTTCTGCCACGTCCCCTGGCTGAACACTGCGGATTTAATGACGGGCCGGGTTTCTTGCTCTGCAATGGTCGTCACGTCGCTACCCCTTTGGTCACTGTGTTCGCTGGGTCGGCCGTTACGCTACGCCGTTGTGTCGCCAGCCGCATGATATCTTCCTGAGTAGTTCCTTCGGCCGGCAGCTCGCCCGTCAGTCGTCCTTCGCACATGACGGCGATGCGATGGCTCATGCGCAGGATTTCCGGCAGCTCGGACGAGATCATCACGATGGCGCGGCCTTGGGAGGCAAGCGTGTTCAGGAGCTTGTAGATCTCGTTCTTGGCCCCGACGTCGATCCCGCGCGTCGGCTCATCGAAGAACAGGATCTCGCTGTCCCGCGCGAGCCATTTCGCGATTACGATCTTCTGCTGGTTGCCGCCCGAAAGAAGCCGGGTCTCCTGGGTCTCAGAGGGCGTCTTGATCCGCAGCTGTTTGATATAGGAGCGTGCCGTCTCCTTGATCTCGCGCGTTTTCAGAAATGCGCGGAGGGAGAGAAAGCGGTTCAGGCAAGGCATGACGATATTGGTTGCCACATCCATGCCGGTCGCGAGCCCGAAGCGCTTTCTGTCTTCGGAAAGATAGCCGATCCCTAAGCGCACGGCGTCCCTTGGGGAGCGGATCTTCACCGGTCGGCCTCGGACGATGATTTCGCCGCTGTCGAGCGGATCGGCGCCGAAGATGGCGCGGGCGACTTCGGTGCGTCCGGCTCCCATCAGACCCGCGAACCCGAGGATTTCCCCTTTACGCAAACTGAAACTCACGTCTCGGATTGCTGGGTCGCGCCGAAGGTTTCTCACCTCGAGCACGACCTCGTGTTCCAGCAGGTCCGGAACTTCCGTCTTCGTCTCAGTCAGGCTTCGCCCGACCATCATGGAAATGATGGTGTCGACGGAGGTCGAAGCTGTTGGCATGGTGCCGATATATTCACCGTCCCTCATGACGGTGACGCGGTCGGAAATCTCCTTCAGCTCGTCCATCTTATGAGAAATGTAGACGATGCCCACGCCCTCGGCTTTGAGCTGCCGGATGATCCTGAACAGCTCCGCGATCTCCGCATTGTTCAGGGCCGCCGTTGGCTCGTCCATGATCAGGACCTTGGACCTGAAGGACAGGGCCTTGGCGATCTCGATCATCTGCTGCTTGGCGACCGTGAGCTTGCCGACTTCGACGCGTGGGTCGAGCCTGAGATGCATGCGCTCGAAAATGGCTGCGGCGTTCCGGTTCAGAGCCTCCTCATCGAGGAAGAGCCCAAAGGCTCGTTTGGGCTCGCGGCCGATGAAGATGTTCTGTGCGGCGGTGAGATCATTCATCAGGTTGAGTTCCTGATGAATGATGCTGATGCCGAGATCCTGTGCCGCCCGGGGGGAGGGAATATCGATGGACACCCCTTCGATGTGGATCTCGCCGGCATCCTTCTGGTAGATGCCCGCGAGGATCTTCATCAGAGTCGACTTGCCCGCGCCGTTCTCCCCCATGAGAGCGTGGACCTCGCCGGGGAGAAGCTCAAAGCGCGCCTGCTTCAGCGCCTGTACGCCGGGAAAGGCCTTGTCCAGATTCCGGATCGTGACGAGCGCGGTCATGAGGCGTTTCTCGCCCAGTCAAACCTGGTGGGCACCCCCCATGCGGGATCAACAGCACCGGAACACCGGCGCGTGACTACGCAGGTGTGCTCAAGACACCAGGCTGTTGCGGTAAAGAGCAGGACGTTGCCCTGGACCCGCATGTGTTCCTCCCGCCCGTCGGCCCCGACGACCTAGAGCCTCTTCACCCATTTTCTCGGCCCCGCAGGAGCCGGATTGGATTGTAACCGGGGTGGCTTCTTCTTTTGAGAGGATGATATTCATGAAGAGCGGAGGGAGGCAACCGAAATGATTTCTGCACCACATCAGCGACAAACCTGTGAGCGGAACAGGGCGACAGCAGCCTTCATAACGGGATGTATTCGTCCGTCGACGCCTCCCCGCCTTGCCTGTTCGGGCATACGCTATAGCTTGAGTCACAATCAACAGGGCCAGGGAAGCGCGGAGTGATCGTATGGCAGACGACCCCATCGGAAAGACCAAGCTGGGACGCACGAATCTGGCCGTATCGAAGATCTGCTTCGGCATGTCATCCTTGGGGGATATGCCCGACACCTATGGCTATGGCGTCGACGAGGAGCAGGCCAAGAAGACGATCCAGGCCATTTTCGAGAGCCCCGTGAACTTTCTCGATACCTCCCGAATCTACGGGTTCGGGCGAAGCGAGGAGCGGATCGGCGAGGCCATTCGTGAACGGGGCGGCTTACCCCAGGGCTTCGTCGTCTCGACCAAACTGGATCGTGACCCTGACACAAATCGCTTCGATGCCTCCCAGGCCCGGCGCTCGCTGGAAGAGAGCCTGAAGGCGCTTGGGCTTGACCGCGTCGATGTCCTGCATCTCCATGATCCGGAGCATGCCGCCTCTTTGGAGGAAGTTACCGACCCTCAGGGAGCCCTTCCGGAATTGTTCAGGATGAAGGAGGAGGGATTGGCGACCGCCGTCGGGCTTGCCGCCGGACCGGTGGACATCATGATGCCGCTCCTGCATGACTGGGATTTCGACGTGCTGATTACGCACAACCGGTTCACCCTGACCAATCGCAACGCGCATGCCATGATCGACTTTGCCTGCGCCAAGGGCATCGCAGTCTTGAATGCGGCTCCCTATGCCGGTGGCGTTCTGGCCAAGGGCTCGAGCTCGTACCAGCGCTATGTCTATCAAGAGGCATCCGAGGAGATGCTGGATCCGATCCGGCGTGTCGAGGCGGTCTGCGCCAAGCACGATGTTCCCCCCGGTGCCGCAGCCCTGCAGTTCTCGATGCAGGATGCACGGATCACCTCCACGATCTGCGGAGTGAGCCGGCCTGAGCGGGTTGAGCAGACGCTTGAATGGGCGCGCTGGCCGATCCCGCAAGAGGTTTGGGATGAGCTGGCCTCCCTGTCCTTCTCAACCGAGGATCCTGAGGCGACACGCGAGTACAAGCCAGGATAGTCGAAGTTCGTGGAGCCTCCGCCATGCTGAAGAACCTCAATCCTCTCCTGTCCCCTGAACTGTTGATGGTGCTCCGTTCGATGGGGCATGGCGACGAGATTGCCGTGGTCGATGCCAATTTTCCCGCAGCCTCCATGGCGCAACGCCTCGTGAGGCTCGATGGGTTGAGCGTGACGGCCGTGACGGACGCGATCCTGTCGGTGATGCCTCTCGACGACTTCGTGCCCGAGGCCGCATGGCGCATGGAGGTCGTGGGGGATCCCCAGGCCGAACAGCCGATCTTCGATGAGTTTCGCACCATCATCGCCCGTCACGAGGGGGCGGGCTTTCATCTCGCTGCCCTTGAGCGCTTCGCCTTCTATGACCGGGCCAAGGCTGCCTATGCCATCGTCTCGACAGGGGAGGCTAGGCTCTATGGCAATATCATCCTGAAGAAAGGTGTCGTTCGCCCCGAATGATGCAGATCATCACAATACGCCCCGTAGGTTCGGCAGCTTAGCAAGGCTCAACGATGCGGATCGACTCTCATCAGCATTTCTGGCGCGTCAGCCGCGGCGATTATTTCTGGATGAGTCCTGACGTCGAGGTGCTCTATCGCGACTACGGACCTGAGGATCTCCAGCCTCTGTTGGCTCGCCATGATATCGATCGGACGATCCTCGTGCAGGCGGCGCCGAGTGTGGCGGAAACCGAGTTCATGCTGGAGATCGCTGAGGCAGCTCCCTTTGTTGCCGGAGTCGTAGGCTGGGTCGGATTCACCGATCCCGACTCCGCACAAACAATAGAACGGCTGGCCACCAATCCCCTGATCGTCGGCTTTCGTCCCATGGTGCAGGATATCCCCGACGACGACTGGCTTCTGCGCCCGGATCTGACGGTTGCCTTTCTCACCCTTGTCGAACAGCGGCTCGTGTTCGATGCCCTTGTCCTACCCCGTCATCTCTCCCGCGCGCTTGTGGTGGCGGATCGCTATCCGGATCTCTCCATCGTCATCGACCATGGAGCAAAGCCCCTCATCCGGGAGGGACTGCTCGATCCATGGCGGGCGGACATGGCTGCCATGGCGGCCCGCCCCAACACTGTCTGCAAGCTCTCCGGTCTGGTGACGGAAGCCCGAGCGGAGTGGACGATCGATGATCTGCGCCCCTATGTCGACCATCTTCTCAAGGTGTTCGGGCCCGAGCGGCTGCTCTGGGGAAGCGATTGGCCCGTCGTCAATCTTGCAGGCGGGTATGATCGTTGGAGGGACGCAACACAGGAGTTGATCGCTGGCCTCTCCGATGCGGAGAAAGCCGCCATTCTCGGCGGCAATGCGGCCCGGATCTATCTTGGCGGTCGAGGACGGCGGTGAGTGCAGGAGCCTGCCATCACTGCGGCGCGAAGACCTCCGGGTATTCGGACGAGAAGTGTTCCAACTCGTCCATCACGGCTTCGAGATGGGATTCCATTGCGCGGCGTGCGGCCCCGGCATCGTGAGCCTCCAGCGCTTGGAGCAGGTCTCGGTGCTCGGCAAGCGTGACGGCATGACGACGCGGGGACGAGAGAAGCCGGCGAACCCGGTCGATATTGGCACGCGAAGCCTCGATCACGGCTGCGACTCGCGGCATTTCCAGGCTGTCGACGAGAACCGAATGGAAGGCGAGGTCGAGAGCGTGGAAGCCGGCTCTGTCGCCCTTCGCCACCGCATTCTCCTGTGCCTGCAGATTCTTTTTCAGCGCAGTGAGCGCCGGCGAGGGCAGGCGTCGAGCCGCCGTCTCCGCCACCATCGCTTCCAGCGCATTGCGGATCAGCATGGACTCCTTGATCTCGGACAGGCGGATGCGGGCGGCGCGCGTGCCTCGCTGGGGCAGGATCTCCACCAGCCCCTCCGCTGCCAGGCGCGCGAGAGCCTCCGAAACCGGAAATTTCGAAACGCCAAGCCGGGCGCAGACGAGGCCCTTGTCGATGAACTCGCCCGGCGCGAAGTCGAGAGCGACGATGGCGGAACGAAGCGATCGCTCCACCTGCTCCGTCGTGTTCCCGCGTGGCCCTCGCTCGAGGGGCTGAAGAAAGCTATATTGTTCTATCTTGCCGATCATTTTCATGACGCTAACATGTTAGTCGATCCGGCAGGCTGACGCCACCGTCTTGTCGGGCCCACTGCGAGTGAAGCCGCTCGTTCATGCTCATCAACCGGACGAAGAGCCGGATGCTTTGGGAGAAATGCCAGAATGTCTTCTGTGACCCGCCGCCTTATGCTTGGCCTGACGGCCGCCGTTGCCCTGAGCCTGCCTGCGCTGCCCGCCAGCGCACAGACGAAGCTCAAATGGGCCCACGTCTACGAAACTTCGGAACCGTTCCATACGCAGTCCGTCTGGGCGGCGCAGGAAATCGCGAAGCGCACCAACAACCGCTATCAGATCGATGTCTACCCTGCCTCGCAGCTCGGCAAGGAGAGTGATATCAACCAGGGCCTGTCGCTCGGTACCGTCGATATGATCATCTCCGGCCCAAGCTTCGCTGCCCGCAGCTATCCGCCGGTCGGCATCGGCTACTATCCTTACATCTTCCGCGACGCCTCCCATCTGCTCGCTTTTGCGAAGAGCGATGTGTTCAAGGAACTGGCCGATGGGTACACTGAGAAGACCGGCCATCATATGGTCGCGCTGACCTATTACGGCGTGCGCCACACCTCGACGAACAAGCCGTTCAAAACCTGCGCTGAGATGAAGGGCCTCAAGATCCGCGTGCCCGATGCTCCCGCCTATCTGGCGATGCCGCGCTCCTGCGGTGCGAACACGACGCCGATCGCCTTTGCCGAGGTGTATCTCGCCCTCCAGAACGGCACTGTCGATGCACAGGAAAACCCGCTGACCACCATCGAGGCCAAGAAGTTCTACGAGGTCCAGAAGCACATCGTGCTCACCGGCCACATCGTCGACCATCTGGCCACCATCATCTCGAAGCAGCTCTGGGCCAAGCTCTCGGATGAAGACAAGAAGATCTTCAACGATGTCGCCCAGGAGGCGGCTGTGCGCGCCTCCGCCGAGATCCAGGCCAAGGAGAAGGAGCTGATCGAAACCTTCAAGCAGAAGGGACTCACAGTTACCGAAGTGAACAAGGACGAGTTTAAAGAAGCGGTGATGAAGAACGTCAGCCTCGAGTCCCTCGGCTACCGGAAGGCCGACTACGACAAGATCCAGGCGCTGAAGTCGGAAGGGCTGTGACATCTCCGGGGCCGTCGTGAGGCGGCCCCGTTCTCCTGTCCGGCAGGCTGACCCGCCGCGTTGCTGCGCCCTGATTTCGAGGACGAGGATCATCGTTTCATGACGACTGAAGTTCATACCCAAGTGAGCGCCGAGGAGCTGGCGCAAACCTTTGACGAGAGCGAGCACGCGCCCGTCGATCTGTCGGAATATGCCTTCGAGGACTGGCTGGCGCTCGGTCTGTTCTGGGCCATGGCGCTGGCCGTCTTCGTGCAGTTCTTCACCCGTTACGTACTGAACGACTCCTTCGCCTGGACTGAAGAGATCGCGACCAACCTCAATGTGGCTCTCGTTTTCATCGGCTCCGCCATGTGTGTGCGCATGAGCCGGCACATCCATGTGGACTTCGTCTATCGTTATGTCCCACCTCGGGTCGGGCGCATCCTGGCGACGGTTGTTGATCTCGCTCGCCTTGCTTTCTTTGCTTATGGCGCGATCCTGATCTGGCGCTTCATGAGCATTGTCGCGGACGAGCAGATGACGACGATCAATCTGCCGAAGAACCTGACCTATGCCTTCGTCTTCATCGGCTTCCTGCTGATGTGCTTCCGCTCGATCCAGGTTGCTGTCGCCAACTGGCGGCGCGGCTACTCCGTTCTTGAACGGCCTGAAGCTTTTGATGCTCCTCTCGTGGCAGAAACCTGATGCTCATTTTGCTTGGCTCCTTTCTTATCCTCATGGTTTTCGGGCTGCCCGTCGCCGTTTCGATGGCGGTCGCCTCCCTCTTGTACATTCTCACCACCGGCGTGGTGCCGGATGTGATCGTGGCGCAGCGCATGATCGCCGGCGTCGAGAGCTTCCCGCTTCTGGCGGTCCCGTTCTTCATCCTGGCCGGCAACCTGATGAACATCGCTGGCGTGACCGGCCGCATCTATTCTTTTGCCGTCGCCCTCGTCGGCTGGATGAAGGGCGGGCTGGGTCAGGTGAACATCGTCGGCTCCGTGATCTTTTCGGGTATGTCCGGCACTGCCATTGCCGATGCGGCGGGGCTCGGCACGATCGAGATCAAGGCCATGAAGGATCATGGCTACTCCACCGAGTTCTCCGTCGGCGTTACGGCGGCGTCTGCAACCCTCGGGCCGATCATTCCGCCGTCATTGCCTTTTGTGATCTACGGCATGATGGCCAATGTCTCGATTGGCGCGCTCTTCCTGGGCGGGCTCATCCCTGGCGTGTTCATGACGCTCATGATGATGGCGACCGTCGCCTACTTCGCCTACAGGAACGGCTGGGGCTCGGATACGCCGTTCTCCTGGCGTCAGCTCGGTAGCGCCAGCATCGAAGTCATCATCGTGCTCGCCTTTCCGGTCGCCGTCTGGCTCATGGTTCAGGCCGGGCTCTCCACCAACGTCGCCATCGGCATCGGGCTTGTCGTGCTCCTGGCCCTCGACTGGTATTTCGACTTCTCGGCCGTGATGGCCCTCATGGCTCCCGTCATCCTGATCGGCGGCATGACACTGGGCCTCTTCACGCCGACAGAGGCGGCTGTGGCCGCCGTGATCTGGTCCTTGTTCCTGGGGCTCGTGCGTTACCGGTCGATGACGTTCAGGAGTCTCGCCAAGGCGACTTTCGACACGATCGAGACCACCGCCTCGGTGCTCTTCATCGTCACGGCTGCATCGATCTTCGCCTGGCTTCTGACGGTCAGCCAAGCCGCACAGCTTCTGTCGGATGCCATCCTTGGCTTCACGCAGAACAAGTGGGTGTTCCTGCTGCTGGCCAACATCCTCATCCTGTTCGTCGGCTGCTTCATCGACACTATCGCGGCAATCACCATCCTGGTGCCGATTCTGCTGCCCATCGTGCTCAAGCTCGGCATTGATCCGGTCCATTTCGGATTGATCATGACCCTGAACCTGATGATCGGCCTGCTTCATCCGCCGCTCGGCATGGTTCTGTTCGTGCTGGCAAGAGTGTCGAAACTCTCCGTCGAACGCACGACCATGGCAATCCTGCCTTGGCTGGTGCCGCTGATGCTCGCGCTGATCGCGATCACCTACATTCCTGAGCTGACCCTCTGGCTGCCACGGCAGATGGGGCTCGGGCGATAAGGAAATGTGACGAAATCAAACGATTTATGAGATGACCATGACATCCCCCCGTACCATCCGCCTTTCCGCCGACGACAACGTCGTCATCGCAATCGATCTCGTGAACCAGGGCGATACTGTTTCGGGTCTCACAGCCCGGGAACGCATTCTGCGCGGCCACAAGATGGCTATCGAGCCGATCCGTGAAGGTGAGTCGATCCGCAAGTTCGGCCAAATCATCGGCTTTGCCAAAACTCACATCGCACCTGGCGAATGGGTGCATGAGCACAATGTGGGCCTCCACGACTTCGAGCGCGACTACGCCTTCTGCGCGGACGCTCACGATGACGATCTGCTGCCGCCGGAGATGCGGGCTACCTTCGAGGGCTATCGGCGCGAGTCGGGGAGAACCGGCACCCGCAACTATCTTGGCATTCTGACCTCTGTGAACTGCTCGGCCTCGGTCGCCCGGTTCGCGGCGGCGGAGATCGAGCGCTCGGGCATCTTGAAGGATTATCCGAGCATCGACGGTGTGGTGGCGATTGTCCACGGCACGGGCTGCGGGCATGCGGCCTATGGCGAGGGGTTCGACATTCTGCGCCGCACGCAATGGGGCTACGCCAGCCATCCGAACTTTGCCGGCGTCGTGATGGTCGGCCTCGGCTGCGAGGTGTTCCAGATCGGGCGCATGAAGAAAGACTATGGATTGGAGGAGACGGATACCTTCCGGACCCTGACGATCCAGGAGACCGGCGGCACGCGCAAGACCGTCGAAGCGATCACCGCCGGCATCCGTGACATGCTGCCCATCGCCGCCCGCGCGAAACGTGAGACGCGTCCGGCCTCCGAACTGGTCCTCGCGCTTCAATGCGGCGGTTCCGACGGCTATTCGGGCCTGACGGCCAATCCGGCTCTCGGTGTCGCATCCGACCTGCTGGTGCGCCATGGCGGCACCTCGATCCTGTCCGAGACGCCGGAAATCTATGGCGCCGAGCACCTCCTGACCCGGCGCGCCGCGACCCGGGAAGTGGGCGAAAAGCTCGTCTCCCGGATCCGCTGGTGGGAGGATTACACCGCACGCAACGGCGGCGAGATGAACAACAATCCGTCTCCCGGAAACAAGGCGGGCGGCCTCACCACGATTCTCGAGAAGTCGCTGGGCGCTTCGGCGAAGGGAGGGCGCTCGACCCTGCGCGCCGTCTACGAATATGCCGAGCAGGTGAAGGAGCACGGCTTCGTTTATATGGACACGCCCGGCTATGACCCAGTGGCGGCCACCGGCCAAGTGGCGGGTGGGGCAAACCTCATCGCGTTCACTACCGGACGCGGCTCCGCCTTCGGCGCCAAGCCCGTGCCATCGCTGAAGCTCGCAACCAACTCCGACATTTACCGTCGCATGCAGGACGACATGGACATCAACTGCGGCGATATCCTCGATGGAGTTTCTCTCGAGCAGAAAGGTGCGGAAATCTTCGACACGCTTCTGCGTGTGGCATCGGGCGAGCACACGAAATCCGAGGATCTTGGCTATGGTGACCTGGAGTTCGTCCCCTGGCAGGTCGGCGCGGTGATGTAAGCGCAGGGGAATAGCCCTCGCCACAACATCTCAATGCGCGACAGAGGATGTAGAGAGGAGGGCGCTTTCAACGCTCTCATTCGCTGTCGTTTACCTTATGTCTTAAGCCTTTGGCGACCTCGCTCGGCTAGTCAGGCGGCGGGTCGAAGAAACTCAAAAAGGAATAAGACAATGGCTCTGACGGGGCGTTTCAATCTTCGGAAATCCTTTTCCGGACGGATCATCTTGCAGGTCGAAGAAGAGGTGAAGAGCGGCTGGAGCCTCTTTTCCCGGCAGCCCAAGTTCCGCCGGCGCTGGCGTGATGCAAAGCCGATGGATCTTCCGGCTACCGAATTGCGCGCTCTCATGGATTTGCGCAACAGGCCGCGTTTCGCCGTGCAGGCGTTCGAGCCGACACAGATCGTGCGTCCCATGCAGCATCCGGCCGAGCCGACACTCAATACCTCGACCTTGGCAGATGAGGGGCGCTCGGTGCTGGCGCATTAAGGTGATAAACTGTCACTTCGAACCGCTTATTGTGAACTCACACGGGGATGACCCTAACCATGACTCCGGATAGGCGCCGCAGGATCGAGGGAATTGCCGTTCTGATAGGTTTTGCCGCCTGTATTCCGGCAGCAAACTGGCTTATCGGCAATGTCGGCACGACCTGCGTTCCGGATGGTCCCTGTCTTATCCCTGTCGCACCGGGTATCTCGGCCCCTAGCGGCGTGCTCGTGGTCGGTCTCGCGCTCGTTCTGCGCGACCTCGTGCAGCGCCGCTTGGGGCGCTACTGGGCTCTGGCTGCCATTGGTATCGGGGCAATCCTATCCGTAGTGTTTGCTCCGCCGTCTCTCATTCTCGCGTCGACGGCGGCCTTCCTGCTGTCCGAAATGACCGATCTGGCAGTCTACACGCCTCTGCAGAAGCGTGGCCTCGTCCTTGCGGTGGTCGCGAGCAGCGTCGTAGGCTTGGTCATCGACAGCATGGTGTTCCTGTTCCTGGCCTTCGGGAGCCTCCAGTTCCTGCTGCCTCAGATCATCGGCAAAGCTTGGATGGTGATCCTCAGCATTCCGGTCATCTCCTGGCTGCGCCAGCGCGATGAGCGGATCGGCATGCCTGTGTGCACCTGACCCGGGGCAGAGGACCTACCCGACACCAAGAAATTTTGCGGTTTCCGAATCCACTGGAATGCCGGTGCACTGGCGCTCGGCCTCGACAGCCCATTCCCTGTCTCCGGGGGGCATGACGCTCTGTCCCTGACGGGTTGCACTCGCCCGGAGATCAGCCAGGTAGCGCGTGATTGCCGCGTCATAGAGGGCCCGGCCCGCGAACCGATCCGGATCGATGGCAAGGCAGAAGTGTCCCATCTGCCGGGGCGTTGCGAAATCATCGGTCTCGGCCATTCGGATCATCAGGTGATCCAGGGTGCTGCCGGTCAGGACGGCTGCCAGAAGGGTCACGAGGCCTGCCAGGGCCGCTCCCTTGAAACCGAAGTCGATGCCGCCGAGAGGCATCAACATTTCGACCTCGTTGGGGTCTTGTGTCGGCTGACCTGACTGATCAGCGGCAACCCCTTCCGGCAGAGCCCAGCCAAGTGTTCTGTAGAGCAGAACCCGGTTGAACGGAATGGAAGAGGTCGCCATGTCCAACAGCCAGGGCCTCTGACCCGGCACGGGAGCACCGACCGCAATGGGATTAGTGCCGTGGAAACGCTGCGCTCCTCCGTGCAAGGCAACAACGGAGTCGGTGTTCGTCATCGATATGGCGATTAGACCAGCTTCGGCTCCGGCAAGAGCATAGGCCCCGGCCGCTCCATAATGCGAGGAGTTGACGACTCCGACAGCGGCAACGCCGGCTTCCTTCGCCATGTCACAGGCAAGGTCCATGGCGGCATAGGCTGCCGCATGACCAAGAGCATTGTCGGCATCGAGAATGGCGGAGCCGGCAGCCGTGCGGCGCGTCTCCATCCGAGGTGTCGGATTCACACGCCCGCCGCGGAGAACCTTCGCATAATGGGATGTGAGGCGGACGCCATGGCTGTCGACTCCAAGGCGCGATGCGTGGAGCATGGCACGTGTGGCCGCCCGTGCCGAGTTCTCATCCGCACCGGCATCGCGCAGGGCATCAAAGGTCCTCGCATCCAGTATCTGCTCAGGAACATAAATCAAATCTGCCACGTGGGTCCTCGTCATGCTCTCGCTTTCTCAAGGAGAACAGTGACACGCGCTTCTGCATCAAGACAATGCAAATATGATGAGCATCCCGTCGAAGCACTCTCATCCTTGTCAATTCTGAAGAGGTTCCGTGGACGAGCGATAATCAGCGCTCGGCGTAGCGAAAGGCCTCTGCACAGTGCCAGGCGCGATTGGCCGACACGCCTTATCTTCGACGAGGGACGGGATCTGCTCGGGGAGGGGTCGAGACAGTTAAGTTTGCCCCGGCGGCCCAGTATCGGCGCCAAGGCGATGCGATCATGAGCATACGGGTTTCCGATGCACTCTTCCGATCCGGGAGGTCCAGCGCCTGGGAGCCTGTCCAGACATCGTGACGCCGGAAGATCACTCCAGCTGCATCCGGCGATCTTTCGGAGGGATTACTTCGCCAAGTTTTCCGACAAGCATCACTCGTGAGCTGTTAAGGATCGCTTCCGCATCGTGTATGCTTCTAAGCTGTCTTCGACAGAACGGCTCGATCAGGAGACTGCCAATGCCCAAGCTTACGGTGAGTTGGGACGAGGATGGGTCTGAACTGCAGACTGCGGAAATCGAGAACCACCAGTCTGACCGGCGGTGGAGCGCTCCCATTGGAAAACTGACTGAGAAAGAGAAACAGGAGTTACTCTCCGCCACCCGAGCCTTGGCACGTCTGATCTCTGACTTGGCGGCCGAGGACACATTTTTCAGCAATCCGCGCTAGTGTCCAGGCCAAGCTCGGGAAGAGTAGGATGAGCCTTGACGCGCTCATGCACGGGCTGTGACGGCGGGTTGCAATTAGCGAAGATCCAAGAGGCCGACACCTCGGACCAGACCCGATGCAACGGGGACGGGGTGAAGGTGTCGAAGATCGCCATATCGGCCAAGCCGAGGGCGAGGTCGCCGCTGGGCTCAAGGACAGCCACATATTCCGCAGTCGCATGGTCGCTCGAGACCGCCGCGTGCCGGGTGCCAATTCCTGGCTCCCTGAGTCCCTCTCGGATTTCGGCATCGCTCCACCTACATAGCTGCCCGTAAGTCCGCAGGCTTGGCCATAGGAGCTGCGGACTTCCGATCGACCGAAAGGCGGCGCAGCCCTCGACCGAAAGGCCTTCTGAGAAGAACTGTCGAAAAGGTAGATTAGTGCGCTGTGGGGTCGAGGGCGCCGCTCATTTTATAGAGCATTGGACCCAAAAGTGGAGGGCACTCTTGGGTCCAATGCTCTCCTCTATGATGAGCGCATGGTGCGGAAAACCGGTCCACTTTTCCGCACGATGCGCTAGTTCAGGATGTTAAGGACCGGCGTTGGCTTCTCGGGTTCCTTCGAGAGATGCTTCTTCAGAACGCTATGAGTTCGTTCGAGCTCTTGTGCCAGATACTCAATCTGCCCTGTTCCGTTCCGCACAAGATCAGCGCTCGTGATTTTTCTCCAGCTGACGCAGATATCATGCACTGTCTTCGCTCCAACATTGGCCGATGCGCTCTGCAATCCATGAGCCTCGAGACGGAACCTTTGAGAATCTCCCACGGCTGCCGCATCCCGTAGTTCGTCCAAGAGATGATTGGCATCTGAGAAAAACTCATCAACCAAATTCAGTACAAAATCTCTCCCTCCCAATTGCTCCAGTTCTGAGAGCAGGGACACGTCTATCGCTAAACCAGGTTCGCTCGAGGGACTGGCAAGGTTCAAGCTGTCGGCGACTGATACATTGGTTGGGCGGCGGCTAGTGTGCTCCTCGACAGCAATGAGAAGCGCCGCAGGTTGCACCGGCTTAGTCAGGCAGACATCCATACCTGCCTCGCGGGTTCGGGCAGCAACGTCTGGCGTCACGTCGGCCGTCAAGGCGATGATAGGGGTGCGGGTACCCTGCGGTTCGGTAAATCTGAACAGCTCGGCTGCCTCGATGCCAGTCATCACGGGCATGTTGACGTCCATGATGACCAGGTCGAATGGTTCCATCTCAAGTGCGTTGAGTGCCTCCTCTCCATTGGATACGCAACGGGCGGTGTGCCCTCCACGCTCCAGAATCTTCGATATCACCAAGCGGTTTGTCGAGTTGTCGTCCGCTACAAGGATCGAGAGAGGCCGAGATGCCTTAGGAAGCTCGATTTCGGCTGGCTCGCCCCATAGAGACCGAGCCCAGGACGTTTGCGAGGCCGCTGCAATGGAGGCGGTTCTTGCCTCCTCTCGCGTGAAATCGAGGGGCAGCACGCTGCTGGAGACATGAATCAATCCTGATGCCGCAACGTTCCGAGACTTATCCGGCCGGATCAGAACTGGAGTGACAGGCAGGTCTGCTCTCTCGATCTCCGCAGCGAGGAGATCCTCCTGTAAATCGCTGTAGTAGAACAGAATCGGTTGCACGTTGCTGTGTTGCTGCGTCCAGTTATTCGCATCGGATAGAGCTTTGGTGACGGGAACATCGCCATCCTTGCCAAGGCGGGGTGCGATAAGATCTGCAAGACCTGGATCAGAGCAAACCAGAAGAGGTTGGAATGGATATGGCAAATGCTGGTCCGAGCCGTTCTGATTCAAGGGACTCACCGGAAGGGTGAACCAAAAGGAACTGCCGTAACCTTCTCGACTGTCGACCCCGAGCTTGCCACCGATGGCTTCTATTAATTGTCGGCAGATCGAGAGGCCGAGCCCGGTTCCGCCATAGCGATTGATGATGGTTTCGTCTGCCTGGGTGAAGCTATCGAAAATTTTCCCGATCGCGTGTGGCGCAATGCCAATGCCGGTGTCAGATACGACAAAACGAATATAGGTTTTGTCATTCCCAGTCATGAGATGCGCCACGAGCGTGACATATCCCTTGTCTGTGAATTTGACTGCGTTACCGAGAAGGTTGAGCAGGATCTCTTCAAGATAATGCTTTGGGCCGTGAAGTCGTAAAGGTGTTTGCGGAGCGATATGAATTGTCAGCCGGAGGCTTTTCTGGAGCGCTTGCGTCAGGACCATCGCTCGGGCGGTGGACAGCACTTCCGATAAGTCGAAGTCGATCTGATCTATTGGCATCTTTCCCGCTTCAATGCGGGATAGGTTCAAGATACTGTTGATCTGCCTGAGCAAGGATGTACCAGCAGAGCTAATCGTATGAACGATGCCACGCTGCTCTGCGTCGAGATTCGTACCAGACATGAGGCTCGACAGACCGATGATCGCGTTCAGCGGAGTTCTCAGTTCATGACTCACGCTCGCAAGAAAAAGCGTCTTTGCCCGATTGGCAGCCTCCGCTTGTGCCTTGGCATTGGAAAGTTTGCGGATCAACGTGCTTGCATAGAGGGGAAGAACAATCAGACTCAGCAACAGGCTTGCGGACAGATAGAGATCGTTGTGCCATTTCGGTGTCGTGAAGATCACAACTATGAAGCATGTGACCGAGACCGCCATAGCAACATACAGAAAGCGCACTCCGAAGCGGAATCCGTTTCCAAATGTGATCCATAGATACAGCAGAAAAAGAACAGATGAGGTCTCGCCGACGTAGTGGAGCTGAAACGACGCGGTGGCAAGGTCGCTTACGATGGCGATAATCCGCCGGACTGTTGATTGATGAGGCCTCAGTAGAATGTGGACGACGATTCCAATCGAAATGATTGCGAAGATCGTTGCGCTGATCAGTGCCTCGCGTGGCACGGAAGGGTTGATCCAGAAAGTGTAAGCCGCGATTAAGCTCAGAAAGATGAGCCTGTTGAGGCTCATCTCATGCTCACGATCGGGACTGCTCTTCAGACGCGATAGAATTCTGACGATCACAAGCCCTGTACCTTCTGAGCTGGTACGCTCTGTTTAGGTAGCAGATATCGTGGGCTCTCTTTGAGCAGAGCCTCAAATACGTCGTGCGGTACAGGCCGGCTGAACAGATATCCCTGTGCCTCGTCGCAGTAATGACTGAGCAAGCACGCAAGCTGAGGGCTGGACTCAACGCCCTCCGCAACCACTCTCAGGTCAAGGCTTTTTCCCAAGGAGATGATTGCTCTGACAATTGCCTCGTCACGGCTTCCAGCCAAGAGACTCGAGATGAATGATCGGTCAATCTTCAACGTGTCGACCGCAAAGTTCTTCAGATAGCTAAGGGAAGAAAAGCCCACCCCGAAGTCATCGATGGCTACTCTCACCCCAAGTTTCTTGACATTCTGGAGTATCAGCTTGGTTCGTTCGACGTCCTTGAGAAGGCTGCCCTCAGTGAGTTCAAGTTCAAGGCACTCTGGTCTCAGGCCAGTTGTCCTAAGGGTGTCTTCAACAAGCTGTACGATATCTTGGCGCAAGAACTGAACGGGTGACAGGTTGACGGCGATCCGTAGCGGTCCGTACCCGAGGTTCTGCCAAGCTGCCGCTTGTGTGCAGGCCTTTCCAAGAACCCAGGCGCCGAGTTCATTGATCAGTCCCGTTTCTTCGGCAACGTCAATGAAGACGTTCGGGGAGGTAGGACCGAACTCCGGCCTGATCCATCGCAATAGCGCTTCAGCCCCTACGATAGATCCTGTCTCCAAATCTATCTGGGGTTGATAATGAAGCACAAACTGCTCCTGGGCAATCGCCTTGCGGAGATCGGCCTCCAAGCCGATGTTGTTCCACGAGATGGTATCCATCTCAGGTGAGTAGAAGCGAAGCGTATTCCTTCCTTCAGCCTTTGCTTGGTACATCGCCAAATCAGCGTATCTCAGGAGCTTCTCAGCGCTTCGGCTATCGCGAGGAGCCAATGCTACTCCAATGGTACAGCCTATCCTTATATCATTCCCCTCAAGCAGGAACGGTGCGGACAGGGAGTCGATGATCTTGCGCGCCAGGCTCTCGACATCGTCTGTGGCTTCCAGGTTTGCCTTTACAACAACAAACTCGTCTCCAGACATTCTCGCGACGAGGTCGGTGCTTGAAACGGTTCCAAGCAGGCGGCTCGTCACCTGCTGGAGGATACGGTCGCCGCCAGCATGGCCGAGGGCGTCGTTGACCGCTTTGAAGCGATCAAGATCGATCAAAAGCACTGCAAACTTGGATTTTTCGTCCGAGAGCTCGTTCTGGATCCAATCGTTGAGCATTCTTCGATTGGGAAGATCGGTCAGCGTGTCATGCAGCGCGATATGCCGCAATGTGACTTCCGCCTGCTTTCGTTCACTGATATCGATTGACGTCGTCAGAACACTTGTCGCAGTACCTGCAAACTCGCGCATGGACGTCTTTGTTGTCATGAACGCCCGCTCTGAACCAGAGCCATCAGTGATGTTTTCTTCGAAGCTCACAGAGGCTCGCTGGTTCTTCAGGATCGATTTTTGAACCTGCCCGCTGAACTCCGATTTATTGCTTCTAACGACGTCACTCAGGTACTTTCCTGTCAGAGCTTCGGGGGTGGAGTTGACGAACTCTGCAAAGTACGCATTCACGAACACGATGCGACTGTCTTTGTCGGTTGCGCTAATCATTGCCGGCACTGTGTCAATCACCTGCGCCAGTGCCTCTCGGCTGCTGCGGACTAATTCTTCCTGAGAGCGTTCGCTGATGCGAAGCTGCTGCTCCAAGGCCTGCGCGCGGCCTTTGATTTGTTGCTGCTGGCGTTGCAGCTTGAGGAGATTGCGTGCGCGAGTGATGAACTCATATTGATCGACAGGGGATCTCAGAAAATCCGTAGCTCCGCCTTCCAAGGCGCGAAGCCGGAAGGCTCTGTCATCGTAGGCAGTTATCACGATGATCGGAACATCGACACCATTGGCGGTGTTCCGGACATGCTTGGTGAACTCCGCTCCGTCCATGCCGGGCATTCGAAAGTCGGTCACGATCAGATCGGGGCAGTTGCCGTTGAGCCACTCGATAGCCTCACATGGCGAGGCAAACGCTTGCACTACCGCGCCGTCTTCGATCGTCTGGGCCAACCGGGAGTATATATTGCGGTTCGTGCTTTTATCATCGAGGATCAGAATAACTGCCATATGTTGCCCCCCGGCATCCCCCGGCCTTACAGCGACGTCGATTCTCTGGCGTAACTGAGTTCGCTCAGTTGCCGCCTCTGGCGTTGGACCTGCTTCGTTGCTGGCATTCTGCGGGTCGTGCGGTGTGTCCTGACGCAAAGCGCCGTTATTGTTCCTCGTTTGAGACCATCTGTTCGTTCGCAGAGATAACGCCACCACATATTGTCATCGAACCTGGAGAAATATCGTATGGCGTTCGCATTGAACGCACCGTTCATACCGCAATAACGTAGGTGCTGCATGCCATATTGCTTCATGTTTTTATGATTGTGGTTAATCCACGGTTCTTGCCTGGGACAGCGAAATCTGCGGGAGGCCATCGTCAGGTGAGTTACGGCTATTTTCGACCAGCGAGCCGTGGCTTCATTAACCAAGTCGCACACCAGAGCTTGTGAGGTACTATCCCTATCGATGTTAAAGGATCATTATCCTTAAAGAACGACGCGTTCCGCGATGAGATTAGGCTCGTTGCGTACATGAATTCTCTATGATGGAGAGCAGGATGCTATCCCCGTTGGTCAAATCCGATGACCGTATCTATTCTGACGTTCAATCCGTCGACTACCGGGAAGTGCCATCTCCTGCAGCTCTGCCGGCGGAGCCACTGCATGGGCCGGCGCAGCCAAACCAGACAAACCTCCTTCTGCCCTACATTGATGTTAAGCTCGATTTCGAGCAGAAGATCTATTGGGCGGCTATGCGACCGAGCCAGCACCCAATGATCACGATGGAACTCCTGCGGGACATGATGTGTGTGCAGGAATCCGTTCGCGCGGTCATAGAGGAGGGAAATCGCGAGCAGCGTCAGCACCTGGAGTACTTCGTCGCCGCGTCTCAGACGCCGGGCGTGTATAATTTTGGCGGTAACTTAGCTTACTTTGCGGACTGCATCAGGCGCAAAGATCATGTAGGCCTGCGGGAATATGCCTATGCGTGCATCGATGTGGTGTACGGAAACGCAATGGCGTTTCACACTCCTTTGATTACAATCGCGCTCGTTCAAGGCGATGCACTGGGCGGCGGATTTGAATGCGCGCTCTCTTTTGATGTTCTTGTTGCGGAGAAGAGCGCGAAGATGGGTCTGCCCGAGGTGCTGTTCAACCTCTTTCCGGGAATGGGAGCCTATAGCTTCCTTTCTCGTAAGATCGGCACAGCTGCGGCTGAGAGGCTCATTATGAGCGGAACGGTCTATACGGCTGAGGAACTGCATCATCTCGGCGTCGTTGACGTGCTCGCCGAAGACGGCCAAGGAGAGAACGCGGTAAGGGACTACATCGCTCGTAACAGGCGAAAGTATAATGCCCATAAGGCCATTTACCGTTCCAAGAGACGCATCGACCCCGTGACGCATGAGGAACTGCGGGATGTTGTCGATATCTGGCTTGAGGCTGCGATGAATTTAGCCGAGCAGGACCTTCGAAAGATGGCGCGGCTTGTCGCAGCACAAGAGCGTCGTTTGGACAACGGGGATTAGTGGCGGATTTGTCGCGCGTCGCAATAGTCCCGACACCCTTCCTCGGATCTCGGCAGCGGAGTCGGTCGATCGCACTGAGCGGTAGCTGGCAGAACGTCCAAACTCGTGCGGGTAAGTGGACCTTCAAACGGTTGAGCGTAAAGGTCTGCTTGCAGTGGCAAAGCGGATATTCAATATGGGCCGGGGAAACTCAGGAGATGACCTGAAGCAGTGCATTCGAGCGATTTTTATGCAACGGCGCGGCTCCGTGAAATTGCAACCAAGCGGGTCTCAGGCTGCTCTTAACCGTCGCAGATGCGGCGCCCCTGATGCGCGCGGCGCTACCACCTCTGACAGGTTCAGAGAGTGAGGTCAGGCTTGGGCAGCGGTTCCTGCGGGACAATGGGTTGTTGGTGACGCTATTCGTCCTATTTCTGCTCTCGCGTCTGACCAAGCTTTTCGCGAACCGGAGGGCGCATGTTCAGGGACTTCTCTTCCAAACGCTGCCGAGATCCTCTTCACAGAATACCGTCCCCCCTTTGGGGACGGATCGGACATCTCGCCACTCTACCTTCACGGTATCTCGCCCCGAACCTGTCGGGTGGGACCTCGGCTTGAACTGTAGACACGTTCCAGGTCCGTTCGGCGACTGGAGTTTCCTCGCAGGATCACGCACAAAGCGCTCGTAAGCCCTGGCAACCCAAGCCCGGCACTCCGCTCGTCTGCCGCTGGTGGGCCCCGGCTCGGTCTCGCGCGTTACATCAATTCTCAGGTCAAACGGGACGACAAGTACGAATTACGAGGAATCGCCGGACGTTCCTGACGGGCAGGGCAATTTCGGAGTTTGACCCGATGCTGACCCTCTCAGACAACGGGACAGATTGAACAGGGGTGGCGCTATCTTGAGGATAGCAGACGGATCCCGGCAAATCCGAAGAAGACGGCCAGGGTTCCGTCGATCCAGCGCCTGGATTTCTGATAGGCGTAAATCATAGGGCCTGTAGAAAAGATCAGCGCGTATCCGCCAAAAACGATAACGCCGAGCATGAGGCACCCAGCAAGGATCGCCGGGAGAACATAGGGGGATGCGTCAGGCTTTAGACCTAAGCTCATGATTGCGATCCAAGCCAGGATGGCCTTCGGATTGGTCAGATGCAGCAGGACCCCGCGACGATAGACGGCGCTGTAGTTAGCCCGCGCGCCATCGGCAACGGACAAGGCTTGAGGCTCTTTCGCAGACAAAGCCGAGCGGGCGGCCTTGTAGGCCAAATACAGCAGATACAACCCGCCTGCGATCTTGAGGGCGAACAGAGCGCCAGCATAAGCCGACAGAATGGCAGAGATGCCGGTTGCTGCGAGGATGGCCCAGAAGAGGGAGCCGGTGACAATCCCTGCTGCGAGAACAACAGCGGGTGCCCGGCCACGGCTCATGGCAACTCCCATGATCGCCATATTGCTCGGACCAGGGCTAGCTGTCGCGATGGCATAGGCAGCATAAACGAGAAGCAATTGTTCGAATTGCGGCAGGATCGTCATTGTAGATCATTTTCCCATTCGGATGGCATCCTTATCCATTTGATTGTTCCTGCCAAGCAGAATCCTTTGTGTGATCCTCTGGTGTGGCGGCGGAGGCCGTGGCCCGTACCTGGTTGAAAGTTCATAGCCGTCCCCCGAATTCCACGTGTAAGCCGCCGGGGCTCAGCGCGACGAACGATGTGAAGCCGAAAGGTTTCCTGACGGCACTTCCCGGACCTTGCGCCTTGATCAGCTTGCGGGCGGTAAGTGGACCTTTGAAGAGGGCAGGGAGCTTTTGCAGCCTGACGCGAAGCGAAGCTTGTCGACTTGTAACTCCGCTAGCTTACACAAGTTCACAATGTGAATCTTGGCGCGAAGAAGGACATTCACCACCAGGACGGAGTGCTGGGTCGCAAGCCCGCCGGCGACAAAGCTCTATGACCCGCCGTCGAGCAAATGGAGAGCGGCCCTATTGAAAACCCTAGCCAATTGAGCAGGTGACTGGCATCAGGCAGGGCTCTATTATCAACAACAACGTTTCGGCTGGTTCTCCTGCTCAGCTTCCTGGCGCAAGGTAAACGTTTGATTGCGCTATAGATGCGCACGATCATTGCGTTACCTTCCGCCGTCACGAAAATGCATGGTATGACAATGTAAGGTAAGTGAAGCTCGTCTTCTCCCCATTGCGATAAGCCACGAACAAAAGTGGACGTATAATGCTGCATTGATAATGCCGATCAGGAGGTTTGCATGCGTTGTCTCCGGTCTGTGGTTGTTCTGGGTATCGTCATTGGATGGCTGGCTGTCTTCAGCCCGGTTCTCGCTCAAGGGGGGCCGGCGCAAGCACCGCCTGTGACTGTTGCGAAGCCGGTAGTTAGGAACATTGTCGAGCGAACTGATTTTATCGGACGGTTCGAGGCCATCGATCAGGTCGATATTCGAGCGCGGGTCTCGGGTTATCTCGACAAGGTGCATTTCCAGGACGGGACCTTCGTCAAGACGGGAGACCTCCTCTTCACCATCGATCCGCGGCCTTACCGAAATGCTCTGGAGCAGGCGCGGGCTGCGGTTACCTCCTCCCAGGTCCGCATGGAATTCGCGCAGAGCGACCTCGACCGGGCCGAGCAGCTGCGCCGCACCGGCAATATCACCGACCAGCTCCATGACCAGCGGCGGCAGTCATTCCTGACTGCGAAGGCCGAGCTCGATCGTGCACAGGCAGCCTTGCGACAGGCCCAGCTCGATCTGGAATTCACGGAGATAAAATCTCCCTTGTCGGGGAAGATCTCCCGCAAGATCGTCTCCGAGGGCAACCTCGTCAATGCCAACGAAACAGTCCTGACGAATGTCCTCTCACTCCAACCGATCCACTTCTATTTCGACGTCGACGAGCGTTCGTTTCTGGCCTTTTCGCGCCAGACCCACGGAGGAACGAAGACCACCGTCAATGGGGAGACCAACGAAGTTCTACTCACCTTGACGGACGAACGCCTCGGACAGCGCAAGGGGCAGCTCGATTTTGTCGATAACCGGCTGGATGAGGCAAGCGGCACGATCCGCGCCCGAGCTGTCTTCGACAACAAGGATATGTTGCTGACGCCCGGCTTGTTCGGGCGCGTGACGGTCGGAGCCTCAGATCCCTACAGGGGCATTCTCCTGCCCGACGAGGCGATCGGCAGCGATCAGGACCGGCGCGTGGTTTACGTTGTCGGCGACAACAATGTCGTCAACCTCAAGCCAGTCCGCGTCGGCCCGAGGATCGACGGCTACAGGGTCATCCGGGACGGCCTGACCGGCGATGAGACGGTGGTCGTGAACGGCCTTGTCCGGGTGCGGCCCGGAGCGCCGATCACGCCGCAGATGACGACGTTGCCCCCGACACGGGAACGGAACGGCACCTGATTCCTCACCAAGAGGACGCTCCCATGCGAATGGCTCATTTTTTCGTCGATCGTCCCATCTTCGCCACCGTTCTGTCGGCGATTTTCCTGATCGTCGGCGGCATTGCCTACGTGACGCTGCCGGTGGCGCAGTATCCGGAAATCACGCCACCCACAGTCGTGGTCCGGACCAGCTATCCGGGAGCCGATGCGCAGACGGTCGCGGCTACGGTGGCGACCCCGCTGGAGCAGCAGATCAACGGTGTCGAGGACATGCTGTACATGTCCTCCTACTCCACCGGTGACGGCGCCATGGCCTTGACGATCACGTTCAAGCTGGGAACGGATCTGGACAAAGCCCAGGTGCTTGTCCAGAACCGCGTCGCCATCGCGACGCCGCGGCTTCCCGAAGAAGTGCGACGCCTTGGTGTCACAACCCTCAAGAGTTCACCCGACCTGATGATGGTCGTGCACATGCTCTCGCCGGATGACTCGTACGACCAGCTCTATGTCTCGAATTATGCCCGCAACTATGTGCGCGACATCCTGCTGCGCCTCGATGGCGTGGGGGATCTCATCATCTGGGGAGAGCGGCAATATTCCATACGCATTTGGCTCGACCCCGAGAAGCTCGCAGCTTACGGCATGACGTCCAGCGATGTGGTCCGCGCCATTCAGGAGCAGAACGTCCAAGTCTCGGGCGGAGCGCTCGGGCAGGAGCCGACGCTTTCAGATGCGGCCTTTCAGCTGACGGTCACCACGCAGGGCCGCTTCGAGGATCCGCGCCAGTTCCGGTCGGTCATCGTGCAAGCCACGCGCGAGGGGCGTCTGGTCCGGCTCCAGGATGTCGCCCGCATTGAGCTTGGCGCTCAGGATTACGTGACGAATTCCTACCTCGACGGAAAGCCGGCGGTTGCGCTCGGCATCTTCCACCGGCCCGGCACCAACGCGCTCGCGACGGCAGACCAGATTATCGCGAGCATGGAGCAGCTCAAGGCCAATTTCCCGCCCGGGATCGAGTACAAGATCGTCTACAACCCCACGGAGTTCATCGCCGCGAGCGTGAACGAGGTCTACAAGACGCTGATCGAGGCCACAGTCCTCGTGGTGATTGTGGTGTTCGTGTTTCTGCAGAGCTGGCGCTCGGCCATCATCCCGATCGTGGCGATCCCAATTTCGTTGGTCGGCACCTTCGCCTTCATGGCGGCTCTTGGCTTTTCCGTAAACACGCTGACCCTCTTCGGCATGGTGCTGGCCATCGGCATCGTGGTCGATGACGCCATCGTTGTCGTCGAGAACGTAGAGCGCAACATTGCGCTCGGGCTCTCGCCGCGGGATGCATCCCATATCACCATGGACGAGGTGGGCACTGCTCTTGTCGCCATCGCGCTGGTCTTGGCTGCGGTCTTCGTGCCGACCGCCTTCATTCCCGGCATCTCCGGCCAGTTCTACCGGCAATTCGCGCTGACCATTGCCGTGTCGACGCTGATCTCGGCCTTCAACTCTCTCACCCTGTCACCGGCTCTCGCCGCAATGCTGTTGAAGCCGCACAGCCACGAGCACTCCGGGAATCCGATTGCCCGGTTTGGGAGAGCACTGGCGAACGGCTTCAACCGAGGCTTCGATGCGACGTCCAATGGTTATGCCAGAGTGGTTGAGGTCGTCGCGCAACACAAACTGATCGTACTGTCAATTTATGTCGGCCTGCTTGCCGGGACCGTGTGGATTGTCAACCACGTGCCGCGCGGCTTTATTCCGACCTTGGATCAGGGCTATGCCATCGTCGTCGTTCAGCTGCCGGATGGATCCTCCCTATCGCGCACCGATGCGGTGGTGCAAAGGGCTTCCAAGATCATTCAGGAAGCGCCGGGTGTTCAGAGCGTGTCGGCCTTTTCTGGCTTCTCTGGTGCCACCTTCACCAATGCGACTAACGCTGCGGCGATCTTTGCTGTCTTCAAGCCTTTCGAAGAGCGTATCGAGACCGGGGATTCCGGTAGCAAGATCGTTGAGGATCTCTTCGCCCGCATGCAGCCGATCGAGGAGGCGTTCATCATAGCCATCCCGCCACCGCCCGTGCGTGGCCTCGGCAATTCGGGCGGCTTCAAGGTTCAGATCCAGAACCGGACCGGCGACGATGTGCGCGGCATCCTCGCGGCCACCTTCCAGCTGATGGGGCAGGCCCAGCAGAACCCGAACCTCGCTGGCGTCTTTACGACATTCTCGGCCAATTCTCCGCAGGTCTATCTCGAGATCGACCGGCAGAAGGCCAGCATGCTGAACGTGCCGATCCCTAACATCTTCGAAACACTCCGGATCAATCTCGGCACGGCGTACGTGAACGACTTCAATGCGTTCGGCCGCGTCTATCAGGTTCGCGCTCAGGCCGATCAGCGTTTTCGTATCGATCAGGAGGATATCAACCGGCTGCGGGTGCGCTCCTCCATGGGCGCCCTCGTGCCCATGGGCACGCTGGTCGAGATGCGGGAGGTCTCCGGTCCCGACCTGATCCAGCGCTACAACATGTTCACCTCGGTAGCGCTGCAGGGCAATGCGGCCCCGGGTGTGTCTTCAGAGGATGCGCTCGATGCCATGGAGGCGCTGGTTCGTCAAAACCTCTCGCCCGGCATGGGCTTCGAGTGGACGGAGCTGGCCTTCCAGGAGCGGCAGACCGGCAACACGGCGGTGTTCATCTTCGCCCTGTCCGTGCTCTTCGTGTTCCTTGTTCTTGCTGCGCAGTATGAAAGCTGGTCCTTGCCTATCGCCATCATTCTCATTGTTCCGATGAGCGTTCTCTCCGCCCTTCTCGGCGTGATGCTGCGAGGGCAGGATAACAACATCCTGACTCAGATCGGCCTCGTCGTTCTCGTCGGATTGGCGGCCAAGAACGCCATCCTTATCGTCGAGTTCGCCAAGCAGGCGGAGTTCGAAGGGAGGACACCGGTGGAAGCGGTCGTTGAGGCGTGTCGGTTGAGGCTGCGCCCCATCCTGATGACGGCCTTTGCCTTCATCCTCGGCGTGCTGCCGCTCGTGATCGCAACAGGGCCAGGGGCCGAGATGCGGCAGGCGCTGGGGACAGCCGTGTTTTTCGGGATGCTCGGCGTGACCCTGTTCGGGCTATTCCTGACCCCCGTGTTCTATGTCACCCTGCGGCTCTTCGTGCTGCGGGTGTTCAGGCGCCCCATTCCGGAAACATCCCGCACGATGGGGGCTCAGCCGTCTGCCGCCGAATAGGAGAGGGAGACGTCAGAGCCGTGGAGACAGTGCGAATGGAACGATCGCGCCTGCGCTGATGCTGGGGCCGTCGAGACATAACGGAGGTTTTTCGTGGATGCAGCACGAGTAGCAAGCCTGACGAGATGGGTCATGGAGGCAGGGCTGAACGGCATGACGGAGCCGGAGATCCTGCACGGGTTCTGCGACCGCTTGGTTGAGGCGGGCCTGCCTGTCAATCGGGTGAACATGATCATAGACACGCTGCATCCCGTCTATGAGGGGCGTGCCTTCCGTTGGCGGAAGAACCGGGCGGAAATCGAACCGGTAGTCGAGTACGGTCGCACCAACGAAGGCGAGGCCGCCGAGAACTGGCGCCGTAGCACCTATTATCATCTTTTTCACACGGGTGACGACATGCTCCGGCGCAGGATAGGCCCGGAGCATCCGGTCGACTTCGTCGTTCTGGATGAGCTGCGCGAGGAGGGACAGACGGACTATCTGGCTCTCGCGCACCGTTTCGCGGCCGAGGGCTCCATTGGCGAGATGGATTGCGTCTACTCGTCATGGACGACGGATGTGGATTCCGGTTTTTCGGACGATCATGTATCGCTTCTACGCGATCTGGCGCTGCCTCTGGCTCTTGCCATGAAATGTGCGTCGCTCGCGCGCATCACCGAAACCCTCGTGACAACCTATCTCGGTCGGGATGCAGGCCGTCGGGTTCTGAGCGGCCGGATCGCGCGCGGCGTTGCGGATAGGATCCAGGCCGTTCTATGGTTCAGTGACCTGCACGGCTTCACTCGTGTGACCGAGACCACCGGACCCGAGCAGATCATTCCTTTCCTGAACGACTATGCAGAAGCAATCGTCTCATCGATACACGATGCCGGCGGCGATGTGCTGAAGCTGATTGGGGATGGTATCCTCGCCATTTTTGCAGCAGAGGACCCTGCACAAGCCTGCCGATGCGCTCTTGAGGCTGAAAAACGGATGCGCGCCCGTATCCGCTCGCTCAACGAAAATCGCGCGTCATGCAATCTGCCGGTGACCAATGCTTATCTTGCTCTCCACATCGGCGAGGTCTTCTATGGAAATATCGGCAGTCAGGATCGTCTGGATTTCACCGTTGTCGGTCCTGCGGTGAATGAGGTCAGCCGGATCGCCGCCCTTTGCCGCTCAGTCGAGAGAGACGTTCTGGCCTCCTCGGCCTTCTTCTCGGCGGCGTCGGAGGATGATCGGGCGGCTCTCGTGTCGGTTGGCCGGTATGCGTTGAGAGGTGTCGAGCGGCCGCAGGAACTCTTTACCCTTGATCCTGAGTCTATGGACAACGACAGGACTTGAGGAGATCCGTCGGCGGCTCAAGCCCTGTCGTGAACAATGCCGGGAATGCGATCCCGGATTGCCTGTTTCTCTCTTCCGTTATTTCAGTCGGACAGACGCTATCTTGCGTTCTACCGGAGTGACCGCCACGGAGCGCATTTCGCCGCGCCGGAGAACCACAACCTCCATGGTCTGTCCGATACAGTCGCCGTTCAGCAGCCGTACGAGATCGTCCACCCCTCCAACTGGTTCGCCATTGAGCGAGAGGATCACGTCGCCCGGTTCGAGATGCGCGTCTGCTGCCGGGCTGTCAGGCTCGACAGCCGCGATGACGACCCCGGAGTTGAATGGCAATCCTGCTGCGTAGGCGACACGCCGCGGAAGCGGCACCGTCTGACCCGCGACACCGATCGAGGCCCGCCGGACACGTCCGTGACGGATCAGTTCTGTGACGACAAAGCTTGCCGTGTTGCTGGCCACGGCAAAGCAGATGCCTTGGGCGCCCATGATCACAGCCGTATTGATGCCGATGACCTCGCCGGAGGTTGCGACGAGTGGTCCACCGGAATTGCCCGGGTTCAGGGCCGCGTCGGTCTGGATCACGTCGTCGATAAGCCGCCCTGATTTCGCGCGCAGGCTTCGCCCGAGGGCTGAAATCACCCCGGCTGTGACCGTGGACTCGAACCCGAGCGGGTTGCCGATTGCGATGGCGATTTGGCCCCGCCTCAAACGCTTGGAGTCGCCGAGGGCTGCGAATGGCAGCCTATCGCCATTCGCCCGTAACAGGGCAAGATCCGTGTCGGGGTCGTCGCCAATCATCCGCGCGTGAATCGGGCGCCCATCATGGCCGACCAACCTGGCCTCTCGGGATCCCTGCATGACATGGCTGTTGGTGAGCAGGAGACCATCCGGGGAGATGAAAACGCCGGAGCCCATTCCGGCTACGCGCCCCGAAATCTGTGGCTCGACCCGGACCACGGCGGGACCGACACGGTCGACAACGCTGGTGACCGCCTGCGAATAGGCATCGAGCAGGACTTCGTCGTGAGGAGGAGAGTGCGGTTGCTGCCCTGAGGGCGGATCATCTTTATTGAGAAGATAGATCGGTGTGCGATCGAGCATGGAAAGCTCCGATGACTATATCGTTCTGTCTTATGTGGTGGCGGCTGGGTCCTGATCCAAGAAAGCGGAGCCTCCGCCAATGCTCACAACAGAATGAGTCCGAGGCGTACAGCCTGTGCGACGGCATCCGTTCGGCCGGTGGCGTCAAGCTTCGCGGCGATCGAGGCAACATGGAACTTGGCCGTGTGGAACGAGATCCCGAGCCTTCGGGCAATGACTTTGTTTGAGGCTCCCTCCGCCAGCAATCGCAGGACTTCAAGCTCCCGCACGGTGAGCGCATAACCGCGGTGGACGTCATTGGGATTGTCCGGAAGGTGGCTCAGTGTGCCGCCGGGCAATTCCGGACCGGGGACATGACGCGGGAGGATCACGAAACCGCGGGCCACGGCATCCATGGCCAGCAGCAGATCCGCGATGGTCACATTGCGGGGCAGCACTCCGCTTGCTCCAGCGCTCAGGGCCGCAAGCGCATTCACGGGGGCTTCGAGAATGATCGTTGGTGCCTCTTCGCGAACGGGCAGGTGGTCGGCGATCACCACATCAGGTTCCCTTGGATCGAGTTCAACCCTGTTCGGCTCGCTGGCCAACATCGTGCCGACGCGGTCGAGCAGGTCTGGATCTTCGATGTGTAGGGCCACGCGTTGCAATGCTTCACTCTTGAGGGTTGGAGCGTTCCGCAATCTCGACGGTAAGTGATATCTGCTTTCCGGATCGCAACATTCCAAGCACAACTGATTGACCAACGCTCTCAGGTCCAAGGAGCGCGTAAACGCGACGGACCGAATACAAGGGATCGGCATTCCATCGGATCAGAACATCGCCTTGCTTGATTCCGGCTTTCTGTCCGGGGCCATTGGAATCCACGCTGATGACGATCAGTCCTCTCGGTTCAGCGAGCCCCGCCGCATCAGCAATGGTCTGATCGATCGACACAGGCTGAAGGCCTAGTCCCAGATAGCCGCGGGCGATCCTTCCGTGCTCCAGCAATTGCTGGGCCACGCGTTCGATGGTCTCTGACGGGATGACCAGAACGCGCCCTCGAGGCCCGAGCACCGTCATTCCGATGATCTCCCCACTGACATCGAGAGCGGCCCCGCCCTCGGATCGGGCATCGAGCCTGAGGTCCAGATGGAGCCTGCGATCGATATGGCCGCCGCGCAGGCTCCTCCATGGGCCACCTGCAAGAGCCACAATGCCGAGGGCAGCACTCAAGCCATCAGGCTGACGGCCGGCGGCAAGAACGAGATGCCCGACCCGGAGCCCGGATGTCTCTCTGAAGGGAACCTCGGCAATGGGTCGTTCCTCGGTGCGCAGGAGGGCGATGTCCGTGCTTGGATCGCGGCCGACGAGGGATGCGGGCGCTCGACTCCCATCCGGGCGAGTGAGCAGAATGTCCTCGTCCGCCTCCAACGTCTCTTCTGCGGTGAGGACAAGTCCGGGACGCCAGATGATGCCGGTCGACGACCTGCGTCTGGGGCCATGGATCGCCACGAGCCTTGGCGCGACACCGTCAAGGAGATCGGCAGCCCGGTTCGAAATTGCATCGAGGGAGAGGTCAGATGATGGACTGGACATGACATACCCTCCTTTGCACGTCATGGCTCATCCTGCCGGTAAACGCCTTTTTCGGGTACTGACCGGGTGGCTAGGTGTTGCCTTAGCCAATCGGTCTGGGAAGCTGTCCCAACTGGGTCTACCGGAGGGTGTCTGCACTTTCCGCGGCGAGCAGACCATCGCGTGGCCGAGCTTGGCACTTATCGCTGTAACTTCTCGGCGTCGGACTGGCGGCGTGGGACCACGAGCTTCGACGTAAGCACCTGAACGACTTCGCCGCGCTGATTGCGGGTCTCGCTCCGCAAAACCACGATACCCCGATCCGGCTTTGAGCGCGATGGTACGATCTCCGCGACCTCACTGACGACATGCAGCTCGTCGCCGGGACGAGTGGGCTTCGGCCAAGCGATCTCAACCGCTGCGCCAATGATACCCCCGGCGATCGGCGCCCCGCCGTTCACGAGCAGCCGCATCGTGAGAGCGGCCGTGTGCCAGCCGCTGGCGGCAAGACCGGCGAACAGCGATCGGGCGGCGGCATTCTCGTCGAGGTGGAAGGATTGCGGATCGAACTCTTGCGCGAAACGTTTGATCTGCTCGGCATCAAGGTGGTGCGACGGGCTCGTGAAGGTCTGGCCGACATGCAGATCGTCAAGAAACAGATGATTTCGTTTTTCGCTATTCATTCGAGCACCTTGGGTTTGGTTTACCGCTTCCAAGCAGCATCCGCTTCACCGGGGCAGGCGCCCAAATCGGATCGGCACCTTCATCATAGACGCTTTTGGTACGGGCCGAGCGTTAGCAAGCTTCCGCATTGCTAATCTGGTCGAGCGCTTCTTCAACAAGCTCAAACAATTCCGCGGCATTGCCACGCGATACGACAGGAACCCGGACAACTTCCTGGCCGCCATCAAGC
Source organism: Microvirga sp. KLBC 81 (assembly GCF_003075415.1). Lineage (GTDB taxonomy): Bacteria > Pseudomonadota > Alphaproteobacteria > Rhizobiales > Beijerinckiaceae > Microvirga. The sequence continues at coordinate 56,554 of NZ_QDAH01000006.1, forward strand.
TCGCATCAGTCCGTATCTGGCTACGCGTTAATGAGTCTGCGGCCTAAGCTTTAGATCGGCTACCAGAGAGGTATGAAACGTCCTGCACTAAACTGGATTCCCGACGCATGGCCGCTCCTGCTCAGCTAGGAGCAGGTCTGCGCATATCTTGGGATCGGATTGGAAACCTTCAGGAAGGTCTGTCCGGTGCCGCCGGTCGATATGGGGGCACACGTAGTACGGTATCACCGCTGGCAGATCGAGACCTGGGCTAATGCCGTGCCTCCTAAGCTCAGAGATGCCCAAGCCGCGGCGCGATATGAGCAGGCTGGGAGGACAGGGATCGAAGCGGCCGAGGAGCTAGCGGCCGGGGAACGGCGGCAGGAATCAATCAGACGAGCCAGAGAGAACCTGGAACGCAGACCTAAGAGAATACGCCGCAAGGGCGCCTCCTGAGCAACTCAATCCTGGTCCCTGCTATCCTGACTCCTAAGCTTCGCCCGCAGCCGGCGCCAGAACGCGGTCTTGATCCGCCTGATCTCCCCACGGCGCCACTTCAGCATGGGCCGCGACCTTTTGTGGAAAGCTTCGAAATCGTCGCTGTTGGATTTTGCTCGGATGCTGCGCCTTGCCATGGCTCGCCTCTTTGCCCCTTGTCTAAAATGCCGCTTTGACGCCTCCCGTGCCAGGGTTTCGACCAGCAAATAAGGTATTGCAGAGCGGGTGGCACCTGCCAGGAGGGCTAATTATCGAAAGTCTCGTGTCTTTATCTTGATATCGCTGCTCAAACCTAAGTCAGGGACATGAACATCCCTCGGTTTATGCCTCAATGCCGGTGCCTCACTAGGATTAGGGCGGTTGCCGTGTTTGGTTTCATCGCCGCGTCCATGCCGCAAGGGGAAAGGCTCCTCGCGATTACCGACGCTCCTAAGGAGATCGGAAAGATCAAGCATGTGCTCCGCCACCACGTGAATGACCAGGCCCTCCTTCTGCACACGGCCGCGGCAAGCGATCATTCCGGACGAGAGGATCAAGCGCCGCTGCTTCTCAAACAGAGATGGCCAGATGACGAGGTTTGCCACATCGGTCTCGTCCTCGATCGTCATGAACGTCACGCCCCCGGCCGAGCCCGGTTTCTGACGCACAAGGACAAGGCCGGAGACGGTGACGCGTTGACCGTCACGAATCCGTTTGAGATCGGTGCAGCGGATCATGCGACGACGCTCCAGCTCCCCTCTCAGAAAAGCGACCGGATGATGCCTGAGTGTCAGACCTTTCGAGCGGTAATCCTCAACCACCTCTCGCCCCTCTGTCATCGGCACGAGCGACACCTCCGGTTCGATGACCTCCGCATGGAACTGGTTATCGCGCTCGTCCGCTGCCGCGAAGAGCGGCAGGGGCGCGTCGCTCAATCCGCTGATCTTCCAGATCGCGTCCCGCCGATTGAGGCCTAAGGAGCCAAAGGCATCGGCCTCGGCGAGCCGCTCAAGCGAGGCCATCTGCACCTTGGCTCGAAGCCAGAGATCCTCGATTGAGGCGAAGGCAGCATCACTGCGTGCAAGGACGATCATGGCGCCGTCGGCATTCGCGAGGCCCTTCGCCATGCGAAGCCCAAGACGCACGGCGAAGCGGCCCTTCCGGCCGGTCGGCTCCAGCGTGCAGTCCCAGCGCGAATGGTTCACGTCGACGGGACGCACTTCGATCGCGTGCTGCCTGGCGTCTCGTACGATCTGCGCCGGCGCGTAGAAGCCCATGGGCTGCGAGTTGAGGAGTGCACAGCAGAACACGTCCGGATGGTGGCACTTCATCCAGGACGAAGCATAGGCGATCAGGGCAAAGGATGCGGCGTGACTTTCCGGGAAGCCGTAGGAGCCGAAGCCTTCAAGCTGCTTGAAGATACGCTCGGCGAATACCTGCGTGTAGCCCCGCGCCAGCATGCCTTGGGTCAGCTTGGTCTGGAACTTCGACACATCGCCTTTGAACTTGAAAGTCGCCATGGAGCGGCGCAACTGGTCGGCCTCTGATGGCGTGAAGCCGGCGCACTCGATAGCCACACGCATGGCCTGTTCCTGAAAGAGCGGGACACCGAGCGTCTTGCCGAGCACTCGCTCCAGCTCCGGCGTCGGATAGGACACCGCCTCCCGGCCTTCCCGCCGGCGGATATAGGGATGAACCATGTCGCCTTGGATCGGGCCCGGCCGGACAATTGCGACCTCGATCACCAGATCGTAGAATGTCCTAGGCTTCATCCGCGGCAGCATCGCCATCTGCGCCCGGCTTTCGATCTGGAACGTGCCGACCGTATCAGCACGACGGATCATGGCATAGGTCGCGGGATCCTCTGCCGGAATGGACGCGAGGTCGTGACGGATGCCCTTGTGCTCCCGCAGAAGCTCGAAGGAGCGGCGCATGCATCCGAGCATGCCGAGACCGAGAACGTCGACCTTCATGAACTTGAGGATCTCGATGTCGTTCTTGTCCCATTCGATGACCTGCCGGTTCTCCACCGCGGCAGGTTCGATGGGCACCAAATCATCAAGGCGATCCTGCGTCAGCACGAAGCCGCCGGGGTGCTGCGAGAGATGCCGCGGGGCGCCAATAAGTTCGCGTGCGAGCTCCAGGGTTAAGCGCAGGCGCGGATCATCGAGATTGAGGTTTAGCTCCTTGACCTCGCTCTCACTCACGCCGTCAGCGCTCCAACCCCAGACTAGGCTCGACAGGGCGCCCGTCACGTCCTCCGGCACTCCGAGGACCTTGCCCACCTCGCACACCGCCCCACGGGCACGGTAGCAGCTTACTACGGCCGTGAGCGCCGCTCGGTTCCGGCCATAGGTGTCGTAGATCCACTGGATGACCTCCTCGCGCCGCTCGTGCTCGAAATCCACGTCGATGTCTGGCGGCTCGTTGCGCTCCTGGGAGATGAAGCGTTCGAAGAGAAGCTCGGAACGAACGGGATCGATGGAGGTGATGCCGAGCACGTAGCACACGGCAGAATTAGCCGCCGAGCCACGTCCCTGGCACAGGATATCTCTGGAGCGAGCAAAGCTCACGATGGAATGAACGGTCAGGAAGTAAGGAGCATAGTTCAGGCTCTCAATCAGGGTGAGCTCATGCCGCAGCTGCGCGGCAACCCGATCCGGCAGGTCTTTTCCATATCGCCGCTTGGCTCCCTCCCAGGTCAGCCGCTCCAATTTCTCCTGAGCGGTTTCACCTGGTTCTGTCTCACTCGGATACTGATATCGCAGTTCATCAAGGGAAAACCGGCAGCGCCGGACGACCTCACCCGTTCGAACCAAGGCTTCAGGGTGCCTCTCGAAGAGTCGCGCCATCTCAGCCGGATCCTTGAGGAAGCGGTCTGCGTGCCGTTCCAACCGGAAGCCAGCCTCATCGATGCTGCAACCCTGGCGGATGCAGGACACCACATCCTGCAGCATCCGGCGCGAGGAATGATGATAGAGGACATCGCCCATCGCGACCGTCGGCACGCCAGCAGCCCGCGCGGCTTGCTCGACCTGCCACAAGCGCAGATGCTCGTCGGGAGCAAAGCGGCGGATCAACGCCATGTAGGCGCGATCCCTGAACACGCGCTTCAAGCGACCTAGATTGAGCGACAAGGCCTCATCCGCATGATCGCCGAGCAGCACTGCGAGCAAGCCCTCATTCCAGGCCTCCACGTCCTCCCACACGAGAGCGCACTTGCCTTTGCCAGCCCGACTCTTGCCGAGGCTCAGCATGCGGCACAGGCGGGAATAGGCTGCGCAGTCTGTGGGATAGACCAGGAGCGACGTGCCATCCGTGAGATCGAGCCGGCAGCCGACCACGAGGCGCACGCCGGTTTCCTTAGCTGCCTCATAGGCGCGCACGATACCTGCGAGCGAATTGCGGTCGACGATCCCAAGCGCCGGAAGGCCAAGGAGCTTTGCCTGTTCGAACAACTCGCGGGGGCTCGATGCTCCACGTAGGAACGAGAAGTGCGTCGTGACCTGAAGCTCCGCATAGGTCATGCGAACAGCCCATGCAGCCACCAACGGCCGCCCTGATCGGCCGGCGCATCGCGGAAGATCCAGAAGCGCGCACCCTGCTCATTTTCGACGCGGTAGTAGTCGCGCAGGGAAGCGCGCTCGTTCTCCGACTTCCACCACTCGCCCGTGATGCGCTCAGGTCCATCAGCCTTGACCACGAGATGGCGAACGCGGCGCCAGACGAAAAAGGCTGGCGGATGGTCTGGCAGTAGTGCCGTCGCAGTCACAGGCTCCGGTGGATCGAGAAGGCGCGTCGGCCGGGGCAAGGCCTCTGGCCAGACGACACCGGTGGGAGGTGTCAGAGCCGGGATGCGCTTCATAGCTCTTTCCGGTATACGGCTCTCGACCGGAACGAGACGATAGACCCGCTTGGGTCCAAGCCGTGCGCCGAGCCTGTCAACGAGACGGCTCAAGTCCACATCAGGAGCATCGCCCTCAGCCAAGCCCTTTGCTGCGACTTGCTTCTCGCTCAACGGTTCAACCTTGCTGGCGATCAGCATCGCCGCTTCGATGCCGAAGCCGGGATCGACGGTTTGCAGACGCTCGCCAAAGAGCTTTGCGAGATGGCCTGCCTCACGTGTTGCTTTTGCCGTTCCGACCCGAAGGGCGACACTGCGGCGATCAATGCGCTCAAACACGAGATCGAGACGGCGTACGCCAAGAGCTGTGCGCTCGAGATCGCGGCAGAGCCGCTCGGTAAGCCGCCTCACCACACTTTGCAGATCCTCAAGCCTTCCGACCGGCTCGGCGAAGGACACGCGCTGCATCGGCGTTTCCTTGGGAATAAGTGGGTTGAGCGGCTCAAAGACATGGCCGAAGGCTTGGTCGAGCCGGAGCGCCACATCCTTGCCGAAGCGGCGGACCATCGGCGCGCGCGGCATGGCCGCGAGCTGGCCAATTCGTTCGATCCCTAGACGATGGAGCGCCTCGATTGTTGCGACTGGCAGACGTAAGGCGGGGATTGGCAGGCTGGCGACGGCTTCAATGGCGCGACCTGATGGAACGACAATCTCCCTGCCAAATCGCGCAACGGCCCACGCAGTGCCTGGTGCATCAGCCACGCAGGCAGCGGCATGGATGCCTTGGGTCGTGAGGCGATTGACGAGGTGCCTCACCAGCTTGTCCTCGCCGCCGAACAGATGGGCCGCGCCGGCAATGTCGATCCACACGCCATCAGGAGGATTGGGAGCGACGATGGGCGAGTAGCCGATGCACCACCGCGTCAACTCAATAAGCAAGGCCTCGTCCTCTTCCGGCCTCGCTTCGACAATGTGCAGGTTCGGCACCAATGTCTGAGCGTGGGTGATCGTCTGATCAGGACGCAGACCAAGGCGGTATGCAGCTTGGTCTACAGCGCCGACCAGGCGGCGCGATCCTTCCGTTTTTACGGTAACGAGAGGCTCATCCGGCGGCGGCGCGCCGTTGCGGCGCCTGATCCGATCGGTCGGCCAAGTCGGAAGGTAGAGCGAGACGACCCTTCGCATCGCATGCCTCAACAATCCAGGAATAGGGTTCGCCGCCGCGGCAGCGCAGAAGTTCGACGTGCCATCGGGCATGGCCTAAACCCGGTGTTGGCGGGGCATGGGATGCAAAAGGAGCGATGCGCCAGCGCGTAACCGCTGCAGAGGGAAGACCGGTCAGCTCCTTTTCGGCGACCGTCCACCAGCGTCGGAGCGCAAGAGCCGGCACGCCAGATGCCTCGGCCGCAAGCTGCAGGCGGCGGGATGCTGTCAGCCCAAGCCGCGTCACTTCACCGATTACGGCTGCTAGGCCCTGCTCCCGCAGGCCTTCTTCCATGGCAGCCAGCACTTCACGCTCGCGAAAGGTCTCTGCGTAGATGACACGGTCAGGGTGCAGGCCTGCACTCATCAGACCGGGAGCGAACAGATCACGACGGCTGAGGCACCAGAGCACCGGCCCTTTGAGACGGGCGGCGATCCCGGCGACGAAGAGGGTCGCGGTGCCGGCGAACTCGGCGGCAGGACCTCCTTCGATCATCTCGTGCAGCGCTCCAAGGGCGAGACCACCTTGAGGAAGGCGCTGATCAATGGCAGCAATGGCGAAGGGTAGGGGGCGGCGCCGGAGGCGCCCACTCTCGAGGCGCTCAATCTGGTGCCGCAAATCGGCAAGCGTTGTCTGTTGCCCGGCACGCATGCGCCTTGCCCAACCTGTCCGTCGTTTCAAGATGTTCCTAGTATGTTCTCGTTTGTCTCAGAGTCAATCTGACGCGGAAAGCCTGTTAATTGTGGGGAGAAGAATGTTACTTGGCCTGAGCAAACATTCTTATATACCCATGTCTACATCTAACCGCCTTACTCTAATAGGGTTACTGGATTCAGCAGTTGGAGGAGAGTCAACTCAAATGGATGGAGATAAATTCCATATGAATTGGAAAGCACTACAGGAACGCTGACTGCATTGCCTACAAGGCGCCAGCGAACACGATCTGGAAGCCCACTGTCCGCGACCGGAGCAGTCCAACACGTGCTAAAGCCTTGGAGCCTTTCGGCATCCTCACGCCTCGGGCAGAAGAAAGTACGGCGGGTACGGTCCCACAATGCTGGTGGAGATGGGATAGGCAGCCCAGAGCCTCCCTTTAGGGGTGGATAGCTTCAGGAGACCAGCCGATCCCCCGGTTCCCTTCCGTCCAGTAAAATCCAATTTGCTTCGGCTCCACAAATATTTGGGGCTCAGATGCTCCATCAAACAGATTAGTTGCCGGATCAAGATCCCGCGCAGCAAGCACAAAAAGCCGGCGGCGCCGCTGTGGCAGGCCGAACTCCTGCGTATCGAGGATACGATATGCCCAGCGGTAACCGAGGTCCTCAAACTGCCGGACGACATGGTCTACTGCACGGCCCTTTTGGAGATGCAAAGCAAAAGCGACATTCTCAACTAGCACGAACTGTGGCTTCCGGCGGGCACCTGCGAGAAGGCGGAGTACTTCATTTACAAGACCGGACCGATCACCGCCGATTCCCGCCACACGTCCAGCCTGACTAAGATCTTGGCATGGCCACCCCCCGACAACCATGTCGCACTCCGGGAGGTGCGGATCTGCGCCAGAATCTCGTCGTCGATGCGGTTCACATGCTCGTGCTTGTCGATACGGAATGCCTCATATCCCGCATCGGTAATGGCTCGCTCAAGGCCGTACTGCCAGGGATCTCCCATTTCGTTTCCGAACCACATGGCCACAAAGCCGCGGGGACACTCAGAGCTTGCTTCAATTCGGTTTCTCGATAAATGAAAGCCGCTGGCCTGAGCTGCACATCAAGATGGGCGCCTCTCTCACCTGCCTTCACAAATCCACGTTCAGCCAAATATTCGATGTAGAAGCGAAGCTCGTTAGGATCGTCGATCCAGACGACGGTTATGGCCTGGGCGACCTTGCTCATGTTTGTCGAGATCGGTACCAACGTCGTGACCGGCTGCGCTTTCGAAATGATGAACCCGAGTAGATCATCAGTTCGACGCTTGAAGGAGGGCGGTGGACCTGAGAGGCGCTCAACGTAATCCGTCATGACGCGCAGATTCACGCCAGCTTGATTGGCCTCCCACATCTTCCGGCGCAGCAGCTTGAGCTTATCAGACTTGATGTGGTCCATGTCCTCGACGGCACTACGAGATTCCAAAACTCGCCGCCGACCGCGTCTGCAGTACCGATGTAACAGTCACCCAGGGTGTCCCGGAGACGGATTGTTCCTGGAAGTAGCTTTCCAAATTGGCTGGTATGTTCCCCGGCAATTTCCCATCTTGTTTAGATCCAAACGTGTTGCTTCCGTGTTGCACGGAGCAAAATGCAACGCTTCAGAAACCGTTGTGAATGAAGGAAATGTGTTGCAGCGGCTTGCAACATAAAATCCGGCGATCTTGGGCATGAAAAAACCCGCTAAACCCTTGATTTAGCAGGCTAAACTGAGTGGCTGGGGGACCTGGATTCGAACCAAGACTAACGGAGTCAGAGTCCGCTGTTCTACCATTAAACTATCCCCCACCATAAGTCCTTGAGCCGCTTGGAATTCCGGAGAATGAAAGGTCCGGGCCGCGGGCGGCGAACTCAGCGAGTGCCGGTCAGATAGGCTGCTTTTGCGGGTGCGTCAACCCCATTCGACGGCTTTCTGACATCTGAATGACAGGTGCCTCAAGCTTGGCGCTGAGGTGAGGCCTCAGTCGTCCATGTCGCCGCTTTCGGGAGGCGGGTCGAGGCCGAGGCCGGCCCGGTATTCGGCCTCGTCGTGGGCGGCCTCGGCGTCAGCCGCGATCCGCTCATAGCGGTCGAGGGCTCCTTGCAGGATGTAGGCGGCGGCCATCTTGTCCACGGCGTCGGCGCGCGTGGCTCGGGAGGCATCCGCGTCGAGGAGGGTGCGGGTCACGACCATGGTGGACATGCGCTCGTCCCAGAACAGCACGGGCAGTGGCAGGAGAGGCTTTAGGTTGCGCACGAAGGCGCGGGTGGCCTGCGAGCGGGGGCCCTCGGTGCCGTCCATGTTGAGGGGCAGCCCGAAGACGAGTCCGCCGACCTCGTATCGCTCCACCAGATCCTTGATGTGCTGCACATCGGGGGTGAACTTCACTCGCTTGATGGTCTCGAGCGGCGTCGCGATCCGCTTCTCCACATCGGACAGGGACAAGCCGATGGTCTTGGTGCCGAGATCGACGCCCATGAGGCGCGCGCGGGGGCTCAAACCTTCGATAAAGGCGATCAGCTCGTCATCCCTCGATGTCATGGGCAGCCTCCTCACGGCACTGTCTCTATGATAGCCAGTATAGAGGAAGTTGGCGTGCGTCGAGATCAGGCGGCGCTGGTCGCCGGAGACGGCGACCGGGCCATGGGAGCCCCGGTGGGGGCGAGCATGGGCAGGGCCTCGCCCGATTCCTTGAACAGATGGCAGGCTTCCGGCGCCAGCAGGAGGCTGACCTCCTGTCCGACCTCATGACGTGCATCGCCCGGCTCGCGGATTGTGAGATGGCGGTCCTTACCGAAATCCACATAGAGCAGGTGGTTCTCGCCAAGTTCCTCCACCAGCTCGATGCGTCCGGTGACAGTGCCTTGAGCGGAGACTTTCACATGGTCAGGCCGGATGCCGAGCGTCACGGTCTCGCCCACGTGCACGCCATCCGATGAAACCGGAACGGTGATCATGCTGGCATTGGGCAACTGCACCTGCACGCCGTCTGAGTCGATATGGGAAACGACACAGGTGATGAAGTTCATCTGCGGCGAGCCGAGGAATCCCGCGACGAAGAGATTGGCCGGGCGGTGGTAGAGCTCCAATGGCGTTCCGACCTGCTCGATGCGACCGGCGTTGAGCACCACGATCCTGTCCGCGAGCGTCATTGCTTCCACCTGGTCGTGGGTCACGTAGATCATGGTGGCGCGGGTGTCGGTGTGGAGCTTGGCGATCTCGATGCGGGTCTGCACGCGCAAGGCTGCGTCGAGGTTGGAGAGAGGCTCGTCGAAGAGAAAAACCTTCGGATCGCGCACGATGGCGCGGCCGATGGCGACGCGCTGGCGCTGTCCGCCGGAGAGCTGACGGGGTTTGCGATCGAGAAGGTTTTCGATCTGCAACATGCGCGCGGCCTCGCGCACCTTGGCGTCGATCTGAGCTTTTGACGATTTCGCCAGCTCCAGGCCGAAGGCCATGTTGTCGTAGACGTTCATATGCGGATAGAGCGCATAGGATTGAAACACCATCGCGATGCCGCGCTTTGCAGGAGACAGATCGTTGACGCGCTGGCCGCCGATGAAGATATCGCCGGAGGTGATGTCCTCCAGGCCTGCGACGAGGCGCAGCAACGTGGATTTTCCGCAGCCGGAAGGGCCGACGAAGACGATGAACTCGCCGTCCTTGATGTCGAGATCCACGCCGTGGATTACATGGACCCGGCCGAAGGATTTGCGAACATTTTTGAGAACGACGTCAGCCATCTGAAAAGTCCTTGAAATTATCCCTTGACCGCGCCTGCGGTGAGGCCCGCCACGATCTTGCGCTGGAAGATCAGCACCAACGCGATGATCGGCACCGTCACGATGACGGAAGCCGCCATGATCGTGCCCCAGGGCAGTTCGTAGGCCGTTGAGCCGCTCATGAGCGCGATGGCTGGCGGCACGGTGCGCTGTTCGTTGGTCAGGGTGAAGGTGAGGGCGAAGAGGAACTCGTTCCACGAGACGATGAAGGCGAGGAGTCCCGTGGTGACGGCAGCCGGCATCATCAATGGCAGGAAGACTCGGCGCACCACGATCCAGGGTGTTGCTCCGTCCACGAAAGCGGCCTCCTCGATCTCCTTCGGCAATTCCCGCATGAAGGTGGTGAGCACCCAGACCGTGAAGGGCAGGGTGAGCATGAGGTTGGCGAGGATCAGGCCGGGCAGGGTGTTGTAGAGTCCGAAACTCCGGATCAGCTCGAACATGCCCGACAACACCGCCACCTGCGGGAACATGGAGACCGCAAGAATGGTCATGAGCAGCAGCGATCGGCCGCGGAAGCGGATGCGTCCGAAGGCATAAGCCGCCGTGATGCCTAAGCCGAGCGAGAGTGCCACCACGGAGCCCGCGACGACAACCGAATTGAAGATGTTTGTGCCGAAGGGTTGGCGTTCGAACACGGCGATGTAGTTGGAGAAGTCCAGACGCTCGGGCCAATAGGCCACCTTGAAGAGATCCGAGCCCGAGCGGAAGGACGAGATCACCGCGTAGTAGAACGGAAAGATCGAAAACAAGCCGATGGCCACAACCAGCAGCCAGAAGCCGATCCGGGTCAGCACTTTCATCGGGTTTCACCTCCCAGCCGAACCCGGCCCGCGGCCATGGTGATGACGATGAGAAGGGCGATGATGAGGAAGATGAGAGTCGAGGCTGCCGAGCCGAGGCCCACCTCCTGGAAGTCCACGAGCTGCTGGCGTGCATAGACCGACATGGACATGGTGTCCTGCGAATTGGCGGTGAGCACGTAGATCAGGTCGAAGACGCGCAGCGCATCGAGCGCGCGGAAGATCACGGCAACGATGAGCGCCGGCCTGATCAGCGGCAGCGTGACTCGGAAGAAGACTTTCACGGGATGCACGCCATCCACCTTCGCGGCCTCATAGATATCGCCCGGCAGCATCTGCAGGGCTGCGAGAATGAGCAGCGCCATGAAGGGCGTGGTCTTCCACACGTCCACCATGATCACGGTCCAAAGCGCCGTGTCGGGGTTGGCGGTCCAGGTGATCGGCGCGGCGATGAGGCCGAGGCGCAGGAGCATGTCGTTGATCACGCCGAACTGGTCGTGGAGCATCCAGTTCCACATCTTGGCCGAGACCACTGTGGGGATGGCCCAGGGAATGAGAATGACGGCACGCATGATGCCGCGTCCGGGAAAGGACGCGTTGAGGATCAGCGCGACGATGGTGCCGAGCACGGTCTCGATGGAGACGGAGATCGCCGTGAACCACACCGTGTTCCACACCGAGCGCCACCAGTCCGGATCGGTGAGCAGGCCCAACCACTCGCCGTCGTAATTGGCGATGTAGTTCTCGAGGCCGATGAATTCGTAATCGTTGAGGCTGTTGAGGTTCGCATCCGTGAGGCTGAACCAGATCGTGCGCGCGAGAGGCCAGCCTGCGATGAGCGCCAGCACGATCAGCGTCGGCGCGATGAAGATCCACGCCGCCTTGACGCGCGAGCGGGTGAGGGCGGAACGGCCGCCCCGCACGGCTTCACGCGCAGGGGCGGTCGCCCGGATGGTCGCGCCCGACATGATCATTGCCAGCCGCTGCGCTTGATCCGCTTCAGATCACGATCGAGGCGGTTGAGCGCCTGCGCGGGCTCCGCTCGCTTCGAGAGCACCTGGTGGACGGCGTTGAAGAACTCGGTCGAGACCTTGTTGTAGTTCTGTCCCGTCACCGTCGCCGGGCGTGCGACCGCATTCGCAAACACATCCGCAAGATCGCCGATGAACGGATTGGCTTTCGCAATGTCCGCATCGCCATAGAGCGACACGATGGTGGGATTGAACGAGCCTTGGACGGCGCGGCGCTTCTGCTCCTCCTGGCCGGTCAGGTACATGACGAGATCGGTCGCGGCATCGGCGTTCTTGGAGTACTTGGAGACGGCGAGCAATTGGCCGCCCAGCGTACCCGCATGACGCCCGTCCGCACCTCCCTTCGGCAAGGGCGCGATGCCGACCTTGTCCTTGATGCTGCTGTCCGCTCCTTGAGCCAGTGCCCAGGCATAGGGCCAGTTGCGCATGAAGGCGGCGTTGCCCGCCTGGAAGACGCCGCGCGCTTCCTCCTCCGTGTAGTTGAGCACGCCTTCCGGCGTGATGGCGCCGACCCAGCCTGCCGCCGTCTTCAGGGCCTCGACAGCCTTCGGGTTCTCGACGGTGACCTCGCCCTTTTCATCGACGATGGTGCCACCGTTGTAGGAGGCGATCCATTCGAGAGCGACGGTGGTCAGGCCCTCATAGGCGCGACCCTGCCAGACATAGCCCCAGAAATCGCCCTTGCCCTCCTTGCGCTCGCCCTCCTGGATCATGCGGGCCGTCTCGGTCAGGTCGGACCAAGTCTGCGGCACGGGGCGCTTGTATTTGTCGAGCAGGTCCTTGCGATAATAGAGCAGGCCCGCATCGGCAAACCAGGGCATCGCCATGAGCTTCCCGTTCACGCGGCTCGTCTCGACCATCGCGGGAAGATGCTCGCCGACAACGCCCTGGCCCTTCGAGGTCAGGTCCTGCAAATGATCGGCGAGAATGCCGGTCCACACCACGTCGATCTGGAACACGTCGACATCGCCCGCGCCGGCGGCCAGCAACTGCTGATAAAGAGCGAGGCGCTCGGTTGCGGAGTTCGGGGTCGAGACGATCTTGACCGTGTTGCCGGTTTTACTGGCCCAGGCATCGACGCCCTGCTTGCAGATTTCATATTCCTTGCCGAGCGCGCTGCACGAAATCGAAATCTCGACGGCAGAGACACTGGCGGAGGTAAGAAGGCCGGCCGCAAGGGTCAGACTGGCGATGAGTCGGGACATGGCTATCCTCCAGCAGGGTTCATGTTTATTGCTTAGGTTGACAAGCCTGAGGACCCGCTCTTTGTTCCTTTGGAACATGGCCGCGCATCGGCCTTGCCCCATCTTCATGCTCGTTTCAGCGAAGGTGCTCCCATGAAAATCACTTGGTTTGGACATTCCGCCTTCCGGCTCGATTTCGCCGACAAGGCCGTGCTCATCGACCCGTTCTTCACCGGCAACCCGGCTTTCGAGGGTGACAGGGCGAAGACCATCGAAGGCGTGGGCCATATCCTGCTCACCCACGGCCATGGCGACCATGTGGGCGACACGGTGGAGATCGCGAAGGCGACAGGCGCGAAGGTCGTCACCAATTTCGAACTCTGCATGTACCTAGCGAAGCAGGGCGTTCAGAACATTGACCCGATGAATACCGGCGGCACGACGGACCAGGGCGGCTTTACCGTCACGCTTGTGCGGGCAGACCATTCGTCCGGCCTCGTGGAGATGGACGTGAACTTCCCCCTCGGCTCCGCCAACGGCATCATCGTGAAGGCGCCGGGGGAGCCCACCGTCTACCATATGGGCGATACGGATATTTTCGGCGACATGGGCCTGATCGCCGAAATCCACCAGCCGGAAGTGGCCATGGTGCCCATCGGCGACCGCTTCACCATGGGGCCGGAGGTCGCGGCCTTGGCCGTCCAGCGCTATTTCAGCGGCCTGAAGGCGGTCATTCCCTGCCACTACGCCTCCTTCCCGCCGCTCGTCCCCAATGCGGACCGGTTCGTGGCGGCCCTGGAAGGCAAGGGCGTCCAGGTCGTGGTGCCGCACAAGACCGTGGCGGTGCGGGTTTGACTGCCTCTCATGTCATCACGGCCTTGTGCCGGTGATCTCCGTTTCCACACTCTCACCTCATCCTGAGGAGCAGCCGTCAGGCTGCGTCTCGAAGGAGGATCCAGTGCTCTCTGGAAGCTCCTTCGAGACGGTCGCTGCGCGACCTCCTCAGGATGAGGGCGGAGGGTCTTAAAACGGGATGGCCGGGACAAGCCCGGCCATGACGAAGGATGGCCGAAACGGACCTTCCCAACATCCGCCGTTGCCCCCTGAGGCGGGCGGGTGCTATAGCCCGCCGATCAGATTTCCAAGGGGTATGACCATTCATGTCGGTCGATGAGAAAACGGTCCGCCGCATCGCCCATCTGGCGCGTATTGCCGTGACGGATGAGGAGGTGCCTCACCTCCAGGGCGAGCTCAACGCGATTCTCTCCTTCGTCGAGCAACTCAACGAAGTGAACGTGGACGGCGTGGAGCCCATGACTTCCGTGACGCCCATGATCATGAAGAAGCGCCAGGACGGCGTGACCGATGGCGGCCATCCTGAGAAGATCGTCCAGAACGCCCCCGCCACGGAAGACAACTTCTTCCTGGTGCCGAAAGTGGTTGAATAAGGCCTCAGCCTTTTTCAACCATCCCCGGGCGAGGCAAGCGACACGCGGCCCGGGGATCTCCCGCAGAATAAGGCGTGGATGGCCGGGACAAGCCCGGCCATGACGTTGGAACAGAGATCAAGTCCCGTGACCGAACTGACCCATCTCACGATTGCCGAAGCCCGTGAGGGCCTGAAGGCCAAGACCTTCTCCGCCACCGAGCTCGCGCAGGCCCATATCGCCGCCGTCGAGAAGGCGAGGGCGCTGAACGCCTATGTGCTCGAGACGCCCGAGAAGGCGCTCGCCATGGCCAAGGCCTCCGACGAGAAGATCGCCAAGGGCGAGGCTCGCCCGATGGAAGGCATCCCGCTCGGCATCAAGGACCTGTTCTGCACGGAAGGCGTGGTTTCCACCGCTGCCTCCAGGATCCTCGGCAACTTCAACCCGCCTTACGAGTCCACCGTCACCCAGAACCTCTGGAACGACGGCGCCGTCATGCTCGGCAAGCTCAACATGGACGAGTTCGCCATGGGCTCCTCCAACGAGACCAGTGCCTTCGGTCCGGTCGTGTCGCCCTGGCGCCGCGAGGGCTCGAATGTGAGTGCTGGCGCTTCGGGCCAGATCGAGGGCAAGCATCTCGTCCCCGGCGGCTCGTCCGGCGGTTCGGCGGCGGCTGTGGCCGCGCACCTCTGCCTGGGCGCGACCGCGACCGACACCGGCGGCTCGATCCGCCAGCCGGCGGCCTTCACGGGCACCGTAGGCATCAAGCCGACCTATGGCCGCGTTTCCCGCTGGGGCACGGTCGCCTTCGCCTCGTCTCTCGACCAGGCCGGCCCCATCACCCGCACGGTACGCGACGCCGCCATCATGCTGCGCTCCATGTCCGGGCCCGATGCCAAGGACACGACCTGCGTCGACTTAGCCGTTCCGGATTACGAGGCTGCCGTCACGCGCGGCGTCAAGGGGTTGAAGATCGGCATTCCGAAGGAATACCGCGTCGATGGCATGTCATCCGAGATCGAGCAGCTCTGGCACCAGGGTGCGGAATGGCTGCGCGCCGCCGGCGCCGAGATCGTCGAGGTCTCCCTGCCTCACACCAAGTATGCGCTGCCGGCCTATTACATCGTGGCCCCGGCCGAGGCCTCATCGAACCTCGCCCGTTATGACGGCGTGCGCTACGGCCTGCGCGAGAACGGCAAGGACATCGTCGATCTCTACGAGAAGACCCGCGCCGCCGGTTTCGGTCGCGAGGTCAAGCGCCGCATCATGATCGGCACCTATGTGCTCTCGGCGGGCTATTACGACGCCTATTATGTCCGCGCCCAGAAGATCCGAACGCTGATCAAGCGCGACTTCGAGGAGGTCTATGCGCAGGGCGTTCATGCGATCCTGACGCCCGCCACGCCGTCGGCTGCCTTCGGCATCGGCGAGAAGGGCTCCGGCGATCCGGTGGAGATGTACCTCAACGACATCTTTACAGTAACCGTGAACATGGCGGGCCTTCCGGGTCTCGCCGTTCCGGCTGGCCTGGACTCGCAGGGCCTGCCGCTCGGCCTCCAGCTCATCGGCCGCGCCTTCGACGAGGAAACCCTCTTCGCCGTCGGTCAGGTGATCGAAGACGCTGCCGGACGCATCAAGCTGCCGCAGCCCTGGTGGGCTTAAATCAAGTGGGTCCAACGGTTCCCGTCGTTCATCTCTGGGACTGGCTGCCCGCAGCCTTCGATCCGGTTCTGATCATTGTTGCCGTGCTGCTCGGCTGGAAGGCCGATCAGTTCGGCAAGATCCTGATCGCCGCCATCGCGGCGCTCGGCTTGTCGATCCTCTTGTCGTACGTGATCAGCCTCATCGGCATTCCGTGGATCGCGCCGGTGCGCGCCGACGCGCTGACGCTGTTTCCCGTACGTTTCATCGCAGCGCTTCTCTGGGCCGGTGGTGCTTATGCGGCGCGCCGTGTGGCGAAGCGTTGATGATCGTGCATTCTTAAACGACGAAGGCCGCGACGACGTCGCGGCCTTTGTTCTGAAGGGGAGGCGGCGCGGATGATCTCCGCGCCGCTTTTTCTTCTAGATGAAGAGGAAGTGGTTTGCATTGAGTATGGTCTTGTCGACATTGACCAGCTTGATGCTGTTGTTTGCGCCTAGATCAATGACCGTATCCGTTCCCGACATCGTGGTGCGGGCTATCAGCTCCTCGAAGGTGCTGAGGGAAAGACCGTTCACGTTCTTGGCGATGGAAATGACCTCGCCCAGAGTCGCCATGTCGAAGTCCGTAACCGTGTCGGTGCCGTTTGATGCTCCGAAGTCGAAACGATCCACACCCGTGCCGCCGCTGAGTATGTCGTGGCCAGCCCCACCCCACAGGGTATCATTGCCTGAGCCACCGTTCAGCGTGTCGTTGTGATATCCGCCATCGAGCTTGTCGTTGCCGGATGTTCCCGTCCAGATGAGTCCCGTCACGTGGTCGGGGCTCGAATAATTCGCAGTGATGATGTCGTTCGCGGGTTTCCATTGGGTGGTATAGTCGAGTTCGGAGACCCCCGCCGCTGTCATTTCCTGCTTGGATGCATAGGGATAGTAGCTCCAGAGGAAGGAGCCGCCGAGCCAGCGCCCGCCGTAGTTTTCCATCACCTTGTACAGGGCCGTGTAGGCATCCGCCTGCTCCTGGTAATCGACGGTGCCGCTGCCGCCATGAAGACCCGGATCCTTGTTGGCTCCGTCCATGCTGCGGTAGCCGACTTCGGTGAAGATGACCTGCTTGCCGTATTGATCGGAGAGAGCCTTATAGTACTCGATGGCCGATTTGCCTTGGTACAAGGTATCCCGAATCCAGCTGTTGAAATGCGGTTGAATCCAGGCATCCACCATCTGATCGACAGTCGGTGTGTTGCTGGTTGAAAGCGGAATATAGGGATTGACGCCAATGTTATCGACAGCGTCCCAAAAACCGACCTTGGTCACTTCCTCATAGGTCGAGGAATAGGTGACCTGGCCCGAAAAGACGCTGCGCACGGCAGAGATGATATCCACCCATTTCTGGGTGTAGGTCATCCCATCGCTGCAGACCTTGGTGGGGTCCGTCATGCTCTTCATCTCGGTGCCGACACAGATCATGGATGCACCAGCGGCCTGAGCGACCTTGGCGTATTCCACCATCATGGCCTTGTAGCTGGCGAACCAAGCTTTGGGATCGGTGGGTGCGATGTCGGCGCGCCAGACGCGGTTGTCAGTCTCGAGATGCGGCTTGAGAACCACCTTCAGACCACGTGCCGTCGCATCGAGAACAGCTTGCCGGACCTGAGCGAAGGTGTCGCTTTCACTCAACCAGGGCTTCGTTGGATCTGTGCTCAGATTGATGAGCTTCACCTCATTGCTGTATTGGTTCGCCATGAAGAAATTCGGCACGAGAGTGACGGTGTTGGCGCCGGTGGCTTTCACCTGATCCATGGCGGAAAGGCCGCCTGTCGTTTGGAAGTTGCCACCCCAATAAGAGGGTAGAGTCGTGCCCTCCCAGGTGAAGATGGATTCTCCGGTGCCGCCACCCCCGCCAGGAGGGGGCGCAGGGTCGAACTTGAACCAGTTTGCCTGAGGCGCCGTGCTATTGGCCAACGTAATCGTCGTGCCGTCGCCGAGACCGATGACGTAATTCAAGCCCGATGAGGCGATTTGCAATTGTTCGATGCCGGTAATTCCCGTACCGGTGAGGTCGATGAGATCACCCTGCATCGCGTCGAAATCGGTGATCGTGTCCTGACCGCCCGCCTTCGCGAAGCGGAAGAGATCCGCACCTGCGCCTCCGGTCAGCACGTCATTGCCGGTGCCGCCACCGATAGTATCGTTGCCCGCGCCACCGACGATCGTGTCATTGCCGGCCTGCCCCTGCAACAGGTTGGCACCATCGTTACCCATCATATGGTTGGCGAGTTCATTGCCCGTGCCGGACAGGTTCGCGGAGCCTGTGAGAGCGAGGTTCTCGACATTGGCGCCGAGCGTGTAGTCAAGCGCCGTCTGAACAGTGTCGTTGCCGTCACCGGCATATTCGCGAACGATGTCAGTGGCGCTGCGCACGATGTAGACGTCGTCGCCTGCGCCGCCTGCCAGCGTGTCGATGGCGCCGGTTACATTCGATCCACCATCGAGAGTGTCATTCCCGCCGCCGGCCTGGAGCAGATTACTCCCCGCATTGCCGATCATCACGTTATTGAGGCTGTTGCCGGTGCCGTTGAGATTTGCCGTGCCTGTGAGCGTCAGATTCTCGATGTTCGAGCCGAGCGACAAGGATACGGAGGACTGTACCGTATCGATGCCTTCGCTGGCGAGTTCGGAGATGGAATCGCGCGTGGTATCGACGATGTAAGTGTCGTTGCCCGTGCCGCCCGCCATAATGTCTGAGCCGGCACCGCCATCGAGCAGATCGTCGCCCGCACCACCATTGAGACGGTCCGTGTTATCGCCGCCGAAAAGCGTGTCATTGCCGCCGGCGCCGTTGAGGGTGTCGCCGCCGGTGCCTCCCGTAAGGGTATCGGAACCGTCCGTGCCGTTGATCAGGACGCCTGACACCTTGGAGGTGGAGCGCGCCGTCGTCGCGCTCTTGGTGAGGGTCATTGTCGCCATATAGGCGTCCTTCTCGACCGAGACGGTGCTGTACCTCTTTACCGGCAGAAGGGTCTTGGTACCCGCAAGGTCACCTTTGGCTTTCTCAGCCCAGGTGTGAATGGCAAAGACAGAGGAGAGCTTCTTTTTCCTGGTCGACACGGGAGTATCTCGCTGAAGGCCTGATCCGAAAATCGGGGCAATTGCAATCATGCATGAAGCTCGGCCGAGATGGCTGTCTGATTCATGCAATGCTATAAAGTTATATCATAGCGAACTTGAATCCTAGTTGGTGGTAATTGCATCAGTGCAAAAAATGCAGCCGGACTTTGCGCGGTGAGCGTGTTCTCAGGTCTGGGAAATGCCTGTTCGGTCGAGGCTTTGGGTGGTCGTATTCCTTTATGCTGGTCAAAAGAAGAGGGCCTGACCAAGTCAGGCCCTTGTGATGCAGCGTACGCCGGATGCGAGATCACTGCTGCGGGGAAGCCGGGGCCGATGCCCTAGGTTTCTGCAAGTCCTGCGCCGGATCCTGCCGGGTTCCCCAGCGCTGCTGCGATATCTGCGAGCGTCGCCTTTTCAGCGTCGCTCACCGCTACGCCGCCGAAGCCGAGGAAGCCGCCTTCCTTGCCCGCTTCCGCGGATTTTCGCGCCACACTCCAAATCCAGGATTTGAAGGCCGCTGCCTCGTCGGGCGCCTTGGCGTCGAGCAGGCTCGAGATCGCGGTCAATTCCTCGATGGCCTTGCGCTTGATGTCGGCGAACTGGCTGCCCTTGAACTGCGCCTGAAAGGAATGGCGCACGGCATCCCGCGTGTCCGCATTCGAGATGTCGTCAGCCACCGCCTTCACGAGAGGGTTCGCCTGCGCGTCCTGCTTGGCTTCGAGAAGTGCCCAGCCGCTCGACATGGATTCCTGGAGCAGGCTCCAGAGCCCGCCGGGGTCCGCGGCGGTAATCGCCATACTGGCCACTACCGGGCTTGCAACGAGACGGGACCATTCCTCGGGGGTGAAGCTCGATTTGCTTGCCATCGCTATGCTCCTGATGCGGTGCCTTGGGGGGTCGACAGGCGTAACCGCTCAAGCTTCGGCTTTGTTCCTAGCGCATCGTGCTTAAAAAGTGGCCCCGGTTTTCACTGACGTGGACCTCCGGTTCCGCTTTCAATGATGCGCGGCTCTATGGAGGGAGCATCGGATGAATCCCGAAAGTGCAAATCCACTTTTGGTCCGAGGCTCTAGCTGGGCAGGGCTTTGAGCCAAAAGAAAAGGGCCTGACCGGGGTCAGGCCCTTGTGACGCAGCATTACGCTGGACGCGAGATTACTGCTGCGGGGAAGCTGGGGCCGACGGAGAGGCCGGGGCCGGCGAAGCAGGTGCCGGGGTGGTCGGAGTGGCCGGAGCCGTGGACGAACCGCCCGTGGCGCCCGTGCCGCTCGAGCCCGTGGCCGGCGAAGAGCTTTCCGTCTGCGTGCCGGTGCTGCCGGTCGTGCTGGGCTCGTTGCCGCCATCATAGAAAAGGAAAGCCAGCAGGCCCAGGGCGATAACAAGACCGCCGATCACGTAAGCAAGAGTATTGGAACCGCGACGGTCCGTATCGTAGACGTTGGTCTCACGATTGTAGACGTTCGGTTCGCGATCCATGGGATCCATAGCCATTTTTAAGCTCCTTGACCGTTTTACCTCCCGTTCAACGCCTGATATTGGATGCGGTTTCATGCCAGCGTGGCAATTATCTTAAGTCCCTGTACATAAATCATAATTAATCTTAGCCTTATGAGGCGCTAATCTGAACGTCTGTTCATCTCGAAAGGGGTTGACCCGATTTCGCGTCGCTCTTACTCCGGGCAGGAAACACAAGCGCATCGTGCGGAAAAGTGGACCCGGTTTTCCGCGTCACATGATGCGCTCGTTAATGGAAGCAAGCATCGGACCGATCCCAAAAGTGGAATCCACTTTTCACGTCCGATGCTTTAGAGATAAAGGCGCACGGCTTATGAACGCTCCGGTCAATCCTAAGAAGCTCATCAAAGGCGCGACAGGCGATTGGGAAATCGTCATCGGTATGGAGATCCACGCCCAGGTGACGAGCCAGGCCAAGCTGTTCTCCGGCGCCTCGACGGCTTTCGGCGGCGATCCGAACAGCCATGTCTCTCTCGTGGATGCGGCCATGCCCGGCATGCTGCCCGTCATCAACGAGGAATGCGTCCGCCAGGCGATCCGCACGGGCCTCGGCCTCAAGGCGCAGATCAACCTGAAGAGCACCTTCGATCGCAAGAACTATTTCTATCCGGACCTTCCGCAGGGCTACCAGATCAGCCAGTACAAAAGCCCCATCGTGGGCGAGGGCGAGGTGACCGTGGACGTGCCGGAAACGGCTGAGACGATCACGGTGCGCATCGAGCGCCTGCACCTTGAACAGGACGCGGGCAAGTCGATCCATGACCTGCACCCCACCATGAGCTTCGTCGATCTCAACCGCTCCGGCGTGGCGCTCATGGAAATCGTGTCGAAGCCGGACCTGCGTTCGGCTGACGAGGCGCGCGCCTATGTCACCAAGCTGCGCACGATCCTGCGCTATCTCGGCACCTGCGACGGCGACATGGACAAGGGCAATCTGCGCGCCGACGTGAACGTGTCCGTCCGCCGTCCCGGCGAGGAGTTCGGCACCCGCTGCGAGATCAAGAACGTCAACTCCATCCGCTTCATCGGCCAGGCGATCGAGTATGAGGCGCGTCGCCAGATCGCTATCCTTGAGGATGGCGGCGTAATCGAGCAGGAGACCCGCCTCTACGATCCGGGCAAGGGCGAAACCCGCTCCATGCGCTCGAAGGAAGAGGCGCACGATTACCGCTACTTCCCCGATCCGGACCTGTTGCCGCTCGAATTCGACCAGGCTTACGTGGACGATCTCGCCCAGCACCTGCCGGAACTGCCGGACGAGAAGAAGGCCCGCTTCATGAGCGATTACGGCCTCTCGTCCTACGACGCCGGCGTGCTGGTGGCTGAGCGGGCTTCCGCCGACTTCTTCGAGGAAGTCGCGAAGGGCCGCGATGGCAAGGCCGCCGCGAACTGGATCATCAACGAATTGTTCGGCCGCCTGAACAAGGAAGGCAAGGATATCACGGGATCGCCGGTCTCCGCTCAGCAGCTCGGCGCCATCATCGAGCTCATCGGCGAGAACGTGATCTCCGGCAAGATCGCCAAGGACCTGTTCGAGATCGTCTTCACCGAAGGCGGTGATCCGCGTGAGATCGTGGAAAAGCGCGGCATGAAGCAGGTGACCGATACCGGCGCCATTGAGAAGGCCATCGACGAGGTCATCGCGGCCAATCCGGACAAGGTCGAGCAGGCGAAAGCCAAGCCCACGCTGCTCGGCTGGTTCGTCGGCCAGGTGATGAAGCAGACCGGCGGCAAGGCCAACCCGCAGGCCGTCAACGAGATCCTGAAGTCCAAGCTCGGGATCGAGTGATCGTGAGCGAGGCGTTCAAAATCGCTGACAACGCTCTTGTCCTGCGCATCGCGGAAGATCGCGATGCGCAGGATCTCTTCGGGCTTCTGTCCCTCTGCTTCGCCGACTATCCCGGCTGCTTCATCGATCCCCACGACGACCTGAGGGATCTTCGTGCGCCGGGATCGCCTCGACAGAATGATGGCGTTCTATGGGTGACGGAGGACGAGAGCGGACGCATCCGCGCCTGCGTCTCCGTTGATTTTCCCGGAGCCGCTACGGCGGAGCTTCACCGCCTTTATGTGCGCCCCGACCAACGCGGCCGAGGCCTCGGCTCGTCGCTGGTCCGCGCCGTTGAGCGCCACGCTCGCGAGAAGGGTGCGACGTGCATGTTCTTCTGGTCCGACACGCGCTTCACCGATGCGCACCGGCTCTACAAGAAGCTGGGCTACACGCAGACGGACCGGCGGCGCGACCTCGGTGACATCTCGAACTCGTCGGAATATCACTTCGAGAAGGATCTCTGAGGCGAGGGCTTCTCACTCTCGTCATGGCCGGGCTTGTCCCGGCCATCTCGTTTTTAAGACCCTCAGTCCTCATCCTGAGGCAAGAGCGACAGAGATCACCGGCACAAGGCCGGTGATGACATGGAGGGAGCGATTTCACGGAATCTCGTAAACCGAGAACTCGTTGTTGATCCCTCGAAGCGTCGTTTTCTGCAGGGTCGGGTGCAGGCCTTGCGTTTCGATGATCTCAAGAGCTTCAGGGTTCTCGATCACGGTTCCGGTTGCATAAATCGAGCGTGAGTTCGCAAGGTTCTGGACCCTTGAGGCGATATTCACGGTCTGCCCGAAATAGTCCTGCCGCTCGTTGAGCACGACGGCAAGACATGGGCCCTCGTGAATGCCGATCTTGAGCAGAAGGTCCTCATGTCCACGCTGCTCGTTCAGCGTGCGCATGGCCTCTCGCATTCTGAGCGCAGCGGAGACGGCGTGATCCGGCGTCGGGAAGGTCGCCATCACGGCGTCGCCGATGGTCTTCACCACGGCCCCGGCCTCGGAGGCTACGATCTCATTCAGCACGCGGAAATGCTCACGCACCAGATCGTAGGCCACGAGGTCTCCGACACGTTCGTAGAGCTCTGTCGAGCCCTTGAGGTCGGTGAAGAGGAAGGTGAGGCTCGTAATCTTCAGTCGCTGATCGATATCGAGCGTTTCCGTGCGGTAGAGGTCCCGGAATGTCTGGTTCGTCAAAAGGCGCTTGGCAGTGAGGAAGGGGCGACGATGCTCCATCAAGTGATGCAGGGCATCGTTGGCGAGCCACACAGCCGGAAGCGTGCGCCTCTTGGTGTGATTCTCGAGCAGGAGGCGGACGGGGCCGGGGCGCAGCTCCACCGTGTCGTTCTCGGCAGGCTGCTCCGTCAGGATCAGCGACAGATTCTGGCGCTCGCGAGTGGGTTCGCCTTTAACCTCGACGAACTGGGTGGCATGGGTCACAGGATCGAAGACGATCACGAATGCCGGGGGGAGCTGCAGGGACAGGATGACCCGCTCTCCGGGAGGAAGCTCGACGGAATCGAGCATGACTTCCTCGAGTTGTTTTTCGAAATCCTCCGGCAGATCGACACCCGAACTCCAGAAGATCTGGCGTAAGTATTCCGGCATCGGAAGCTTGTCGGGCTCATGCGCCGCGATCTTGCGCACCCGCGGGCTGACCGTGAAGGTCACCTCGACCATTTCATCGAGGGTGGGTTCGTATCCGGCAGCGCAGAGAGCGCAGCTGTATTCCTCTTTCTTCAAGGACTTCAGGCTTGCGCCTGCATCCATCACCCCGCCGCATCCCGGGCACAGGACGTTCCAGGACAACTCGAAAAGGCCCAGCCGCGCAGCGTGCAGGAAGGCGGCAATGGTGCTCTCCTCGTCGAGATGATGTTTCGCGGCAAAAGCCAGGACATTGATGCGGTTCAGTTCATGATCCGGTGCGTCGTGGATCAGGTGCTCGATGGCATCGACGGCGTCGGGATCTGCCGTCTGGCGCAATATTGTGAGGAGTTTCTGAGCTTCACTCATGGTCCGACCTCCTTCGAGGTTCAGGTACGCCTTGAGTCTTGAGCATCGATGCTACGATATGCGTTGGGCACGCTTGCATGATGCCATTCTATACGCTTTCAGAATAGCACTTCACGGGCTCAAAGGCTTGCAAAACAAGGATTTGAGCGCGCAATCGTGCAGCAGAAACGGACGAGGAGGCAAATTGATGGCGCGGACAAGGCTTTTACGTTTCTGCCACGCCGTATTCTTCCGCGTAACGGTTCGCAACCCGTGTCTGCCATAGACACAGAACCGGGGTGACGATGAGCTCAAGAACCAAGCCTCCCATCATGAAGAACGAAGGCAGGCCGGTGAGCACGAGGCCGATCAGGCGGCCCAAGCCGCCGATGACGACGAGCAGTGTCAGGAACCGGAAGCGGTTTGTCTTGTCCTCGATGCCGGGCAGCGTGCTCCAGAAGCACAGCCCGATGCCGAGCAGGAGGCCGGACATGAAGCGGAAATGGCTCTCCGCCGAGATGCTCACCGCATCGCCCGTGAGGGCCTGCCCGAAAAGGACGCCATAGAGCCCCGTTGCCACGGGAATGGTGGCCACGATGGCAATCGTCTGCTGCAACAGCTTCCGCTCGCGATCCATGCTGGGCATAACTGGTCCTCCCTTGGAATTCTGCTCCTTCCGGTTCGAGACGCAATCCTTTAGCTTGGCCTCACGAAACTTGCTCACAGGAGCCGATGGTGCCCGCGCGTTTTGAACTTCATGGAATTGCCCTGTCGGGCCCCACCTACAAGGTCGGCCTGATGCTGTCTCTGGCTGGGGAGGCCTTCGACTACGTGCATGTGCCTCTGCGCGAGGGTGCTCACAAGCAGCCGGCTTACCTTGCCAAGCAGCGCTACGGTCAGGTGCCGCTGCTGGCCGACCGAAACAACGGGCGGCATCTGTGCCAGTCGGCGGCCATCCTGGAATATCTCGCGGATACGCTCGGCAAGTTCGGGGGCGCTACCCTCGAAGAGCGGCTGCAGGCACGCGAGTGGCTCTACTGGGATTTCGACCGTCTCGCTCCATCCGTCTATCGCACGCGCGGCGTCAAGCGCGGCTTCCGTCAGGCCGGGCCTGAGATCCTGGAGATGTACGCCGCCGAGGCCGCATCAGCTCTCAAGGTGCTCGACCGGCATTTGGCGGGTCGCAACTGGATTGTCGGGGAGGGCGTCACGATTGCCGATATCGACATCTTCGGCGTGCTGGCTTTCGCAGGCGAGGCGGAGATCGATCTTGCTCCCTACATTCACCTCAGCGCCTGGCTGAGGCGCATGGAAGCTCTGCCGGGATTGAAACTCCCGCAGAACCTTTTGCCGATGGAATCCCGGGTCGCCGCATGAGCGCCCTGGAGTTTCGCGAGGCAAGGGCGGAGGACCTGGAGGCAATCATCCGCCTCCATGAGGAGGATGAACTCGGTACACACGGAGACGTTTGGTCGCCGGAGACCAAGCCTGCCTACGAGGCCGCTTTCGCTGCCATCGCCAAAAGCTCCGAGAACATGCTGTTCGTGGCGGTGGACGGCGATGAGGTCATCGGCACGTTCCAGCTCACCTTCATCCCGAACCTCACCGGGCGCGGGGCGCTTCGCGTGAAGGTGGAGAGCGTGAAGGTGAAGGCCGCGCGCCGCTCCGGCGGCATCGGTGCGAAGATGATGGCCCATGCGGAAAGCGTGGCCCGCGCCCGTGGCGCAGCCATGCTCGAACTCACCTCCAACAAGGCCCGCAAGGACGCCCACCGCTTCTACGAGCGGCTGGGCTTTTCACGCTCTCACGAGGGCTTCAAGAAGAAGCTGTGAGAACAACGCTGGGTGCGGCGTATTCTGCCCGAGCCCTTTCGTCATGGCCGCGCTCGTTGCGGCCACCCACGTCTTTGAACCTCTGCAGTCTCAAGACGTGGATTTCCGGGACAAGCCCGGGGATGACGAGGCAGTCAATTGATAAAGTTCAAGCCCTCGTGCCGCCCTTGAGCCGCGTGTTGCAGGCACTCCAGAACTTTGGCCACTTCATGCCGGGCTCGATCTTTTTAGCGGCCCTGGCTTCCTTCCATTCGGCGCTGCACTTGGTCATGCGCTCGCGGGCTGCGATCTGGGCCGCAGTCGGCTCCTTCTTCGGCTTCGTCTCAACGGCCTGGGCACTGCCGACAATGGCAAGGGCCATGGTCGCGGCGAGTGCCGTGCTGACAATACGGTTCATCATGAGATCCCCCATAGACGCATTCAACTTGCGCTCGATTTATTTCATATGAAACAATAGAACATGCAAGTGCGGGTGGTCAGCCATGCGCTCTATCCACCGCAAACCACGGGCCTTGAGGGTGCGAGACCGCGCTCGATACCCTAACTTCTGCTCATCAACCTGTGTCGTTACACAAGGAGAGGCGTGTCATGGCGGCTTCCGCCCAACAACCGATCGATCTTTATTACTGGCCGACCCCGAACGGGTGGAAGATCACCATCATGCTCGAGGAATGCGGGCTGCCCTATGCAATCCACCCGGTGAATATCGGCAAGGGCGACCAGTTCAAGCCTGAGTTCTTAGGCATCTCGCCCAACAACAAGATGCCGGCCATCGTCGACCATCAGGGGCCGGACGGGCGGCCCATCTCCGTGTTCGAGTCCGGCGCGATCCTGCAATATCTCGGCCGAAAGACGGGCAAGTTCTATCCTCAGGACGAGCGCGGACGCGTCGAGGTGGAGCAATGGCTGTTCTGGCAGATGGGCGGCTTCGGCCCCATGCTCGGCCAGGCACACCATTTCCGCATCTACGCACCGGAGAAGGTGCCTTACGCCATCGAGCGCTACACCAACGAGACCAACCGTCTCTATGGCGTGCTGAACAAGCGTCTGGCGGACCGGGAATACGTGGCGGGCGAGTATTCCATCGCCGATATGTCCATCGCCCCCTGGGCCAAGCTCTGGGAGCGCCAGGGCCAGAACATCGAGGATTTCCCGCACGTGAAGCGCTGGCTCAATGCTGTGCTTGAGCGTCCGGCGGTGCAGCGCGCCCTTGAGGTTGGGGCTGAGGATCGCACCAAGACCGATCTGACGGACCCCGCCGTTCAGGCCGTGCTGTTCGGTCAGAGGGCGCGGTAGCAGAAGGCAAATGCGTAGAGGGTGGCCCGGAAGCCGGGCCGCTATTTCTTTTTTGTGGAGGCTGCCTGCGTCTTTGAGCATTTGGACGCATCAAATTTGCTAAGGGCATTTTCGGTTTTCAGGACCGCGACATGGGCGTTGTCGGCAACATGCGGGTCGCAGGCAGGGAAGTATTCTTTGGCAGCAGCGGAGATCTCGACAAGAACATCCTTCACCCTGCATTGAAACCTGATGTTGGTCGTCTCCTCCTCCAAGGTCATTCGAACGCGGAGGCGTTCAATCTGCATTATCTCACTCATGGCATTTTCCCAGCGCTTCTGGGTGGCTACGGAACACTCGGCTCGAGCGGTGCCAATGCCGGTCACGATAAATGCAAGCGCCAAGAGAGGCCTAAACATGAGGGAAGCTCCAGTAATCTCTTCGAAGCTTCGTTATCACGTAGCTTTGCATGCGTCGAGCGATGAAGGCATTTAAGCCTAGCCGCAGTAGCTCAGGTTCCCCTCAGCTGCTGCAGTGGCCAGAAAGCTCAATTCAATTCAGCTTAGCCCAGGTCTGCGACCGGCAGATGAGGCCGCCCAGGACGCAGCCGGAGAGCTGCATGGACTTGCCCTCGAAGGTCATCTTGCCCGTATAGATCTTGCCATCCTTGTAATTGTAGAGCTGACCGGTGAAGCCGTTGCCGGAAGGCTGGATGTTCGAAATCATCTGGACTCCGACAAGGCTGCGACCCCTCAAGTTGGCGTCCGGATTGTTCACGTCCTTGGCATCGCCCTGGATGGAAATAATGGTTCCGCAATAGACCTGCCCGCATTTGGCGATGCGCACCCGGGTTTCGCCGCTCTCGCTGAGGTAGGTTCCACTCGGGTCCAGAGCTTGGGCGTAGGCAGCCCCCGTCAGAAGAAAAAGTGCGAGGGCGGCAAGGGGTAGAGACTTCATGATTTTCCCTCCAAGTCGGTCTTCACTGGACCGATCAGGGGAAGAGACTAGGGGAAGCGGCCCAGCTTTCCAACCGGAGCAGGAGCATCGCGCGAAGAAGCGGATGTCGGTTCTTCGGCAAGAGCGATGCTCAATCAGGTGCCCAGGAAGCAGATTTTGCCCCAGCGAAACCCGCCTCCCTGTCTTTACGATATCCTTCGCAATCGCGAAAAGGCGCTTGAGGGGGAGGGGCCTCGCCGCTATAAGCGCCGGACTTTCCCGATTTCTTCTCTTAAAAGGATGACCTGTCATGGCCATCGAGCGTACTTTCTCCATCATCAAGCCCGACGCAACCGAGCGTAACCTGACCGGCGCCATCAACGCCGTCATCGAGAACGCCGGCCTGCGCATCGTCGCCCAGAAGCGCATTATCATGTCCCGCCGCGAGGCCGAGACCTTCTACGCGGTCCACAAGGAGCGTCCGTTCTTCGGTGAGCTCGTGGACTTCATGATTTCCGGCCCGGTCGTCGTGCAGGTTCTCGAAGGCGATAACGCCGTTCTCCGCTACCGCGAGATCATGGGCGCCACGAACCCGGAGAGCGCCGCCGAGGGCACCATCCGCAAGCTCTACGCCAAGTCCATCGGCGAGAACTCGGTCCACGGCTCCGACAGCATCGAGAACGCCAAGATCGAGATCGCCCAGTTCTTCTCGGGCAACGAGATCGTCGGCTAAGCCTTCTTCGGCTTTCCGAGCAAAATGATCAGGCCGCCTTCAGGGCGGCCTTTTCTTTGGCCTCCTGCTCCGTCATCATGCGCCTGCCATGAACCAAGCTCCTCGCATCGACCGCCGCGCCTCGATCTGTCCGCACGATTGTCCCTCTGCCTGCTCCCTCGACGTGGAGGTGATCGACGGCAAGAGCATTGGGCGTGTGCACGGGGCCAAGACCAACAGCTACACGGCGGGCGTCATCTGCGCGAAGGTGGCGCGCTATGCCGAGCGCATTCACCATCCGGACCGGCTGCTCTATCCGCTGAAGCGGACGGGCCCGAAGGGATCGGGCCAGTTCGAACGGATTTCATGGGATGAGGCGCTCGATACCGTCGCGAAGGCCTTCCTGAAGGCGGAAGCCGAGTTCGGCTCAGAGTCCGTCTGGCCCTACTACTACGCGGGCACCATGGGCCTCGTGATGCGCGACGGCATCAACCGCCTGCGCCATGTGAAGAAATATTCCGGCCAGTATTCCACCATCTGCACGCCCATGGGCTGGACCGGCTATGTGGCCGGCACGGGCAAGCTCGCAGGCTCCGACCCGCGCGAGATGGCGGTCTCCGATTGCGTGGTGATCTGGGGCACGAACCCGGTCCACACCCAGGTCAATGTGATGACTCATGCCATGCGCGCCCGGAAGGAGCGCGGGGCCAAAATCGTCGCCATCGACATCTACATGAACGCCACCATGAAGCAGGCCGACATGGCGCTTCTGGTGAAGCCGGGCACCGACGGCGCGCTCGCCTGCGCGGTGATGCATGTTCTCTTCCGCAATTCCTACGCGGATTGGGATTATCTGGAGCGCTACACCGATCACCCTCGCGAATTGGAAGCACATCTCAAGACCCGTGATCCCGTCTGGGCCTCGGACATCACTGGCCTGTCGGTCGAGGAGATCGAGGCTTTCGCAAAGCTCGTCGGCGAGACCAAGCGCACCTTCTTCCGCCTCGGATACGGCTTCGGCCGCCAGCGCAACGGCGCGGTCAACATGCATGCGGCTGCCTGCATTCCGGCGGTGACCGGTGCCTGGCAATACGAAGGCGGCGGCGCGTTCCATTCGAACAGCGGCATCTTCAAGTGGAACAAGGCGCTGATCGAAGGTCATGAGGCCATCGACGGCTCGATCCGTCAGCTCGACCAGTCGCAGATCGGCCGGGTGCTCACCGGCGACGCTGATGCGCTCTATAATGGTCCGCCGATCAAGGCGATGCTGATCCAGAATACCAATCCGGTCACCGTTGCGCCGGAGCAGGAGCTGGTGAAGCAGGGCTTCGCGCGTGAGGATCTGTTCGTCTGCGTGCACGAGCAGTTCATGACCGAGACGGCGATGATGGCCGATATCGTGCTGCCCGCGACCATGTTCATGGAGCACGACGATCTGTATTCCGGCGGCGGACACCAACATTTCCAGATCGGCCCGAAGCTCATCGATCCGCCCGGCGAATGCTGGTCGAACCACGAGGTGACACGCGCACTCGCCAAGCGCCTGGGAGCCGAGCATCGTGGCTTCGACATGGAGCCACGCGAGATCATCGATTGGACCCTGCGTAATTCCGGCTGGGGCAGCATCGAGGAGTTGGAGCTTGCGGTCCATAAGGATGTGCAGCCGCCCTTCGAGGAGGCGCATTATCTGAAAGGCTTCGGCTATCCGGACGGCAAGTTTCGGTTCAAGCCCGATTGGACGTCGGTCCCGTCCTACAACAACGGGCCGATGGGGCCTTACGCCAACATGCCCGCGCTGCCTGACCACTGGGCGGTCATCGAAGATGCGACGTGCGATTATCCCTTCCGTCTCGCCACGAGCCCGGCCCGCAGCTTCCTGAATACCTCATTCACCGAGACGCCGGGCTCGGTTGCCAAGGAGGGCAGGCCCGAGGTGATGCTCCATCCGCTCGATGCGGAGCGGCAGGGTATTGCCGACGGCGACTGGGTGAAGCTCAGGAACCATCGCGGCGAGGTGTTCCTGCGAGCGCGTCTGTTCGATGGCGTGCGTCGTGGCGTGCTGATCGCGGAAGGCATCTGGCCCAACAAGGCGCATCCTCTGGGCCGCGGCATCAACACGCTCACCGGTGGCGATCAGGTGGCGCCCTATGGCGGGGCTGCCTTCCACGACAACCGGGTGGCGCTTGAAAGGGTCGGTGCGGATCTGGAGGTCGAGACACCTGTCGTCACTGTTCGTGAAAGGACTGAGCCGGTTGCCGGCTAAGAACGAAATACAGCCCTCACCCTGAGGAGCGAAGCGTCTCGAAGGGCGAGGGCGTCTCCAGCGCGCAACTGGATCCTCCTTCGAGACGCAGACGCAGTCTGCTCCTCAGGATGAGGTTGAGGCTGCGGAAGCCGGTGAGACCTTCTTAAGCCTATTTTCGCGTAAGCCTTGAACCGAAACGGCCAAGGCTGTTCTTAAGCTCCGACATGAACATTGTTCCCTGGGGAGCTTTCCATGATTTCGACCTTCCGCGCGCTGCTGACGGCTGCGGCCATCAGCAGCAGCGCCACGGCAGCCTTTGCCGCGGCTTCCAGCACGCCCACGATGTACGAGCCCGATCCGGCTCTCAAGACCGCCAGCGTTTCCGAGCTGCGCGAGCGCGTGAGCCAAGCCTGCGCCATCATTCAGGCCAAGCTGCAGGGCGTCACAGAGATTTCCTTGAGCAAGAAGTGCGATTGCTATGCGGGCCGCACCATGCGCGCCCTGAGTGCCGATGAGGTGCGGGCTTACCGCGATACGGGCGTGTTCAACGAAGCCGCCCGCGAAAAGGCGCTCTCGGCCATCGATGCGTGCAAGCTGCAGCGTCCGCAGCTGTAAGCAATCACCCATGTCATCACCGGCCTGGTGCCGGTGATCTCGATGATGAGAAGCGCAGCGCCCTACGGATCGGGATGGCCGGGACAAGCCCGGCCATGACGAGGGAGGGTCGGTCAAACAGGCGAGCGCAGGGCGCCCTTGCCGTCCCAGCTTCGAGAGAACACGACGCGTCCGCCTTCGAGACGGGCGCTGCCGTCACAGACCATGCGCAGGGCCTGCGGATAGAGAAGGTGCTCCTGCACGAGAATGCGCGCGGCGAGGCTCTCTTCCGTGTCGCCGGGGAGCACCGGCACGGCGGCCTGGGCGATGATGGGGCCGGCATCGAGTTCCGGCACCACGAAATGCACCGTGCAGCCATGGATGAGCACGCCTTCTGCAATCGCGCGGCGATGGGTGTGCACGCCGCGGAACAGGGGCAGGAGGGAAGGGTGGATGTTGATCATCTTTCCGGCCCAGCGCTCCACGAACCAGTCGGTGAGCACGCGCATGAAGCCGGCCAAGCAGATGAACTCGATGCGGTGTTCGCTCAGCACCGCATCCATGGCCTGCTCGAAATCCTCACGGGTGGGGTGAGACTTGTGATCGATGACGGCCGTCGCGATACCCGCAGCCCGAGCGCGCTCGAGCCCGGCCGCATCGGGGCGGTTCGAGAGAACGAGGGCGATCTCGGCCGGGAAGCCGGGCGCGGATGCGGCCTCGATCAGCGAGACCATGTTGGACCCGCGCCCGGAAATCAGAACGGCAACGCGGCGGGCCATCAGAGCTTCAGTGACCCTGCGGTCTGCACGCGCTCGCCGCCCGCATGGGCGATGGTCTCGCCGATGCGGACCGGGTTCTCATCCGCCTGACGAAGGCGCTCGATGACCGCGTCTGCCTTGTCGGCACTCGCCACCACGATCATGCCGATGCCGCAGTTGAAGGTGCGCAGCATCTCGGCTTCCGCCACGCCGCCGGCACGGCTCAGCCAGCCGAACACGGGCGGGACGGGGATAGCGTTCAGATCGAGCCGCACGCCGACGCCGTCGGGCAACACGCGCGGAATATTGTCGGGGAAGCCGCCGCCGGTGATGTGGCAGAGGGCGTTGATCCCGTCGCCGCCCTTCAGGACCTGGAGGAGGGCCTTCACGTAGATCCGGGTCGGCTCGAGCAGGGCTTGGGCCAGCGTCCTGTCGGAAGCGAACGGAGCCGGTGCATTCCAGGAGAGACCAGAGTGATCCACGATCCGGCGCACGAGCGAGAAGCCGTTGGAATGAACGCCCGACGAGGGCAGGCCGATGAGCACGTCACCCACCTTCACGTCTTTGGGCAGAAGCGTGCCCCGTTCGGCTGCGCCCACCGCGAAGCCCGCGAGATCGTAGTCGCCCTTGGCGTAGAGGCCCGGCATCTCGGCCGTCTCGCCGCCGATGAGCGCGCAGCCTGCCTGGAGGCAGCCCTCGGCGATGCCCTTCACGATATGGACGCCTACCTCGGGTGAGAGCTTTCCGGTCGCGAAATAATCGAGGAAGAAGAGGGGCTCCGCGCCCTGAACGATGATATCGTTCACGCACATGGCCACGAGATCGATGCCAATCGTGTCGTGAATGCCGGTGTCGATGGCGATCTTCACCTTGGTGCCTACGCCGTCATTGGCGGCCACCAGGATCGGGTCCTTGAAGCCGGCTGCCTTGAGATCGAAGAGGCCACCGAAACCGCCGATCTCCGCGTCCGCCCCGGGGCGGCGCGTGGACCGCACCAAGGGTTTGATCTGGTCGACCATGGCATTGCCCGCGTCGATATCGACGCCCGCTTGGGCATAGGTCAGGCCGTTCGTCTGCTTCTCGGTCATGGGCACACCCCGTGTTGGGGTGGGGAGTAAGGCTAGAGAGGGCGGGAGGCAAGGGGTTTCAGCTTTTCTACAAACGACAGTGACATCGTCATCCCCGGAACAAGCCCGGCCATGACGGAAGGAGACCGTGTAAGATATTTCCTTTCCTTAACTCCAAACATTGAACTTATCCCCCCGACCCGGCATCATCGTTGCACGATGACCATCCCGAACCTCATCACCATTGCCCGGCTCATCATGGTCCCCATCGTGATCGTCATGATCATGCAGCAACGATGGGCGGCGGCCTTCATTCTGTTCGTGGTGGCAGGCGTCTCGGACGCGGTCGACGGGTTCATTGCCCGGCATTTCAACATGAAAAGCGAGTTCGGGGCCTATATCGATCCTCTGGCCGACAAGTCGCTGCTGGTATCGATCTATGTGTCCCTGGCGGTGGTGGGGGCGATCCCGAGCTGGCTTGCTATCGTCGTGGTGTCGCGGGATGCCATGATCGTGTCGGCCGTGCTCCTGTCCTGGGTCATGAGCCGCCCGGTCGAGATCAAGCCGATCCTCGTAAGCAAGCTGAATACGGGCGCGCAGATCGGCTTTGCGGCCTTCGCGCTTGCCGCCAACGCCTATGGGGTCGAATTGGGAGGGCTTGAGGATATCGTGATGCTGGCTGTCGCCACCTTGACCGTAGCTTCCGCAGGTGCCTATCTCGGCGGCTGGCTGCGGCACATGGCAGGCTGAAGGCTCTCACCGTTTCGGGCTATGGAGTACCAATGACGATCCAACGGCAGATCGGGTTCTGGATTGCAGCGCTGGTCGTGGCAGTGTTTCTGCTCTTCGTCCTTCGCGGCATTCTTCTGCCGTTCGTGGCGGGCTTTGCTCTGGCCTATCTGCTCGATCCTCTGGCGGATCGGCTGCAAAAGATCGGGATCGGGCGGTTGGGCGCGAGCCTTCTCATCCTGGTACTCTTCGTCCTCGTCTTCATCATTACCCTCATGATCCTGGTGCCGTTCGCGGTGCAGCAGGTCGGCGCCTTCGTGGAGCGGGTTCCGAGCTACGTGGCAAGGCTCCAGGAACTCGCCAGCGAGCAGTTGAGGCCTCTTCTCCTGCGGCTTGGGGCGAACGGTTCCCTACCGGAAATGCAGACCTCCGTCGGCAACCTGATCAGCCAAGGCCTTGCTTGGATCGCCACCTTCCTGCAGGGGCTGTGGTCCGGTGGGCAGGCATTGCTCAGCATTTTCTCCCTGCTCGTGGTGACGCCGGTGGTCGCTTTCTACATGCTGGTCGACTGGGATCGCATGGTGAAGACGGTCGATTCCTGGATGCCGGTTCGCCAGCGGGACACGATCCGCGCCATCGCCCGTGACATCGACCGGGCCATTGCGGGTTTCGTGCGCGGGCAGGCTCTGGTGTGCATCATTCTGGGCACCTTCTATGCGGTGGGCCTTGCCGTCATCGGCCTGAACTTCGGCGCCCTCATCGGCATGACCGCGGGCCTCTTGAGCTTCATCCCCTATGTGGGCTCGCTCACCGGCCTCATTCTCTCCATGGGTGTCGCCATCGTGCAGTTCTGGCCCGACTGGACCATGATCCTGGCAACCCTCGGCATCTTCGTGTTCGGTCAGTTCGTGGAAGGCAACATCCTCTCGCCCAAGCTGGTGGGCGACTCGGTGGGCCTCCACCCGGTCTGGCTCATGTTCGCACTGCTCGCCTTCGGTGCGCTTTTCGGATTCGTCGGGCTGCTGCTCGCCGTGCCGCTCGCCGCCGCCATGGGCGTGATCGCGCGTTTTGCATTGAGCCAGTACCTGGCGAGCCCGCTCTATCGCGGCCCGGGCGGCCCGGTGATCATCCACCCGAAGGTCGAGGATAAGGTCGATCTCGATGCGTGATGCGCCCAAGCAGCTGGCCTTCGATCTGCCCCTCGATCCGCGCTTCGGGGCGGAGGATTTCCTCGTCAGTCCTTCCAACGAACAGGCCTATGGCCTCATCGAAAGCTGGCCGGACTGGCCGGATACGATCCTCCTGCTGATCGGCCCGCCAGGCAGCGGCAAGAGTCATCTCGCCTCCATCTGGGCGACGAACGCCCACGCCTGGACCATCGATGCGTCCGAGATCACGCACGACAAGGTTCCGCATCTTGTCTCCAACGGGGCCCTTGCCATCGAGGACATGGATGGGGCCGAGCGGGACGAAGCGGCCCTGTTCCATCTGCTCAATCTGGCGCGGGAGAAAAAGGCCTATCTTCTGATCACCAGCGAGACGCCGCCGGACCGCTGGGGGCTGAAGACGCCGGATCTGCTCTCGCGCCTGCGGCTTGCTCCGAGCGTGACGCTCGACGCGCCGGACGACGCCCTGCTCAAGGCCGTTCTGGTCAAGCTCTTCGTCGACAGGCAACTCGTGGTCGACACTTCCGTTGTCGACTATATTTCGCTTCGGATCGAGCGATCTCTGGCCAAGGCTTCGGAACTGGTGGCGCTTCTCGACAAGGAGGCGCTCAGCCGGGGCCGTCGTGTGTCGCGGGCCATCGCGGCCGAGATCCTCGGAGCCTCGCAGGAAACGGATGAAATCGAGTGAAGCCTGATCCCACCGCATTGTCGTCGAACCTTCGTGAAACTGTCACGAAGCCCAGAGCAAAACGGACGCCGAAGAAGGAAACGGCGGAGGTCGAAGTGCGTAATACGATGGCCTTAAGGGACGTGGAGATTGTCAGCGAGGCCCCCTTGCCGAAGGCCCCGCCGGATATCGAGCTCGACGGCGCGGTGCTGCGCCAGTTTCCGCAGCGCTTCATCAATCGCGAGCTGTCTTGGCTGCAGTTCAATCACCGGGTGCTCGAAGAGGCCAACAACCGCAACCATCCGCTGCTGGAGAAGTTGCGTTTCCTCTCCATCTCGGCGGAGAACCTTGACGAGTTCTTCATGGTCCGCGTCGCGGGCCTGCGCGGACAGGTGCGCTCCGGCGTCTCCACCATCTCGCAGGACGGGCTCTCGCCTCAGGAACAGCTGGCGAAGATTTCCGTCGAGGTGTCGAATCTTGCTTCCGACCAGCAGCGCCGCTGGGGCGAGCTTCGGGAGAGGCTGCAGGAGGAGGGCATCGTTCTCGTGGAGGGCGCGGGCCTGACGAAGCCTGAGGCCTCCTGGCTCGAGGATTACTTCCTCAACCACATCTTCCCGGTTCTCACGCCGCTCGCCATCGACCCGGCGCATCCGTTCCCGTTCATTCCGAACCTCGGCTCGTCCATCGCGCTCAAGCTCGTGCGTCAGAGCGACGGCAAGGTGCTGAACGCGCTGATCCGCCTGCCATCGCGCGCCGAGCGCTTCATCCGCCTGCCGGATTTCTCCGAGACGGGATCCGCTCGCTTCATCGCGCTCGAACAGATGATCGTGCTCTACACGAGCCGCCTGTTCCCAGGCTACGAGGTGCAGGGGCAGGGCGCTTTCCGGGTCATTCGTGACTCCGATATCGAAGTGGAAGAAGAGGCCGAGGATCTGGTGCGCCTGTTCGAGACCGCCCTCAAGCAGCGCCGTCGCGGCAGCGTGATCCGCCTCGAAGTCGAGGCCGCAATGCCGGAGGATCTGCGCCTCTTCGTGGCCGAGGAGATGGAGGTTTCCAGCGACGAGGTGTTCGTCGTCGAGGGCATGATGGGCCTGCGCGATCTCTCGCAGCTCGTTGCGCTCGAACGCCCCGATCTCAAGTTCAAGCCTTACAATCCACGCTTCCCCGAGCGCATCCGCGAACACAGCGGCGATTGCTTCGCTGCCATCCGCGAGAAGGACATCATCGTCCATCACCCCTATGAATCCTTCGACGCGGTGGTGCAGTTCCTGCGTCAGGCGGCACGCGATCCGAACGTGGTCGCGATCAAGCAGACGCTCTATCGCACGTCGTCGGATTCACCCATCGTCGCTGCTCTTGCCGAGGCGGCGGAGGCGGGCAAGTCCGTCACAGCTCTCGTCGAGCTGAAGGCCCGCTTCGACGAAGAGGCGAATATCCGCTGGGCCCGCGACCTCGAACGCGCGGGCGCTCAGGTGGTGTTCGGCTTCATCGAGTTGAAGACCCACGCCAAGCTCTCCATGGTTGTGCGGCGCGAGGGCAGCCAGCTCATCACTTATTGCCATGTGGGCACGGGCAACTACCACCCGATCACGGCGCGCATCTATACGGACCTCTCGTTCTTCACCGCCGATCCCGTGATCGGCCGGGACGTGTCGCGCATCTTCAACTTCGTGACCGGCTATGCGGAGCCGGCGGAGCTGGAGCGCATGGCGGTTTCGCCGCTGACCTTGAGA
Organism: Microvirga sp. KLBC 81; assembly: GCF_003075415.1. GTDB lineage: Bacteria > Pseudomonadota > Alphaproteobacteria > Rhizobiales > Beijerinckiaceae > Microvirga. Next base: position 94,765 of record NZ_QDAH01000006.1, read on the forward strand.
AAGCGTCTTCTTCAGCACATTCAGGAGGAGATCGCTCATGCCAAAGCCGGGCGGCCCGGAGCGATCTGGGGCAAGTGCAACTCGCTGGTCGACGCCGATATCATCGACGCGCTCTATGATGCGAGTGCGGCGGGCGTGCAGATCGATCTCATCGTGCGTGGCATCTGCTGCCTCAGGCCCGGCATCAAGGGCCTGTCGGAAAACATCCGCGTGAAGTCCATCGTCGGACGTTTCCTGGAGCACACGCGCATCTATGCCTTCGGCAACGGCCATGGGCTGCCGAATCCCAAGGCGCATGTGTACATCTCCTCAGCCGACCTGATGACGCGCAATCTAGACCGACGCGTGGAGGCACTGCTGCCCATCATCAACCCCACCGTCCATCAGCAGGTGCTGGATCAGATCATGCTCGCCAATCTCCTCGACAACGAGCAGAGCTGGAATGTTCTGTCGGATGGCACGAGCCGGCGCATCGTTCCGGCCAAGGGCGAGGAACCCTTCAACGCTCACAAGTATTTCATGACGAACCCAAGTCTTTCCGGACGCGGAAAATCCCTCAAGACGTCGAGCCCCAAGGCGCTCGCAAAACGTGGGCAGCGCTGACATGCAGATCCTCGCCAGCGAAGCGCAAGGCAGGCTCAAGATCGGGCATCCGGTCGCCATCATCGATATCGGCTCGAACTCCGTGCGTCTCGTGGCTTACGAGGGCATGGCTCGCGCCCTGACGCCGATCTACAACGAGAAGGTTCTCTGCGGGCTCGGCCGTCATGTGGCGACGACAGGCCAGCTGGATGAGGAGGCGGTGGACCGGGCGCTGCGCGCACTCGCCCGATTCCGAGTGCTCTGCGACACGATGCAGGTGTCCGACGTGTTCGTGCTGGCCACCGCCGCCGCACGTGATGCCTCCAACGGCCCTGCCTTCCTGGAAGCAGCGGAAAAGGCCTGTGGCTGCCCCATCAGCCTGTTGTCGGGTGCGGAAGAGGCGCGGTTCTCGGCACTGGGCATCGTGGCTGGTTTCCACGAGCCGGATGGCATTGTGGGTGACATGGGTGGCGGCAGCCTGGAACTCGTGGATGTGAAGGGCGCGTCCGTGGGCAAGGGCATCACGATGCCGCTCGGCGGCTTGGCCCTTCAGGACATGAGTGGCGGCTCGCTCAAGAAGGCGCAGAAGATCGTGCGCACAGCCCTGGAGCGCGCTCCGGAGTATCTCGAAAACCTGCATGGACGCACCTTCTATGCGGTCGGCGGCACCTGGCGCGCGTTATCGCGTCTGCACCAGGCGGCCCGCGATTACCCACTCCATGTGATGCATGGCTATCTTCTCAACCCGGAAGATGGTCTCGACTTCCTGCACCTTGTGGAGGAGGCGGACGCCAAGACCCTGAAGGATATCGAGAGCGTCTCCGAGGCCCGCAGGCCGCTTTTGGCCTATGGCGCGATCGTGCTGGAAGAGATCATTCGGCTCGGTGAGCCGAAGGAGGTCGCCATCTCCGCCTTCGGCGTCCGTGAGGGCGTGCTCTACGACAAGCTCGATCCGGTTACGCAGAAGCGCGATCCGCTTCTTGCCGCTGCCAGCGACCTCAACCTGCTCCGGTCCCGTTCCCCGCGCCATGGCCAGGAACTCTGCGAGTGGACCGAAGCCTTCATGAAGAGCTTGGGCGTCACGGAAACCCAGACGGAAACCCGGTTGCGCCGTGCTGCCTGCCTGCTCGCCGATATCGGCTGGCGCGCTCATCCCGATTACCGGGGCGAGCAGAGCCTCAACCTCATCGCCTACGGCGCCTTCGCCGGCCTCGATCATCCGGGCCGCGCCTATCTCGCGCTCTCGATTTTCTTCCGCCACGAGGGCCTCTCGCCGGACAAGGTGGGCTCGCGCATCAAGTCTCTGGCAGGGCCGCGCTATCTGGAACGCGCGCGCCTGCTCGCGGCGCTCATGCGCGTCGCCTATCCGGTTTCGGTGTCGATGGAAGGTATCCTGCCGCACGCCCCCCTGCGGGTGCGGGGCGGCCAGGTGGTGCTGCAATTGCCGCCTCACCTGGAGGATCTCGCCAATGAGCGGCTCGTGGGCCGGGTCAGGTCGCTCGCCAAGCTCCTCAACATGGAGTCGGCGATCGAGATCGTGGGCTGAGCAGCTGCCGAGGGTTTGATTTTTCGATCACTCAGTGCAACCTTGCCGAAAGGTAAGATGAGCCCCGATCAGAAAGCCAATAGGGGGCTCAAGCGGGAGTAATTAATGAGCCTTATCAACCTATCCGCGGTCGGAAACGCGCAGCATTCGCGTGACCCCTACGATCATCTTCTGGCGTCCAGATTCCTGAAGGAAGATGCGATCGAGGAGCTCCGGCGCGACTTTCCGCAGATCGACAAGCCGGGTTATCTCACGGTCGACGAGGTCAAGCTGCATGGCCGTTTCAAGCAGCTCATCGAGGAACTCGAAGGCCCCGAGTTGACGGAGGCCCTGTCAAAGAAGTTCGGAATCGACCTGCATCCCTATCCGCGCCTCACCACGATCATGAAGCGCTCGCAGCCGAAATACGGCGCAATCCACACGGACGGTCCATCCAAGGTCATGACCATGCTCGTCTACATGAATGACGAGTGGCAGAAGGACGATGGCGGCCGTCTCCGCGTGCTCTACGACGGCAAGAATTTTGAGCCCTACAAGCTGGAAGTGCCGCCGATGATGGGCACCATGTTCGCCTTCCTGCGCTCCGACAATTCCTGGCATGGCCACCTGCCGTTCGCCGGCGAGCGTCGCGTCGTCCAGATCGCCTGGGTGAAGAGCCAGGCGGACGTGGACCGCAAGAAGAAGCACAACAAGGTCGCCCAGTTCTTCAAGGGCATCTTCGGGCGGTAAGCCACAATTCTTGAAACATAGAAGGATCTTTTCGTCATGGCCGGCGCAAGGCCGGCCATGGCGGTAGGAGACAAATGTCTCGTTTGTGAACGGTGCTTATTCCGATGCAATCGCCTTGAGCTTCACCCGCCCGCGCTCCAGCACGAGGCCGAGCTGGCCGTTCTTGAGGGCGAGCGCCTTTTCGCCGAACAGAGCCCGGCGCCAGCCGTGCAGGGAGGGCACGTCCGCCGTGTCGCTCTCGGCGATGGCTTCCAGCTCCTCGACGGTGGCGACGATCTTGGGAGCCACGCCTTCCTGCTCGGCCACCGCTTTGAGCAGGACCTTCAGGAGATCGACGACGGCACCCGTATTGCCACGGCCCCGGCTGCGCTCCGGCACGGGGATGCTGGCGAAATCGCGGGTGACGCCGCGTTCCACGGCTTCCAGGATATCGGCGCCCGTGCGGGAACGCTCAAAGCCGTTGGGGATCGAACGCAAGCGGCCCAGAGCCTCCACGCTGCGGGGAGCAGAGGTGGCGATGTCGATCAACGCATCGTCCTTGAGGATGCGCCCTCGGGGTACGTCGCGGTTCTGCGCCTCACGCTCGCGCCAGGCGGCGACCTCCATGAGGACGGCGATCTCTTTCGGCTTGCGCAGGCGGCCGCCGAGCCGACGCCAGGCGTTGTTCGGATCCGCCTGATAGGTCTCCGGAGAGGTGAGGATGGACATCTCCTCTCTCAGCCAGCCGAGACGGCCGTTCTTTTCAAGCTGGGCCATCAGCGCCTCATAGACCTTCACCAGATGGGTGACGTCCGAGAGCGCATAGGTGAGCTGTGCGTCCGTGAGGGGCCGGCGCGACCAGTCGGTGAAGCGGGAGGATTTGTCGATCTTGGCCTTGGCGAGATCGTTCACCAGCTGTTCGTAGGACACCGAATCGCCGTAGCCGCAGACCATGGCGGCCACCTGGGTGTCGAACAGGGGATCGGGGACGATGCTGCCAAGGTTCCAGATGATTTCCAGATCCTGCCGGGCTGAGTGGAAGACCTTCACCACGCTCATGTTGGCCATGAGCGCCATGAAGGGCGCGAGACTGAGGTCCTCGGCCAGCGGATCGATGAGATAGGCGTCCGAAGGATCCGGCCCTGCCATCTGGATCAGGCAAAGCTTCGGGAAATAGGTGGTCTCGCGCAGGAACTCCGTATCGACGGTGACGAACGGGTGCTGGCTCAGGCGGGAGCAGGCGGCTTCGAGCGCCTCGGTGGTCGTAATCAAATCCATGGAGAAGTCTTTTAGCCGAACCTGTTGATGCAGGCGACTCCCCCTTAAGCTCTGCGGAGGGCTTTCCTCCGCTCTTTTGCCTGCCGTTCGGCCCGCTTCATGAGCCAATCCAGGATGTTGCGGTGGACCACGAGGCCGGTCTCCGCATCCTCCAGGCGCTCGATCCGGTCCACCCGGAAGCCGCGATAGCCGTCATCGGCCATGTCGATGCCGCCTAGGAGCATTTTGCCAGGGCCCACTTTCAGCTCGCGCGCGATCACCCAGCGCCGGGTCGGGTTGCCGGCCTGGTCCACATAGTCGATCTCAAGCGCGCCATCAAAGGGATAGACGTGCCAATTCCCCTCGATCCGCTCCTCGTTGGGAGCGTTCCGGCCATGTTGCAGCAGGGTTGTCGCGTGGTTCGTCATCATGAGGCTGATATGGTAATTCACGCTTTGTTCTTCAAGGGAAAAGCCTTGAAAAATAAGGATTTGGACAGAAAAGAGGGCCGGAACAAGCCCGGCCATGACGAGGAGAGCGTCGGTCACGCGATCCCGGATCGGCTCGCGCCGCCCGGGATGACTCCCACCACGTCACCCCGGGGCTCGTCCCGGGTATCCACGTCTTCATGGCTCAGCGGTTCTCAAGACGTTGATGGCCGGGACTGATCCCCGGATCATGTCCGGGGACGGCCATGACGGAGGGCTGCGACAAAGGAAGAGCTGAAATCCGGCCCATCCGCGCTCATTTCAGCCTTCCGCCTTGACTTCCCCGGCCTCCCATGGATGTTGCGCGTAACTCCGAACCAGCAGGCTTTTTCCATGTCCGCCTCCATGCACCGTTACCGTACTCACACCTGCGGCGCGCTCCGCGAATCCGATGTCGGCCAGACGGCCCGCCTTTCCGGCTGGTGTCACCGCATCCGCGACCACGGTGGCGTGCTGTTCATCGACTTGCGCGACCATTACGGCATGACGCAGTGCGTGATCGATCCGGATTCCCCGGCCTTCAGGCTGGCTGAGACCGCACGTTCCGAGTGGGTGATCCGCGTGGACGGCAAGGTGCGCAAGCGCCCGGCCGGCACCGAGAACCCGGAACTGCCCACCGGCATGATCGAGGTCTACATCACCGACATGGAGGTGCTTGGTCCGGCGGACGAGCTTCCGATGCCGGTCTTCGGCGACCAGGAATACCCGGAGGAGACCCGCCTCAAGTACCGGTATCTCGACCTTCGCCGCGAGAAGCTGCACAACAACATCATGAAGCGTGGCGCCATCATCGACAGCCTGCGCAACCGCATGAAGTCGAGCGGCTTCTTCGAGTTCACGACGCCGATCCTGACGGCCTCGTCGCCCGAAGGCGCGCGCGACTTCCTGGTGCCCTCGCGCATCCATCCCGGCAAGTTCTACGCGCTGCCGCAGGCCCCGCAGCAGTTCAAGCAGCTGATCATGATGTCCGGCTTCGACCGGTACTTCCAGATCGCGCCGTGCTTCCGCGACGAGGACCCGCGCGCCGACCGTCTGCCGGGCGAGTTCTATCAGCTCGACGTGGAGATGAGCTTCGTCACGCAGGAAGACATCTTCCAGACCATGGAGCCGGTGATCCGAGACACGTTCAAGGAGTTCGCGGACGGCAAGCCAGTGACGGATGTGTTCCCGCGCATCCCGTATTTCGAGGCGATGCTGAAATACGGCTCCGACAAGCCGGATCTGCGCAACCCGCTCGTGATCGCCGACGTGTCGGAGGTGTTCGAGCGTGAGGACGTGACCTTCAACGCGTTCAAGAACGTCATCAAGTCCGGCGGCGTGGTGCGCGCCATTCCGGCCACGGGCGCAGCCTCGCAGCCGCGCTCCTTCTTCGACAAGCTCAACGACTGGGCCCGTACGGAAGGTGCGCCCGGCCTCGGCTATATCGTGTTCGAGGAAGAAGGCGGCCAGATCCAGGCCAAGGGCCCCATCGCCAAGTTCATCCCTGACGAAGCGCAGGCCATCATCCGGGAGAAGGCCGGCATCAAGGCTGGCGACGCGGTGTTCTTCTCGGCCGGCGTCGAGGACAAGGCAGCCTCGCTCGCCGGCAAGGCGCGCGTGCGCATCGGCGACGAGCTGGGTCTTGGCAACAAGGACCAGTTCGCCTTCTGCTGGATCGTCGACTTCCCGCAATACGAGTGGAACGAGGACGAGAAGAGGATCGACTTCTCCCACAACCCGTTCTCCATGGGCAACATGGACCACGACGCCTTCATGGCGCTCGATCCGTCGGACAGGGACAGGATCCTCAAGATCACGGCCTTCCAGTACGACTTGACCTGCAACGGCTACGAGATCGCTTCGGGCTCGATCCGTAACCACCGCCCCGACCGGATGGTGAAGGCCTTCGAGATCGCAGGTTACGGCGAAAGGGAAGTGATGGAGCGCTTCGGCGGCATGTACCGCGCCTTCCAGTACGGCGCACCGCCCCACGGCGGCATGGCGGCCGGCGTGGACCGCATCGTGATGCTGCTCTGCGGCGCGCAGAACCTGCGCGAAATCACGCTCTTCCCGATGAACCAGAAGGCGGAAGACCTGCTGCTCGGCGCGCCCTCCGAGGCGACACCCAAGCAGTTGCGTGAGCTGCACATCCGGACGCACCTGCCGGAGAAATAATGAGCCTCGCTCCGGGGGCGTGAAGTCAGTAGCCGCGTCGTCGCCGGCTTGTCACTCCACCTCGTCGAGATCGTACCTGCCGTCGTCATGGCCGGGCTTGTCCCGGCCATCCACGTCTTGAGAACCAAGGCGGTGAAAAGGCGTGGATCCCCGGATCGAGTCCGGGGATGACGTGGAGAGTGCCGGGAGGGCGCACGGTCCTGCCGGTTCGTCCACTCGCCCGGTCTCGCATCGCCCGTGCCTTATTTCGTCCTGCAGGAGGCGAGGGGGGAGACGGACCGCTTCATCTTCCCGACCGTCTTGCGTTCCGGGCAGAATTGTCATGCCTGCATCCTTCGTCTCCTCTCCCCGCGAGAGAAGAACATTGACGCGATGGCTAAGGGCGCGCACAAGGACCTTTCAAGTTAAACGGCTGGTGTAAGGAGCGTCGGCGATGGGAGAGAACATCTCGCAGGATCTGAAATCGGGGGCGATGTTCTATCACCAGCATCCGCGCCCTGGTAAGCTCGAGATCCAACCCACCAAGCCTCTCGGCAACCAGCGCGACTTGGCTCTGGCCTATTCCCCGGGTGTTGCCGCCCCCTGCGAGGCCATCGCCGCCGATCCGAATGAGGCCGCCAATCTCACCTCCCGCCAGAACCTGGTGGCCGTGATCTCCAACGGCACCGCCGTGCTGGGCTTGGGCGATATCGGCCCGCTCGCCTCCAAGCCCGTGATGGAGGGCAAGGCGGTCCTGTTCAAGAAGTTCTCCGGCATCGACGTGTTCGACATCGAGGTGGCCGAGAAGAATGTGGACAAGCTCGTCGAGGTGATCGCAGCCCTCGAGCCCACCTTCGGCGGCATCAACCTGGAAGACATCAAGGCGCCTGAATGCTTCGAGGTGGAGGAGCGGTTGAAGGCCCGCATGGGCATTCCGGTTTTCCACGACGACCAGCATGGCACTGCCATCATTGTGGGCGCGGCTGTCACCAACGCGCTTGAACTCGCGGGCAAGGACATCGCCGAGGTGAAGATCGTCACCTCAGGCGCCGGCGCTGCCGCGCTCGCCTGCCTCAATCTTCTGGTCTCGCTCGGCGCGAAGCGCGAGAACATCTGGGTCACGGATATCGAAGGCGTGGTCCATGACGGCCGCAACGAACTCATGGACCGCTGGAAGTCGGTCTATGCGCAGAAGACCGATGCGCGCACGCTCAGTGACGTGATCCCGGATGCGGACGTGTTCCTCGGCCTCTCGGCCGGCGGCGTGCTGAAGCCCGAGATGGTGGCGAAGATGGCGCCGCGTCCGCTCATCCTCGCGCTCGCCAATCCCTATCCTGAGATCATGCCGGAAGACGCCGAGGCCGCGCGCCCCGACGCCATGATCTGCACGGGCCGCTCGGATTACCCGAACCAGGTCAACAACGTCCTCTGCTTCCCCTACATCTTCCGCGGCGCGCTCGATGTGGGTGCGACCACCATCAACGAGGAGATGAAGGCCGCCGCCGTGAAGGCGATCGCGAGCCTTGCCCGCGAGGCCCCGTCAGAAGTCGTGGCGCGCGCCTATGGCGGCGAGGCGCATCCCTTCGGCCGCAAGTCACTGATCCCGAGCCCCTTCGATCCGCGTCTCATCCTGCGCATCGCGCCGGCTGTGGCGAAGGCCGCCATGGATTCGGGCGTCGCCAAGCGCCCGCTGGAGGATCTGGAGGCTTACACCGAGTCCCTCGGCCGCTTCGTGTTCCGCTCCGGCTTCATCATGAAGCCGCTCTTTTCCCAGGCGAAATCCGACCCGAAGCGTGTGATCTACGCCGAGGGCGAAGACGAGCGCGTGCTGCGCGCGGTGCAGGTCATCGTCGAGGAAGGCATCGCCAAGCCCATCCTGATCGGCCGTCCGAACGTCGTGGAGGCGCGCATCAAGCGCTTCGGCCTCTCGATGGAGATCGGTAAGCATTTCGAGCTGGTGAACCCCGAGGACGATCCGCGCTATCGCGACTACGTCGCGTCCTACGTGGAAGCCGCTGGCCGCAAAGGCATCACCCCCGATGCGGCAAAAACGCTGGTTCGCACCAACTCCACGGTCATCGGTGCACTCGCCGTGCGGCGCGGCGATGCGGATGCGCTGATCTGCGGTCTCGAGGGGCGCTTCCAGTCCCGCGTGAAACACATCAAGGACATCATCGGCCTTGCCCCCGGCGTGCACGAGATGGCGGCTCTGTCGCTCGTCATCACGACAAAGGGCGCATACTTCCTCGCCGACACGCATGTGCAGTTCGACCCGAGCGCGGAGGAGATCGCCGACATGGCGATTGCCTGCGCCAGCCACGTGCGCCGCTTCGGCATCGAGCCGAAGATCGCGCTGCTCTCCCACGCCGACTTCGGCGCGGCCGATACGCGCTCTGCCGTGAAGATGCGCGAGGCGCTCGCCTGCATCAACGAACGCGCGCCCGATCTCGAAGTCGATGGCGAGATGCAGGCGGATGCCGCTCTCTCCCAGATGATCCGCGACCGTGTGAATCCCGGATCGCGCCTGAAGGGCGAAGCGAACGTGCTGATCATGCCGAACCTGGATGCGGCCAACATCGCCTTTCAGTTCACGAAGATCCTGGCGGATTCGCTCCCCGTCGGTCCGATCCTCATCGGTCCCGCGAAGCCCGCGCATATCCTCACGCCGTCGGTCACGGCGCGCGGTATCGTGAACATCACGGCCATCGCCGTGGTGGAGGCACAGGCCGCCGAGCAGGACCAGCCGCAGCTGATTTGATCCGATCTCGAGAGATATCGATTATTTGTCATGGCCGGGCTCGTCCCGGCCATCCACGTCTTAGGGCGGGTTAAAGGCGTGGATCCCCGGAACAAGTCCGGGGATGACGAGCAGTGCGATCACTCCGCCTTCGCGGTGATTTTGAGCTTCTCCAGCAACAATTTCGGATCGGACGCGAGCATCACGTCCATCACACCGAAGCCGGAAGGGTTCTTTGGCTGCGCTTCGATCGTGAGCTTGCCAGGCTTCTCTATGAAGCGAGCAATGGCCTGGCCTAATGTCCGGGATTGCTCCGAATTGCCGATCATGCTCGATAGAACGAGCGGCGTAGCGCCTGAATACATTTTCTGCAGCGCCTCGGGCGTTGTCCCTTCTTCCTTCGCGGCCTTGGCGAGATAGCGCTCGACCAATCCCCGATTCTCAACCACGACGTTGGCCGACTTCGCCTTCGCACCGATCAGAGCGGCTGAAGCGGTTGCTTCATCGGGGCTGAAAAGATCCGGGCTGACATTGCCGATGAGGCCCGTCAGGCGCACGCTTCCCACGTCCTTGGTGTCCATCGAGAATTCCTTGATGGCGATCTCGTGCGTGGATTCGTTCCAGGTGGCAGCCAACACGAAAGAGCTGTCGATGGACTTGTATCCGAGAGCTTGAAGTTGCTGGGCAAGCTCATCGTCGCTGCTGTCCGAAAGGGTCATGGAGACATTGCGCTGCTCGAAGCGGATATTCGTCGGGATGCCGTTCAAGGGCTTGTCCGCCGTCACCTCCATGAGCCCCCAAACGACGCTCACGCGCTCGTTGGGCTTGTCCTCGGCCGCGGGAGCATCGATGCTCATGTCCGTGATGCGCAGCGTTCCGAGCGTCGGGATGAGGCTGCGCACGGCGGCATGATCAAGGTCCGTCAGCGGCTTGCCTTCGAGAGCCTTCAGGCCATTGAGTGTCGGCGTGATGGAAAACCCGGTGAGGCTGATCGAGCCGATCTTCAGGCTGGCGTTCGTGTCCTTGAACGCGATGCCCTCCACGCGCACTTCGGCGGGTTGCGAGCCGGTGGCGCCGGTATAAGCCACACGGGCGACAGAGCCGGTTCCCTTGCTCTCCTTGCTGTCATCCTTGAAGGTGATGCCGGTGGCTTCAACGAGACCCGCATCGAACGCGCCGAGAAGATCGGCTGCCGTCAGCAGGATGCGGGTTTCCTCTTCAGGAGAGGTCTTTTCCTTGTCGGAAAGCTCCTTGATGAGAGCGATGGTGCCGTTCCAGGAATCCTTCGTCGGACGAGCGATGAGGTCCCGACCATTGATGCGGGCGATCTGGGTGCTGTAGTTACCCCCGGCATCGGTCACGTCGACCTTCTCGATGGAAAAGGCGCCATGAATCCGGCTCAAGGGTGCGGAGGCATCCTTCGTCTCGAAGAGCTTCACGAAAGTGGGGAGGTCAAGGTCGGTGACAGTGGTTCGGCCATAGCTGATCAGGGTAGGGCCTTTCTCGCCGGTCTCCTCCATGGCCGTAGTCTCGATGACCGTCGAGGCCACCTTGCCCCGGACGATGTCGGACATCGTGGCGTTCCGGTAGAGGCTCGTCTGCGTTTCCTTGCCGAGCTTCTGCGTGACCTTGAGCTCAGGAATGATCACCTGCTTGGCATCGATTTTGGAAAGCCGATCCGCAAGGGAGACGGCGCTGGAGGAAAACAGGGACTCGAGTTCCTGACGCGCGACCGAAACACCGGTGAACTCGATCCGCTGCGCCTCATAGGTAAGGGGGCCCCAGGTGAAGCGGACATTCTCGAGCGCGAAGCTGTCGGAGGATTGGGCGAGGGCCGCGCTCCAGAGCGAGGTTTTCACGGCCCCGACAGCGACGTGCTGCGTGCCGTTGCCAAAGGCAAGATCACGAAGAACCGTCGGCTCGAACTGCATGACCGCGGTGCCGGCCATCAGGGCGAGCGCGCATACGCCTGAACGGTGAAGAAGCTTCATCATATCCCCGCGAAGAAGAAGGCCTGAAGCCCTCAAAGCTCCAGGCCGGAAAACCTTCACGGGAGGCTAGAACGAGGGACAGAGTTTCACAAGGAGAACGACGTGCCGCAGCCGCAGGAAGCGGTGGCGTGGGGGTTCTCGATCTTGAAGGACTGGCCGATCAGGTCGTCCACGAAGTCGATGACCGAGCCGTCCATGTACTGGATGGATACCTCGTCCACCACGACGGTCGCCCCGTCCTTTTCGATCACGAGGTCGTCGTTCTGGCGCGTCCGGTCCACGTCGAAGGCGTATTGGAACCCGGAGCAACCGCCTCCATTGACGCTGATTCTCAGCATCGAGCCTTCAGGTTCCGAGGCCATGATCTCGTTGATGCGGCGGGCGGCGCGTTCAGTCAGGGAAATTCCAGTCATGGGTCTTTCCGGTCCTTATAAGGACATAAGAGCATTTTCAGGCGAAGTGGATACCGGTTCGCCGTCAGAAAATGCGCTGATTCAACAAATCCTAGGGTAATTTGCTTCCTGCAAAGCAGCAAATTACCCTAACCTTGGACAAGCTCTTGATCTGCATGATTTTATCGGGAAACCGGATGCCACTTTCCTGAATCATGCTCTAAAGACCAAGGTAAGTGCGCCCTGACGAGGCTTCAACCCGAGGATGATCCGTGCGGCCCTTTGGCGAGAGATGGCGAGCCTCCTATGCCTGCGATCCGTGGGCGAGCCGCGGTCGGCTGTATCCTGAGGCGGTGTCGCCGACCCGCAGCGATTTCCAGCGCGACCGGGACCGGATCATCCATTCCTCGGCCTTCCGGCGGCTCAAGCACAAGACTCAGGTCTTCGTCTATCACGAGGGTGACCATTTCCGTACGCGCCTGACCCACACCATCGAGGTGAGCCAGATCGCCCGCGCCTTGGCCCGCTCGCTTGGTCTCGACGAGGATCTGGCGGAGGCGCTGGCGCTCTCCCACGACCTTGGCCACACGCCCTTCGGCCACACGGGTGAGGATACGCTCGACGAGTGCATGGCGGGCTTCGGTGGCTTCGACCACAATGCCCAGGCCTTGCGGGTCGTCACGCGCCTTGAGCGCCGCTATCCCGATTACGATGGCCTGAACCTCACCTGGGAGACACTGGAAGGGCTGGTGAAGCACAATGGACCGCTGCTCGATGCGGAGGGTAAGCCGACCCTGCGCTATGTCGAGCGCGGCGTGCCGCTTGCGATCATGGAATACAATGCCGTTCAGGATCTGGAACTCGCCACCTTCGCCAGCGGCGAGGCCCAGGCTGCCGCGATTGCCGACGACATCGCCTATGACGCCCATGACATCGACGATGGCCTGAGGGCAGGGCTGTTCAAGATCGACGATCTGCGCGAGGTGCCGTTCCTCGAGGGGATTCTCGCCGAGATCGACAGCCGCTGGCCGAATCTCGAACTCTCCCGGCGCATCCACGAGCTGACCCGGCGGGTCATCACCCGCTTCGTGGAAGACGTGGTGGCCGAGGGCGACCGGCGGATCGCGGCTCTGGCGCCCAAGAGCGCCGAGGATATCCGTAAAGCCGGCGAGACGATGGTATGCTTTTCCAAGGAGATGCGCGAGGCCGATGCTGCCATCAAGCGCTTCCTCTATTCCCGCATGTATCGCCATCCCGAGGTGATGCGTGTCCGCGCCCAGGCAGATCAGGTGCTGCGGGACCTGTTCAATCGCTTCAAGGCCGAGCCCGAGCTGATGCCGGAGGAGTGGCAGGCGGATCTCCCCAGGGACGACGAGCCGCGTCTCGCCCGCCGCGTGGCGGATTACATCGCAGGCATGACGGACCGTTATGCCATCCTTGAACACCGACGCCTGTTTGACGTAACGCCGGACTTGCGGTAGGCGCGGCTCAGTCTTTTTAAAGTCTACCAACGCAGACCTCATCCTGAGGAGCCGCTTGAGCGGCATCTCGAAGGATGATCCAGAGTGCTCTGGAGACGCCCTGATCCTTCGAGACGGCCTTGCAGGCCTCCTCAGGATGAGGGCTTGCGAAGCGTTTTGTCGGCTGTGATCAGGGCCAGTCGCCCATTGAGATGAAGTGCCATGAACATTTTCGGGTTGTTTGAGAAGCGGGTTGCCGATGCGCTTGGCCGTTTGGCGGGCGAGGGAAAAATTCCATCGGGGCTGGACGTGAGCCGCGTCGTGGTCGAGCCGCCGCGCGATCCCTCCCATGGCGACCTCGCCACCAACGCCGCCATGGTGCTGGCGAAAGAGGCGCGCATGAACCCGCGCGCTCTCGCCGAGATGCTCGTGGCCGATCTCCAGAATGACCCGCGTGTCACGAAGGTGGATATCGCGGGCCCCGGCTTCATCAACATCCGCTTGGCGCCGCAGGTGATGCACGAGGTGCTGCGCGCCGCCGTGGTGGATACCAACGGCTTTGGCCGTAGCGGGCAGGGGTCGGGTGAGCCCATCAACGTGGAATACGTCTCCGCCAATCCGACCGGCCCGATGCATGTGGGCCATTGCCGTGGCGCGGTGTTTGGCGATGCGCTCGCCGGACTTCTCGACTTCGCCGGCTACGAGGTGACCCGCGAGTACTACATCAACGATGCGGGCGCGCAGGTCGATGTGCTCGCCCGCTCCGCCTATCTCCGCTACAAGGAGGCCCTGGGCCACGACGTCGGCGAGATCCCGGAAGGCCTCTATCCCGGCGATTACCTCAAGCCCGTCGGCGAGCGCCTTGCGAAGGAGCACGGCAAGAGCCTGCTCGACAAGCCGGAAGCCGAGTGGCTGCCGCTCGTGCGCGAGGCCGCCATCAACGCCATGATGGACATGATCCGCAACGATCTCGCGGTGCTCAACATCCACCACGACGTGTTCTTCTCCGAGCGCTCCCTGCAGCAGCCCCCCGTCGATCAGGTGAAGGAGCTCATCACCGAGCTGCGTGGCCGCGATCTGGTCTATATGGGCCGCCTCCCTCCGCCCAAGGGGCAGAAGGATGAGGATTGGGAGGATCGCGAGCAGCTTCTCTTCCGCGCCACCGCCTTCGGCGACGAGGTGGATCGTCCGCTGCTGAAGTCGGACGGCTCCTACACCTATTTCGCCTCCGACATCGCCTATCACCGCTCCAAGTACGAGCGCGGCTTCGCCTCCATGATTGACGTGTGGGGCGCGGATCACGGCGGCTACGTGAAGCGCATGCAGGCGGCCGTGAAGGCCGTCACGGACAACAAGGGCGACCTCGATGTGAAGCTCTGCCAGCTCGTGAAGCTCCTGCGTGGTGGTGAGCCGGTGAAGATGTCCAAGCGCTCCGGCGACTTCGTGACTCTGCGCGACGTGGTGGACGAGGTGGGCCGCGATGCGGTGCGCTTCATGATGATCTTCCGCAAGAACGATGCCCCGCTCGACTTCGACCTTGCCAAGGTGGTCGAGCAATCGAAGGACAACCCGGTCTTCTACGTTCAGTACGCCCATGCCCGCTGCGCCTCGATCTTCCGTCAGGCGGCGGAGGCGTATCCCGGCGAGGATTTCTCGGCCATGCAACTCGAGAAGGCCGACTTCACGATTCTCAGCGATGAGTCGGAGACGGATCTCATCCACCGCATCGCCCAGTTCCCGCGCGTGGTGGAGGCTGCCGCCGAAGCACACGAGCCGCACCGGGTCGCGTTCTACCTCTACGACCTCGCCAGCGCCTTCCATAGCTTATGGAATAAGGGCAAAGACTTGCCGCAATTACGCTTTGTTAATCTAACTGATAAAGATTCAACGAAAGCGAGGCTCGCTCTCGTGCATGCCCTCAAGGGTGTGCTCGCATCTGGCCTCGCGATCCTGGGCGTCACGGCACCCGATGAAATGCGCTAACATTTTCATAAGCGGTTCAGCCGCTTAGGGGAGGTTTGTGCCGGATGCTGTCACGTCGTGCCGGCGGAGCGTTTGGGCTCCTGTCGCGTAACTGGAGAACCGGCGCATGAGCGAATCAGTGAAGCCCCGTTTTGCCGTCGATCTCAACGAGATCGAGCGGCACCTTGCCCAGGCGGGCTCCCCTCAGGTCCAGCCCGCCGCACCGCGCAGCAACGATCCGCTGGCCGAATTGGCCCGGATCGTGGGCCAGGACGACCCTTTTCAGGCCATTTTGGCCAATGACGGTGCTGCGCATCCGCGCCAGCAGTCGTCTGCTATCGACGATCTTTTTGTGGCCCGCGACACTGTGACGCCGGCTCCTCGCCAGGTTCAGCCGCAGGCGCGCTCGACCGAGTTCGGCGTCCGCGATTTCAACACCGGCGGCTATGCCCCCCAGCCCGAGGCTCCGCGCAGCAATGGCCAGGCCTATGGCTACCAGCAGCCCGCCCCGGCTCAGCAGGATGCCTACAACGAGGCCGCCTATGCGGACGAGTATTACGACGACGGTGCGGACGGCTATGACGGCGCTGCTTACGCAGGGCCTGAGCGATTGGATTATCCGGCGGTCGAGAAGCCCCGGTCCCGCAAGGGCCTGATCGCCATCGGCGCCGTTGTCGGCGCTATCGTGATCGGGGGCGGTGGTGCCTATTTCTTCGCCAGTTCTCCGACTGGAACAAGCGGTAAGCCGATCCTGGTCCAGGCAACCACCGATCCGGTGAAGGTGCAGCCGCAGAATCCGGGCGGGGTCGAGATCCCGAACCAGAACAAGCAGATCTACGAGCGCGCTCAGCAGACCGAGACCAAGGTTGTGAACCGCGAGGAGCAGCCTGTCGATGTGAAGCAGGCCGTGCGTTCGACTGGCGGAGCCGTGGCAGATGCCACCGGTACGACCGTTCCTGGTGCGTCCGGTCAAGCTCGCGGCGCGTCCAACAGCCTGAACCTCGGTGAGCCGCGCAAGGTGCGAACGGTCACGATCCGCCCCGATGGCTCCGTGGTTGGAGCGCCGGAGCCTGCTCCGGCTGCTTCTCCGGTTCCGACCATGACCATGCCGGCTACCCCGGCAGCACAGCCCGCAGCGGTTCAGACGGCTTCTGGTCAGCCCAAGCCTGCTGCGGCGACGCCTGCAGCGCCGGCTCCCACGCCGAAGCCAGCTCCTGCAGCCGCGACGCCGGTGGCAGCAACGCCTGCCGCCACTCCTGCGCCGCAGAAGGTTGCCTCGGCCCAGCCGGTTCCAGTGGCGGCTCCTGCGGCGACGGCGGATACGACCACCGCAGGCGGCTATGCGGTCCAGCTAGGCTTGGCGAACACGGAGGATGCGGCGGCTTCGGCCTTTGCCTCCTATCAGCGCAAGTATCCTGATCTGGCCGGCGCATCTTCCCTGATCCGCAAGGCCGAGGTGAACGGCAACACGATCTACCGCGTCCGGGTCGGACCCATGTCGCGGGATGAGGCTTCCGCTCTCTGCTCCAAGCTGCAGGGGCAGGGCGGCCAGTGCTTCGTGGCTAAGAATTAAAGGCAGACTTGGCCGGTAACTTGGCCGACAAGACTCCTTGACCCTTCCATCCAAGGGACGTAAGGCGCGGGCATGAAAACCCGCGCCTTTATTGCTGGCTGTTCCGGCCATGAGCTCACCCCCGATGAGATCGCCTTCTTCAAGGAGGCTGCTCCCTGGGGATTCATCCTGTTCCGCCGGAATATCGACAATCCTGAACAGGTGAGGGCGCTCTGCGCCGCCTTGCGGGAAACGATCGGAAGCGAGGATGCCCCCATCCTGATCGACCAGGAGGGCGGCCGGGTTCAGCGCATGGGCCCGCCCCATTGGCCGAAATACCCGTCCGGCGCCACTTACGGCGCCCTTCACGCCAACGATCCTTTGGTTCAGCGGGAACTCGCCCGCCTCGGCGCGCGCCTGATCGCCCATGACCTGCGCTCCGTTGGCGTGACCGTGGATTGCCTGCCCGTGCTCGACGTGCCTTCGCCGGGCGCTCACGACGTCATTGGCGATCGGGCCTATGGCAAGACGCCGGAGAAGGTGGCCGTCCTCGGCCGGGCTGCCGCCGAAGGGCTCCTGGCGGGCGGCGTCCTGCCGGTCGTCAAGCATATGCCGGGCCATGGTCGGGCAGGGGCCGACAGCCATCTGGCGCTTCCGGTGGTGGATGTCTCCCGCGAGGAGCTGGAGCGCCACGATTTCGCGCCCTTCCGCATGCTGACCGATATGCCTCTCGCGATGACGGCTCACGTCGTCTACACCGCGCTCGACCCGGAGAGGCCCGCGACGACATCCCCAGTTATCATGGAGGAGATCATCCGGGGTCATATCGGCTATGACGGCCTCGTCATGACCGACGACCTGTCCATGAAGGCCTTGTCGGGTTCCTTCCGGGAAAAGACCGAAGCTGCCTTTGCGGCAGGCTGCGACATGGCTCTCCATTGCAATGGCGATATAGAGGAAATGTCGGCTGTGGCCGAGGGGGCGCCCATCCTTGAAGGGGCTTCCCTAAGGCGAGCCGAGGCTGCGCTTTCCCGCATCCGGCACGAGCCGGAGCCGCTCGATCCTGTGGATGCGCGTGCAAGACTCGACGCCGCGCTTGCGATGACGTCTTAAGCGTCCCAAGGTCGAACCCGCTTCAGTTGAGTATCGTCCATGGCCAAGCCCTTACCTTTTGAGGATGTCGAGCCCGCCGCCGAGCGCGCGGAAAGCGAGCCCGCGCTCCTCGTGGACGTGGACGGCTTCGAAGGCCCGCTCGATCTTCTGCTGGAGCTGGCCCGCCGCCAGAAGGTGGACCTGCACCGCATCTCCATCCTGGCTCTGGCCGAGCAATACATTGCCTTCATCGAAGAGGCGCGCCGCATGCGCCTGGAGCTGGCGGCAGATTACCTCGTGATGGCGGCCTGGCTCGCCTATCTGAAGTCCCGCCTCCTGCTGCCCGAGCCGCCAAAAGGCGAGGAGCCGAGCGCGGAGGATCTGGCGACGGCACTGGCCCTGCGCCTGCGCCGCCTTGAAGCGATCCGTGAGGTCGCCAAGAAGCTTGGCGAGCGCTCCCTGCTGGGCCGCGACGTGTTCGCCCGAGGCGCGCCCGAGCCTGTCGTCATCAACCGGGACGCCCGCTACGAGGCGAGCCTCTATGACCTGCTCAAGGCCTATGCGCAGCAGCGTCAGGTGCAGTTCAACAGCAAGGTTTCCCTGCACAAGCGCAATGTCTGGTCACTCATCGATGCCCGCGAGGCGCTGGAGCGGCTCGTCGGCCACTTGAGCGATTGGGTGACGCTCGATACCTATCTGGTGGAATACATGGTCGAACCCTCCATGCGGCCGACCGTTCTGGCCTCCGCCCTGTCCGCGACCCTGGAAATGGTCCGCGAGGGCAAGCTCACGATGAGGCAGGATGAAGCCTTCGCTCCGGTCTGGGTCAAACCCGTTGCCGACCCGGCCGAGACAGGAGCCCAATCATGATGGATGAAACAGCCGAAATCCAAGACGTCGAGGCTCCCGAAGAGAATTCCGTCGAGAACCGCATGCCCGACCATGGCGAGGCGATCCGCATTGCCGAGGCGCTGCTGTTCGCCTCCGCTGATCCGCTGAGCGCCGACGAACTGGCCGGCCGCCTGCCGGAGGGGGCGGATATCCAGAAGATCCTTGAGGACCTGCAGGAGATTTATGCGCTCCGCGGCGTCAATCTCGTCCGCGTGGCGGGCAAATGGGCGTTTCGCACCGCGAGCGATCTTGCCTTCGTGCTCGCCCGTGACGTGGTGGAGCAACGCAAGCTCTCCCGCGCCGCCATGGAGACCCTGTCGATCATCGCCTATCACCAGCCGGTGACCCGCGCCGAGATCGAAGAGATCCGTGGCGTCGCCACCTCCAAGGGCACCCTCGACCTGCTGCTGGAGACCGGCTGGATCCGCCTGCGCGGTCGCCGCAAGGCGCCGGGCCGACCCGTGACCTATGGCACCACGCCCGCCTTCCTGGACCATTTCGGTCTTGATGCCATCGAGGACCTTCCGGGCCTCGAGGAACTCAAGGGCGCAGGCTTCATCGAAGGGCGCGTGCCCTCCGACATGTCCGTGCCGGTGCCCTCCGATGCGGAGGCGCTGCGCGAGGATGAGGATCCCCTGGATCAGGACGAACTCTTCCAGGAGCCACTTGAGATGCACCAGACCGGGACCGGCGAGACCAGCGGGGAATGAGCGACAAGCCAGCCGTGTCCGCCCGCGACCGTTTCCGGCTGCCCCGATGGGGGCAGCGCGGCACGGCTGGCGCGTCCATTCCGGCCCAGCTCT
This sequence comes from Microvirga sp. KLBC 81, assembly GCF_003075415.1. Classification (GTDB taxonomy): domain Bacteria; phylum Pseudomonadota; class Alphaproteobacteria; order Rhizobiales; family Beijerinckiaceae; genus Microvirga. Next base: position 114,359 of record NZ_QDAH01000006.1, read on the forward strand.
CCTTCGAGAACATTGTCCAGACCTACAATTCCACCGAAGTCCTCAAGGGCGTGTCTCTGATCGTCGAGCCGGGTGAGCTCGTCTGCCTTCTTGGTCATTCGGGCTGCGGCAAGACTACGCTTCTGCGTATTGCGGCGGGCGTCGAGGCTCCCACCTCCGGTCGGGTCCTGATGGATGGCCGCGAGGTCAGCGGGCCGAAGAATTTCGTGGAGCCGGAGCGGCGCGGCATCGGCCTCATGTTCCAGGATTACGCCCTGTTCCCGCACATGACGATCCTGCAGAACGTGATGTTCGGCTTGAAGGACCTCTCCGCCTCGGAGGCCGATATCGCCGCCCGCCGCGCCCTGTCCCGCGTGGGCCTCGAGCATTACGCCAACGAGTTCCCTCACACGCTCTCCGGCGGCGAGCAGCAGCGCGTGGCGCTGGCACGCTCCATCGCGCCGAGGCCCGGCGTGCTGCTCATGGACGAGCCATTCTCGAACCTCGACCGGCGCATGCGCGATGCGATCCGCGACGAGACCGTCGCAATCCTGAGAGAAACCCGCGCTACGACCATCGTGGTCACGCATGATCCGGAAGAGGCCATGCGGATCGCGGACCGGATCGTTCTGATGAGCGCCGGCACCATCGTCCAGCAGGGACCTGCCGAGGAGATCTACCGAAAGCCGGTCAATCTCTTTGCGGCCCGGTTCTTCTGCGACTTCAACGAGATCGAAGGCACCGTGAAAAACGGGCAGGTGACCTGTCCGGTGGGCGTGTTCCCCGCCCCGCATCTGGGGGATGGCCCGGCCATCGTCTGCGTGCGGCCGCAAGGGGTGAGGCTCAAGCCTCAAGGCTTCTGCCTGCCGGGACGTGTGGTATCACGCCGCTTTCTCGGCGAGGTCGATCTGGTGCATATCGATGTCCCGGGCCTCGACCGGCCGCTTCAGGCCCGCGTTCACGATCCCGTTGGCGTGAGGGAAGGACAGGATGTGGGCATCGAGGTTGATCCAAAGGATGTCCTTGTTTTCGCCGCGTCGGACGCCTAGGTTGACGGCGAGTTCATATTCCAAGTTCGCGCCTCTCGGGGCGCAGGAGGATTGCCATGGGTGGCGCTAGTATTTGGCACTGGATCGTTGTCGGTCTGATCGTTGTCCTGCTGTTCGGACGCGGCAAGATCTCCGATCTGATGGGTGATGTTGCCAAGGGCATCAAAGCCTTCAAGAAGGGCATGAGCGAGGACGATACCGCAAAGCCGGTGCCGCCTTCCGAGCCCGTGCGCACGATCGATCATCAGGCCGGCACGCAGACCAACGCCGCGACGACGGACCACAAGGTCGGTTGAGTTCTTGGGTAGCAGCCGCTCTTCGTGGCTGCGGTGAGTTGAGTAAAGGCAGGGTCGAGGCCACGCCATGTTGGACATGAGCTGGGGTGAGGTCATGGTGATCGGCGCCGTCGCGCTGATCGTGATTGGCCCAAAGGACCTGCCGCGCGCTCTGCGGACGGTTGGACAGGTCACGAGCAAGCTTCGCCGCATGGCGGCGGAGTTTCAGGGCCAGTTCAACGAGGCCATGCGCGAAGCCGAGCTCGACGAGGTCAAGAAGCAGCTTCAGGGCGTCAACGACTCCGTTTCTTCTCTCAACACGGATTTCAACCCTATCCAGACGATCCGGGATGAGTTGAAGGACGCTGTCGAGGAGCCGGTGGTGGCTTCGCCCGAAGCCCCTGTGCAGCAGCCCACCGGGGACGCGTCGATCCAGGCGATCGTGGAAGGCCGGGCGCCTGCGCCGACCACTCCGCTCCCGCAGGTCGATTTGCCGCCCCCGCCCATGGACGATCCGGCTGAAGCCATAGCCGAGTCCCTGCGCCGTGAGGCCGAGATCGAGGCGAAGAAAGCTGCCGCTGCTCAATCGGCTCCAGAACAAACGGACGCGAAAGCCTGATGACCACCGCCGTTGAAGAGGATGAGGTCGAGGCATCGCGCGCGCCTCTGATCGAGCACCTGACCGAGCTGCGCTCTCGCCTCATCAAGGCGATGGTGGCGTTCGTCGCCATGTTCTTCGTCTGCTTTGCCGCCGCGAAGTACATCTACAATGCGCTCGTGTGGCCTTATGTGCTGGCGGTCGGTTCGCCCGAGAAGGCGCATCTCGTCTATACGCACGGCCTCGAATATCTCTTCACGCAAATCCAGGTGGCGGCCTTCGGTGCTGGCTTCCTGGCCTTCCCGGTGATCGCGGTGCAGATCTACAAGTTCGTGGCGCCGGGGCTCTACAAGAACGAGCGGCGGGCCTTCCTGCCGTACCTCATTGCGACGCCTGTTCTCTTCGCCATCGGTGCAGCCTGCGTTTACTTCATCGCCATGCCGCTGCTCATGCGTTTTTCCGTGGGCATGCAGCAACTGGCGACGGAAAGCGGCCCGGCCATCGAATTTCTCCCGAAGGTCAGCGAATACCTGTCGCTGATCATGACCCTGATCTTCGCGTTCGGCATCTGCTTCCAGTTGCCCGTAATCCTGACCCTTCTGGCCCGCGCCGGGATCATCGATTCGCAGTTCCTGAAGGAAAAGCGGCGCTACGCCATCGTTGTCGTCTTCGTGATTGCGGCGGTTCTGACCCCGCCTGACGTGATCAGCCAGTTCGCCCTTGCGGTCCCCACCTTGCTTCTTTACGAGGCGTCCATCTTCTCCGTCCGCATGGTGGAGAAGAGGCGCGCGGAAGCCGAGGCCGCGCGTGCGGCGGAAGGGTAAGGCCCAAAAAAGCCTCCGGAAGGCCGTTCAACCTTGGCGTGAACAACGGGGCGGTCTGTGCTAAGGGCAGGCCGCATCATCAAGCAGGTCCTAGACTCCCATGCACGACATCCGTTCCATCCGCGAGAATCCCGCGGCTTTCGACAAAGGCCTCCGGAACCGGGGCATGGAGCCCTTGTCCGAGCGCCTGGTCGCCCTCGACGATGCCCGCAAAGCTGCCGTCTCCGCGCTGCAGGCCGCCACCGAGCGCCGCAACGCCATGTCGAAGGAGATCGGCCAGGCCAAGGCCAAGAAGGACGAGGCGCGTGCGCAGGAGCTGATGGCGGAGGTCGCCCGCATCAAGGAGTCGATGCCGGAGCTGGAGGAGGCCGAGCGCGCCGCCGACAAGGCCCTTTTCGAGGCTCTCGCCTCCATCCCGAATATTCCCAAGGAGGACGTTCCGGTCGGCTCCGACGAGCACGGCAACGTGGAGCGCCATCGCTTCGGCACGCCCCCGACGATCAACAACGCCAAGCAGCATTTCGAAATCGGCGAGGCCCTCGGCCTGATGGATTTCGAAACCGCCGCCAAGATGTCGGGCGCTCGCTTCGTGATCCTCAAAGGCCAGCTCGCCCGCCTGGAGCGCGCGCTCGGCCAGTTCATGATCGACCTGCACATCAGCGAGCACGGCTACACGGAAGTGAACCCGCCGCTTTTGGTGCGCGACGACACCATGTTCGGCACGGCACAGCTGCCGAAGTTCGAGGACGATCAGTTCTGGGCTTTCCCCGGCAACTCTCTTGAGCAAGCGGTTGTGGCTGCTTTCGAGGGCCAGCCGCGTGAGGCTGTGCGGAAGATCATCAAGGATACCCGCTACGGCATGATTCCGACGGCGGAGGTCACGCTCACCAATCTCGTGCGCGAGCAGATCCTCTCCGAGGAGGAGCTTCCGCTGCGCTTTACCGCGCTCACGCCGAGCTTCCGCGCCGAGGCGGGCTCTGCCGGTCGCGATACACGCGGCATGATCCGCCAGCACCAGTTCGTCAAATGCGAGCTCGTCTCGATCACGACGCCGGAAACGTCGGCGGAAGAGCATGAGCGCATGCTCACCTGCGCCGAGAACGTGCTGAAGAAGCTGGAGCTGCCGTTCCGCACCCTGACGCTCTGCACGGGCGACATGGGCTTCTCCTCGACCAAGACCTACGACATCGAGGTGTGGCTGCCGGGACAGGGGACGTATCGCGAGATTTCGAGCTGCTCGGTCTGCTCCGACTTCCAGGCACGGCGCATGAATGCCCGCTACCGCTCGGCCTCCGAGAAGTCGCCGCGCTTCGTGCACACGCTCAACGGTTCGGGCCTTGCCGTCGGTCGCACGCTCGTTGCGGTTCTGGAGAACTACCAGAACGAGGATGGCAGCGTGACGATCCCGACGGCTCTGCAGCCTTATATGGGCGGTCTCACCCGCATCGAGGCCTGAGGCTGACATGCGCATTCTCTGCACCAACGACGACGGCATTCATGCTCCAGGGTTGAAGACCCTGGAGGCCATCGCCCGCAATCTTTCCGACGATGTGTGGGTGGTGGCGCCGGAGACGGACCAGAGCGGCGTCGCGCATTCGCTCTCGCTCAACGATCCGTTGCGCTTGCGCGAAATTTCCAGCCGGCATTTCGCCGTGAAGGGCACGCCGACGGATTGCGTGATCATGGGCGTGCGCGAGCTGATGCGCGAACATAAGCCGGATCTCGTGCTCTCCGGCGTCAATCGTGGGCAGAATGCCGCTGAGGACGTGACCTATTCCGGCACGGTGGCTGGTGCCATCGAGGGCACGCTTCTCGGCGTTCCCTCCATCGCACTCTCGCAGGCTTATGGGCCCGGCACGCGGAATTCTCCTCGGTGGCATTGCGCCGAGCATCACGGCCCGAACATCATCCGCAAGATCATCGATGCGGGCATCGAGAAGGGCATTCTCGTCAACGTGAACTTTCCGGATTGCGAGCCGGAGGAGGTTCAGGGCACGGCGGTGGTCAATCAGGGGCAGCGCACGCAGGAACTTCTGCGTCTTGATGCGAGGCTCGATGGACGCGGCAATCCCTATTACTGGATCGCGTTCGAGCGTGGCCCGTTCACGCCCGGCAACGGCACGGATCTATGGGCGCTCGCCCACAAGCGCATCGCGGTCACGCCTTTGCGCATCGACATGACCGACGAGCCCACGCTCACGCGTTACGCGCAAGCCTTCGGGTAGAGACACGATGAGCCGAGAGCCCTTCTCCGAAGCGGAAGCCCGCAGTGAGCAGGAGGCTATCGGCGTTGCATCGTTCGTCCTGTCGCTGCGCGCCAAGGGCATTCGCAACACGGCATTGCTGCGCGCCATGGAACTCGTGCCGCGCGATGTGTTCGCGCCGCGCCGTTTCCGTGATCTCTCTCGCACCGATGTGGCTCTGCCGCTTCCCTGCGGGCAGACGATGACCGCGCCGGGCACGGTGGCCACGATGCTGCTGGCGCTGGGTGTCGCGCCTGGGCAACGCGTTCTCGAGGTCGGCACCGGCACCGGCTATGTCACGGCACTCTTGGCGCATCTCGGTGCGGAGGTGACGACGGTCGAGCGTTTCAACACGCTGGCTGAAAGCGCAGCCCAGCATCTCAAGATCGTGGAAGCAGGCAAAGTGCGCATGGAAATCGGTGACGGTCTTGCGGCGCGTGTGCGCGAGCGGTTCGACCGCATCCTGCTCAACGGCGCGCGACCTGAAATTCCGCAGACGCTGACATCGCTGCTCGGTCCCGGCGGGCGTCTCGTGGGAGCGTTGACACAGGACGGAGCCCCGCGCCTCGTGCAGATCGAGCGTTTGCCGGATGGGGAATTCACCCGGAACCTGGGAGCGCCGTTGCGCATTTCCCCGCTCGTCACCGGCATTGCGGCGACACTCTGATCAAATCGAAAAATTTTTGCGGCACGGTTACGACAATGTTCATGTCGTCAACCCTTGCTTAACCTGAACAGGGTTTTAATGGCCCCATCGAGTTGCGTGCGGTTGGGGTAATTAAGTCATGCGTTTGCGTGTGGGTTCTGGGCATTGGGTTGCGGCTTCGCGGATCGCTTTGGTGAGTTTGATCGGCAGTGCGGCGGCTGCCTGTAGTGGCGAGAGCTTGCGGTTCTCGGAGAACCCGTTCTCGAATCCGTTTGCGAACAGCGAACGCGTCGCGCCCGGCACGCCTACGGCATCTCAACCCGCTCCGTCCTATGCAGCGACTCCGATGCCGACCTCTCCCGTTCAGGCGCAGGCGCTACCCCCGGTGCAGGCTCAGCCGCTGTCTCAGCCCTCGCGCGTGGCATCGGCCCCCGTCGCCACTCCGGTCCAGCAGCAGCCCCGTCCCGTCGCGATGACCCCCGCTCCTGCCCAGCCGAAGATGCGCCTCGTCGATCAGACGAAGGTCGCGGTGAACAATGAGCCGGCTCCTGTCGAGACATCCCGGCGCGTTCGTCCCGGCATGAATTCTTCCGTGCAGCAGGCGCAGGCCCCGGTTGCCGCTCCGGCTCCGGCACCCGCCAAGTCCTCTCCGATGCAGCAGGTCGCTTCGGCCACGAATGAACCGCTCGTGTCGCCAGCACGTCCTGTCGAATCTCAGAAGGTTGCGGCCATTGAGCCCCAGCCCGTGAAGCCCGCTCCGGTTGCCACGCAGTCAGTCGCTCCGGCTCCTGCTCCCGCGTCGGCTCCGCAGCCTGAGGCCGCGAAGGCTCCGGTGGCTGAGCCCGAGCAGACGGCGAGCCTGTCAGCCAGCAACTTCCGCTGGCCGGCCCGCGGTCGCGTCATCGCAGGCTTCGGCGCCAATGGCGGCAACGAGGGCATCAACATCGCCGTTCCCGAGGGCACGCCAGTGAAGGCTGCCGAGGCCGGCACCGTGACCTATGCGGGCAGCGAGGTGAAGGGCTACGGCAACCTCGTCCTCATCCGCCACGACAACGGCTACGTTTCCGCCTACGCCCACAACGGCTCGCTCAGCGTGAAGCGCGGCGAGCAGGTGAAGCGCGGTCAGGTGATCGCCACCTCCGGCCAGACCGGCAACGTGACCTCGCCGCAGCTCCACTTCGAGATCCGCAAGGGCGCGACTCCGGTCGACCCGATGAAGCATCTCGCGGACTAAGTTCGACGACAGGTTTAGATTGGCTTTCGAGACCCGAGGCTGATCAAGCGAGGGGACGGTGGAGCTCAGCCACCGTCCTTTTGTCTTTATAATCATCGAAATCGCAGCCCTCATCCTGAGGAGCAGACGAAGTCTGCGTCTCGAAGGAGATTCCAGCGTGCACTGGCGCCTCCTTCGAGACGGCGCTTTCGGCGCCTCCTCAGGATGAGGATGGTGCTGTTGGAAAGGTGCTTAAATTGCCTTGCCCAGGCGGCCCGCCAGATCCTGAATGAACTGCCAGGCCGTGCGGCCGGAGCGGGCGCCCCGGGTGGTGGCCCATTCCAGCGCCTCGGCGCGGATGGCATCACGGTCGGCATCGAGCCCCAGATGGTTCACATAGCCGAAGACCATGTCCAGATATTCGTCCTGGCTGCACTTGTGGAAGCCGAGCCACAGGCCGAAGCGGTCGGACAGCGACACCTTCTCCTCCACGGCCTCGCCGGGATTGATGGCGGTCGAGCGCTCGTTTTCCATCATGTCGCGGGGCAGCAGGTGGCGGCGGTTGGACGTGGCGTAGAAGATCACGTTGTCCGGCCGGCCCTCGATGCCGCCTTCCAGCACTGCCTTCAGAGACTTGTAGGAGGTGTCGTCCGCATCGAAGGAAAGATCGTCGCAGAAGACGATGAAGCGGTGCGGGTCGGAGCGTAGAATGCCCATCAGGTCGGGCAGGGTCTCGATATCCTCTCGGTGGATCTCGATGAGCTTGAGGGCGCGAGCGTCTGCCGCCTTTGTGGCATTGATCTCCGCATGGACCGCCTTCACCAGGGAGGACTTGCCCATGCCCCGTGCGCCCCAGAGCAGGGCGTTGTTGGCGGGCAGGCCCCTGGCAAAGCGGGCGGTGTTCTCGGCGAGCTGGTCCCGCACCCGGTCGATGCCTCTCAGCAGGGTCATCTCGACCCGGTTCACCTTCGGCACAGGCGAGAGCCGGCGGGCCGCCGCGTGCCACACAAAAGCATCCGCTGCCGCGAAATTGGCCTGGGGAGCGCCTGCAGGGGCTATCCGCTCCAGGGCGTCGGCAATGCGCTTCAGGAGAGCCATGGATTCGGGGGAGGTGAGGTCTGCGGACATGGGCATCTGACATCAAGAAACGGTGAGGAGGCCGTGCTTAGCGCAAAAACCGCCCTCCGGTCCATGGAAGAGGAGTCGGAAAGCCCGCAGGAGGCTTAGGAAAGGCCTCCAACTTCATTGATTTCGTGGAGTCGATCGGTATAGTCCGCCCACTTTCAATCCTGTCTGGCGCGGGTGGGCCTTAGAGAAGTGCCCGCCTCGCGCCTTTATCCATGGAGAGCCGCTTGTTCATTTCACCTGCCTTCGCACAAGGGGCCCCCGCTGCCGGGGGCGGAATGGATGCCATCATCCAGTTCGTCCCGTTCATCCTGATTTTCGTGATCATGTGGTTCCTGATCATCCGTCCGCAGCAGCGCCGGGTGAAGGCTCACCAGGAGATGATCAAGAACGTGCGCCGCGGCGACACCGTCGTCACCTCCGGCGGCATCATCGGCAAGGTGACGAAGGTGCTCGAGGATTCGGCTGACGTCGAGGTCGAGATCGCCGACAACGTGAAGGTGAAGGTGGCCCGCGCCATGATCTCCGAGGTCCGCTCCAAGAGCGAGCCGGTGAAGGCGTAAAATCAAGAAAGCCGGCCCTCGGGCTTGAAGCCCTTGAGGGCCGGTTCGCCGCACCGCGTGTGCGGAAAAAGCGTTTGAGAAAGGTTGAGCTGACGATGCTGCGCTTCTCGAAGTCGAAGATCTTCGCCACCCTGGCGATCATCATCATCGGTCTGCTGCTGGCGGTTCCGAGCATGATGTCTCGTGAGCAGCGCCAGGCCTATTTGAGCGCCGTGCCGAGCTGGGTTCCATCATGGCTCGTGCCCTCGCGCGCCATCGTTCTCGGCCTCGACCTGCAGGGAGGTTCCCACGTTCTCCTCCAGGTGGATGAGGCGGATCTCATGCGCACCCAGATCAACCTTCTGCGCGATGACGTGCGCCGCATCCTGCGCGACACCCGGGTCGTGTCCCAGAACGGCATTCAGACCGTTCCGCGCGGCGTGCAGATCCGCGTGCCCAACCCGGCAGACCGCGAGCGCCTGATGCCGCGCCTGCGCGAGCTGGCCCAGCCGGTCGGCAATGCCATGCTCGGCCAGACCGGCAACGCGGCCGTGGCCATCAACGAGGCGCCGGACGGCACGATCGCGCTGACCTATACGGATGCGGGCATCAACGAGAAGGTCCGCCGCGCCGTCGATCAGTCCATCGAGGTTGTCCGCCGCCGTGTCGACTTCGGCGGTACCACGGAGCCCAGCATTCAGCGCCAGGGCGCGGACCGCGTGCTCGTGCAGGTTCCCGGCCTTCAGGACCCTCAGAAGCTGAAAGAGCTTCTGGGTGAGACTGGTAACCTGGAATTCCGCCTTCTGGCTCAACCCGGCGCGACCGATGTGGACATGCTCCCCATGCGCGATGCGGGCGGCCAGCGCGTTCCCGTCGAACGCCGCGTGATCGCGGAAGGCGGCGACCTCACCGATGCTCAGGCAGCGTTCGATCCGCAGACCAACCAGCCCATCGTGAACTTCCGCTTCAACATCCGCGGCGCTCAGCGCTTCGGCCAGGCGACGACCGAGAATCTGGGCCGCCAGCTCGCCATCGTTCTCGACAACGAAGTCGTGTCCGCCCCCACGATCCAATCGCCGATCACCGGCGGCTCGGGCCAGATCTCGGGCAGCTTCACCATCGAACAGGTGAACAACTTGGCGATCATGCTGCGCTCCGGCGCGCTGCCGGCCAAGCTCACCATCGTGGAAGAGCGCACCGTCGGTCCGGGCCTCGGACGCGACTCCATCGAGGCCGGCAAGATGGCAACTTACGTGGCCGGTATCTTCGTCATCATGTTCATGTTCGCTACCTATGGCGTGTTCGGCCTCATCGCGAACATCGCGTTGCTCGTGCATGTGGGCCTGATCTTCGGTCTCATGTCGGTGTTGGAGGCCACGCTCACCCTGCCGGGTATCGCGGGCATCGTGCTCACCATCGGCACGGCGGTGGACTCCAACGTGCTGATCTACGAGCGCATCCGTGAAGAGGTTCACGCAGGACGTTCCATCGTGTCCGGCATCCAGGCCGGCTTCGACCGGGCGTTCGCCACCATCGTGGACTCGAACAGCACCATGGCGATTGCCGCCGTGATCCTGTTCTTCCTCGGCTCCGGTCCCGTGCGCGGCTTCGCGGTCGTGTTCATTCTCGGCATCCTCACGACGGTGATCACCGCCGTCACCCTGACGCGCATGATGATCGCGCTCTGGTATCAGTGGATGCGCCCCAAAGTTCTTCCGTTCTAAGGAGTGAGTATCGTGCGCCTCGTTCGCCTCTGGCCCGAAAACTCCCACTTCGACTTCATGCGCTTCAGGCGCTTCTCCTTCCCGCTGTCGGCGCTGATCTCGGTGGCGACGGCGATCATGCTCATGACCGCAGGCCTCAACTTCGGCATCGACTTCAAGGGCGGCACGCTCATGGAGATCCAGGCCAAGTCCGGCCAGGCCAATGTCGCCCAGATCCGCCAGACCGCCGAGGGCTTCGGGTTCGGCGATGTGGAGGTGCAGGAATTCGGCACCGCCGGCGAGGTTTCGCTGCGCTTCCCGATCCAGCCCGGCGGCGAGGCCGCGCAGACGGCGGTGGTGCAGAAGGCGCGCGATACCTTCGGCGCCGAGTACGACTTCCGCCGCGTCGAGACGGTGGGGCCGCGCGTGTCGGGCGAGCTCGTTCAGTCCGGCACCATCGGCGTCGTGCTCTCGGTGCTCGCGGTCCTGTTCTATCTCTGGTTCCGCTTCGAGCGTGAGCTGGCAGTGGCGTCGATCATCGGCACGCTCCACGACATCGTGCTCACCATCGGCTTCTTCGTGATCACCCGTCACGAGTTCAACATGACCTCGATTGCGGCGATCCTCACCATCGTGGGCTATTCGCTCAACGAAACCGTGGTGGTGTTCGACCGTACCCGCGAGCTCATGCGCCGCTACAAGGCCATGCCGGCGGAAGAATTGTTGAACCTGTCGATCAACCACACCATGTCCCGTACGATCATGACGGCGGCAACCACGGCGCTCTCGCTCCTGGCCCTCGTGATTTTCGGCGGGCAGGCGATCCAGGGATTCGCCCAGGTCATGCTCTATGGCGTGGTGATCTGCACCTACTCGGCGATCTGCATCTCCTCGCCCATGCTGATCTATATCGGCCTGCGCGGAACCGAGACCGTCAAGGTGCCGGAGGGCAAGGCCGCAGCCGCGGAGTAAAATCATGAGCGATGGCCGCCTCTACGATGGCTTCCTGCCTGGACGCTATCAGATCGATGCCTACGGCAATGGCGGCTTTCGCTTCGCGGACATGTCTCATCGTGGATCGATCCTCGCGCTGCCATCGGGCATCAAAGCCTGGCCCATCAGCTCCATCGCGGAGCTGACCGACGAGGTCCTTGAGCCGATCTTCGCCGAAGCCGCGGAGATCGAGTTGCTGCTCCTCGGCACAGGTGTCGATGTCGCCGCCATTCCCAGCGCCTGTCGCGAGCGTTTCCGCGAGGCCAAGATCGGCCTCGACGTGATGCAGACCGGGGCAGCCACGCGCACCTACAACATCCTCCTGGCGGAAAACCGAAAGGTCGCCGCTGCCCTCATTGCCGTACCTTAAGATGGCCGATCCCCAATCCAACTTCGTCCATTGCGAGGCGCTCGTCCGCGAAGCCGACCCCGACCGGTATTTTGCCAACCTGATCGCACCGACAGAGAAGCGGCCCTATCTTTTCGCGCTCCATGCCTTCAGTTTTGAGATCGCCCGGGTTCGTGAATCCGTGCGGGAGCCCATGCTCGGCGAAATCCGCCTGCAATGGTGGCGCGATGCGCTGCAGGGCGAGGCGAGGGGGGATGTGCGGGCCAATCCCGTCGCTGCCGCGCTCGACGACACCATCGTCAAGTTCAGACTGCCCCGGCAGTCGCTCGTCGATCTGATCGATGCCCGCATGTTCGATCTCTACGACGATCCCATGCCGAGCCTGAACGACCTCGAAGGCTATTGCGGCGAAACCTCGTCGAGCCTGATCCAGCTCTCCAGCATCATCCTCGCCGACGGCAAGGACCCCGGCACGGCGGATGCCGCGGGCCACGCGGGCGTGGCCTATGCCATTACCGGCCTGCTGCGCGCTTTCCCGATTCATGCGCGTCAGGGACAGCTCTACATCCCCGCCGACATTCTGGCGCGTCATGGCGTTGTGCGGGATGACATCGTCACCGGACGTGGCGGGCCGGGACTCGAGAGCGCTCTCGCAGACATGCGCGCTATCGCGCGCCGCCATCTCGATCAGGTGAGAACCTTGCGCCCCACGATTCCGTCCGCGGCCGAGCCCGCCTTCTGCCAGCTTGCCCTGGTCGAGCCCTATCTGAAGGCGATGGAAAAGCGTGACTACGACCCGCTGCATACGCCCGTGGATATCCCGCACTGGCGCAAGATCTGGACACTCTGGCGCGGGCCGTTTTAGGTCTCTGTGTCATCCCCGCGAAGGCGGGGATTCATTCGCGATGGTTCTTTATTCGGCTCCCACCTTGTCATCACCGGCCTTGTGCCGGTGATCCCGGTTGCGTGAAGCGCGGCACTTTTCGGTATCGGGATGGCCGGGACAAGCCCGGCCATGACGCGGAGAGTGTTCGGTAAATCGTCCCGGGCTCCGCTGCGCGGCCCCGGGATGACAGTGGAGCGGCTGTTACTCAGCCGCAGCCGGCATGTTGGCCGCCGCCATCCATGCCGCGAGATCGGCGCGGGCGCGGTCTGTCAGCATCTTCTTCTTCGCAACCGCCTTGGCCGAGCCACGCAGGCGCTTGCCGTCTTCCGCCTTCGGTGCACGGTCGAGCGGTGGGAAGAGGCCGAAATTCACGTTCATGGGCTGGAACGAGCGCGGGCCCTCGTCGATGGTCTCGATATGACCGCCCGTGATGTGGTTGATGAGCGCGCCGAGCGCCGTGGTGTGCGGCAGGGGCTGGATCGGATGGCCCAGCCGCTCGGCTGCGGCGAAGCGGCCGGTCATCAGGCCCACGGCCGCGCTCTCCACATAGCCTTCGCAGCCCGTGATCTGGCCGGCAAAGCGCAGGCGCGGCATCGCCTTCAGGCGCAAAGTCGGATCGAGGAGCTTCGGCGAGTTGAGATAGGTGTTGCGGTGAATGCCACCGAGGCGCGCGAACTCGGCATTCTCCAGGCCCGGGATCATGCGGAAGATGCCGGTCTGCGCGCCGTATTTCAGCTTGGTCTGGAAGCCCACCATGTTGAACAGGGTGCCGAGCGCGTTGTCCTGGCGCAGTTGCACGATGGCATAGGGCTTCACGTCGGGATTGCGCGGGTCGGTGAGGCCGACGGGTTTCATGGGGCCGTGGCGCAGGGTCTCCCGGCCGCGCTCGGCCATGACCTCGATGGGCAGGCAACCGTCGAAATAGGGGGTGTCGGCCTCCCATTCCTTGAACTCGGTCTTGTCGCCTGAAAGCAGCGCATCCACGAAGGCATCGTACTGCTCCTTGGTCATGGGGCAGTTGATGTAATCCTTGCCCGTGCCGCCGGGGCCGACCTTGTCGTAGCGCGACTGGAACCACGCGATGTCCATGTTGATGGACTCGCGATAGACGATGGGCGCAATGGCATCGAAGAAGGCAAGCGACGTCTCGCCCGTGAGCTTGAGGATCGCCTCTGCCAGAGCAGGCGAGGTGAGCGGGCCGGTGGCGATGATGACGGAGGACCATTCCTCCGGTGGAATGCCGGTGACCTCGCCGCGCTCGATGGTAACGAGCGGATGCGCTTCGAGGGCCGCGGTGACGGCATCGGAGAAGCCATCACGATCAACCGCCAGCGCGCCGCCTGCGGGTACCTGGTTGGCATCGCCCTTGGCCATGATGAGGGAGCCAAGGGTGCGCATCTCCTGATGCAGCAGACCGACGGCGTTCGTCTCCGCATCGTCCGAGCGGAAGGAGTTGGAGCAGACGAGCTCGGCGAGGCCTTGCGTCTTGTGCGCGTCGGTGCCGCGCACGGGGCGCATCTCGTGGAGGATGACGGGAACGCCGGCCCGCGCGATCTGCCAGGTGGCTTCGGAGCCTGCGAGGCCGCCGCCGATGACGTGAATGGGTTCGATCTTGCTCATGGTCATTCTCCTGGGCGGTCTTGTTGACTCCCATGGGAGCCTTGGTCAAGCTGAGCCGGTTGCTTTGAAAAAGGTTTGAGGCACCATGCAATCCCAGCGACCGGTGGTCCTTATTACAGGCGGCAGCCGCGGCATAGGTGCGGCGACAGCGCAACTCGCCGCATCCCGTGGCTATGATGTGGCCATCACCTACCGTTCTGAAAGTGCGGCCGCCGAGGAGATCGTCGAGATCTGCCGGGCTGCGGGCGTGGAGGCTCTGGCCTTCCAAGGCGACGTTGCCGTCGAAGAAGATGTGCTGCGCCTGTTCGACGAAGCGGAGGAGCGGCTCGGCCCGCTTTCCCATGTGGTGAACAATGCCGGGATTACCGGCAAGTCGGGCAAGCTCGCGGAGACTTCCGCCGAGACTCTGCGCGAATGCATCGACATCAACGTGACGGGCGCTCTGTTCGTGGCGCGAGAAGCGGCGCGGCGCCTGTCGCAGAGCCGAGGCGGCGGAGGCGGGTCCATCGTCAACATCTCGTCCGTGGCCGCCCATCTCGGAAGCCCGAACGAATATGTCTGGTATGCCGCCTCGAAAGGCGCCATCGATTCCCTCACCATCGGTCTGGCACGGGAGCTTGCGACTGAGGGCGTGCGGGTCAATGCCGTCTCGCCAGGCATGACCCGGACCGACATCCATGAGCGCAGCACGCAGGACGTGGGCCGCATACAGCGGCTTTTGCCCTTCATTCCCATGAAACGGATCGGCGAGCCCCAGGAGATCGCGGAAGCGGTGCTGTTCCTGATGTCGGACGCGGCGTCCTACATCACCGGAGCCATTCTGCCGGTTTCGGGCGGGCGCTAGTTGAAAAGAAAAAGCCCGCTGGAAGCGGGCTAGACCTTTGCTGCGGTGCAGCTACGTTTTACGCGACAGCGTGCTCGCGGGCGATGCTCTCGATCTGGAAGCGGGAGATGCCGAGATCGTCGAGCTCGCGATCCGAAAGCAGGGAGAGCTCGCGGACGGTTTCGCGATAACGCATATAAGCGCGGATTTTAGAGAGGATGTAGGACACGAACATTGGAAGCTCCTATCAGTTGCCGACCCCTATAGCCGGCGGCCTTTGTTCTTGCTGTGTGCGATGCAGCATATATGCCTGCGCGCCGCAAAAGAGGAGCGGTAATAATGTAGGGCAGTTATGCTTTAGTAGCATGGCAAGTTAATGCCAAGTTAATGGACCTGAGCGCCAGGAATGGCCTCTGGAGCGATGCCGAGAACCTCGGTCCGTGTGCGAGGGAGCGCCTGAGGATAGGTTTCCCGCAGCCAAGCTATGAGCTTTTCGCGGACCTCGTTGCGGAGATCCGATGAGGCGCCCGAGGAGGCGGCGCTCATCAGGCCCCTGATCTCAAGCGTGCTTTCCTTGGCGTTGGTGACGTGCAGAACGCCGACCTGGCCATCCCAGAACTTGGAGCATTTCAGGATCTCCATGAACTTGGCCCGGACCTCGTCGATGGGTGTGGCGTAGTCCAGGTACCAGAACACCGAGCCAAGGATCGAGCTCGATTGCCGGGTCCAGTTCTGGAACGGCTTCTCCATGAAATAGGAGAGGGGCACGACCATCCGCCGCCAGTCCCAGAGGCGGATGACCACATACGTGGTCTGGATCTCCTCCACAGTGCCGAACTCGCCCTCCAGCAGCACCTCGTCGCCGAGCCGGATCGGCTGCGCGATGGCGAGCTGCACGCCCGCAATAAGGTTCGAGAGGACCGGCCGCGCGGCCAGGCCGACGGCCAAGCCTGCGACGCCAGCGGAGGCGAAAAGGCTCACGCCGTATTGCCGCACGGACGGGATCGTCATGAGAATGGCGGAGAGCGTAAGAAAACCGAGGCCGAACACAACGGTTCTGCGCAGCAGGCGCACCTGGGTCAGGAGCTTGCGGCTCAGCACGCTGTCCTCGGAGCCTTTCAGCGCCCGGCGCAGATAGATCTCCGAGGCAGTGTTCACGATGGTGATCGCGCTCCAGCCGAGGAAGATGATGAAGCCGAAGAGCAGACCCCACTGGATCAGGTCATAGCTCGCCCCGCGCCGCGGCAGAGCCTGGGCCACGACGCCAAGGCCAAGCACCAGCATGCCGAGTCTCGTGGGTGGGCCGATCCTGCGCAGCAGCTTGCGCCCGAACTCCGCCAGCCTCCCGCGCAGCACCAACCTGAAAGCACTGAGGAGGAGGGAATGAAGGAAGAGAAGGAGAACGGTTGCGACAGCGAGAAAAGCGAGGGTGACCAACCAGCTCGGCCACAAGCTCTGCCATCGCTCGAGAGCGTTGGTGAGAGAGTTCGTGATGTCCTGCATGGGAACGCAACGCCAAGCAGGACGAGGTGTTCCCCAAAAGAAAAGCCCCGGCGAGTGCCAGGGCTTAAGGCATGAACATGCCGTCGCGTTCAGAGGACGTAGAAATCGTACTTCGTAATCGGCAGCCACGCTTTCAGTTGAGCCACCTTGACGGCTCCGTAGCCGCCATAGCCATCCTGGTCATAGAGCAGGGCGCCTGTTTCCTTGTTGTAGATAATGCGGTCCGTCGAGTCCGCGGCGGCTCTGCCGACCCGGAACGCAGCGCCGGGAAGCCAGCCATTCGGCCCGACGCGGGTGAAGATGGCGTTGTCGAACATGATGGTGTCGTCGGCGGGCGTGAAGTCCTTGATCGTATCGACATTGTAGATCGAGGCGGTGGAGTCGAAGACGAAATAGTCGCTACCGGTGCCGCCCAACAGCGTGTCCATATCAAGGCCGCCGCTCAGATAGTCGCTGCCGGATCCCCCGCTCACCGAGTCGCGACCGGTGCCGCCATAGAGATCGTCATCTCCGATAAGACCATAGAGTTTGTCGCTGCCGGCATCTCCGAAAAGGGTGTCATGGCCGCCATAGGAATAGACCACGTCATTCCCATAACCGCCGCGGATCACGTCCGCGTAATCGTTGCCGTAGAAGGTGTCATGGCCGCGGTTGAGAGCGACATACCAGTCGTAGGCATACAGGTCGTCAACCGTCGTATGAAGGTCGAGATTCTGGATCGACAGAACGGCGTTGCCGTAATTCTCATAGAGCAGATCGTCGATGACGACGTCGTATCCGTTGCTGGCGTACCAGACGCTATAAGCGTCGATGAGGGAGCTGCCATACACGTCGAAATCGGCAACGAAGCCGTCGTCGTAGGTCTTGACCGTTTCGATATACGGATCGGCACTGACGAAAGACCAGCCGGAAGGACTGGTGCCGGACATGTTGAAGCCAACACCGGCGGCATTGAACGCTTGAAAGATAGCCATGGCGGCGCATCCCCACTGAGTAACTCAATAACCTGAGCTTAGAGCGGTGAATCTGAATTTTAGCTGCACAGTTTTGGGAAAGGCCGGGTAACGTTAATGCTTCGTAACCAGCGAGAGGGTGTTGCAGTATGAACAGGTATTCATAAAGCTGCTAAGAGTATTGGGCTCCCATACTACTGAAGGAATTGGGAACAGGAATTTAGGGTGCGCGTTCTTCCTCCACCTTATAGTTAAGTGGAGATTAAACCATGAAGAAGATCGCGCTTGGCGCGGCCCTTCTGCTGTTGAGCAGTACGGCTTACGCGCAGACTACGACGAACTCGAATACCTCCTCGTCCTCGACCTCCGACACCCAGATGATGCTGCCCAAAAAGCAGCAATCAGGAGACAAGGAGCAGGCGACCGGCAGCACCCAGCGCAGCGACAGCACGACGTCCCGGTCTTCGCAGACCTCGCAGTCCGACGTGACGACCCGCGAGCAGGGCAGCACGCGTGTCGGCGTGGGCGTTGAAACCCGCGAGCGCACGGGCGTTTCAGTTCGCTCCCGCACCGTCCGTGAGGTTGAAGAGCCGAGCGTCTCCGTCACCCGCCGTCGCAGCGTGACAACCATTGAAGAGCCGGACACCGAGGTTCGCCGCACGGTGATCAAGAAGAAGCCATCCACGAAGAAGGTGGCGGTGAAGAAAAAGAAGACCAACAAGGTCGCGGTGAAGAAGCGCCGTTATCAGGTTGTCGATGAGCCGGTGGAGGTTCGTCGCCGTACGGTGCGTCGCTACGAGGAAGTGAACGAGCCGAGCGTGTCCGTGAACCGCCGCACGACGGTTCGCACCCGCGATACCTCGCCGGATGTCGGCGTCTCGGTTGAGCAGCGCCGCAGTTCCACCCGCACCTCGACGGATGTGAATACCTCGAGCTCGCCCTCGACGACCGGTTCGGTCTCGACGCGCGGCACCTCGAGCGGCAACACTTCGTTCGAGAAGAGCAACGCGACGACATCCACCAAGAAGCTGCCGATCCCGCAGCAGGATGGATCGTCCTCGCAGGGCAATACCCAGGGCAGCAGCTCGACGGCGCAGTAAGCGTTTCTTTCGCGCAATGAAAGGGGCCGATTTCCGGCCCTTTTTGTTTTGATCGTGCCAAGAAGGTCAATGGTGGGCGTGCTCAGCGTATTCAAAGCACATTTCTCATATGGATGTTCTCAATGCTGTCGATCTGTTTTGCGAGGCCGCAGCACAGGCCGGCAATAGACAAAATCGGAACTGGCGCCGATAAAAGGTCTTGTTCTTTCCAGATTGATATCGGAGTCGATTGATGAAGAAGCTTCTGTTGACGATGAGCGTGGCGCTTCTGGCGGCCACGTCTTTTTCCGGCGCGGCTGATGCTCGTCCCGGCAAGGGCAAGGGCCATGCCTATGGCCATTACAAGAACGGCAAGGCTCAGGCCTATGTCGTGAAGCGGCGCAACAATAATGCTGCTATCGCGGCGGGTGTAACGGGTGCCATCGTTGGAGGCGTTCTCGGCGCGACAGCCCGCCCGGTCTATCGCACGTATGAGCCGTCCTACCGCTATTACGAGGCTCCGTCTCGGAGCTATTACCGCGAAGAATATTACGATTACGGGTACTGATCCGCAAAGCGAACAGGGCGCCTTCGGGCGCCCTTTCATTTGGAGGAGAGAGGCTAACGCCCGAACCCGTCCACGCCGATCACCGCGCGCAGGGGTCCGTATTCCGTCTGCTTTCTCACATCCATCCGGACGCGCCCGCTCGCGTGGCTCGTCACGCTGTCGGATGTACGGCTGCGGGATGAGCCGACGATTGTTTCTGCCCGGACACGGCCGCTGATGCGCACGCAAGTGTCCGAATTCTGAAGCTGTGCGAACCCAGGCGGGCAAGGGGAAGCTGCCAGAGCAGGGCCGCCCATCGCCAGCAAGGCAGCAGAGAGGATCAGGATCGTGCGGCTCATGGGCTGCCAATTTAACGTCTGGAAGCCCACAAGAAAAGGACGCTTACCGGCGGCCAGAGCCGCTGCGGCGGTCGTAGGATTCTGCGGCTCCGCTGCGGTCGATCTCCACATGGAACTGCTCGACTTGGGGGCTCTCATCCTGGATCGCGCCAATGCGATAGCGATAGGCCATTTCCCCTCCGAGCCAGCCGCTGAAGAGCAGCAGCAGGGTCTGGAGGCCCGAGAGCCAGAGGCCCCAATCCTGAGCGCCCGCCGCGGGATCGTCCAGACGAACACCGACATTCACAAGGGCGACGCCTACGACCACCAGGTTCGCGATCATATGCGTCCAGGAGATCCAGAGGTTGCGCACCCGGTCGATGCTCACGAAGTCGATGAGACCAGGGATCGCTGCCACCAGAGCGGTGACGATGCCTGCGATCAGCAACCAGTAGGAAGCCTCCGCCCAGAAGGGGTTGCTTGTGCTTGCAAAGGCAATGTCGGTCCCGAAAGCCCCGATCAGGAAAGCAACCGGAAAGACAATGAGCATGTGGTGGAGCGGATGCCCGGCAATGGCGGCCGTGCTCTCGACTCCATGGCGGTGATAGCGGCCCATGGGATCCTCCCGATGAAACAAGATAAAGGAGAATGCCGCGCCCAAGGCTTAGTTCCTATGCCACCGTTCATGCAGCAATGCCAGCATCGTGTGGGGCTGGACATCCGAAGGCTAATCGCACATAGCACTAGCAATCATTACCTAGGGAAAGGGGTGTGCAGGGCCTCCTTTACTTCTGCGACCGACCAGCCGAATCCTTGCCGCCGCTTCGATGACCCTAGATCCAGTCACCCTCAATGTTGCCTTTGTCCTTCTCGCGGTGGTTCTCGGTGCGCTGCTGGTGTTCGCCTGGACACTCAATCGAAAGGTTCGCGCACTCCTGCCGTGGGGAGCAGCTTTCTGTCTTATCGCGGCCGGCTTTGCGGTCGCGAACCTTGGCAGGTCCCATAACTCCTATCCGGCGCTTCTGACGGGCAATGTTCTCGGCCTGCTGTCCTATGCGGCTCTTTACGCTGGCTGCCGGATCTTCAACGGCCGCAAGGGATTTCCTCCACTCATCCTGACTGGGGTCGTGCTGCGGATCGCAGCTTTCCCGCTCATCTATGAAAGGCAGGATTACCGGCTGATCCTGGTTGCGCTGACGACGGGTGTCTATTCTTTGCTCAGCGCCCGGGAACTCTGGCGTCATGCCAGGCATCCTCTCGCTTCTCAGCGGATCGCCGTCGTTCTCCTGATATTCCTGGCGATTTTCAACATCATCCGGACTTGGCCCGGGATCTCGCTTACCTCGATTGCCTGGATCGACGCTCTGGCCAACCGATGGTCCTCGGAGATGGCTCTTTTCCTGGTGGTCTATACTCCGGCCCTGGCGTTCATCTTTCTGTCCATGGCCAAGGAACATGTCGAACTGGGCTATAAGCAGGCAGCGTTCATCGATCCTTTGACCGGCATTCCCAACCGGCGTGCTTTCCTGCATCGCGCAACACGGCTCATCGACGCCAGGGAAGGCAAGCCCGTCAGCTGTCTCATCTTCGATCTCGACAACTTCAAGACCTTCAACGACCACTATGGCCATGAGGTGGGCGACCGCGTTCTCATGCTGTTTGGAGAGGTGTTGACGAAGCACCTCCCTGAAAAATCCTACGGCAGACTGGGGGCGAGGAGTTCGCGGCGATTCTGCCGATGCGTATGGAGGACGCCAAGGATCTGGCCGAGACGGTCAGACGTGCGTTCTCCGCCGCCGGCAAAGCCATGCTGGGCCCCGAGGCTCAAGTGACCGTCAGCGTGGGCTGCGCCGCTTCTGACCGCGCAACAACAGTCAAGGCTTTGCTTCAGGAGGCCGACCTTGCGCTTTACACAGCGAAAGATCACGGTCGAGATGTCGTCATCTCGGCCAGTTCCCCGACCGCCGCTCAATAGTGCTGCAGTTCATCCTCTCGCGGCGGCCGCCCCTGCGGTGTCAGTTGATCGACAACGCCGGGCAACTCCTGAGAGAGTTCCGCCAGCAGATCCTGCTGCGGCATGCCAGTCTGCTGTGAGAGTTCGTCCACAGTATCGGGACCGATGACATCAGCCAGTTGGTTGGGAGGAACCGATTGAAAGCGGCCGTTGTCTTTTGTGCTGCAGATCTAACGCCGGGCCGTGACGACGAGCGCCCGCATGCGGTTCTCAAAGCTCCCTTCACCGAACTTTTCGGTGAGAGCTTGAGTCGCTTTCTCCGTGACCTCGTTGAGCCGGCCCGGTGCGCGGGCTTCGATCTCTCCACGCAAGGGCGTTCCCTGGGTCAGGCCGATGGCGGCGTGGCGCGCAGAGATGGCATGGCTCACCTTCTCGACCGGCTCGATGGTGACGTCTTCGAACCCCGCCAACTGGAGTTCGCCCTCGATGCGGTCCTGATCGAAATAGCCGAAGGGCGTGCGCTCAATGAACCGGGGCGGATCCTCGGGGAACATTTCGATCGCTTGGTCGGACACGACCTTGCTCACCAGGTTCGCGTCCAGACTGTCCCAGACATTGAACAGAAAGCGTCCGCCGGGCTTGAGCACGCGCAGCGCCTCCCGATAGGCTGCAGGCTTGTCGGGAAAGAACATGACGCCGAACTGGCACACTACGGCATCGAAGGAGCTATCCTCGAAGGGGAGCGTCTGCGCGTCCGTCTGGCACCAGGTCACATTCGACGCGTGGAGCTTGGTCTGCGCCAGATCGAGCATCGCCTGATTGAGATCGCTCGCGACGATCTCGACCTCGGGCGGCAGGACATTCACCAGGGCGCGGGTGACGATGCCCGTTCCCGCCGCAGTCTCCAGAACTCTGTCGGAGGTGACGCCCTTAAGCCGTGCGGCCAGGTCTTCGGCGAAGGGTTCAAAGAGAAGCGCACCGAGATAGTGCTCGTAAGTGGCAGGGATCGAGCCGGCAAAGGCGGCATCGGTGGCGCTCATGGTCTCCTCCACCGCAAAAAGCGCGCCATCATCCTGCCGATGGGCGAGGCGGGCAAGAGTCTCAAAAGGGTAGGGTCTCGGCTCCGACTGCCCGACAATCCTGAGAAGACCGAGGGCGGAGCTGTTCCCGGGTACGCCGGAAAAGCCGTGGTGCGGGAGAGCAGGACGTGCTCTCCTGTGTGGAGCGGACAGGACTGAAATGGGCAGGGGCACGGGCCAGGAGGAGAGCATGGCAGCGATTTTGCAGCTTCCAGGCTGGCTCGGCGGCGTTCTGGCCATGCTCGCCACCATCGCCGCCTCGGTTCTTCCTTTCGTCCTGGTTCGCGGTTGGCTGAGCGACGAACTGCCGACACGGACACGGGATGTCGTCGAAACGGTCGCCATTCGCATCGGCACTGTCCATGGCCTCATCCTTGCTCTTGTCTTCGCGGAGGCGCAGTCGGCCCATACGAGCCTGCAGCAGGACGTTTCGAAGGAAGTGGCGACCATCGAGCATATCGCGCTGCAGCTGGATCAATGGAACGGGTCCGAGGAGGATGCGCTCCGCAAGCAGCTCGCAGCCTACATCGCGGCTGTGCTGCAAAGCGAATGGCAGCGATCCACCCCCATGAACGGCAGCAGGGAGGCAGTGCGGGCCTATAACGATCTCGACGCCGGCGTCCTCAACCTGGGAGCCGAAACCCCGCAGCAGCAATCCCTTCGCGCCCGCATGATCGCGAACATGGACGACCTCCAGGACCACCGCAAGGCGCGGTTGTCGCTGTTCCACCGCGGCCTGCCCAGCCTGTTCTGGTGGATGGCCCTGACGGGCTTCGGCATTATCGCCGGATGCTTCCTCGTGTTCCCGGTCACTCCCGTGCACATCGCCATTCTCTCCGTCTACGGAGCCTATACGGGACTTGCGCTCTACTTCATCCTGGCCTTGAGCCATCCCTATGCAGGCCCGGCCGCGATCGATACATCGGCCTATACGATGGTGCTGAACGATGAGCTGAAGACGCCCTAGCGTCATGCGTTTAGAACGTGGTTCCGGATCTCCGGACCGAACGATACGAGGAGAGGAGCACAGGTGATCCCAAAGGTGCATTCCACTTTTGGATCCGATGCTCTAGCACTCGTGTCTTCCTCAGGCAGGAAAGGCAGCAGCCATGTGGAAAGATCGGCGAATTCTTGATCTCTTGGGAATCGAGATTCCAATCATCCAGGCCCCCATGGCCGGAGCCAACTTGTCCGACATGGTCGTCGCCGTCTCGGAAGCCGGAGGTCTCGGTTCGCTGCCTTGCGCGATGTTGACCCATGACAAGGCCCGGGAAGAACTGTCCAGGATCCGTCAGAAAACCTCGAAGCCGATCAACGTCAATTTCTTCTGCCACCGATCGCCGGTTTTCGATGCGGATCGGGAAGCTGCGTGGAAACAGCGCCTGAAGGATTACTATCTGGAGTTCGGGCTCGACCCGGACATGCCGACGCCACCCTCGACCCGCGCCCCATTCGACGAGACTTTCTTGAGCCTCGTGGAGGAGTTCATGCCGGAGGTCGTGAGCTTCCATTTCGGGCTGCCGCAGCAAAGCCTGCTGAAGCGTGTGAAGGAGACGGGTGCCAAGATGCTGTCGTCCGCGACGACGGTCGACGAGGCGCGCTGGCTCGAACGCGAGGGGTGTGATGCCATCATCGCGCAAGGCTTCGAAGCTGGCGGCCATCGCGGCATCTTTCTGACCGACGACCTTTCGACCCAGGTCGGCACCATGGCGCTGGTGCCACAGGTGGCCGACGCGGTGAAGGTGCCCGTCATTGCTGCGGGCGGAATTGCCGACGCGCGCGGCATCGTCGCGGCTTTTGCGTTGGGCGCATCGGCCGTGCAGATCGGAACGGCCTATCTGTTCACCCCGGAAGCCACGATATCTCCAGTTCACAGACAAGCGCTGAAAGGCGACGGCGTCGAAAAGACAGCGTTGACGAACGTCTTTACCGGGCGTCCCGCCCGAGGCATCGTCAACCGGGTCATGCGCGAGGTGGGACCCATCTCGGCAGCAGCGCCCCAGTTTCCGCTTGCGGGTGGTGCGCTCGCGCCCCTGCGCCAGAAATCCGAGCCGCTCGGTTCGGGCGACTTCATGCCCCTCTGGTCGGGCCAGGCGGCGCGCCTGAGCCGAGAGCTTCCTGCTGGGGAGCTGACCAGGTACTTGGCTCAGGAAGCTCTGGAGAGGCTCAGCCCACGCTCTGCCTGACGTGAGGCGGCTTTCGCCGCCTTACTCCGCCGCCTCCTGACGCGTGACCTTCTTGGTCTTTTTCGATGCTTCCTTGCCTGAAGATTCCTTTTTCAGAGGCCTGCGCTCCAGCACCTCTTTCAGGAAGCGGCCGGTGTGGCTGTCCTTGGATTTGGCGATGTCTTCGGGTGTGCCTTGCGCGACGATCTGGCCGCCGCCGCTGCCGCCTTCGGGACCCATGTCGATCACCCAGTCGGCGGTCTTGATGACTTCGAGGTTGTGCTCGATCACCACCACCGTGTTGCCCTGGTCCACCAGCTCGTGCAGCACTTCCAGAAGCTTTGCGACGTCGTGGAAGTGCAGACCGGTGGTGGGCTCGTCGAGGATGTAGAGCGTGCGGCCGGTCGCGCGCTTGGAGAGCTCCTTCGAGAGTTTTACGCGTTGGGCTTCGCCACCGGAGAGTGTCGTCGCTTGCTGGCCCACATGCACGTAGTCGAGGCCGACGCGGGCGAGCGTCTGCATCTTCTCGCGGATAGACGGCACGGCCTTGAAGAGGTCGCGCGCTTCCTCCACCGTCATGTCGAGAACGTCGGCGATGGACTTGTCGCGGTACTTCACCTCCAGCGTCTCGCGGTCGTAGCGCTTGCCCTTGCACACGTCGCAGGTGACGTAGACATCGGGCAGGAAGTGCATCTCGATCTTGATCACGCCGTCGCCGGAGCAGGCCTCGCAGCGTCCGCCCTTCACGTTGAAGGAGAAGCGCCCCGCCTGGTAGCCGCGCGCCTTCGCCTCGGGGAGCCCCGCGAACCACTCGCGGATCGGCGTGAAGGCGCCGACATAGGTCGCGGGGTTCGAACGCGGCGTGCGGCCGATGGGCGACTGGTCGATGTCGATGACCTTGTCGAGATGCTCCAGCCCCTCGATGCGCTCATGCGGGGCCGGATGCTCCAGCGCGCCATTCAGCTTGCGCGCGACCGCCTTGTAGAGCGTGTCGATCACGAGCGTGGACTTGCCGCCGCCGGAGACGCCGGTGATGCAGGTGAACGTGCCGAGCGGGATCTCCGCCGTCACGTCCTTGAGATTGTTGCCTTTCGCGCCCACGACCTTCAGCATGCGCTTCGGATCGCGCTTGCGGCGCTGCGCCGGCACCTTCACGGACATCTCGCCCGTGAGATACTTGCCCGTCAGCGACTTCGGATTCTGCATGATCTCGTCGGGCGTGCCCTCGGCGACGATCTTGCCGCCGTGGATGCCCGCGCCCGGTCCGATATCGAACACGTAATCGGCCTGGAGGATCGCGTCCTCGTCGTGCTCCACCACGATCACGGTGTTGCCGAGATCGCGCAGGCGCTTGAGCGTCACGAGCAGGCGGTCGTTGTCGCGCTGGTGCAGGCCGATGGAAGGCTCGTCGAGCACGTAGAGAACGCCGGTCAATCCCGAGCCGATCTGCGAGGCGAGACGAATGCGCTGGCTCTCGCCGCCGGAGAGCGTGCCGGAGGAGCGGGCGAGCGTGAGGTATTCAAGACCCACATCGACCAGGAAGGTGAGACGATCCCGGATCTCCTTGAGAATACGGCCCGCGATGTCGTTCTGCTTCTTGGTCAGCTTCTTCGACAGGCCGCCGAACCATTCATGCGCATCCTTCACGGACAGCGCCGTGGCGTCGCCGATGTCGAAGTCCGCGATCTTCACCGCGAGAGCTTCCGGCTTCAGGCGCTTGCCGCCGCAGGCTTCGCAGGGCGTCTCGCTCATGAAGCGGCCGATCTCCTCGCGCGCCCATTCGCTCTCGGTTTCCTTGTAGCGGCGTTCCAGGTTCGGGATCACGCCCTCGAAGGGCTTCCTCACCTCGTAGGCGCGAAGTCCGTCGTCATAGGCCATGCGGATGGCTTCACCGTCCGAGCCGTAAAGAATGACGTCGCGCACCTTTTCCGGAAGCTCCGTCCAGGGCTTCGTCATGGAGGCCTTGTAGTGCTTGGTGATCGCCTCCAGCGTCTGGCCGTAATAGGGCGAGGTGGACTTCGCCCACGGCATGATCGCGCCGCGCTTGAGCGACAACGTCTCGTCCACCACCAGCGCCTCATCGATGCGCATCTCGTGGCCGATGCCGCCGCAGGTGGGGCAGGCCCCGAAGGGATTGTTGAAGGAGAACAGGCGCGGCTCGATCTCGGGGATCGTGAAGCCCGAGACCGGGCAGGCGAACTTGGAGGAGAAGACGATGCGCTTCGGCTGGCCCTTCTCGTCCTTCTCGTCCGCATATTCGATGATGGCGATGCCGTCGGTCAGTTCGAGCGCCGTCTCGAAGGATTCCGACAGGCGCGCGGCGATGTCGGCGCGCACCACGATGCGGTCCACCACCACGTCGATGTCGTGCTTGAACTTCTTGTCGAGGGCAGGGGCCTCGTCGATGGCGTAGTACTCGCCGTCGATCTTCAGGCGCTGGAAGCCCTTCTTCTGGAATTCGGCGATTTCCTTGCGGTACTCGCCCTTGCGGCCGCGCACCACCGGGGCCAGCAGGTAGAGCCTCGTCTTTTCCGGCAGCTCCAGCACCCGGTCCACCATCTGGCTGACCGTCTGGCTCTCGATGGGCAGGCCCGTTGCGGGCGAATAGGGAATGCCGACGCGCGCCCAGAGCAGGCGCATGTAGTCGTAGATCTCGGTGACCGTGCCGACCGTCGAGCGCGGGTTCTTCGAGGTGGTCTTCTGCTCGATGGAGATGGCGGGCGAGAGACCGTCGATCTGGTCCACGTCCGGCTTCTGCATCATCTCCAGGAACTGGCGGGCGTAAGCGGAGAGGGATTCCACATAGCGCCGCTGCCCCTCGGCATAGATCGTATCGAAGGCCAGCGATGATTTTCCCGAGCCCGAGAGCCCCGTGAACACCACGAGCTTGTCGCGCGGGACCATGAGGTCGACGTTCTTCAGGTTGTGCTCCCGCGCGCCGCGCACGGAGATCACGCGCGCATTCGGGTCGCCCGCCTTGGCGCGGTTGAACAGCTCGTCGAGTTTAGCCATGGCCTAAGCTAGCCTTCAAAGAGGGGAAAACGGCCCTGAGAGGCCGGCTCCGGGATATGTGACGTCCCACCCGCCGATGCAATGCGGCGGATGATTCCAGGTCTCAAATCCTAGAACAAAGAGTGTACGGAGGGCAATCGGGCTTTCGCGGCGGAGTGTTTTAGTGAAACGTTATGACATTGACATAAATGTTGATACTAAGTTACAAGATGGACCGTACTAGGAGGAAAATACCGTGTCTCAAATCGTCCTGACCATTGCCCAATATGATGCTGCCACGCGCCCGTTTAATGTCGAGGACGAGGTCATAATTCAAGATACGGCCACCAATTTGTTCTCATTATCTGGGATCAAGATTGCCCAGATGGGTCTCGATAATGTCGATTTCATTGAATGTACGGGTGACGGTTTTGTTTGGAACGTTTCGCAGGCCAAGGCGATTGCCGGGACAAATATTCGTTTCGTCGCTGCCGATAACGTGCAGTTGTTCGATTCAACAGATAATCTGAAAACCCTGACCCCATCGGAGCTTGCGGCGCTTGCCCAAAAAGGGCTCGATTCCATCCGTAGTACGGGGCCGGCCCAGCAAACCTACAGGGTGGACCAGTTCAAGGCTCTTGGAGGCATCAGGCTCGACGCCGCTGACCAAATCCTCATCGAGGATGACTCCGTCGTGCTCTCGACCCTGACCCCGGCCGAGCTCGACAAGCTCGACAATGTTGATGACAAGATCCTTTCAAGGGACGGCAATCCGATTGCCCTGTCGGTCGTACAGCTTGCCGTCCTGACGGCGTCCAATTTCGTGGCCACCGATGTCGTGGTCTTGCAGGATTCAGCGGACAACCTGCAGGCTCTCTCCCCTAACGGGATCCGGGGCATGGACGAGAAGGGTGTCGACCGCATTGACTCCACGACCGACGATACCTTGAGGCTATCGGTCGAGCAGGCTAGCGCCTTGTTAGAGACGACTATCGAGCTGACTGCGGGTGATAAGGTAATCCTGGCCAGCCTGGATACCGATCTGCAAATGCTGAGTGGTACTCTGAT
This sequence comes from Microvirga sp. KLBC 81, assembly GCF_003075415.1. GTDB lineage: Bacteria > Pseudomonadota > Alphaproteobacteria > Rhizobiales > Beijerinckiaceae > Microvirga. Next base: position 142,904 of record NZ_QDAH01000006.1, read on the forward strand.
CACCCAGCTGGCGGCCCGGGGCGTCGATGAGATCGCAGTCACGGGCGGTAGTACCCTGAGCCTCGATGTTGCGCAGGTTAAAGCCTTGGCGACCACGAACATCACGCTGTCTGCGGACGATATAGTGACCCTGGCCGATACGGCGGCCAATCTGCAGACCCTGTCGCCTGCTGAGATCAAAAAGCTGGGTGTCCTGGGCCTCGACAAGATCGGTGCCACGGACACTACGCTGGTCCTCACCGTCGATCAGGCGGCCGCCCTGGCCAGCACGGGTATTGGATTTACGTCAGAGAAGTCTGTCATCGTCAGAGGCACCTCCCAAGAGCTTGCAGCAGGACTCAATGTCCCTGAGCTCACTGCGCTTGCGGCCAAAGGCGTCGATGTGCTCGATGCCGAGGGGGCGGGTTCCTTGGTCCTCAATGTGGCGGAGTTCAACGCCCTGGGCGGGATCGCTCTTTCGGCGGATGACTCCAAGATCATTATCGATGCGGGCTCAGTCATCGGCGCTTTGTCGCCTGAAGCGATTGCAAGGTTTGCGGCAAAGGGCATCGATTCCATCGTTGCGACCGGCAACCCGGGTGAGCTCTCCCTATCGATGGCGCAGCTCAATGCCTTGGGGTCCGTCGCGCTGACGGCGGGCAACACCGTGACGCTGGCGGATACGGCGGCCAACCTGCAGGCGCTCACCCCGAGCGAAATCTTCGGACTGAATGACAAGCTCATCGACTTTATCGACTCGACCGACAATACCCTGAGCCTGTCGGTCAATCAGGCCGTGACCTTGCTCGAAACGCAAATCGGACTGAGCACGGACGATGTGGTGACCCTGGCCGATACGGCGGCCAGTCTGCAGGGCCTGGCGCCTGAACTGATCGCCGATCTGGCTGGCAAAGGCATCGATAAGATCGATGTCACGAGCTCAAATGGCGAGAACAACAGCCTGACCCTCTCCGTCGCGCAGGCGGTGGGTCTGCTCGCCACGAACATCACGCTGTCTGCGGGCGATATAGTGACCCTGGCCGGCACGGCGGCCAATCTGCAGACCCTGGATCCTGACCAGATCCGCCGGCTGGGTGTCAAAGGCATCGATAAGATCGATGCCACGGACAGCGTCCTGCCCCTCACCGTCGATCAGGCGGTCGCTCTGGCCGGCACGGGTATCGTGTTTGCGCAAGGCGACATTGTCACCGTCAGCGGCACTTTCGCAGAGCTTACGCAAAAGCTCAATGTGGATGAGCTGACGGCCCTTGCGGCCAAGGGCGACATCACTCTCGATTCCACTGATAATGCCAATGCCTTCAATGTGGCGGAGTTCAACGCTCTGGGCGGGATCAAGCTGGCGGCGGATGACGTCACGACGATCATCGATTCGGCCGCAGCCTTCGAAGGTTTGTCGCCTGAACAGATTGCGAAGTTCGCGCAGAAGGGCATCGATTCCATCCAGGTGACCGGCGACGGTCGGCTCTCCCTGACGGTGGACCAGTTCAATGCCTTGGGTTCCGTCGGGCTGACGACGACCAATACCGTGACGCTGGCGGATACGGCGGCCAAGCTGCAGGCGCTCTCCCCCGCCGGAATCTTAAGACTGAATGACAAATTCATCGACGTCATCGACTCGACCGAGAATACCCTGAGCCTGTCGGTCGAGCAGGCCGTGACCTTGCTCCCGACGCAAATCCGGCTGAGCGCGGATGATGTGGTGACCCTGGCCGATACGGCGGCCAATCTGCAGGGCCTGACGCCTGAACTGATCGCTCAGCTGGCAGGCAAGGGCATCGATAAGGTTGATGCTACCGGCAACGTCCTGGCCCTCACGGTCGCGCAGGCGGCTGCTTTGGCGGGCGCGAACATCACGGTGGCGGCAGACGATGTGGTGACCCTGGCCGATACGTCGGCCAATCTGCAGACCCTGAGCGGTACTCAGATCACCCAGCTCGCCGCCAAAGGCATCGATCTTATCGATGTCACGAACCAAGATAGCCAGGACAACAGGCTGAACCTCTCCATCGCTCAAGCCATTGCCCTGGCCAACACGGAAACGATGAAGATCGTCGCGGGCGATGACGTGATCCTGCACGCTACCGCGGCGGATCTGCAGAACCTGTCGGATGATCGGATCACCAAGTTGGGCCAGAAGGGCGTCGACGTGATCGATGCGGAAGGCGACAACACCGCCTTGAGCCTGTCGTTCCTTCAGGCAAAGGCTTTGGCGAATACGCCGATCACGTTGGCGGCGAACGACGACGTCACCCTCACTTTGACGTTGACCGAGCTCAAAACCCTGTCGGGAACTCAGCTTTCGGCTCTCCGTGCCAAGGGCGTCGATCATTTCGTCGTGACGAATCCCGGCAACGAGACGATCACCCTGACCGTGGCCCAGCTCGATGCGTTGCTCGGCGTCGATGTGACGGGCCTCCAGAACGTCGTCCTCACCGACACCGGGGCGGCTCTCGGAGGTCTCTCGCCTGAGAAGGTCGCCCAGCTCGCGAACCTGGACGTCGTCTCCCTGAACGCCAGCAACGACATCCTGGTTCTGAACCTGGCGCAGCTGAACGCCCTCGGCGCGGTCGGTTTGACGGCGGCGGATTCGATCACCATGCTCGACACGAGCGCATGGCTCGCCGAATTGACGGGAGAGCGCATCAGCGCCCTGGCGGTCCAGGGCGTCGACAAGATCAACGCTCTCGACGACGAATGGAACATGACGATCGCGCAGGCGAAGGCGCTCGCGGCGACAGGGATATCCCTTGGTGCGGCGGACGACGTGACCTTGAAAGGGATGGCTGCGGAACTAGCGTCTCTCTTGCTCAGCGAGATCACCGACCTGGGCAAGAAGAACCTCGATATGATCGACGTCACCAGCGGCAACTTGATCCTGAGTGCGGCTCAGGCTGCCGTGCTCGCCGGTACCGCTTCCTTGAGGTTTTCCGCCGAGGATGCGGTGACCGCATCCGGCACGGGCGCGTCCCTTGCCGCCCTGACGGTAGCGCAGATGGGAGCCCTGAGCGCCAAGGGCATCGATGCGCTGGATGCGTCGGACAATCAGCTCCGCCTGTCGCGTGCCCAGTTCGCCGCGCTCGGCGATGTGGCCCTGACCGCCGGCGACGCGGTGACCGTATTTGGCACGGGCGCCGACCTCGCTGGTTTCACATCGGCGCAGATCGGCGCTCTGGGCGCCAAGGGTGTGGATGCGCTGGATGCGTCCGATAACCAGCTCAACCTGTCGGTGGCTCAGTTTGCTGCACTCGGCGATCTGGCACTGACTGCCGGCGACCTAGTGAGCTTGTCTGACACAGGCGCCAACCTCGCCAGCCTCACGGCGACCCAGATCGGAGCTCTCGCGGCCAAAGGCATCGACGCTCTCGATGCTTCGAGCGATCAGCTCAGCCTGTCATTTGCCCAGTTCGCCGCACTCGGTGATGTGGCACTGACCGCCGGTGACACGGTGAGCTTGTCTGACACAGGGGCGGCGCTCGCCGGTGTCGCGGCGGCGGAGATCGGAGCTCTCGCAGCCAAGGGGGTGGATGGTCTTGATGCATCTGATAACGTCATCAACTTCTCCCTGGAGCAGTTCAATGCGCTAGGGACGCTGAGCCTGGCTGCCGATGACGTCATCAAGGTTCAGGGAACCCTGTCGGCGGACACCTTTATCGGAAAGAATGTCGATCAGGTCTTCTTCGGCCTGGGCGGCAACGACATCATCAGAGGCAGCGCAGGAGATACGACGCTTTCCGGCGGAGCAGGCAACGACAGGCTCTATGGCGGCTCGGGGCACGATACCTTCGTATTTGACATGAGGCCGAATGCCAGGTCCAACAAGGACGTGATCGCGAACTGGAGCGCAGCCTCCGACACGATCCAGCTGGAGAACGCTGTGTTCGCGAAGCTGTCCAGAACGGGCGTGCTCAACAAGGCGTATTTCACGAACAATGCGGTGGCCAAGGATGCGAACGACTACGTCGGCTACGACAGGGGGACCGGCAACCTGTGGTACGATTCCAACGGCAGCGCTGCGGGCGGTCAGGTGGTGTTCGCCAATATCGGCAGGAACAAGACCATTGGCTTCGCCGACTTCGTCGTCATCTGATAGGGCCAGGTAAAGGAGCTTCCCCCATGGACTGAACAGTCCATGGGGGAAGGCTGTTTCTGCCTATCATGAGGGAACTTTCCTCTCCGCTCGGCGATGGCCCCAGGAAAGGGCCGTCAGGATGCCCTTCCTGGGGAAAGAATGACGATCGGCTTGTCCTGACGGCCTTCCCGTTCCACAACAGGCCTCACGTGAACAGGAGTGGGCCCGATGGCAGGCAGCGTGAACAAGGTGATTTTGGTGGGCAATCTGGGCCGTGACCCGGAGGTGCGGCGCCTGAGCAACGGCGAGCCGGTGGTGAACCTGCGCCTGGCCACCTCCGAGAGCTGGAAGGACAAGGCCACCGGCGAGCGCAAGGAAAAGACCGAGTGGCACTCGGTGGTGATCTTCAACGAGAACCTGGCGCGGGTCGCCGAGCAGTACCTGAAGAAGGGCTCGAAGGTCTATGTCGAGGGCCAGCTCCAGACCCGCAAGTGGACCGACCAGCAGGGGGTGGAGAAGTACTCCACCGAGGTGGTGCTGCAGCGCTTCCGCGGCGAGCTGACGCTCCTGGACGGCCGCCAGGGCGGCGGCGCGGCGGAGTATGGCGACGAGGAGCCGGGCCAGATCAGCCGCGGCGGCGATTTCGGCCGAGCCTCCCCCATGGAACGGCGCCCGGCTCCGGCCCAGGGCGGCGGTGGCGGATCGCGCTATAACGACCTCGACGACGATATCCCGTTCTAGTCGATAGCCCGTGACAGGGCCCCACGAGGGGACTAAAGAGACACAAAGGCGGCTCAAGCCGCCTTTTTTCCTTGTGTGATTTGAAGTTCATTGTGTGATTTGAAGCAGCCATGACCTCCCCAGCCCTCGATACCCTCTTCACCTGGATCCGCACCGAAAGTCCGACCCATGACGTGGCCGGCGTGAACCTGATGATGGACCTTGTGGTCGAGCAGATGAAGGATACGCCGGTCGCCATCGAGCGCATCAAGGGAGAGCAGGGGCTCGGCGATGCGCTGATCCTGCGCGCCGGGCCGCTGACGGACGAGCCGGCGATCCTGATCATGTCGCATCTCGACACCGTGCATCCCGTCGGCACGATCGAGCGCGACCTGCCACTGCGGATCGAGGGGGACAGGCTCTATGGTCCCGGCGTCTACGACATGAAGGCGAGCGCCTGGTTCAGCCTGGAAGCCTTCAAGGAGGTCGCCCGCAAGGGTACGGCGGCGCGTCCGCTCATCTATCTCGTCACGCCGGACGAGGAGATCGGCTCTCCCATGACGCGGCCCATCATCGAGGATTTCGCCCGTCGCTCGGCCTATGCCCTGGTGACGGAGCCGAGCCGCGATGGCGGGCAGGTCGTGACCGCACGCAAGGGCGTCGGGCGCTTCGCTGTGCATGTGGAGGGCCGCCCTGCTCATGCAGGCTCGCGCCATGCGGAAGGCCGCAATGCCATCCATGAAGCCGCACGGCAGATCCTCGCCATCGAGGCGATGACGAATTATGCGCGCGGCATCACGACGACAATCGGCATGGTGTCCGGCGGTACGGCGGTGAACACGATCCCGCAGCATTGCAGCTTCCCGGTGGATCTGCGCGTCGAGACCGTGGCTGACGGCGAGGCGCTGACCGAGGCGATCCTTGGCCTGAAGCCCCATAATCCGGACTTCAAGATCACCGTCACCGGCGGCATGAACCGGCCGCCCTATGAGCGGACGGAAGGCACGTCGAAGCTGTTCGATCACGCGAAGTCGCTCGCCGCCCAAATCGGTTTCGATCTCGTCTCCGCGCCGCGCGTCGGCGGCGGATCGGACGGTAATTTCACGGCGGCTCTGGGCGTGCCCACCCTCGATGGTCTCGGCATCGACGGAAACGGGGCGCATACGCTGCAGGAATACGGCCTGATTTCCACCATCGCGCCTCGACAGGAGCTGATGAAGCGCCTGATGGAGACGCTGCGCTGAGCATGGTGACGATCAGCGATCTTCGCGACAAGTCAGGCTTTGCGGATGTCGTCGCGGAGCGCATCTGGCGCGCTTTCTGGAAGGACGAGGGGTACCCATTGGAGCTGCTGACGGGGCTCGTGCGGCAGAGCTTCGGGAGCGAGCCCATTCCGACAGCGTTCGTGGCGCATGAAGGCGAGTGCTTCGTCGGCGCGGTCTCCGTTATCGCCAACGATGAGGAGCGAAGGCCTCAATACACGCCGTGGGTCGCGGCCCTTTGGGTCGAACCGGAGTACCGGCAAAAGGGCATTGGCGCGGCTCTCGTCGAGAGAGCGACGGAGTTTGCCTTCGCTACAGGTGCGCAGCGGGTCTATCTGCTCTCACGCGAGCGCCGGCGGGCCTATTATGAAGGCTTGGGTTGGGCGGTTCTTGAAGCCGATGTCCTGGAGCCTGGGCTTCATGTCCTGATCAAGGATGCGGGCGAGGGGATCTGATGATGGAACGCCAAGTGAGTTCTCTGCTGGGTTCTCTGTATCGGCCGAATGTCGGCATCGCTCTCTTCAACCGCCGTGGACAGGTGCTGATCGCACGACGCCTTGGCGACGATGGGCCCGAAACCATTGCGCCGGGACATGAATGGCAGATGCCGCAGGGTGGCATCGATGCAGGCGAAGATCCGCTGACGACGGCCTGGCGCGAGTTGCAGGAAGAGACCAACGTCACCAGCGCCATGTATCTCGGCGAGATAGAAGCCTGGCTCACTTACGACTTCGCACCCTATGACGGCCCGCCGCATCGCCTCTCTCCGTTTCGCGGCCAGCGGCAGAAATGGTTTGCCATGCGCTTCACGGGGGATGAGAGCGAGATCGACGTGACACTGACGCACGGCAGCGCCGTTCCCGAATTCAGTGAATGGCGATGGCAGGAACTGCCGGAAGTGCCTGCGCTGGTGGTGCCCTTCAAGCGCGCGGTCTATGAGCACGTGGCGGAGGCGTTCAAGCCCTTCGCCATATCGCAGCCATCGAGCCGCTGAGCCCGCCAGCCTGCACGCAACGCGTCTCAGTCCTCGTCCTTGTCGGGCAACTGCGCGATTTCGGGATGTTTCTGCACCAGGGCATCACGATCATTGGCGAGATTGTCCCAGGTCCGCGCCATTTCCAGAAGCTGATCGCGCTGGGGGCCTTCCGGAAGCTGCTTGGCGAGAGCGCGGCATTCCTCGGCATGCTTGCGGTACTCGGACGCTTTCTTCAATTTCTCCTCCGTGGACGCCCCTTATCTAGCACGCACTCGACTGCAGCCAAGTCTTCGCGTCGATGAGGGCGAGACATTTGCTCGGGCACTGGTCAACAAGGAAGCCTGCCCAAAGTTGTGCGGCGCTAAATCCAAAGCGATGTGGAATTGAAGGGAACAGCTATGATGGTCGGCGCCCATACTGCCCGCTTGGACGGCGATTCAGGCGGTTCGTTCTTCTCCTTCGGGCCGCAAGGATTCCCTTATTTCGTAGGGGTCCGTAGCGGCGGTGAGAAAAGGCTGATCGAGTTGCCGTATGGCATCATGCTTACTGCAGAAGACAACAATCTCGAAGCTGGCCGCAAAGGCATGGTCGACATGGTGGGCTGGGCGACAAACACCTGGATCTGGATGCAAGCCACCGCATCACATGCGGCGGGCGACCCTAGGGGCTTGGCGACCGGAACAAGGCTTCCGCGCCATTGATGACGAACTGCACCGCGAGGCCTGCGAGGATCACGCCGAGCAAGCGGCTCAGGACGATGTTTCCGGTGATGCCGAGCATGCGCGACACGCGCTCCGCAGCCATGAAGACGGCAAAGCAGCACACGACACCAAGGGCGATGAGTGCGATCAGGAAGCCCAGATAGACCGGATCACCATCAGCCCGTCCCGCGAGGAGGATGGTTGCGGTGATCGCGCCGGGGCCGGCCATCAGCGGAATGGCGAGCGGGAAGGCCGCGACATTGCGGATGTGATCCTCGGTGATCGCCACATCGGCCGTATGCTGCTTGCGTTCGTTGCGACGCTCGAACACCATCTCGAAGGCGATCCAGAACAGCAGCAGGCCGCCGGAGATGCGGAAGGCCGGAATGCCCACGCCCAGGAGCCTCAAGAGAATCTCTCCGCCGAGCCCGAAGAAAGCCAGGATGCAGAAGGCGATGATGCCGGCCCTGATGGCCACACGCTTGCGCTCGTCCGCATTCATGCCTCGGGTGAGAGAGATGAACATGGGGGCAAGCGCTGGCGGGTCGAGGGTGACGAGCAGGGTCACGAGGGCGGCAGAGATGTAGTCGAAGAGCATCGGCTGGACCTTGAACACAGCTTTGCTTTATGGGGTTCTCGAGTGGATTTGGCGAGGGGCGATGCTACGATGTTCACCACTTTGGATCGGATCAGCTGGCCCGGACACCCGGACAAGCCGAACGAGGACATCTGCGGCGTCTGCCAGGATTGGGCCTGGGTGATCGATACCTCGATCTTCCCCGGCACCGCTCCGGTCATGCACCCGAAGAGCGATGCGGTCTGGCTCGCCGCCTTCGCTGATGAGCGCCTGTCGAGTCTCGCGCCTGGGGCTGAGGACGGCGCGGTCCTGCTCCGGCGCGTGATGGAAGAGGCCCGCACGGCCTATAGGGCCGTTGCCCCGCAGGAGAGGCATGAGGATTTCGTCTCCTGGCCGCTCGGCGCCATGACCCTCGTGCGACGCAAAGGGAGCTGGCTGGACGCCTGGACTTTCGGCGACACCACGGCCTTCGTCCGTCAGCCCGATGAGACGGTCCTGACCCTGGGCGAGGCCCCTGGCCTGCGCGATACCGAATCTGCCAAGGCCGCCGAGCTGATGCGGGCATCAGGTTCCCGGCCTAACGATATTCTGAGTGAGCCCGTCTTCCTCGCCTGGCTCGGCGAGCGCCGCGAGCGGCAGCGCAAGAGCGGCGTTCCGGCGGCTTTGCTCAGCCTCAGCCCGGATGCCGCCGGTCGCCTCCACCACGAGAGCGTGCCCTGCGAGGACGGCACGACGATCCTGCTCACCAGCGACGGCTTCTCGGCCCTGGTCGATCTCTATGAGGCCATGGACGCCAAGGCCCTGATGGAAGCCGCCATCATCTCCGGCCTGGAGCCCCTGGCCCGCAAGGCGCGGGAAATCGAAACCCGGATCGATCCGGACGGGAAGCTCTTTCCTCGCTTCAAGCTGAGCGACGATACGACGGCGCTGCTGTTGAGAGCATAGAGATTGCTCCCTCCGCGCCATGGGCAGCCTGTGCCGACCATCCACGTTTGTTCGCATCGTCAATGAAACCCTCCTCGTCGTCCCCGGGCTCGTCCCAGGGATCCCCGTCTTTGATCCACCGTGGTTCGAAAGGCGTGGATGGCCGGGACAAGCCCGGGCATGACGAGGGAGGGCTCGACGAAAGAATGTTCCTTATTTGTTCTTGACTTTTGTCCTAACCGTGTCTATATCTGGGGCTGTCCTGACCTGCCGAGGGGCGCGCTCGCGAGGCGTCGTAAGTTGCGGGGTCGGGCGCGGTCCCGTGGGTGAGGTCACGCAGCCTCCTCCGGCGGGAGGCCCAGGCTGCGGCTCGGGGTTCGGGGTTGGTCGTGCGCCGCCTGCGGCAAGCCGCAGTGTCCGCGTGCGGCAGTTGCTGAACCTCGGCTCGCCTGTCCGCCTAAAAGAACCGTGCGCGAGGGGCCGTCGGGTTCCTCTCACATCTCAGACATCGAGCCGGACCGCTCCTCGCGCCTCCCTCGATTGCTGAACCTCGGGGCCGGTGCGGCTTCCGAGGACGCTTCCGCTTGGTCTTTGACATTCTGCGCCCGTGTCATCCTCCATCAGTCCGAAGGGACCGGGAAGGGGATCCACGATCAGGCGCTGCGCTATGATTCTCCCTCCGCTGCGCTCCGGCCGGGAATGACATTCTCACCGTCACGACCTGCCTTGTCTCGGCCTTCCCGACCAGGGAAAAGCGCGACGCCTCATAATCGGGATCCCCGGCACAAGGCCGGTGATGACGCGGTTCGAGGACGAAGAACCGCCGCACATTAAAGACGTGGATCCCTGGGACAAGACCGGGGATGACGGAAAGAGATAAGCAATGACAATCAATAACTTGTTTGCTTATTCGGAAACCCCCCTTAATCCTGTGGCGGGAGAGGAAATCTGCCGCAGCGGGAGAGAGGTCCAGCTTGTGGTCGGGAGCGTCCTAAATATTTGAAAAACATATCCCTTTTTTATGTGTCCTTCGTTCTGGATAACCGCTCAAAAAACTTGAAAAATGCGTCGTTCTCGCCCATCTAAAGATTTGAATTTCAATTAGATTCGCGGGGCTGCCTTCAGGGCTTGATGAAGCGGCAATTCAGCCGCCTCTCGCGAAGGGGCAGACCGTTTTAAGAAAGACCAAACTTGACCGATCCGAACGATATCCGCTCCGGCGGCCCCGCGGGGGACCAGCCGGCCAGCGACATCAAGCCGATTTCCATCGTCGATGAGATGAAGCGCTCCTATCTCGATTACGCCATGAGCGTGATCGTGAGCCGCGCTCTCCCGGACGCGCGTGACGGCCTCAAGCCCGTGCACCGGCGCATCCTCTACTCCATGCACGAGAACGGCTACACGCCGGACAAGAAATACGTGAAGTCCGCCCGCATCGTCGGTGACGTGATGGGTCAATACCATCCGCACGGCGACAGCGCGATCTATGACGCCTTGGTGCGCATGGCGCAGGACTTCTCGCTGCGGCTCATGCTCGTGGACGGGCAGGGCAACTTCGGCTCGGTGGACGGCGATCCGCCGGCGGCCATGCGCTACACCGAGTCCCGTCTCGCCAAGGCGGCGATGCCGCTCCTCGACGACATCGACAAGGACACGGTCGATTTCACGCCGAACTACGACGAGTCCAAGGACGAGCCGACGGTTCTGCCCGCGCGCTATCCGAACCTGCTCGTCAACGGCGCCGGCGGTATTGCGGTCGGCATGGCCACAAACATGCCTCCCCACAACCTGGGCGAGGTGATCGACGGCTGCCTGGCCTACATCGACAATCCCGCCATCTCCGCCGAAGAGCTGATCGAAATCATCCCCGGTCCGGATTTCCCGACCGGCGCGCTGATACTCGGCCGCTCGGGCGCTCGCTCGGCCTACACCACGGGTCGCGGCTCCATCATCATGCGGGCCAAGTCCGAGGTGGAGGAAATCCGCAAGGACCGCGAGGCGCTCATCTTCACTGAGATCCCGTATCAGGTGAACAAGGCTTCGCTGATCGAGAAGATCGCCGAGCTCGTGCGCGAGAAGAAGATCGAGGGCATCGCGGATCTTCGCGATGAATCCGACCGCGACGGCATGCGCATCGTGGTCGAGATCAAGCGCGACGCCATGGCGGACGTGGTGCTCAACCAGCTCTACCGCTACACGCCGCTGCAGACGAGCTTCGGCGCCAATATGGTGGCGCTGAACGGCGGCCGCCCCGAGCAGATGACGCTCAGGGACCTGATCGGCGCCTTCGTCGACTTCCGCGAGGAAGTCGTATCGCGTCGGACCAAGTTCCTGCTCAACAAGGCGCGCGAACGCGCTCACGTGTTGTGCGGTCTCGCCATTGCGGTCGCCAATATCGACGAGGTGATCCGCCTCATCCGAACCGCGCCCGATCCGAACGCTGCCCGCGAGGCCCTGATGGGCCGCGACTGGCCGGCCAAGGACATCGCGCCGCTCATCGCGCTGGTGGACGATCCGCGCCACAAGATCAATCCGGACGGCACCTATCGTCTCTCGGAAGCGCAGGCTCGTGCGATCCTGGACCTGCGCCTGCAGCGCCTGACCGCTCTGGGCCGCGACGAAATCGGCGACGAACTCTCCAAGCTCGCGGCCGAGATCTCGGATTATCTCGAGATCCTGCGTTCGCGCGCCCGTATCATGGGCATCATCAAGGACGAGCTCACCGAGATCAAAACGGCCTATGCCACGCCGCGCAAGACGCAGATCGTGGATTGGGACTCCGACGTGGACGACGAGGATCTCATCGCCCGCGAGGACATGGTCGTCACCGTCTCTCACGCCGGCTACATCAAGCGCGTGCCGCTCTCGACCTATCGGGCGCAGCGCCGCGGCGGCAAGGGCCGCTCCGCCATGACGACGAGGGACGAGGATTTCGTCACCCGTCTCTTCGTGGCGAACACCCATACGCCGGTGATCTTCTTCTCGTCCGAAGGCCAGGCCTACAAGGAGAAGGTGTGGCGTCTGCCGCTCGCCGCTCCGAACGCAAAGGGCAAGGCACTGGTGAACATGCTGCCGCTCAAACAGGGCGAGCGCATCAACGCCATCATGCCGCTGCCGGAGGACGAGGCGTCCTGGGACAAGCTGGACGTGATGTTCGCGACTTCGCGCGGCACGGTTCGCCGCAACAAGCTGTCGGACTTCGTGCAGGTCAATCGCGGCGGCAAGATCGCCATGAAACTGGACGAGGGCGAGCATATCGTCGACGTCCAGATCTGCTCCGAGCATGACGACGTGCTGCTCACCACGGCCAAGGGCCAGTGCATCCGCTTCCCCGTGACGGATGTGCGCGTGTTCAAGGGCCGCGACTCCATGGGCGTGCGCGGCATCAACCTGGCCGAAGGCGACAAGATCATCTCCATGGCGATCCTGCGCCACGTGGAGGCGACGGGCGAAGAGCGCGCCGCCTACCTCAAGATGCGCCGCGCCGTCATGGGCGAGCAGGCGAACGGCGATGCCGATGCGGCAGGCGGCGATGATGCGGAGGAGAACGAGAACGGAAACGTCTCGCTCTCGCAGGAGCGCTATGCGGCGATGAGCGCGCAGGAACAGTGCATCCTGACGATCTCCGAAAAGGGCTACGGCAAGCGCACGCTCTCCTACGAGTACCGCATCACCGGACGTGGCGGCAAAGGCATCACGGCCATGGCGGTCAACAACCGCAACGGTTTGCTCGTGGCCTCGTTCCCGGTCGAGAACGCCGACCAGATCATGCTCGTCACCGATGGCGGCCAGCTGATCCGCGTGCCTGTCGAGGGCATCCGCGTCGTCGGCCGCAACTCGCAAGGCGTCACCATCTTCTCCACGCGCGACAAGGAGCGCGTGGTCTCGGTGGAGCACATCGAGGGTGAAGAGGGCGAGGAAGGCGAGGGCGCCGATGACGCCGGAGCCGAGGGCGATGTTGCCGAGGGCGGCGAGGAATAAGACCTCGCCTCGCTCATCACAGATCAAATCCAAAGGGTGCCGAGAGGCGCCCTTTCTTTTTTGCCGTCGAGCGCTGTCTGCGTCGATGCCGCTGTTGAGCTTGATCGGGATTACCGTGCGGCCTGCTTGGCAAAAGCCGCCGGCTCGTGGAGCGACGCATCGGGACGGTCGCGGTTCACGATGCGCCACAGGAGCCCGAGTGTTGCGGCAAGCGTGAGGCCTGCCACGGACAGGTACATGTCTTCCGTTGTGAGCGTCAGCTTGAGTTGGCTCAGCAAAAGGCCGAAGCCGCCTGTCGCGAAACTCAGGCCGAAGACCAGAGCTTGCTCAAGAGGCCGCCCGAGCCGGAGGATATCCGGCATCAGCAAGGCAAGTCCGATCCCGTAGATCGGCAGGTCGTAATCATAGGCGTAGGGGCTGACCAGCAGGGACGCGACGGCTGCCAAACCGAGCGTCCGCCGCACCGGGAAGCCACGTCTCCAGGCGAGAAACACGACGACAAGCGAGAACACTGCGCTCACCAATTGCGCAACCATTCCCGCAAACGACGGCGCGCCGAAGGAGCGAAGGACGGCATAGGGCGAAACCATCCGGTAGAGAGGATAGAGCCCCTGCTCAAGATAGCCCTTCGCCTCCTGCACGCCTGCGAGGAGGGCGGCCCAGATCTCGGGCCCGAGCAGGAGGGTCGCGAGGGCGGATGTCGCCAGGATCGTTGCGGCGGCGACCGTTGCTGCGCCCCAGCTGCGGGACAGGAGGGTATAAACGGCAAAGGCCACCGCCAGATGCGGCTTGATGATCATCAGCCCGAGCGGCAGCCCGGCCAGAGCCGAACGTCGTTGCAGTCCCAGACAGGTGAGGCCGATCAGCGTCCCGGTCAGGAACCCGTTCTGGCCGCACACCATCGTGACGGTAATGGCGGGAAAGAGCAGGAAGAGGAGAAGGGTGAAGTGCCTGCCCGCGACAGCCTTCAGCATCGCCAGATAGGCCACAAGCGTGATGGCTGTGAAAAGGGTATAGGCCGTCCCGAGCGGCAGAAAGGCGAGGGCGGCGACGATCAGGTTGAACTGTGGCGGATAGGTCCAGGGCATGAAGACCTTCTCGCCTGACAGCGCCTCCTGCAGAGGACCCATCGTTGCGAAGGAATAGGCCTGAATGATCTCGCCCCGCCAGACCATCTGGGCGACCAGATAGAAAACGTCGAAATCAGTGGGCGGCCTGAGTTTTGTGACCGTGCTCACCCCCGAGAGCGGATTGGCTTGAATGCCGGAGAATCTCTGAACATTAACGACGAGCAGTCCCACAAGAAGGCTCAGGAGAACGACGACCATGTACTTCGCGCTGGCTGAGGCGACGTGCTGCACCGCCATCGAAATACGCTTTACCATTTCTGCAAGACCTCTTCGCGCCTCGGACCTTCTAGAACATCCCCGCTTCACGAAAAGATGCGATCTTGTTCGGTGAGTGATCCAAGGCTATTCGCCGACAGACTGCTGATCAGACGCAAATAAAGCCTAAACTGCGTTGCGAGGCTTGCCGGGGCAGCAGTGGCATGTCTTGTGCGGAACGGGAATGCCGGGGAGCTTAGATTGGCTGTGCAGGCACGGGGCGGAGCTGTCCTCCGCATACCCCTCATTCGAATTATTGGCTCAACAGACGCGCGTATTCCGCGGCGAATTTGTCCGCCATCTGATCCGCATTGGGCGCAGAGGTGGTGTAGCGGATCTTCACGAAGTTCTTCCTGCTGACCGTGATGAACACGTAAGAATTCCGGGTCTTTCCCTTCTGCGTGATGGTCAGGTGAGCCATGGCGTAGGGAACTGCTTCCGATTTCGCGATGACCTTCGCCTCCTGGTAACTTCCGGCGGAGACGGCGGTCTGGATGTCGCTGAGAGCGATCTCTCGCTGATCGGCTGCGGCTTGCTGCGCTTCAGCCGATGTCAGGTCCTCACTGAGATCGTAGATGAAGATATCGGCCCAGGTCTCGCCCGGAACCTCATAGCGCACGCTGAAACCCAGACCGGCCTCGTTGTAATCGGTCCTCTGTCTGCGCGGGAGCCCGGCGATCTTTGCCGGGAAGGGATAGCCGTCGATTTGTGTAACTTGTGCCGGGATCGGGCTACGCATGGGCTCTGCAAGGGCTTGCGAGACGAAAACCAGCCCAAGGAACAAACCAAGAGAAAGGCTCCATGAGCCTAAAAGGCGCAAGAGACGAGACATTAGACCCCCATACAGCCAAAGATAACGTAATTTAGCTGCAGAAGGGAGTCCTATTCAGGATAGGCTCTAGATGCCCAGGAGAGTTGCGTTAACCGAGAATACGGGCGCTTGAGACAACGGCCGGAGCCAGGACGGCAAGAGCAGTCACGAAGACGATAATGAGACGAGCCACCATGAGAAACCTCCTTACGAAAGGTTAATTATAGCTATGCTCCCATCCTTCAACCGTGGCGGTGCGTCAACGCACGCTCCATATCCTTCAGGGCTAGTGCGGCCTGAATCGCGAAGGCCTTGGCGTCCTCACCCGGATTCTCGCTGACGGAGGTCTTGGAGCACACGCCCACGAGCCGGTCCTTGATGGCGTTATCCCAAACCTATGCGGGATCGAAAGTCTCATTTATAACCTTGGCCCATGACACACATCGCCCTCTATACCGGCACCTTCGACCCCGTCACAAACGGCCACCTGGACGTACTGCGCCAAGCCTGCAGCGTGGCGGACAAGATCGTTGTCGCCATCGGCGTCCATTCCTCGAAGGCTCCGATCTTCAGCGCCGAGGAGAGGGCCGAGATGCTGCGCGCGGTCTGTGGGCCCGTGCTGCAGGCCAAGGGCGTGGAGCTCGAGATCGCGACCTTCAGCGATCTCGCGGTGGAGGCCGCTCGGCGTCATGGTGCGAGCCTGATTGTTCGCGGCCTGCGCGACGGCACGGATTTCGACTACGAAATTCAGATGGCGTCGATGAACGCCACCATGGCGCCTGACGTCCAGACCCTCTTCTTTCCGGCTTCTCCCCCGGTTCGCCCGATTACCGCCACGCTTGTCCGGCAGATCGCGGCCATGGGGGGCGACGTCTCGGCCTTCGTGCCGGGCCTTGTCGCGGAGCGCCTCAAGGCCAAATTCAAGCGGCCATAAAGTTTCACGACCCTCGAAGGAGAACCTAACCCATGAAGCGTTTGCTCGCAGCCTCTGCGCTCGTGCTGGCCAGCCTTGTTCCGGCAGCCGCCCAGCAGGCCAATGACCCGCAGAACACGATCTTCCTCGACACCAAGGACGGACGTATCACCATCCGCCTGCGCCCGGACCTGGCGCCGAAGCATGTCGAGCAGATCAAGACGCTGACCAAGCAGGGCTTCTACAACGGCGTCGTGTTCCACCGGGTGATCGAGGGCTTCATGGCTCAGACGGGCGATCCCACCGGCACGGGCACGGGCAAGTCCAACCTGCCGAACATCCCGGCCGAGTTCACCAACACCCAATACAAGCGCGGCTCCGTCGGCATGGCCCGCTCGCAGAGCCCCGACTCCGCCAACAGCCAGTTCTTCATCTGCTACGAGGGCTGCGGCCCGCTCACCGGCCAGTACACGCTTTTCGGCGAGGTCGTGTCCGGCATGGACGTGGCGGACAAGATCAAGAAGGGGAATGCTGCCGCCAACGGCATGGTCTCGAACCCCGACAAGATCGTGAAGATGCAGCTCGCCGCCGACGCGAAGTAATGCGGTGCGATCTCCCATCCGGAGCGCGGCGGATTATCGCCGCGTTCCTACTCGCAACGATCTTCGCTTCCGCGGCGGCTGCGCAGGAGGATGGGCTTTTTCAAAGGCGTGACGATGACTGGTATGAGCCCTTCGAGCCACCGCCCAGCTTGCCTGAGGGTATCCAAGGCGTCGTAAGGCCGAATTCGAAGGCAGACCGGGTTCCGCACATCAACACCCTGCGCGAGGTTTTCCAGGCTTTGCAGGCCTGCTGGCACCCGCCGAGCGGGAGCGGTTATTCCGGCCAGGAGATCACCTTACGCCTCAGCTTCAAGCGCAATGGCGAAGTCCTCGGGCAACCGCGGATCACCTATTACAAGCCGGGCACCCAAGGGGAGCAGCGGGGGCCCTTCACCCGCTCCGTCCGTGAGGCTTTCGAGCGCTGCACGCCCTTTCCGTTTACCGAAAGCTTTGGAGCAGCGATTGCGGGACGAATCTTCTCCTTCCGTTTCGTCGATGCTCAGCCTATGTGAACGAACACGAACAGATTTGACCGAACACGCCACCAGAGGAGAACCCGATGGCAGATCCGGAAAACACCCTCATCATGGAAACCACGAAGGGCCGCGTGGTCATCGAAATGCGCCCTGACCTCGCCCCCGGCCACGTGGAGCGCATCAAGACCCTGGCCCGCCAGGGCTTCTATGACGGCATCGCCTTCCATCGGGTGATCGAAGGCTTCATGGCCCAGACCGGATGCCCCCATGGCACCGGCACCGGCGGTTCCGACCTGCCGGATCTGCAGGCCGAGTTCAACGCCGAGCCCCACGTGCGCGGCACCTGCTCGATGGCACGGACCAACTACCCGCACTCCGCCAACTCGCAGTTCTTCATCTGCTTCGACGACGCCCGCTTCCTCGACAAGCAGTACACCGTCTGGGGCAAGGTGACCGAGGGCATGGAAAACGTGGATAAAATCAAGCGCGGCGAGCCCGTGAAGGATCCGGACCGCATCGTCTCCATGAAGGTTGCTGCGGACGTCGCCTAAAGAGCGGGCGTATCTGACAGGTATTGAACCTTCCGCCAGCGGCGGAAGGTTTTTTCATGAGCAGGCTTTAAGCCCCGACAGGAGCCTGCGGAGCCTTCTTGGCCGCCAACGCGCCGCGCACACCATTGATGCTGAAGAGCAGAGCCAGGACGGCAACGACAATGCCGCGGCCAGGGGCTGCCGCGAGCCTCATAACGACTTCAAGGACGATCCAGGCGAGGCCGATGAAGGCAATGATGAAGTTTTGGCGCTTGTAGAGGAACCAGGCCATCAGGCTTGCAATCACAATGGCCACAACATTGAGGCCCAGGGAGATGGCAACCTCAATCCCGTCCAGGGCTCCCATCAGATCCTGGCCCGTCGTAAGGATGAGCGCGATGACGATGACATAGGAGACGGCGATATAGGCCAGGGCAATGGCGCCAGCCTTGATGGCCTCGCTCCGACCCTCTTCGGTCGTCACATCGGGCCACAGCTTGCGGAACGGGTTTGGCTTGGCCTGGGACTTGTTGTCGGCATTTTCCATAAGTGCCTCCTTCGACATTTGCATGAAATATCGTTTCACAGGATGAGAGCTCTTGGCAAGTTATCCTGAGAGGAAGAGGCCTGAAACGGCTTTATCTTTGGTGGATAGCGGCCATTGACGGCGCGCCTGCTTCGGGCCGATAACGGCGCCCCGAAACAAGGCCTTCAAAACTTACCCCATGCGCGTCGACCTTTTCGATTTCGAGCTGCCCGAGCAGAACATCGCGCTCCGCCCAGTGGAGCCGCGGGATTCCGCGCGCATTCTGGTCGTCAGGCCCGATAGTGGTTTCGAAGATCGGATCGTCCGTGATCTGCCGGATCTTCTGCAGCCGGGCGACGTGCTGGTGCTCAACAACACCAAGGTCATTCCGTCCCGGCTCTACGGTCTGCGCGTGCGTGAGGAGACGGCGGCGCGCGTCGAGATCATGCTGCACAAGCGGGAAGGGGCGGACCGTTGGCGCGCGTTTGCGCGTCCGGCCAAGAAGCTCAATGTGGGTGACCGCATCCGCTTCGGCGAGGAATCCGAAAGCACGGCCTGTGAGCTCGTGCGCCTCGATGCGGAAGTGCTCGAGAAGGCTGAGGGCGGTGATGTGGCGCTTCGCTTTTCCTTCTCAGGGCCCTTCCTCGACGAAGCCATCGCCCGCTTGGGCGAGCTGCCGCTGCCGCCCTACATCGCGGGCAAGCGCGCGACGGACGAGAAGGACAGGACTGACTACCAGACCGTTTATGCCAAGGATGAAGGCGCGGTTGCTGCTCCAACGGCTGGCCTCCATTTCACCGACGAGCTGTTCCGTCGTCTCGATGAGCGCGGCATCGCGCACCACTTCGTGACATTGCATGTGGGCGCCGGCACCTTCCTGCCCGTGAAGGCCGAGGATACCACCGAGCACCGCATGCATGCGGAATGGGGCACGGTCACCGAAGAAACCGCGCGGGCGCTCAACGAGGCGCGGGCGCGGGGAGGGCGGATCGTAGCGGTTGGAACGACCTCATTACGGCTGCTCGAAAGTGCGGCCTGCGAGGATGGCACCATCGCGCCGTTCTCAGGCGACACGGCGATCTTCATCACGCCGGGCTATCGCTTCAAGGCAGTGGACGTGCTGATGACCAATTTCCACCTGCCGCGCTCGACCTTGTTCATGCTGGTATCCGCTTTTGCCGGGCTGGAACGCATGAGAACCGCCTATCAGCATGCCATTGAAACGGGCTATCGCTTCTACTCCTATGGCGATGCAAGTTTGCTCTTTCGGCGTTGACGCTCCATCTCAGCTTTTCGTGCCCGCAAGGACTTGAGCCGATCCCATGAGGACCGAATGACGACTGATCAATTCACCTTCACCGTGACCAAGAGCGATGGAACGGCGCGGACCGGCGAGATTCGGATGCCTCGCGGCGTTATCCGCACACCTGCCTTCATGCCGGTCGGCACGGCGGCCACCGTAAAGGCCATGTACCCGGATCAGGTGAAGGCCCTTGGCGCGGATGTGGTGCTCGGCAACACCTATCACCTCATGCTCCGCCCCGGCGCCGAGCGGGTGGCGCGACTGGGCGGCCTGCACCAGTTCATGAATTGGCCCTATCCAATTCTCACTGATTCTGGAGGCTTCCAGGTCATGTCGCTCTCGGCGCTGCGCAAGGTCGACGAGAGTGGCGTGACCTTCCAGTCCCACATCGATGGCTCGAAGCATTTCATGTCGCCCGAGCGCTCCATCGAGATCCAGGGGCTGCTCGGCTCCGATATCCAGATGCAGCTCGATGAATGCGTGCGGCTGCCGTGCTCGGATGAAGAAGCCGAACGGGCCATGCGCCTGTCGCTCCGCTGGGCCGAGCGTTGCCGCATCGCCTTCGGCGACCAGCCGGGCAAGGCCATGTTCGGCATCGTCCAGGGCGGCGCTGTGGAACGTCTGCGTATTGAAAGTGCGCGCGAACTCGCGGTCATGGACCTGAAGGGCTATGCCATCGGTGGCTTGGCCGTGGGCGAGCCTCAGGATGTGATGTTGCGCATGATCGAAACGGTCGAGCCGCACATGCCCAAGGAGAAGCCGCGCTACCTCATGGGCGTCGGCACCCCGGACGATATCGTGGAGGCGGTGCGCCGGGGCGTGGACATGTTCGACTGCGTCATGCCCACCCGTGCCGGACGCCACGGACAGGTTTTCACGAAGCACGGCCGTATGAACCTGCGCAATGCGCGTTTCGCAGAGGATACGCGCCCGCTCGACGAGAGCTCGAAATGCACGGCCTCGAACACCTATAGCCGAGCCTATCTCCACCATCTCGTCCGCTCGAACGAGATCCTGGGCATGATGCTGCTGACTTGGAACAATCTGGCCTATTACCAGGAGCTGATGGCGGGCCTGCGCAAGGCTATCGCCGAGGGACGGCTCGAGGACCATATCGGCGAGATCAAGGAGGCCTGGGCCAAGGGCGAGCGGGACAGCAAGCCCGAAATCGGTCATCACGCCGACAACATCGCCATGCCGGCGGAAGGATAACGCCCAATTTCTGCTGCATGCCGTGGAAAACAAGGGTTCGAGGGCCGGAGTTGAGGATTTCGACTCCAAACCGGGGCTTTTCGATTGACCCGCCGGGGAAGAGTCCCTATTTCGGGCTCACCTCTGGGAGCGCGTAGCTCAGCCGGTAGAGCATCTGACTTTTAATCAGAGGGTCCTGGGTTCGAGTCCCAGCGCGCTCACCAACAACTTCAAAGGGTTACCGGCATCTGCCCTTTGAGCCGTTTCCTCCCAGGTAGCCAATAGGTAGCCGGACGCTGAGAGCCACCCTGGTTTTTCGCTGTTCCAGGAGCCTGAGCTTGGAAGCCGGTTCTGTGAGGTAAGTCGCTCCGAGCCCTGAAACTCGACACGGAGACCATTTAGCTCCTTCATCTCGCCCTTTGAACGGCGCGGTCGAGCAGAATGTCGGAATTGCTATCTCAGAATGGTCCTCGCCTGGCGAGGGCCTCAAAGCCACTTCTCAACTGACGGAGCCGGTCCTCATAGGCTTTACTCAGGCAGGCGCGATCAACCCCACAGGCCGCTCGCCGTTTGAGCCAGGCGATCTGCTCATCTTCCATATCGCCGCGGGCACCCATGCCCAGAAGAGGCTTCAGCTGAGAGTAGAGGACGGAGATCTCAACATCCTCATCGTTCAGCTGCCGATCGGCGCAGACGGCCTTCTCGTCAGCCGTCTCGGCCTTGGCGCAGTCGAAGCTGGTAGCCCACCCCGGCTGTCTGGCGGCCATCAGGAGGAGGATCGAGAGGGTGGTAAGGGGGAGAGTGTCCCCGGTCATCGGCGTCTCCTCACGGTAGTTCGACCTCTGGAGAACCATCCAGCCTGTTGCAGGCTCCCTGCGGGATCGCTCAGGTTCGGATCAGGCTTAACGGCGTGTGAAGCCCTGCCGCCTGAGGAGCATGCTTTCGAAGATCCTTGGGCGGTGCTCGCTGGATCGGTACTCAAAGCATTCGTGCGGGCACCATCCGACGGCGCTGTTGGGCTGCAGTGTGCCTTAAAAAATCACGGCCGCACCGGAACATCTGTTTTGAGCTGGTGAGCGGACCTTCATGCGTTCGATCCCCCTCCTCAATCATGGGACGCGGATGGTCTGTGGCACGTCCCTACGCCGTCCTGGCTATTCGACCAACGGGAAGATCATCGTCACGCAGGCGCCCGAGGCCGAGCTGAGATGCCAGGGAGCGGACAGCCGAAGCCCCGTGCTGCCCTGCCTCGGTTCACCCGTGCCAAGGCCATTGTCTTGGATGCGCAGCAGCGCCTTTGTGGTGCCGATATCCGCGCGAAACTGAGCCTTGATGAACGCGTCCGTCCGGTCCTTGACCGCATACTTGATGCAGTTCGTCACCAGCTCGTTCAGGACCAGCCCCAGAGGGACGGCCCGGTCCGGCACTTCGTGAAATTCGTCAGCGGACAGCGAACAATGGCAGCCGCCAATGGTTGAGGATCTTTACCGGTCAACGAGGTGTGCGGGCCGTGTATGTTCCACGATTTGGTCGAGCTGCCGATTACCGTCGGCAAGCCCAGGACGCACGCGCTATGGCCAACTG
Source organism: Microvirga sp. KLBC 81 (assembly GCF_003075415.1). GTDB lineage: Bacteria > Pseudomonadota > Alphaproteobacteria > Rhizobiales > Beijerinckiaceae > Microvirga. The sequence goes on from NZ_QDAH01000006.1 coordinate 165,435, forward strand.
GATCTCGCTGAACGATGCGAAACGACAGTTGCTTGATGTCGCCTGGCACCTTGAGGCAATGGCGGAGCTCGAGGAGCGGGGGGCGCACAAAACGACTCCCATGCAGAACCCGCAGCCGGAACAATAGCCGGAAACCTGCGTTCTAGGCACCCCCGCAGATCAGGGTTACGGTGCCTGTCGCGGCAGGCCTAGAATGTCGCAGGCTGAGTTATGGCCTGAGAGGAACAAAGATGTCTCACCTTTGTTGATGTCGCTCGTGATCCAGCCTCTGTGGATCAGCTCTCCAAGGACAACACTATTCAATCGATGGGTTTGCCCGGTCATCAGGATTGACTGGCGCAAGGTTCGTTGCATTCAACGATGAATCTACAAGGGGCAGAACAGGTATGGATCTCGGCTTCGCATCTGGGACGCAAGCGTCCTCCACAGCACACAATCCACAGCCGCACATTGCAACGGTCCTAATCTGCCCCAACACTCTTCTCAGCGCCGGCATCAGAAGCATGCTTTCCGGGACACGCTTTGCTGTCCTGTCTGCTGGGTCCCCAAGCACATCAGACGTATTCTCGGGGTCGGATCATGAACCGGCTCTTTATCTTGTCTGCGAAAGCCCGACACGTGATGGATATACCGCGACAATCGAGACACTGAAGACTCAGTGTCCATCTGCCCGGATCGTCGTGTTGGCTGACCACGTGGATCCCACATCCTTGGCTCTAGCCATACAGGTTGGTCTCAACGGGTTCTGCTTGACGACAATGGCTCGCGAAGCGCTGCTCAAGGCGCTTGAGCTGGTGATGCTGGGCGAAACCTTCGTCCCTGCAAACCTGCTCTTCGCAGCGTTCGGCGCGGCCTCGCGATATCAGCAACCCAAGCCTGGGGCGCCTGTTGCCCTCATCCCAGTGAACGACTTTGCTGCTGTAGCGACAGCAAACAAGCTGTCACGGCGAAAGACTCAGATCGTGCACTGTCTAACCCAGGGAGGCTCCAACAAGCTGATCGCGCGCGAACTTGGGTTGGCCGAAGCAACCGTCAAAGTTCACATCAAGTCGATCCTGCGAAAGATCAAGGCCACCAACCGGACCCAGGCGGCCATGTGGGCCTCTGAGCAAATGAACCTCGCCTGAAACCGCAGGATCAGCCCGGCTGGCATCCTGAGCCAGTTCAGCCGCTGATCTCGGTGCACACCACACATCTGAAGTCAGCACCTCTCGGAAGTGATGCTTCGGTCCGCTCATCCGGCTTAGGCAAAAGTCGCTAGGGGAGGGGAATTTCAGAGGCTGACATTGATATCGGTATTCCATACTCCTGCGACAATTGGGCGGCGCACAATCGCCTTTGTTCTGCGTTGGCCTTTGGCACGGTGGAGAATGTCAAAATGGAAGAGAAGTCTACAAGGCCGCCTGAGCAGAGCCGAAGGCGGACGCGGCATGATCCGCCGAGTATCGAGGATGCTGTCACGGCGGCCCAAGGTCTTACAGGCAACATCGACAGTCAGGTTGAAATCGCAGCCCAGTTGATGGGTTTGCCAGAGGACGAGGTCAGGCCGTTCGCGCTCAAGGGCTCTGTCCCCTCGCGCCTTTCCGTCGCAAGGTCCGCACCAATCCCGTCCAAGGTAGGACGTACGATCACAGTCGAGCGGAGAAGCCATCGTTCGCTTTTGACGAGAGCAGGAGGGCACCGCTGACAATTCAGGTGCGCCGAGCGCCCCTGAAAAAAGAAGAAGACCGTCTTAGGGAATGCCAGGAAGGCTCATGTCTCATCCAGGAGCTATGACATGGTCCTTCATTCCACATCTCAACTTGGCATTCCGTCGCCTGTCGAGCATCTCCCTGAACTGGGATGCGTGGCACAACAGAATAGGATGCCATCTGAGACAACTCAGGCATCATCTTCTGCCCACGGACGCAGAACGCGATAGGGAGTACCTTGAGGAGGCTTGTGGCCGCTATGATCTTGAACACCGGCTTCGAGAGCTGGATCGGCCTCGGCGAGCTGCCCGTGGGCCGTTTCATCCATTTGGAGACAGATAAAGCCAAAGTTCAAGCGGCTTGAGTAAGACCCGTGCCGTTCTGGGGCGGAAGCACGTTGCCTTCCTGTGTGACGATCTCCAGGGACGTTGCAGGTATCCTGTGTTGCCAAGGCGGTTTCAACGAACGGCTGCTTCGAGTACTTCGTGAAAGTCGTGCATTGGTCAGATCCAAAGGGCGTTGAGCAGACGCTCTGGGAAGGCGAGAAACCTGCCAGGCCAACAGAGCCACCAGCAGCCTGAAATGACCTCCGGGAAAGCCTATGAAAGTCGCATTTGAAAGGCTGCATGCCGGCTCTTTTGATATCAATGGATTTATAGATGGTTTATGAAAAAGCATTGCAGATTGCAGGGCGAAGGCTTGTCGACGGAGCGACCTTGGCTGAACTCAAGCAAGCATCGAAGGATCTGCGGGCCATGACGCCGGATAGCGCTCTGGCTGATCTGGTGGATGCCAAGATCAAACTCATTGAGAGCCGGCAAGGCACCTCACGCATTCCATGATTTTTGGGCGCAAATTGACCGGATCGAGCGGATGATCGAGAAGGGCTATGACGTGACCGAAGCCAAAGACCTGCTCCGGCAACTGGAGTTGATCCTCGACCAGTGGCACGTCCGGCGGCGGCTTATGTTGGATGCACCCGCTCATCGCTCAGTGATCGTCAAAAACCCGTCCTCTGCGAATTACGTCCGCCCATTCGAACAGGATCGGATCTGAGCCGTTGTCCTGTATCACCAGCCGATCCGACTACGTAGGCACTGGTGGCTGAGAGAGACGTGCGCTCCCGCCTGCAAACAGGGGCATCATCTTGGCTGCACCTCAGAACTCTCATCCCGACTACAGCCCACTCATCCGCAAGCTGGAGAGCATCTTCACCCTGACCGATGACGAGCGGCGGGCCCTCCTTAATCTGCCGATGCAGGTGGCCGTCCTCAAGGAGGATCAGGACATCGTGCGCGAGGGGGATCATCCCTCCCGGTCTTTCACAATCCTGAGCGGGTTTACCTGCACCTATAAGATGACCGGAGACGGCCAGCGCCAGATCGTGGCCTTCTGCATCCCGGGTGACGTTCCCGACGTGCAGAGCCTGCACCTGAAGGTTCTGGACATCAGTGTGGCCACCCTGACCCCGTGCAGCGTCGGCTTCATCACCCATGAGGATCTGTGGGATCTCTGCATGCGCTATCCCCGGATCGCCGCCGCCTTCTGGCGCGAGACGCTGGTGGAGGGAGCCATCTTCCGCGAGTGGGTGCTCAACGTCGGGCGGCGCGAAGCCTACCCGCGGATGGCGCACGTCCTATGCGAGCTGCTGGTGCGCCTGAGAGCGGTGGGGCTTGTCGAGGACCATGCCTGCAACCTGCCGATCACCCAAGGCGAGTTTGCCGATGCGCTCGGCGTCTCGACCGTTCACGTCAACCGAGTGCTTCAGGAACTGCGGGCTGACGGCCTGATCGAGCTGAAAGGCGACCGGCTGAAAGTTCCTGATTGGGAGAAGTTGAAGCAGGCCGGCGACTTTGACCCAACCTACCTTCATCTGGTGCAGGAGCGGCCAGTCGTATGACCCTCACCCTCCAGCCTGTGCGTGTTGCCAATGGCATTGATGAAGAGGGCATGCTGGTCTTCGATGCGGAGCAGCGGCTTATCGCGGTGCTGACCCAACTCGGCGACCAGTATGACGGCCTATCCGGCCATTGGTACCTGGAAGCAGGGTTCGGGCGCCTGGAAGGTCCGGATCACCCGACCTATGCTGATCTGGAGGCAGCCCAGGAATGGATCCGTCAGCGCCTCGCAAAGGCACGGTAGGCGGCTCGCGCTCGAATACGCTGCTTCGGGTTTCACAAAGGGCATTCCGCGTGATTTTACCTGTACCGCATCGAGGGCTCAGCGGGAGTATGGAGCGAACTCGAAATGTCTCCTGGCACTTCTCGGAAGTAAACCGCATCTCCGCGAAGGCCTGAACACCGGAAACGGTGAAGGGTAGGGGGTCCTAGTTTGACCCATAAGAGAGCCTAACCAAAGAGCAGTCCAGCGGGTCAGCCAGATTCACGCCCGTGAAGGGTGAGCCGCCTCATCGTCCAGCAGTGTTCCAATCAGGCGCAGCAGTTCCTGGTGTTCAGGCCCGCGCCCGGAACTCAGGAAGGCGCCAACCTCGATATGAGCAACATTGCCGCCAGAGGCCAAGTTGGCTTCGTGTCTCACGAAAACCTCGCCCGATGTATCCCGGATCAAATACCATCGATCCCATTCGGGCTGCTGTACAGCTTCCGTACCCTCGTCATCTTCAGATCCCTCACTGGAAGAAGGATAGCTGATGCACTCGCATTCGGGCTCCGGAATGCTGTAGCCGTTCCGGCTGCCTTTTCGGCCGCGCCTCTGATCAGCATACAGCGTTTTGCGGCCAGCCCTGTGGCAGACTTGAATAAGGCGAGAATACCGTCTGGCCTCCAAGCCGCCAGTGTTGAAATGTGCCTAGCCGCTCATCCCGTCACGTCTGTCTCCGGCCGGTCCTTTCCCTGAGAGACTTCTTCGTGCCAGTTACCCGCTTCATCCTGATACTCGATGTCCTCAGTCGTACCCGGCCGCCTCTGTCCTGCGGCAGCCCGCTCTGCAGCCTCGCGTGCTTCGTCATGGGTGGCGTAGCGTTCTGAGAAGACGTCCTCGACTTTGTAGGCCCACCCGCCCTCGTGTTCCACGATCCTGTAGTGAACATTGATCATAGCTATGCTCCCGTTGGCTTTCATGAACTCGAACAGCATACCAGGAGAGGGCAATTCTGGATTTAGGCGCTGGAGCGCTCTGGACTCCAGAAAAACACCTCATCACCACCTTGATCCAAGATCCGCAAGGCATCGGGCTTTTGCGGCATGTCCAATGTCTCGAAGAGAGACTGCGCTCTTACCTTTGCGTCCTCCAGATCCGTTGTGTCGTGCTCAACCCGGTCCAGAATGGCGTGGGCATCATCTGTATCTCGGATCCGAAAGAACTCGATGATAAACATCGCAAGAACTCCGTTCTACTAGGTGAACCGGTATGCCTTCCAGGCGGCTTGTCCCTTGAGAGTGATTTCATATCTGACCTCTGCCGTTCCATCGGCAAAGCGATACGGAACACCGATCAAATATCCGGCACGTGAGAGCGCTAGAGTTCGAGCCTCGCCACAACCGCGCGGGAACTTGCTCTCCTTCACCACCAACTCAGTCGCTCGTTCCGCTAGTACCCCAAGGAGATACATGTCTCGGTTATCGAGTTTCGGCTCTTCGTCATTCATGCTCAATCCATTCCAATGGCTTAAGACTGCCGTAGTTATTGCAGGAGAGAGGCGCGTCTTCAGCTGAACGTGTCGTCCATCTCTGGGAAAGAGGCCTGATCCGCTTTGTTGCGTGCGAGGAGCGCTTGTAAGACTGCCAATATGGCTTCATCCGCTGCGGCTGCCGCCAGCTCGAAGGCGGCGGCTGCGTAAGTCTCTGCATCATCAGCTTCAGCTTCGAGCAGATAAATCTTATCATGTGCCTTTCGTAGAACGTGGCTATCATGCAAACTGGACTTCTTTTCTGCCACCCACGTCTTTACCCTAACATTTGCCGCCTCAACTGCAGCACGGTGGTCGTAGATGCGTTGCTCGACACGATCGAGCTGGCTCTCAAGAGCGTCTTGAGAGTGATCGAAGGTCGCAACGCCATTTGACTTTAAAGATTCAAGTCGGCGATCCAGGCCGTGCAGCTTGATGCGAAGCTCATCGCAAAGGCGGCCTATTCTCTCGCTCATGCGAGGCTCCTTCCAGGTTAAGTTGCGGGGGAGAAGGCATGCATAGCCTAGCTCTCTCGTGCCCGCCATTCATGGCTGTACTGACTGACGATCCCGGTGCTGAAGACCTTGGCTCCTGAACCAGCGGCTTGGGCTCCCACCACTGCGGCATTTATGGCGGCAACGCGAGAGTCGTACTCACCATGATGTTTGCCATTCACGCGGATGCGCGAAGAACCGTGATGTTTGATGACGTAAAATTCGATCGACATAGATCGACATAAACGGATCTCCACATCTGTACTCTCGGAGCCAGGGAATTTGACCCCCGCTCCGAATTTGGTAGGGATTAAAACTGCTTGCCTGCCGTCCAGTTTTCGATGTCTGCCTTGGCAGTCTCATAAGGCAGGCCGTAGCGCACCTTCACCATGGCGATGAGCTGTTCCTCATTCTTGATCTGCGACAGATCCAAGGTGGTCAGGCAGCGACATTGCCGTTTCGCATCGCTGCGATACCTGGTCTTGCGGAGTACGGTCTCATTGCTTTCGCCGCCTCAAGTCAAACATCATAGCCTCCATGTCGGGGCTGGTCGCAGTGTGCAGCGACCGGTTCAAAGCTGCTTATTCAACGCCCAGTATTCGACATCTCTGGTCGCCTGCTCATGCATGAGGCTGTAGCTCTCCTCGACTCGTTCAGTGAGTTCCGATGTAGTTCGAACACCCAAGAGTTCAGGCGCCGTCAATCGCGGCCATCCCGCCTGTGCCGCGCTCACGAAGAGGGGGGTCAAACCGGGGCCATCGCGACGCTGATAATGCTCAAGGTCAAACATGTAGCGGCTGCTCAGACACATGAAAGCCTCCTCATAAGGCGTCTCTGGCACCAACCTTGGCCAAGAAACAGGACTTAAGAACCAATAAATGTTCTTAGGTTAAGATGGGGCAAAGAGTTCATTTTACATCGGTCTCCCAAAATAAATTTCACTTATTTCATAATAAATGTGTCGCTTGATACATATGAGAGTATATTGAGTTTAGATGCCAGCTAAATAATTAGGACAACTTGCTCAAAATTCGCACCCTTAATTACGGAAGGAGCGCGTGAAATGCTAAGTCACGCTCTTTCCTCGGCTCTGCTGATTGCAGGATGTTTTCTCGTCGACGAAGTCGGCATTCGAGAACGACCGTTCAAACACTCTCGTTCGCCAGGATGAAGGAGGACAAAATGCTCGATAACTCCCGCCAACCTTGGACCAATGATCCGCGGAACCTCACGCTCATCGTCGTTGTGATCGCAGTCCTAGCTGCCATGTCCCTCGTCGTTGCGCAGGGATGGTCATGGTGACAAAGCCGCAGAATGAAAGACTTCAAGAGGATCATGCCATGAGAACGCATCGCTACGCCGTAGGACAGCCCGTGAGCTACGCAGAGATTCATCCACCTCATGACATCTGGAGGGGTGGGTACGAAATCGTCTTCCTGCTTCCTGCTGGAGATCGCGAACCTCAGTATCAAATCCGCAGCGCCGATCAGACCTATGATCGGGTCGTCGGCGAGTCTCAGTTGCAGGAGGATCTCGGCGCGCGGGGACGATGCGGCTGAGTGAAACCCGGATACGGAAAACCCAGGTGGAGGGAAACTTTCCTTCGCGGCGCAATGCTGCTGAGTATGATCAGGTCAGGTACTTCGCCCAACAGCTTCGGGAGAGTGAGTTCAGCAAGTCTCGAAAGACGGATCCTATTATCCCGATGCCGCGGAACCGGTAATTTTCCCTCATCACGGGAATAATGACAGCATCTTACAGGACACAGCGAGACACAGGTTCCGATCCCTTGGGAATGTCACTCAACCCGGAAGTGGACCAGCTATGACGCCCAGTTTATCAGGATCTAACAATCTCGGCATAGATCAGTTTGATCTGGTCGAAATACAGTGAGCTCCCATTGCTGACCTTTATGTGAGCACTTTCACGGTACCGTTCCGGCAAGCCTTCCAGTGTGAAGACCACGGCATCTATTAGGTTGTCGAATTGCCGGACAGTTCCCGGATCTCCCGTCTGCTGCCTGGTTAGCTCGTCAGGAGCAGACCAGATGACCTGAGCAGGTTGGCTGATGTCAAGGTTGCTCATTGCTTCTACCCTCCCGGATGGACAGCCAAATCCGAATGCGGTGACGGGTCAGCAGAGAAGCAATATGCCAAGGTTTGATGATGTCACTGCTGCCGGTCACAATTCAGTGAACCCGAGGCATGCGGTCTTTCCGTACTGCCGCAAGGGCTCGGGCAAGCCTTGGGAAGTCTTGGACTCTGATCACACCGTCATAATCAGGCCAGAGGATAAGCTGGACGGGCGCGGCAAAGTCGACTGTCATGCAAGCATATGGCTCTTGCTGTGTGGCAGTATGGTGACCGACGAGAGATACAGAGCCATTCAAGAATTTATTGGCTGGCTTTTCCAAGGAACGCTGAAAAGGTGCGATGTTCTCAGGCTCCTTCATCCAAACAGGACATTAGCCATGTTTGACGAGAGATCAACGCTTCCACTTGCCTTCGTACCGAAACTCTGGGGCTGACTTTAGTTGATTGAGATCAGCGTTCATGGTGGCATGCCACTTGTTCTCGCCCTCCATATACCGGATCGATATCGATGAAGGATCCACGGCCACATATTTTTGTTCAACACCCAGGACCTCGCCGACCGACAGCACGATGCCGGAGATCTGGCCGCCTTCAAAGGCTATGTCCTCGATCTTACCCATCTCCTTGCCGCTAGCATTTTGGATATCCAGGCCGATCAGCCTTGAGCTTAGAATGGCATTGTTACTGATGGTGATGAACTGCGGCGCACTGGACGCTGCGGGAGTGCTCTGAGCCTGAGCCATACCTGCAAGACCGAGGGCGGCGATGAGAACCATAGGAGTGGAACAGTGCATCGGTATTCATCCTTGAAGTGGAGCCCAACACCAGTCTCGTTCAGGATAGTGGCCGATTTAGGAGCATTATCCGCTGCCGTGTAGCTGGAAGACTCACAATCTGGTGCGAGGGCAGGACGTCTGTACCCTCTGCGACCAAGAAATGCCGTGACAAACAACGGAAAACGTGGAGCGATCAAGACATCAGGCAGTGGCAGTGAGACTTTCTGTTAGGGAACTGAGTTGGGCTCACCATATACAAGCTCGGAGCCGCCAGATGCGCTCCTGAAGGAGCGTCTATGCGGATCATGATAGCGACTGCCGTGCTCGCCCTGGTAATGGCACCTCATTCTCTCTCTGCCAAGGACAGAGCGACACCAGATGCAGGGAACCCAAAGGTATCGGCGTCAAAGTCGTATACGGCTGAGGAATCGGCCGCGATGGGAAGAGCGGCCCGAGCCAAAGCCGAGGCGCAAGAACGGATCTGGGATCGCAAGATGAAGATTATCACCAGAGGCATCTGCACAGGCTGCTGAGCAGGGCGGGAAATGTTCGAAAGACGCTCGGCCCTTGATCTTAGGACCCGTCGTTGCAGGCGAGGAACGCTGCTGTCCGGATTTAATCTGAGCGCCCGGCGAACCGTAGTCCAGAGATCCCAAGCGTGTCGCTTCGGACAGCGAGCGGCATTTGCCAGTCTCCCTGTCAGGGCGGCAGATCCGCCGGAGGGCGAACGATCTCTCCGTAGCTCCTAGGCCCGGAAAGCGTTATCAAAAAGTCTGGTAGTATTGTATACTTTCGAAATGAGTAACGATCCGAAGAAGCCAAAGCAGCGTCAGGATCTCGAGCGGCGGGATAATGAGGGCGGTGCGCCTCGGTCAGGCCACCACTTCCGTGAGCGGAGTCCCCCATCTCCGCCCAAGGCAAAGCCGGCTCTCTACTACTTCAACGTCTGGACTGAGGACAGCCTCGTCGGAGATCCCGAAGGAGACGGGTATCCTGACCTTCAGGCCGTGCGAGCGGCTGCCATCGCCAAGGCTCGCGACATGATCACAGACGGCGATCACAAGGGTGAGGATCGGTGAAGCTGGCACATCGGGGTCATGGACAGAGCCAAGCAGCCTGTGTTGACCGTCATGTTCTCGGAAGCGCTTGATCCTAGGCCGAGCGGTTAGGCTGAGCGGATTCAGCCTCAGCGTGGCTGAGGCGCAGAAAGTGAGGCCGATATGAACAAAGGTTTTCTCAGAGCCGCCCAGGATGTTCTCAACGCGATCTGGAAAGCGATGAGGCGTCCGGAGGGGCACCACGCGCCGGCATCGAAGGTCAAGCTCGATGGGCGGCGGGGCTATGGAGACGGAGAAATCCCATCGCCCGATCAGAAGTCGGACGAGCAGTAATCTCGAGCGATGTCTCCCCTAAGGGACGAACACGAGGAACAGGAACGTCGCGAAAATCACGAGGTGCACGAAGCCGTAGAGAATGTTGGTTCGCCCAGTGCCGAAGGTGAGAAGGCTCGCAACAGCCGTGAGCATAAGCAGAACAGTATCTTCGCCATCAAGTCCCAACACGACGTCCCTCTGGAGCGTGAGGTTGACCGCCGCAACTGCGGGGATAGTCAGGCTGATGGTGGCAAGCGACGATCCCAGCGCCAGATTGAGGCTCTTCTGCAGCTGATTTGCCCGCGCCGCCCGAACCGCCGCCACGCTCTCCGGCAACAGGACCAACAAGGCCACAACGACCCCCACGACGGCTTCAGGGGCACCAACGAGCGTCGTGCCGACCTCCACGACAGCGGCAAACATTTTCGAGAGCAGGATGACGGCGCTGAGCGACAGGACGAGCAGAGTCGCGCTCACCACAACGGCGCGGTTCTGAGGTGTGTCTGAGCTTGCATCGAAACCCTCTGTGTCGAGCACAAGGAAGTAGTCCCTGTCGCGCACGGCCTGGATGTAGAGGAACACACCATAGAGTGCCAAGGTGATCAGGATCACGAAGACGAGTTGGCCGGGCGAATAGAACGGCCCGAGGCGAGCCTCGGTGTAGTTCGGCAGAACGAGAGTGAGGGTTGCGAGCACGATAAGGACGACAAGATATGCGCTTGCGCCCGTCACGCGAAAGCCCTGCTCACGATAGCGTATTCCACCGAGCAGGATGCAGAGACCCACGAGGCCATTGCCGACGATCATGATCACCGAAAACACTGTGTCACGGGCAAGCGCCGGGCTGCTCTCGCCGCCCAGCATGATGGAGGTGATGAGTGCGACCTCAATCACCGTCACAGCAACGGTAAGAACGAGAGTGCCGTAGGGCTCCCCAGTGCGGCGCGCGATCACCTCAGCATGGTGAACCGCCGCGAACACGGCGCCGATCAGGAGAGGGAACAGTGCGGCAGCGAGGAAGATCCCACTTGGCGAGGAGATGGTGTCACCGCTGAAGCCATAAGCGGAGGCGAGCGCAAAGAAGAACAACGCGGTGGCGGGGAGCACCCACACTGAATGGGCCACTAATCTGCTGAACTTGAACATGCCTTTGCTTTCCGCCTTTGAGCAACTGAGATCCTTGGACGGCGCCCGAGAACAGAAGCTGTAAGACAAAGCTCTATGGACGGTGGGCCGCGGCGGCGATGGAATTGTAACGCCGGAATCAGGCCGCGACGAGAACTGAACCCCTGTACGTTGCAGACAGGATCGCAGGACCGATCAGGTCGCGCAGTTGCGCGTTATCTCTCGCCACGTCACGATCTAGGGTGGAATGATGACGCAGAACCAGACCCTCGCCCTCGCCATACTGGCCGGAATGATGGTTCTGTTCGTTTCGGGACGGCTGCGCTACGATCTCGTCGCCGTCATGGCTCTCTTGGCCGCAGTGTTCACCGGCATTGTGCCGCATAAGGCAGCCTTCTCCGGCTTCGGGGATGACATCGTCATCATTGTCGCGAGCGCGCTGATCGTCAGTGCGGCGGTCGAGCGCTCCGGCGTGCTGGAAGCTGCCCTCCATCGGGTGTCACCTTACATCGCGTCTGTGCAGGGCCAGATCGTGGTCCTTGTGATAGTGGTCACAATCCTGTCCGCCTTCGTCAAGAACATCGGCGCGCTCGCGATGATGATTCCCGTCGCATTCCAGTTGGCGCGTCGCTCCAATGCCTCACCCTCGTATTTTCTCATGCCGATGGCGTTCGGCTCGCTGCTCGGGGGCCTGATCACTCTCGTCGGTACCTCGCCCAACATCATCGTCTCCCGCGTGCGCGAGGAATTGACAGGGCAGCCTTTCGGCATGTTCGACTTCACCCCGGTCGGCCTCGGCCTTGCGGCAGCCGGCGTGGCGTTCCTGGCCTTCGGCTACCGGCTTTTGCCCGGCGGCCGCAAAGCTGTCGCGACCATGGACGAGGCCATCGATCTCACCGATTATACGACGGAAGCGCGGTTGACCGCGAAATCACCGGTTATCGGACAAACGGTCAGCGATCTGGTCAAGCTCTGTGACAGTGAAGTTCTGGTGACTGGCCTCGTTCGGAACAAGACTGAGCGTACGACGCCTCTGCCGGATGCTGTCCTCCGCAAAGACGACATTGTTCTCCTGGAGGGCGATCCGGAAGCGCTTGAGCGGGCCGTCGCCCGTGCTCACCTGGAGCTCGAAGGTGACGACCGCCCCACGGAAGGCAAGGGTGCAGATGAGGAGATCGGAGGAATCGAGGCCGTGGTTGGGCCGACCTCAATGCTGATTGGCCAAACGGCCAAGCGTATGGCGTTGCACGAGCGCTTCAACATCAATCTCCTCGCAGTCAGTCGCAGTGGCGTACGGTTTACCGAGCGTTTGCGGGACATCACCTTGCGAACCGGCGACGTTGTCGTGCTCAAGGGTGATCTTACGCGGCTACCGGACAAGCTGAAAGAACTAGGCTGTCTGCCGCTGGCCGAGCGGGAAATCCGTCTAGGCAATGTCCGGCAGGGTCTCGTTCCAGTAGTGGTCCTGGGAGGGGCCATGGTGCTCACGGCCGTCGGGATGCTGCCTGTCGCCACCGCCTTCTTCACCGCCGCCGTCTTGACGGTCCTGTTTGGAGCGCTCTCGCTCCGCGAGGCTTACGAAGCGGTCGATTGGCCGATCCTGGTGATGCTGGGGGCCCTCATTCCCGTCAGCGAGGCGATCCGCACGACCGGTGGCGCCGATCTCATGGCCGGGTGGCTCTCGCTGCTTGCCAGCACCTTGCCATCCTATGGAGCACTGGTGCTGATCATGGTCGTGGCCATGGCTGTGACGCCGTTCCTGAACAATGCGGCGACGGTGCTGGTGATGGCTCCCATCGCGGCGACCTTTGCCGGGCAGCTCGGCTATAAACCTGACGCCTTTCTCATGGCGGTTGCGGTGGGCGCAGCCTGCGACTTCCTCACGCCCATTGGACACCAGTGCAACACGCTGGTGATGGGGCCGGGTGGATACCGCTTTGGCGACTACTGGAGGTTGGGGTTACCGCTCTCCTTCATCGTTGTCCTGCTTGGCGTGCCGCTCATCCTGCTCGTGTGGCCACTGATTTGACGAGTGCCCTGGGCTCTAGCTTCTTAATCTGCACGCGCATTCGTTCACTATGCCGCCTTGACTGATCCTATTGCTTCTTCCGAGTTCTTGTAAAACTTAAATAAAGTCATATCTAATATTTATCGACTTTGGTCAGATCACTGGGCCGTTTGCCTTCGATCATTAGGCGTGTGCTCTGGGAATTCTCCTCAAAATTCGACTGAACCAGACAGGCCGCAATCCATGCGCCTGACTGCGTGCACACGCCAGTGAAAGGGCATTCCGATGATTATGGGCACAGTTAAGTTCTACAATGGTCAAACTCGTTGCTGCTTTGCATTCGTCTCAAACAGGAATCACAACAGCAGCATGCCCCAAGGGCGCAGCGATTGATCTGCTTGGGTGCGACGGGTCTAAGTTCTGTAAAGGCGCATAGGTGTTCCAGCACTTCCTTGATGGACGCTCTGCCCTCTCATGTGGCCCCAGCCGAACACCGAACACATGGCATCCGACCAGATCGTGAGAACGCCAAAAGCCCCTTGCCACGCAGGCACCGTCTACACAGGGCTTTCTGCCAGTTCCGCAGTCTCGACACGGTAGATAGAAGAGGGCCAAGGCGGCACACCTCGGTCCTCTTTCGGATTCATCTTTGCTGAGTACTCAGAAGCCCTAGGCGGCACGGTGGGCCTTTTTCGTCTGAGCCGTGAGTGTCTGGCTGGCCTCATTCGCCACCCGTGTGGCGACCTCGGCAATCCGGCGAGTGCTCTCAAAGGTCTGCTCCAGATTGTCCCGCATAAGGTTGCTCTGGACAGTCATGAAGTCTGGAATGGATCGGCAGCGTGCCAGCGCGCCGAGATCATCGAGATTCTTCTGCAGGCGCTCCTGCATGAGACTGAAGCACTCGCGAGAGAGGTCCTGGGCCCCGCGTGTCAGCATGGCGCTGGCTTGGGCAGCCAGCTCAAGGTTCTGGGATCCCTGACGGGTGAGATCCTCACCTCTCTCGCCCATGAGGTCATAGGCCTGAGTCACCTGATCTGTGAAACGCTGAGCGCTCGCAGAGGCCAAGTGTAGACTGGACCGCATGGGATCTTGTGTTTTTTTCGTGTGATGGGCTGTATTTCGATCGGTGGACATGTGTTTTCCTAAAATAGATAAATACAATTGCTAATAATCATAGCCTTACAAGCCATGCTTTAGCTTCTTGTACTTAAGGTTTATTTATTTTCGGCTGAATAATAATCGTACAAAATTGAGTTTTTAGTGAGGCGGATAACAGGGTTTACTATTATCGGATTCATCTGATTTCGGGTGCATACTCTGCACCAGACCAGCTCAAGGTCGTTCGATGAGCGGGCTTCGGCGCCATGACCCTCTAGTAATCCAACCCGTCAGACGCTGGGGACAAAAGAACCCGCGGGCAAGACCCAGAGCTGGATCAGCATGCAGGGGAGGGTGAGGCGTTGCCCCCTTCGAAGCTACGGACAGCCTAAGCACGGAAAGGCTATCCGGGTTGTCGCCAGATCACAGCTGAGACAGCCTTCGGCCCTGGCAGCGAGATTTGACCGAGTCTGGGCGCAAAGGTGAGCCATGGACCAGTAAGAGGCACCGGCCGTACTACGGCGCTCGGGGCTGTCTCGTTTCGCGACGGATGTTTTCTAGCTCATTACGGCTATGTTCCATTTCCCGCCGGACTGCGCCGATATCCCGGCGCAAGTCTTCGATCGAGCGTGTAATCTGCTGCGTCAGCTCCCGCAGGTCACCGCGAGTAATCGATGCGTCAGTACTATCCTGCTGAACGCTCGCGCAATCCGGTGTGCCGTCACGGCGGTAGCGGAGGCTCAGGGTATCTCCCACCTTGAGATACACACACCGTGTGTCCGGGTCGCGCCATGTCGATGGCGGGGTCTCTTGTGCCGTGGCTGCGGTCGCGAAGGCAAACAGCCCAGCAATGATTGCGATTTTGATCATCAATCCTCCCTGTGAGGATGTGGGGCCGTGTGCCGGGAAGTCCATGTTGGTCCGGTAGACACTGCCTCAGTGAAAGAGCACGGCGTCCGCTGTGGACATGAGCCTCCCGTTGCCTGAATGGCGGACCGGATAACCGACCTATCCCTGACCACGGCTGAGGCTTCAGCCGTTTTGGTCTGGAAGGTAGCGGTTTGCGGAACAGGGCAAGACTGCTGGTGTTACTTTAAGGGCAGCCCCGGAGGTTGATATGAAGGACCAAGAGATGGTGCTCTCGATTATCGTCAACGCCATCCAATTCACCCTCCAGCACGCGCAGAAGGCTTCCGGTCATCCCGGATCTGTCATATCGCCGGAGGAGCGAGTGGATATCGCAAGAGCAGTCTTAACTGCCCTTTCTGAACAAGGTTTCCAGGTCACACGGGCACCATCGGAGCCGCGCTAATCCACCACCAGGCGAAGAGGGTTCGGCAAAGAACATTCCTTTAGAAGGGTACATTCCAATGAGTACGAAAACTCGCCCAAGCCCGCCTAAGCTCAAGCCCAACAACGGCATCTCACGATGGGATAACGAGGGAGGCGCTCCTTCGTCTGGCGATCGGTCACGTAAGCAGGGTGGCAAGACCCAAAAACTCGGCAGGCCTGCCAAGAAGGCGTCCTGACGTCCCAACAGATCCGATAAGGACCTCAAACCTGCTGATCCAGCACCAGGAACTCAACATCGCTGGCGGCCTGCTCATGGGAGAGATTGTATCCCTCCTCGACTCTTCCGATGAGTTCTGACGTGGTTCGGAGCCCCGTTAATTCTGCCGTCATCAGCCGTAACCAGGTCGCCTACGCCATCTGCACTCTATTACAGCGCAATCAAACGCTGCCCCTGTTGCAGTCGCTTGCTCTCGTGAGGATCGGCCGAAGTGATGGCTGGCCTTAACTTCGTTGGCGTTGATCACGCGGGTCAAGAGGTCTTGCAGGGTCTTGCACGGTCTCGCGCTCCCGTTCCGAAAGGGCAGCCATCACTCGATCCCGCACAGCAAAGATCGCCAGGTATAATGTCGTGTAGAGATCAAGCCCTGCTGGGGTCAGGCTGAGAAGGCGCAACTCGCGTCCGCGTTTCCCCTGTGTCCGGATGACGAAGCCGCGAAGCTCAAAGTGCCGGACCAATCGCTGGACACTCGCGAGGTCAAGCCGATCCGCTCAACCAGTTGCCGTTCGTCGATGTTCACGCAGCACGGTGATGTGCAAAGATGCTATCGCTTACCACGGGACGGTTTCGCTGGCGCACTACCTTTGCCTTGGCTCACGAAGGGTGACGCTGCTACGGCGATCTTCGGTTTCTCCTTCTTCGGCTTTTTCGCCTCACGGTTTCCACGTCGCTCTCCCTTGGCCATCGCTTGTCTCCTTTATCGGTCAGTTTGTGGAAAATTGGCTCGGTCGTGGGCCGCTCTGTCGAGCAGATGATCAAAGTCAGCCATCACCTGATCAATCAGCTTGCGACGGCGTGGATCGGTGGCGTCGGCGCTCTGCGCAAAGAGGCCGAGCAGATAGCGTGCCTTCTCGACTGCCTCTGGCCAATCAGCGGCAGGGGCGGCCGCGAGCATATCTTCGAGTGCTGTCTGTCTCGTGCGCAGCGCTTCCTGATCAGCCTCAACCTCGGCTCGCAGACGTCGAAGGTCAGTGGCCTTCTGAGCTGCCATGCCGCGGTGAGCGTCAAGATTGGTCGGATGATCAACCATGGTGTAGTTCCTCCTTGCCGATCTCCTGCGCGCCCAGATGCGAACACACCGCCGGCAACACTGTCGTATTTATGTCTTCGTCGCCAGCCGGCAGGGCACCTAAGCTCGCTCTGCCAGAAGCCGCGCCAGCGTCCTTGCTACTTGAACGTTCTGATCGACAGGCTCAGGTGCTACGAGATGCCATTCGTGTGCTCGAAGAGCCCAGCCCACATCCGAGAGGCTACCGAGCGGCTCGTGCGGCCAAGCGGGCTCGCCCGTTGTGGTGAGGATCATGAATTGCCGTGACGTCTTCATCCCAACGCGGACGACGTACAGAGTCTCGTCGCCCTGTCGAAGCAGCGCGACTGGATCGTAGATCCGCGATTCACGAAAGAAGGTGTCGTCGCTGGTCAAATGCGTGATACCTGGGCCGTGATCTCGCTTTCGCGCACCGCGCGTTCACCGAAACCGGACGATTTGATCCGGTACGAGACCTCCCCCGTCTGGTCAGCCGGCATGAGGCGGGTCACCTCGTAGATGCCGCTTGAACTTGCACGTTTATCCGAGAAGTTCGGATGGGTGATGCGGACCAATTGATGCACTTTATACTTGTGCGACATTCATTCCTCCTGGAACTCAACTGTTGTCGGGAAGGGTAGGGCGGATAACCGCTACCGGGTGTTTGGGGGTACAAACAAAAAAGCCGCCCCACGGGGGAGCGGCTTCGAGGCTTAGCGGCGCAGGCCTATGTCCTGAACCGATCATCAAGGTCACGCCGTTTCGATGTTGTTGACGGCGATCTTGCCCGAGCGGCGGTCCTCCGCCGTGTCAAAGGCAACCTTCTGACCTTCGACGAGGTTGCGCATACCGGCGCGCTCAAGAGCAGTGGCATGGACGAACACGTCCTTGCTGCCATCGTTCGGTTGAATGAAGCCGAAGCCCTTCATGTCGTTATAGAATTTCACAGTGCCCATGATCATGGGGGT
The DNA here is from genome assembly GCF_003075415.1 of Microvirga sp. KLBC 81. Lineage (GTDB taxonomy): Bacteria > Pseudomonadota > Alphaproteobacteria > Rhizobiales > Beijerinckiaceae > Microvirga. The sequence goes on from NZ_QDAH01000006.1 coordinate 183,286, forward strand.
AGCCTTTCGCGATTGTTGTAGATGCACGTGAGCGAAGGCGCGCAAAAGCACAGCCTTAACTCGGTTTCTCGATGTAATGGTAAGAGAGTCCGAACGTGCGCCTGGCAGAACCAAAAGCGAAACGACCCGATTGTCCGGCCAATATCCGATAAAAACTATATAGGTCTTTTCGTGGATAATAACAAGTGCTGTCTGTCTTTGCTTTTTATATAGACGGAATTTACAGGCTTCGATGCAATTCAAAGGCAAGACTTTGCTTAACAGCGGCCGCGGCGGCCGCGGCGGCCGCGATATTTGCCAGACCCATCAGTACACATTCACTCACTGCCGCCTGTTTGGACAGTCGGGGAACGCGTCTAAAGTTTGCGGTGCGTCCTAACGGCGAGCGAGACTATTCATCGGAGGGGATTCAGACACGCGATACGGAAGTGGTATCGCTATGTACGCCCGCAGCCCGTCTGGTTCGTAGGAGATCATCGTCCCGGCACCGATCTGATTGTTCAGCACACGTTCGAGAAGCTGGGAGCCAAAGCCCTTCCGGGTTGGAGAGCTGATAGCAGGACCGTTCCGTTCAACCCACTTGATCGTGAGTTCGCGGTGGTCCTGATCCTCCACAAGAGCCCACGACACCGCAACAGAGCCGCCCAGTACAGACAATGCTCCATACTTGACGGCGTTTGTCGTCAGTTCATGGATGGCCATTCCTAGTGAGATGGCGGTGGTTGATGGCAGCTCAACAGCAGGACCGTCGAGGAGCACCCGGCAGGGGGAGCCGTCATCGTAAGGCTCCAGCTCATTGCACAGAAGGTTTCGGATAGAGATTGCCTGCCACTCGTCTTCCGCAAGGCTCGAATGAGTTCGCGTCAATGCCATGATCCTGCCCGTGAAGGCCTGCTGGAACTCCTCAATCGTTGTTGAGGCGCGAGCGGTCGAGCCCATGATCGCTTGAACAGTCGCCAGCATGTTCTTGACCCGGTGGTGCAGCTCGCGAACCAGAAGGGCCTGCTGGTCCTCCGCGCGCTTTCTGTCGGTAATGTCCACCAGCATGTTCACCGCGCCCACCAGCTTGCCTGATGCATCGTGCAGTGGGGTTGGAAACGGGATGAACGGGACACGGATGCCATCCGGGCGCTCGGCGACGGCTTCCGCGCCCCTGATCGCACGGTTCTCCTTGAGGGCGACCGCCATCGGGCACTCATCGTGTGGCAGAGGAGTTCCGTCTGGCCAGAAGAGCAGCCAAGACCCGCACCACTCACTCTTGCCGAGCTCCGGCTGACATCCCCACAACTCAGCGGCGGCTTCGTTGTAAAAGGTGATGCGCCCGGCTGCGTCCGTCGTGTACACCGCCGCCGGCAGGGCATCGAGGAGCTGCCGGAACCGGCGGTCGCGCGCCCGCTCCCGGAGCTCCTCTTCGGCAGGATTGCGTTTCTCAGAGCCTCGCTCGCCGTGCTGCCCTTCGGCATGCTCATTGAGCACTCGCTCAAACTCGGATTCAAGGCGGGTGAGATGGAGTTCTTGGTTTGGCATGAGAGCCCCCAGCATCAGCCGGGGCCAAACCTGGCTGCTGAATAACCTCTAACAACTCACCGAGTCAGGAGAAGTTCCGGGTGGCGCGGCTTGCCACGGTCCCGCAGAAGGCGGCTGTTACAGCAATCCGGGCAGACGTTGATCTAACGGCACGTGGGCTTCGCCCGTTCGTAAACGTTTCCGCGTATTCCACGCGTAGATCCGATGATGCGAGTGCGGCATATACGCGGACCGTCTTCCACACTCCCCATTATAGGCTCAGGCGCAGCCCTTGGTGCATGGCCAAGTAACCGGCGTCCTTCGGCTTCGAACCTGCCTGCCCATCTTTCCAAGTCGCTCCTTTATCTTTCGCGAGAACGTCGGCTCCTGGCACTTCTCGGCCCTAAGGCCTTGGTCAGGAGTTCGAACCAGACATTTTGGAGGGGCCGGGGCTATCCCTTGTCCTATCCGACATCAGGATCCTGCGATAGTGTCGATCCACTGACCAAACAGATCAGCAGTTTCTAGGCTGTAGTGACGATTTAAGGCAGGGGATTCCCAAGAGGACGCAAATCAGATTCAAGGCTGACTTTTTGGAGGT
>NZ_QDAH01000007.1 GCF_003075415.1 Microvirga sp. KLBC 81
GGAGGAACGCCGCGCCTCACCGAAGCGGGATCCCCGGCACAAGCCCGGGGATGACGGAGAACTGGATTGGACAGCCGGAGAATGTTCTTTCTTCGTTCTTGACTTTTGTCCTAACGTCGGCTATATCGTGTCTTGTCCCGGCTCACCGAGGGGCGCGCTCGCGAGGCGTCGTGACTGTGGAGCCGGGGCACGGTCCTGTGGCGGCGGGCTCACGCCAGCCCCGCCGACAGGAGGCCGCCCGCAGGTCCCGAGCGACCGCTGCGGTGTCCGCCTAAAGAAGCCGTGCGCGAGGAGCCGTCGGGTTCCAAGCATCATCATCAGACATCGAGCCGGACCGCTCCTCGCGCCCCCCTCGACCCTCACCCTCGGACGGCTCGCCAGCCCCGAGGATGCTTCCGCTCGGCTCTTTGATATCGCCCTCCGCCATCGCCCGCCCGTAGATCCTCCGCGTCATCCCCGGCGGTCCGCCGGGACCGGGAACGGGATCCACCCTCACGCGCTGCGCGCTGGTTTCCCTTTCCGTCCGATGGCTGCGCCATCCCCGGCCGGGAAGGACACTCGCGATGGCCGCAGCTTGAGAAGCTCTCGGGAAACGCCACCCTCGTGCTGAAGGACGCGCGACATCCCTGCCGTTGCAGGCACGAGTGGAAAAGCTACTCTACCCTGATGTCCGATTCATCCGCCGTTCGCTCCTCCAGCATCATCCATTCCCTCGACGGGCGGCAATCGCCCGTGGCCGCCGGTATCCGACGCGGCGTGCGCCGGCTGTTTGCCGAGCTCGGTCATGTGACGCTGCCGGAATTCACGCTCGCCAATGGCAGGCGCGCCGATCTCATCGCGCTGGCGCCAGACGGCATGCTCACCATCATCGAGATCAAGTCGAGCGTCGCGGATTACCGAGCCGACCGGAAATGGCCGGATTATGAGGATTTCTGCGACCGGTTTTATTTCGCCGTGCCGGAAACGGTGCCCTTCGATATTCTGCCGGAGGATCGCGGGCTCATCATCGCAGACAGTTTCGGCGCGGCGGTGATGCGCGAGTCCGCGCATCATCCGCTTGCCGGTGCGCGCCGCAAGGCGGTGACGCTACGCTTTGCGCATGCGGCAGCATCCGCTCTGCATGCTTTGGCCGATCCTGACAGGATTGCGGACGGTCGTCTGTAAGGATTAGCGCGGAGCGCGCTTGGCGAGAATGCGCTGCAACGTGCGTCGGTGCATATTGAGTCGGCGCGCGGTTTCCGAGACGTTGCGGCCGCACAATTCATAAACCCGCTGAATGTGCTCCCAGCGCACCCGGTCGGCGGACATGGGGTTCTCCGGCGGAAGGGCACGTTCACCCGGCTGGGCCATGAGGGCTGCGTGAATCTCGTCCGCATCGGCGGGTTTGGCGAGATAGTCGAAGGCCCCCATCTTCACCGCCGTCACGGCGGTCGCGATGTTGCCGTATCCGGTGAGGATGACGCCGCGCGCATCGGGGCGGCGGTTTTTCAGCCGCTCAATGACATCGAGACCGTTGCCGTCGCCAAGCCGCATGTCGATCACGGCAAAGGCCGGAGGGTTGGTTTCGATCTCGGCGATGCCGTCGGCCACGCTCTCGGCAACGCGCACCTGATAGCCGCGGCCTTCCATGGCGCGGGCGAGACGGGTCGAGAAGGGCCGGTCGTCATCCACGATCAAGAGGCTCTTATCGGCACGATCCTCGAACGCAACAGGCGCGTCGGCCATCAGAACTTCTCCTTGCATAACGGAACAATTCCTTCCTGAAACAGGCCGATCCGGCCCATCCTCGATATGGGAATTCTTCCCCTGTTATTTGAGAGACCCCTTAGATTCTCCCTGCGGCGAAATTGCCGCACCCTTTTCAAACGCGTGACGCGGCCAAACGATCCGTGCGACCGCTCCTGTGGCAGGTGGCGCGGCATTGGTCAGAGTCAATTCGGCGCCGGAGCGTTCGATCAGCGTTTTGGCGATGAAGAGCCCTAAGCCCAGTCCTCCGCCCTCGTCGTTGTCGGCTTCCGTGCGCTCCGCCGCGCTGCGGGTCGTCACATAGGGTTCTCCCACCCGCAGCAGGATATCGGGCGCGTAGCCCGGCCCGTCGTCGCGGATCTCGATGAAAACCTCGTGAGGGGTCCACGAGGCCTCGATGGTGACCTGACTCGCGGCAAAGTCGGTGGCGTTGTCGAGAATGTTGGAAAGACCATACACGACGCCGGGATTGCGGCGGCCCACGGGCTCGGGCCCTTCGCCATGGGCCAGGACCCGTACATCGAATCCGACCGCCCGCTGCGGCTCGACGATCTCTTCCACCAGATGGCTCAAGGCGATTGTTTCCAGGAAGCCTTCTTCTTCCTCTCCCATGGAGGTGAGTTTGGTGAGGATCGAACGGCAGCGATCCACCTGCTCCTGAAGAAGTTTCAAGTCGTCCGCCACCGGGCCGCCCTTCGGCAGGGCATGACCAAGCTCCTTGGAGACGAGCGCGATGGTGGCAAGTGGCGTCCCCAGCTCGTGGGCTGCCGCTGCGGCAAGACCGTCGAGCTGCGAGAGATGCTGTTCGCGGGCGAGGACCAGCTCGGTGGCGGCCAGCGCCTGCGCGAGCTGGCGCGCCTCCTCCGCGACGCGCCAGGCATAGATGCCGGTAAACGCCGTTCCGAGAAGGATCGCCGTCCAGATTCCGGACACGTAGAGGAAAGGCAGGCTCAGGGTTTGCCCCGGAAACCACGGCAAGGGCCTGTGTGCGAGCACCAGGAAAGTCGCGGAGCCCACGGCGAGAAGGCCAAGGGCGAGGGTTCGTTCCGGCGTCAGCGCCGTTGCCGAAATCAGTACAGGCGCGAGGAAGAGCATGGCGAAGGGATTTTCCAATCCGCCCGTGAGATACAGCAACGCTGCCAGTTGCAGGATGTCGAAGCCGAGCAGGGCCGTGGCGGCATTGTCGCCGAGCCGGTGACTTGCCGGATACTGAATGCGTAGCAGCAGGTTGGTCCAGACCGAGGCAGCGATGACGAGGAAGCACAGTTCGAAAGGCAGCGGAAAGCCAAGACCGAAGCGAACGCCCGTGACAGCTGCCGTCTGCCCCACAATCGCCAGCCAGCGGAGCCTGACCAGGGTGTCGAGGCGCAACTGACGGGGAGACGGTTTAAGACTATTGGCTGGGATGGCGACCATGAACGAACAGAATAGGGTTTTAAAACCGTTCGCCAAGCAACAGCATGAAGGCAGAAAATCCTAAATCCTCATCGGCCAAATGCTTCAAAAGGGGTAGAATGCTGGGAATTTGGGCTAAGAAGATAATGATGTTGCAATAAGCGGAAGGAACTTTAATCTGAAAATTACGGTTGAGGATAAAGCCTACCCGGCAGAGCGGGAAAAATCAGGCACCCGGCCTTTGGGGACATGTGATGAATTTTTCTTATTACTGGTACGATACGGCGCATTGGCTCCTAAGCCCCGCCCGCGCAGCGTCCGATATTACAAAGCTCTTCTTCGACAATCCCGTCAATCCGCTCACCAACACGCCCTACGGCCGCACCGTTTCCGCTGCCTGCGAGCTTTTCGAGCGCACCACCCGCCGCTATACGAAGCCCGAGTTCGGCCTTGCGACCACCACCCTCGGCAACCAGGAGGTCGCCGTTACCGAGGAGATCGTATGGGAGCGTCCCTTCTGTCGTGTGATCTCCTTCAAGCGTGACCATGCGCTCGCCGCGAATCAGCCGAAGCTTCTCATCGTCGCTCCCATGTCCGGCCACTACGCCACGCTCCTGCGCGGCACGGTGGAGGCCTTCCTGCCCACCCATCAGGTGATGATCACCGACTGGGCCGATGCCAGCATGGTGCCCCTCTCGGAAGGGCGCTTCGACCTCGACGATTACATCGACTACCTCAAGGCCATGTTCCGGGAGTTCGGCCCGGACCTGCACGTGATGGCCGTGTGCCAGCCGGCCGTGCCAGTGGTGGCCGCCGTGGCACGTCTCGAGGCCGAGAACGATCCCTCCATTCCGCGCTCCATGATTCTCATGGGCGGGCCCATCGACACCCGCCGCTCGCCCACTGCCGTGAACCGGCTAGCGGAGGAGCGCGGCATCGAGTGGTTCAAGCAGCATTGCATCGTGAAGGTGCCGCCGAGCCATCCCGGCTTCTGGCGCGATGTCTATCCGGGCTTCCTGCAGCTTTCCGGCTTCATGGCCATGAATATGGACCGGCATCTGACGGCCCATTGGGAGATGTTCAATCACCTCGTGGAAGGCGACGGCGATTCGGCCGAGAAGCATCGCGACTTCTACGATGAGTACCTCGCCGTCATGGATCTGACCGCCGAGTTCTACCTCCAGACGGTGGAGACGGTGTTCGTGGACCATGCCCTGCCGAAGGGTGAGATGATGCACCGGGGCGAGCCGGTGGACCTCATGGCCGTCCGCCGCTGCGCCATCATGGCCATCGAAGGCGAGAAGGACGACATTTCGGGCGTCGGCCAGACCCTGGCGACCCTGGATTTGACCCCGAATCTCCCCTCCGACAAGAAACTCTATCATCTGCAGGCCGGGGTCGGTCACTATGGCGTCTTCAACGGTTCTCGTTTCAGGGCTCAAATTGCTCCTCGAATCGTTGAATTCATTGAGAATCACGACCAAGAATCAGCCTGAAGGACCACGTCAAGAGTCGGATTCCGTTCTCCATACGTTCTTGGGAGCGGCAAACGGCTGCGCTGACAGAATCGACGTGAGCGGGCAGATTGCGGACATGAAATCCGCTCTGTTCCGCCGCGTTCCTGCGGACCCACCACATTTGAAAGTTTCCCATGAGGGCCAGTCATTTAAAGTGGCCCTCAAACGGCGTCCGACCGCCAAACGAATCACGCTCCGCGTCTCCCACGCGACGGGCGAGGTCGTGCTCACCATCCCCGAACGCACCGATGTGGGGCTGGCCCAGAAATTTGCCGACAGTCATAGCGAGTGGATCGCAAGCCGCCTCGCCAAGGTGCCCGACCGGGTGCTCTTCGAGCCGGGCGCGCTCGTGCCCTTGCGTGGCGTGCCGCACCGCATCGTCCACTGGTCATCAATTCGGGGTGTCACCCAGGCGACCCGCGACAGCGCGGGCGAGCCGATTATCGCGGTGGCGGGCGAAGACGCCCATGTGGCGCGCCGCGTGCGTGATTTCCTCGAGGCCGAGGCCAGACGCGATTTCGCGGTGGCCGTGAAGAAGCATACGGCTCAGCTTGGGATCCCTGCCAAGCGCATCACCGTGCGCGACACCAAGAGCCGCTGGGGCTCCTGCTCGGCCAACGGCGCGCTCAATTTCTCCTGGCGCCTCATCATGGCCCCGCCCTTCGTGCTGGATTACCTCGCCGCCCACGAGGTGGCTCACCTGCGCGAGCTCAACCACTCCCAGCGCTTCTGGAAGATCACCTACCAGCTCTGCCCGCGCACCGACGAGGCGGAAGCTTGGCTGAAGACTTACGGCAGCGCCCTCCACCGTATCGGCTAGAGCCTTGGATCCAAAAGTGGATTTGCACTTTTGGGATCAATCCGATGCTCAATCTTGAGAGAAGCGCATCGTTGGGTCGCTGACGCGGACCTTCGGATCCGCACGAGGCGCTAAGACTCAATCCCGCTCAGCCAAAAACCGAGCGGGTCCCCATGAAGGCTGCGGGTCGGAGAAGGCTCTGAAACGCCGAAGGCGGCTCTCCAGCGAAGAGCCGCCTTCATGCAGATCGAGATCGGGTCAGATCACGTAGAAGCTGGCATGTGTCAAAGCCGGCTTCACACCATCCGGGTTAAGCGTGGCGAACAGGACTGGCTTGATGTCTCTCGTTTCACCGCCGGTGCCGTCGAGGTCATAGAAGAGCTGCCCCGTCGCCTGGTCGTAGATGATCCGATCGCCCTGATCCTGTGCCTTGGTGCCGAGCACGAAGGCGCTGGCATCCAACTGGCCAAGTCCAAGCCCGCTGAAGATCTTATGCGACAGATAGATCCGATCTCCCTCGGCGACGCTGAAATCCAGGATCGAGTCGGCGGCTGTCTTCATCACGGCCGTGTCGAAAACGAAGGCGTCCGCCCCCGAACCACCGATCAGTGTATCGCGTCCTTCACCGCCGTGCAGCGTGTCGTTTCCGGCCGCACCATTGAGAGTGTCGCTTCCAACGCCGCCGCGGATCACGTTGTCCCCAGCGTTGCCAACCACGTTCTCGCGGCGCTGATCCTCGAGGCTGATCGTGAAGGTCCTGTTCACGGTCTCGGATCCGTCGCTCACGGCGACAGTGATCGTCAATTGGCCCTGCTCATAATCGAACCTCGTCGGGTCCTTGACGCGTAGCTGATCGCCCACGAGTTCGACACTGCCGCCGGCATCATCGAGAAGGGTGTAGGACAGGGCCGTTCCATTCGGATCGCCGGCCGAGACCAGCCCGATGACCTGTCCTTCGGCAATGTTCTCCTGAACAAGAGAATTGGAGAGCTGAAGGTTCGTTGGAGCCTTGTTGATATCGGCGACCACGATGGAAATGCTGCCGGAGGTATCGCCGCCATGCCCGTCCGATGCGATCACGCCGTACGTGAAGGTGGAGTCCTGCGAGACCTGAATGAGCGTCGGATCGCGAACGACGACCACGTTGTCGACGATTTCGAAACGCCCATCCGCGCTGACCAGACCGTTGGAACCTGCCAGAGCCTCACTGAAGGTATAGGAGAGAGCATCACCGTTTTGATCGCTGGCCGAAAGAGCGCCGACTTGGCTTCCGGCACCGGCCATGTCGCTGATCGAGCCGCCCGTCAGCTGGGGCGCGGTCGGCGCAATGTTCGACGCCACGGATGCGACCGAGATGTTGCTGTTCGGCTGACCCTCGACTCCTTTGCTGTCGACAATAGAGATCGCGAAGTTCGTCGTCTGCACGGAGCCGGCCGGCGCGGTCCGATCCTCAGGACTGAACTGCAGGGCCCGGATCGCCGCCTGAACCTCAGCCGCCGTTCCGGTCACTGTGTAGACGCCGGTGGTCCTGTTGTAGGTGCCGATGCCCAGGTTCGAGAACTCGCCTTCCGAGGCGGTGTCCATGGCGATAGTCACCGTCACCGTCGGGCTATCGTCCGTAATCGTCACATCTGCGAACGGCGAGGCCATCTCCGTATCGGCAATCGTCACCGTCACGGGCGCATCAGCCCCGCCGATCACAGGCGTTTGGTTCGCCGTGTGAACCGAATCCACGCTGATATTGGTGTTCGGTGCGGTCGACAGGCCGCCCGCATCCGTGACCACGATCGTGAAGTGAGAGGTCTCGATGCCGCTTTCTGCATCGGGACGATTGGCCGGATTGTACTGCAGGGCCCGCACCGCCGCCTGCGCTGCGGCCGCCGAACCGGTGAAGGTGAAGACACCCGTCTGCGCATCGTAGATGCCGCCATTCACCGGCACCAGAACGCCCTTGCCGGCTGCATCGAGCATGATCGTCACGGTGACTGTGTCGTTGGCGTTCGCATCCCCGAGCGTCACGGCCGAGAACGGCGTGACGAGATCGGTGTCCTCGTCATCGGCGATCGTCACGGTGCGAACCGGCGCATCGAGGGTGGGAGCCCGATTCGTCGTCGTTGCGTTCACGGAAACGTTCGTATTCGTCGTCGACTGGCTACCGTCCGAAGCCGTGATCGTGAACGCCGTGGTCTGGATGGAGCCGACCTCCGCATTACGATCCGCCGGATCGAACTGCAGGGCCCGGATCGCCGCCTGAACCTCAGTCGCCGTTCCGGTCACCGTGTAGATGCCGGTTGTCCTGTTGTAGGTGCCGATACCCAGATTCGTGAACTCGCCCTCCGACGCGGTATCCATCGCAACGGTCACTGTGATCGTCGGGCTGTCGTCCGTGATCGTCACATTGATGAAGGGCGACGCCACGTCCGTATCGACAACTGTCACCGTCACGGGAGCGTCGACCCCACCGATCAGAGGTCCCGTCTGCGGAAGCGTTCCATGAATCGATTCCACCCTGATGCTGGTGTTCGTAGCCGAGAGACCATATCCATCGTATACCTTGATGGTGAAGGTGCTAGTCTCGATGCTGCCGGACTCAGCACCCCGCTGCACCCGCGGATTGTACTCAAGGGCCCTCAGCGCCGCTTGGACATCCTGCACCTTCCCTGAGATCGTATAATAATGATAGCCGTTCGCAGGATCGGAACTGGATATGATGCTCCCGCCCTTGCCGGGCACCAGGACGCCCTTGGACGGATCGTCGAGGTAGACCCGGAGCTCGATGTAGGAACTGGAGGAGGTCGTATCCGGATCGTCGATCACCACGCCGGAGAATGGAGTCGCGAGATCGTCCTCATCATCATCCGCGACCCTCACCGTCAGAGGCTGCGCCTGAATGGTCGGAGCCCGGTTCGGCAATGTCGGATTCAGCGTGAAGCCCGTGTTCGTCGAGGTGAGGCTGCCGTCCGTCACGGTGACGGTGAACTTCACCGGGGCACTCTGTAGAGCATTGAATTGCAAGGCCCGGATCGCCGCCTGGACCTCGGCCGCCGTACCGGTGACCGTATAGGTCCCCGCCGCGGCATCGTAGACGCCGCCGCCAAGATTCACGAGCGTACCGCGGGAAGGCATATCCATGGCCACCGTCGCGGTGACATTCGGGCTATCGTCCGTAACCGTAAGCTTGGTGAACGGATTGATCGGGGCGGTAGCTGTGTAAGTGATCGTATCAGAGCCGGAGAGGATCGGCGCCGTGTTGGTGGGAGCCGTCCCGTGGACCGAGTTCACCTGGATGGTGCTGACCGGGCCGCTCGAGAGCCCGCCGGCGTCGACCACATTGATTGTGAAGGTTGCGGTCTCGATGCTGCCGGGCTCCGCACCAACGCGATCCGTTGCATTGTACTTCACCGCCCGCACGATCGACTGGATTTCCCAGTATGCCGCAGTGACCGTGTAGACGCCGGCCGCCGCATCGTAGGTCCCCTTCGTGGAAACAAGAGCGCCTTTGCCCGGCGAATCCAGCGCGATCGTCACCGTGACCATGTCGTTGAGGTTCGTCTCGGTAATCGCCACATTGGCGAACGGCGTCGCCAGGTTCACGTTGTCGGTGTCCGACACCGTATAGGCCGCAGCAGGGGCAACAAGAGTCGGGGCGCGGTTCTGCGTCACCACGTCGACCGAGATGTTGCTGTTCGGCACCGAGGCGATGCCGTGGTCGTCCACGACAGTGATCGTAAAGGAATCGGTCCTGACATTCCCCACCGCGAAGCTGGGGGTATCGACCGGATCGAATTGCAGCGCCTGCAACGCCGCCTGCACGGCTGCGATGTCGCCGCTCACCGTGTAGGTGCCGGAAAACCGATCATAGACGCCGGGGCCCAGATTGGTGAAGGAGCCGATGGTGAATCCGGGAAGCTGATTCATCTTCACCGTGACCGTCACCCAGGAACCGTTGTCGTCGATCGCGAGGTTCGCAAAGGGGTTGACGATGCCTGTATCCGCGACCGTCACCCTGGTCGGGCTCGACGCGCCGAGGATCTCCGGCGCGCGGTTGCTGTAGTCGATGCTGCCCTCGCCCACGAGGACCACGTTCTCGATATTGGCCAGCTTGAGGTGATCGAAGCCTTGAACCGAGACGTAGACGGTATCCGTTCCGCCGCCGGCCAGCTCCGTGACGGAGTCGTTGAGATGGTCCACATAATAGACGTCATCGCCGAGGCCGCCGGCCATGCTATCGGCACCGGCGCCGCCATCCAGCGTGTCGTTGCCGATCCCACCATCCAGTGTATCCCGGCCGCTGCCCGCCACAAGGGAGTCGTGACCGTCTCCGCCCTTGAGGAAATCGTTGTTGGCGCCGCCCTCCAGCGTGTCGTTGCCGATGCCGCCGTCCAGCGTGTCGTTGCCGTCTCCGCCGTCGAGCACGTCGTTGCCGTCGGCTCCGGCGATGCTGTCATTGCCTGCAAGACCGGTCAGGCGGTTGTCCAAGCTATTGCCGGTAACGAAGTCGTTGCCTCCGGTGGCGACGAAATCGTAGACGACCCCCGGGGTGATATAATCCTCGCCAAGCCTGTCGAGATTTGTAATCGTACCGCTCGGGTTGTTCTTGTACTTGCGGACATGCCCCATCTCTAAATCTGCCGAGATGAAACCGGCGAGGTTATTCCCCGAGGCGTCGAGCCATACATATTGGTCGTAGCGCAGGGTCGTCACACCGTCGACATTGATGCCATCGTCCCCCGCCGACCCGCAGACCACATTGGTTCCGGATCCCGTATAGAGAACGTCGTCGCCGGCTCCGCCATGCAGGGTGTCATCTCCTGCGCCGCCGTCCAGCGTCGCAGATACGTCGGCGGCCCTGATCAGGTCGTTGCCGTCGCCGCCGATCACATAAGAAATCGATTGCAGAGTATCCGTGCCCTGCCCCGTGGCGATTCCTGTCCGCAGATCCACCGTGACGGCGGCCGACCCCTCGAAATACGCGATGCCGCCGATCAGGACGTCGTCACCAGCCCCGCCGGCGAGAAGATCGAGTCCCCACGGGTCGCTACCGCCGCCCATAAGCGTATCGTTCCCGGCCCCACCGTAAAGAACGAACTGGTCCGGCGTATCGCTCGCATTGACGATGTCGTTTCCTCGGGATCCGACCACCGCCTCGATTTGGGCATAGCTGTCGATAGAGCCCCAGGTATCCTTTCCCGTCATGGACGCATAGGTCCGGCCCCCGTAGGTCCAGGACGAGGCCGTCAGATTGACCACGATGCCCGCGCCGCCCGTTTCGGTCTCGTAGGATGCGGTATCGTAACCGTCGCCGCCATCGAGCGTGTCGCTGCCCTGCCAGCCGATCAGGAGATCGTTGTCTTCCTCGCCATAAAGCTTGTCATTGCCGGTGCCGCCCCGCAACGTGTCAAATCCAAGACCTGCATAGATCGTATTCGAGGTGGTGGTGCTGTGGCTGCCGAGGTCGTTGTCGCCGGCATCGCCGGTGATCACGGCTTGAGTTCCAACGCTGGCGACCCCGAAAGTCGTGGTGTCTTGCGTCGATGCCTCTTTGTCAGCCTCAATTGGCTGAGCGGTATCGGACAAGACATCTCCTGACCGAATGACGATAAGATCAAGGGCAGATTTATCCATCGGAAACACCGTATCCATAGGCTTCTTGAAGCCAACACACCACGATGGAGCATACGATGATTGTTATAACGTATATGCCATCTGAACGAACGGGTGTTCTTGCAAAAGAATGCAATTTAAAATTGCATTCGTTAAATTGCTTTAAGAATCAGTTGCTTATCTCCTGCAGCGGATATCGCAAAGATGTTTTGCGAAAGGGCAAAATACGAAAAAGCAGGAAACATCAGTGAATTAGCCGAAGGCAGGAGCTTCGTGAAAAAGCTGTCTCGTCCGGCCTTGCTACTTGCAGATGTTGCCCAATCCTCCTGCAGGAGCTGAGACTTGGATCGGGAAATCGGCAACGCCATGCATCGGATCCATCAATCGATGTCGAGCGTGCCTATCCGTCGTTCGCTTAGTTGCCGAAGTCACACAGGAAAGAGACGCTGAGCTTTCGTAGGACGGATTCACAAAGGGTTAAACCCGTGACAGGTGGCGCTTTTCGGCTTAGTCCGAGCCCTGTCCTGTCTCTGCTACGATAATTTCATGCTCAAGCCCGATACCCTCGCCCTCACCGTCGTCCTGGCGCTGCTCACCGCGCTCGGTCCCCTCTCAACGGACATGTACCTGCCCTCGCTGCCGGCGATTGCGGCAGGCCTTCAGGCGAGCACGGGGCAGACGCAGCTCACGCTGTCGGCCTTTCTCTTCGGCTTCGCGGCAGGGCAGTTCTTCTATGGGCCGATTTCCGACCGGGTCGGGCGCAAGCCCGTGCTGCTCTTCGGGCTCGGCCTCTTTGCGTTGGCCAGCCTGATCTGCGCGCTGGCGCCGAATATCGAGGTTCTGATCGCGGCACGCTTTGTTCAGGCGCTCGGCGCTTCAGGTCCCATCGTGCTGGGTCGCGCCATCGTGCGCGACTTCTATGAGGGGCCGCGTGCCGGCCGGGAATTGTCGCGCATGGGCACGATCATGGGGGTGGTGCCGGCGCTTGCGCCCGTTCTCGGTGGGCTGATCGCGCAGTTCTACGAGTGGCGGGTCACTTTCGGCGTGATGCTCGTCTGCGGAATTGCGCTGGCCGCAACCGTTCTGTTGCGCCTGCCCGAGAGCATCCGCAGGAAATCCGATGCGCCGATCTCCTTCGGCTCGATTCTGAAAGGCTTCGGGACGCTGCTGCAACATCCGGGCTATCGCACCTATGTGAGCTTTTCGATGCTCGCCTATGGCGGTCTCTTCGCCTTCATCTCCGGCTCGTCCTTCGTGCTGCAGGGCGTCTATCGTCTGGATGAATTGTCTTACGCCTTTTCCTTCGCCTTCATGGTCGTAGGCTACATCGGCGGTACGTTGTCCGCGCAGCATCTTGTCGGCAGATACGGCCTGGACGGCACGATCCGTTTCGGCGTGACGAGCCTTGCGACAGGCGGCGTGCTGATGGTTGCGCTCGTCGTCTCCAGTGTCCCGTCATCCTTCGCGATCACAGGACCGATGGCGATCTACGCATTTGGCGTGGGCCTCACCATGCCGCAGGCCATGGCCTCGGCTCTCATGCCGTTTCCGGAGCGCGCGGGCGCGGCCTCGTCGTTGCTTGGCATCTGCCAGATGAGTTTTGCCGCCATCCTCGGCATCGTACTGGGGCAGAACCTCGGCGCCTCCGCGCTGCCGTTGCCGGTCACCATCGCGAGCACGGGCGTGCTGGCGCTTCTGGTATACGCCACGACAGGAAGAGCGCGGCGGAGTTAGCTGGACAGGCCTAGACTTTAAAACGCTTAAGCCGATATTGGAGGCTAATCCCGGATCTGCTATGTCGATGTTAGATCGTCACGTGCAGTAGGTGTGAGTATGAGTTACGATTATATCGTCTTCCGACCAGCTCATCGCCTCGCATCTCATCAAGATATCGATGAAAGTACTCTCGTGCCTTTCACCTCGCATGAGGAGACCCTCATTCTCCTGCGACGGATCTATCCTAACACAAGCCTTGATAAGGAAGGCTTCGGCTATCTCGAGCCTATAGCGTTGATGGGCGAGTTACAGTTTTCGCCAGATGACAATCTGACATTCCATCTGGCTTACATCGAGCGTCCTGATGTTCAAGAATTATGCAGGGCGCTCGATCTGACAGCCCTTGATTGTCAAACTTTGGAACTCATCCATCCAGTTTAGACGAAGCTGCTCTTCCTAAAGTCCGAACAGCTTCTCGAAGAAGTTCTTCTCGCGCGGGCGGGTCCGACGCTGGGGCTGAGGCTGCGGCTGAGCCCAGGCGTCGCCGCCATTGCCCACAGCGGCATAGCGGGGATCGCCGCCGGCATCGGCCACGGGCACGCCGTTCCGGAAGCGCTCGCCGCCCGGCAGAGCCACGGGCTGCTTGTCCTTCAGCGCAATCTTCATGAAGTTGTGCCAGACCTCCGTCGGCAGGTTGCCGCCGGTCACGCGCTTGGTCAGTTCGCCGTCATCGTTGCCGAGCCAGACGCCGGCCACGAGATTGCCGGTAAAGCCGACGAACCACGCATCCTTGTAATCGTCCGTCGTGCCGGTCTTGCCGGCCATGGGCCAGCCTGGAACCTGCGCCTTCTGCGCGGTGCCAATGACGAAGGTGTTGTGCATCATCTCGTTCATCATCGCAACGGCTGCAGGGTCGATGACGCGGCCGAGGCCGCCGGCGGAGGCCGGACGCTTGTAGACGATCTTGCCGTCGAGGGTCTTCACCTCGGTGATCACGTAAGGCGTCACGCCAATGCCGCCATTGGCGAAAGCCGCATAGGCGCTGACCAGTTCGAGCGGCGTCACTTCCGAAGTGCCCAGCGCGAGCGAGCCGTTGGCCTGAAGCGGGGAGGTGATGCCGAGCCGCTGCGCCGTCTGCACCACGGCCTTCGGCCCAACCTCCATGTTCAGCTTGATGGCAATAGTGTTGAGCGAGAGCGCCAGGGCATCGCGCAGGGCGATCGGCCCGCGATATTTGCGGTCATAGTTCTGGGGAGCCCAACCCTTGTAGTTTACGGGTGAGTCATCGAGAACCGTATCGGGCGTATAGCCCCGCTCGACAGCCGTGAGATACACGAAGGGCTTGAAGGACGAGCCCGGCTGACGGCGGGCTGAAGTGGCCCGGTTGAACTGGCTCGTTTCGTAGTTCCTGCCGCCCACCAGAGCCCGTACGGCACCATCCGGCTGCAGGGCCACGAAGGCGCCCTGGCTGACATTGAACTTCTGCCCTTTGGCGTTGAGTTCCTCCACGAGCACCCGCTCCGCGGCAGACTGCATCATGGGGTCGATGGTGGTGAAGACCGCGATGTCCGTGTCGATGGTGCCGACGAAATCGTCGAGCACATCCATCACGTAATCGGCTGCGTAATTGGCGGAGCCCGCGCCGTTCGGACGCGCGGGTTCGGCGGGCTGCCCCAGCGCAGTCTTCCTCATGTCCGGCGTGATGAAGCCGAGCTCGTTCATGGCCGCGATCACGAGCTCCGCACGCGCCTGCGCGGCTTTCGGGTTCCGGTTGGGCGCCAGGCGCGACGGCGATTGCACGAGACCCGCGAGCACGGCTGCTTCCGAGAGCGACACGTGACGCGCGGACTTGCCGTAATAGCGCTGGGCGGCGGCCTCGACGCCGTAGGCGCCCGCGCCGAAATAAACGCGATTGAGATAAAGCTCGAGGATCTGGTCCTTCGAGTAGTTGCGCTCCAGCCAGAGCGCGAGGATCGCCTCCTGGATCTTGCGGGAGGCGGTGCGTTCCTGCGTGAGAAAGAGGTTCTTCGCCAGCTGCTGCGTCAGTGTCGAGCCGCCCTGCAGGCCGCCGGAACGGGTGAGATTGCGATAGGCCGCACGGGCGATGCCCATCGGGTCGATGCCGAGATGATCGTAGAAGCGCCGGTCCTCGATGGCGACGAACGCCTTCGGCAGATAGGGCGGCAGCTCTTTCAGAGTGACGGTGCGACCGCCCGTCTCGCCGCGATTGGTGATCAGCGAGCCGTCATTGGCCATGATGGCGATATTCGGTGGACGCTTTGGAACGGTGAGCTGGTCGATGGGCGGCAGCTGCGAGGCATAATAGGCGACCACGCCGCCGACAGCGATGATGCCCCAGAGGCCCAGCACGACACCGGCATAGATCAGCTTGCCGAGGAACGAGCGGCCCTTGCGCTTGGACTTCCTTGAGCGCGAGCGGCGGGGCGGCCTGTCCTCGTCATTCTGCCTGGAAGCACGCCGTCTTGCCATGGATCCCCCCGCCCGGTCTTCGGGCGAGAGGTAGAAATCCAGCTCCCCCGCCTCCGTAGCGGGCGCATCGAAAACCGGCTCCCGCCGGCCACGTCCGTTCGCCACGTCTGTAAAAACCCCGCATTCCTGGAACCGGTCGGTTCCGGCCTTTTACGCTCTGGAGCACTCTAATTGTGGCGGTTTAAGGGGCGGTTAACCTCTGGCGCATCGTGCGGGAAGGCGGATCCGGGTTTCCGCTCCCGACGATGCGCTCCTTAAAAAGAGAGCATCGCATTGATCCAAAAGTGGAATTCACTTTTGACGTCCGATGCTCTTGAGGCACGGGAACTGCCGAGTCTGCACGGCGTTCGCTGCCTTATGAGCGCTTACATCGTCGTGCTGGCCGGTTTCGGGGTCGTCGTCCTGCTGACCGCCTGGCTTCCCATGGTCCTGAAGGAACTGCCCCTGTCCCTGCCGATCTTCTGCGTGGGCCTGGGTGCGCTCATCTTCGCCATTCCCGACGTTCCCGGCGTCATCCCACACCCCAGTGAGGAACTTAGCCTTGTCGAGCGGTTGAGCGAGTTGGTGGTGATCATCTCGCTCATGGGCGCAGGCTTGAAGATCGACAGGCCCTTCGGCTGGAAGCGATGGAGGCTCACCTGGCGTTTGCTCGGCATCTCCATGCCTCTGACCATCCTCGGCCTCGCCTGGCTCGGGCAAAGCCTTCTGGGCCTGAGCCTGGCAGCCGCGATCTTGCTGGCGGGGGCGCTTGCGCCTACGGATCCTGTGCTCGCGAGCGACGTGCAGGTAGGTCCCCCGGGCGGAGGGCAAGAGGACGAGGTGCGTTTCACGCTTACCTCGGAAGCGGGGCTCAACGATGGCCTCGCCTTTCCCTTCATCCTGCTCGCCATCAGCTTTGCCCATGAGGTCAGCACGACGAGCGCGGCGGAATGGTTCGTCTATGCGGTGATCTGGAAAATCGGGGCTGGGGCCGCCATGGGCTTCATGGTTGGGCGGGTTCTCGGTTGGCTCACCTTCCACCTGCCGAACCGGGCCAAGCTCTCGCGCACCGGCTCGGGCTTCGTGGCGCTCGGCATCACGTGCCTTGCCTATGGCATGACCGAGATGGTGAAGGGCTATGGCTTTCTCGCCGTCTTCGTCGCGGCCTTGGCGTTGCGCGCGACCAAGCGCGAGGATGCCTATCACGAGAAGCTCCACGATTTCGCCGAGGAGTTGGAGCGCCTTCTCATGATGGTGCTGCTCGTGCTGCTGGGCGGTACCATGACAGGCGGGCAGCTGTTTCGCGCGCTGAGCTGGGAGGCAGCAGCCTTCGGCCTGTTGGCGCTGTTCGTCATCCGCCCGCTCGCCGGATGGATCGGATTGATTGGAACCGATCCTCCTCCGGGTGAGAAACTGGCGATCAGCTTCTTCGGTATTCGCGGCATAGGCTCGATCTACTATCTCGCCTATGCCCTGAACCACGAAGAATTCGACAATGCGGACGTCCTCTGGAGCACGGCGGGATTCATCATCCTCGTCTCCATCGTGCTTCATGGAATCACGGTGACGCCCGTGATGCGCCGCCTCGATCACCAGCGAAAGCTCGCGGCAGAAGCGTAAGACCTACTCTGCTGCGAGCCGCAATTCGCCCGTATCCGGATCGGCCTCGGCGAGATCATGGATGTGGCGCAGGTCGTTGAGGAAGGCCTCATAGGCTTCGCGCTTCGTGACTTCATCAGGCAGGCGCAGCAGATAGCTCGGATGCACGGTGATGTAGCCGCGATAAGGCCCGAACTGCGCGCGCCCGCGCGAGCGGGAGATCGGCGTCGACTTGCCGGTGAGCGCAAGAAGGGCGGTTCCGCCGAGCGCCACTACGAGCTTCGGCCGCACCAGCTCCAGCTCCTTCATCAGCCAGGGGCGGTAATGCTTCACCTCGCCTGCGGTGGGCTTCGAGTGAATGCGGCGATGGCCGCGCTGCTCGAATTTGAAATGCTTCACCGCATTAGTGAGATAGGCCTTGGAGCGGTCGATGCCGGCTTCTTTCATGGCCTTGTCGAAGAGCTTGCCTGCCGGCCCCACGAAGGGTCGGCCCTGCAGATCCTCCTGATCGCCGGGCTGCTCACCGACGAAGACGATATCCGCGCGCTTCGGTCCTTCGCCGAACACGGCCTGCGTGGCGCCGGGCACTAGCGGCCCTGCCTTGGCAATAATGGCGTTGAGTTCTTCGAGCGTCTTGGGCTCCTGATCCCACATGGCCTCGATGGCCCGTTCCGGCATGCGTTTCGCGGGCATGGTTGCCTCCTGTTCGATCATGGCTTCAACGCGTTGGGAGGCGGTTTGGATCAGGCCTGGAATGGCAGCGGTTTCCGGCAGGTTGCGCCAGTATTTCTTCGGCATCTCCGCGCGCATGGCGGTGGGGTTCACCCGTGCGGGGTTGAACACGCTCTCATAATAGCCGCGCCAGCCCTCCTCGAAGCTGTCCTCCGAGGGCGTATCCCCACGCCGCGCAGGCGGGCCGAAGGTCAGTTCATGCCGGTCCCAGCGCATGGAACCGATGGGGGTCAGGATCGTCCAGTCGAGAGAGCGGAAGCGGTCGATGAAGAACGGGGCCGAGGCCTCCAAGACAAAATGCTCAGGCTCGTACCAGGCGGCAAAGCGCTCCAGATCCTCACCCTTCATGCGCCGGAAGCGCACGAAGGCATACATCTTGTGAAGATCGCGCCTGACCGCGCGCGCCATCGTGTCGATGCGGTGCACGAGCGGATCGCTCGCGATCTCCAGAAGGTCGCGCTCGCCGTTCAGGACGCGCCAGACGAGCTGATAGAGAAGGGCATAGCGCTCGGGGTCCCTGTGGCACACGCCGAGTTCGATCAGCCGCGCCACGCTTCTCGGCAGCGAAATGGGCGGTGCGCTGCTCATGTCATCGTCCCCGAAAAGGCTCGGTGTCTCATCGAGCGACCAGACGATGTGCTGCGGTGCGAGCTCCTCGGCGATCAGCCAGCGCACGGCCCGGCGGAAGCCGTCGAGATCCGCGCCGTCTTTCAGGGTGATGCAGTGCAGGCTCATGCAGACCCCCTCTCGTCATCCCGGATGACACGCCGCGAAGATCCGGGATCGTGCGCCGGATAGAGTGCCATCTCGTCGTGCGATCCCGGGTTCTGCTGCGCAGCCCTGGGATGACGGGTCTCGGACGGGCTCATGCGAACAAGCTCAGCTGCTGGGGTTTCTCGATCAGACGCTGACGCAGATTCTGCCGATCGAGCTTGCCATGCGGATGATAATCGGCAGCGATCAGGAACGGCTTGGCGCGCTTGAGGCCCGAGGTGAGGCGGGCCACATCGTCCAGCCGCAACGTCGTGTGCTTGCGCGCCACCACGATCCTATCCACGGCGCGCGCACCGAGGCCCGGCACGCGCAGCAGCATCTCACGTTCGGCGCGGTTCACATCCACGGGGAAGAGGTGACGATTCTTGAGCGCCCATGCGAGCTTCGGATCGACCTCGAGATCGAGCATGCCTTTTTCGCTGCCCGCTGCGATCTCCTCGACTTTGAAGCCGTAATACCGCAGCAGCCAATCGGCCTGATAAAGCCTGCTTTCCCGCAGGAGCGGCGGCGGCTTCAGCGGCAAGATCGCGCTTGCATCGGGAATGGGACTGAAGGCGGAGTAGTATACACGCTTCATGTCGTAATGCCCGTAGAGCTTGGCCGATGTGCGCAGCACGTCCATGTCGGTCGTCTCGTCCGCGCCGACGATCATCTGTGTCGTCTGACCTGCCGGCGAAAAATGGCGGCGCTCCTCGCGCGCTTCCTCAATGCGCTCGAACATTTGCGCCATGGCACCCTCGATGGACGCGCCATCCTTCTCCGGCGCGAGACGCTCCAGGCTTTGTTCTGTCGGCAATTCGAGATTGATGGAAAGGCGATCCGCCCAGAGGCCCGCCTCCTCGATGAGCCAGGGGCTCGCCTCAGGAATCGTCTTCAGATGGATATAGCCGCGAAACCCGTGATTGCGGCGCAGCTTCTTCGCCACCAGAAGCATCTGCTCCATCGTGTAGTCGGGCGAGCGGATGATTCCCGACGAGAGGAACAGGCCCTCGATATAGTTGCGCTTGTAGAACTCGACCGTGAGCGTCACCACCTCGTCGACGGAAAACCTTGCGCGCTTCACGTTGGACGAGCGCCGGTTCACGCAATAGGCGCAGTCGAACAGGCAGTAATTCGTCAGCAGGATTTTCAGTAGCGAAACGCAGCGCCCGTCAGGCGTATAGGCGTGGCAGATGCCGGCGCCCGTGGTGGAGCCCAGGCCGTCGATATCGGCCTTGCGTCCGGGTGCGCCGGAGGAGGAGCAGGAAGCGTCGTATTTCGCCGCATCCGCCAGGATGCGCAGCTTTCGGCTGAGCTTCTCGTCCATGGAATCAAAGGCCTTCCGCTGGATTGTTCGTGTTTTGTTCTAGCACGGAAAGGCTGGTCAGGCGAGGGTGGCGACAGGGGCGGGAGGTCGCATGCCGAAGGCAGTTGCCCAAAGCTCAAGCGGGAAAGATCCTTGCCGGCATGCGGTGCAGCTCACCTATGACAGCTACCGCTTCAACGACATGGTTCAGCGTGTGCCGGCGATCCCGCTCTGGATTCCGCAGATCGGCTACGCGACAGGCCTCGTCATTCTCGTCGCCTTTGCCGATGAGTTCATCCATGTGCTGCGCGGCGGCGAGCCGTGTTACGAGAAGCCGACGCAGGAGGCCGTTCCGAAGGCGGTCTGGACAGCCGAGGAGCGCGGCTGGAAGACGGCTCAGGAAAAGACCAAGTGGTACACGGAGCAGATGGCCTCGAAAGGCATGAAGGTTCAGCCGCCGGGCCCGGACCTCAAGGCAGGCCTCCTGAAGATCGGCGAGCAGCCGACCCAGGATTGGCTGAAGAAAGCAGGTTCTGACGGCCAAGCCATCATCGACAGCTACAAGAAAGCAGTGATGTGACGCTCTCGCGAAACGTGGCGTAGAAATTGGCGTAGAAAAAGGAAAGGGGCCTTTGGGCCCCTTTCTCGCTTCATCCGCCGGCGAACTTAGCGGTTGTACCTGAACTCCGGCATCGCCCGAAGCTGATCCTTGGTCATGTTGACCATAGCGTGATCGGGCATCGCACGATCGGCGGTGGCGGCAGGGGGCGTCGCCACGGAGCCGGTGGTGCCCGGTGCCGTCGTGGTGGTCGGCGGGGCCGTGGTGCCGGGAGCCGTGGTTCCGGTGGTGGCCGCAGCGGTGGCACGCGGCTCGTTCACGAGCTTGACCTGTTCGAAGGGGATGGCCACATCGCGTTCGCCGATGCCGAGGAAGCCGCCGACGCCGATCACGACGGCCTGGATCTTGCCGCTCTGGTCAACCAGCATTTCGCTGATATCGCCGATCTTCTCGTTGTTCTGGTTGTAGACGTCCAGGCCTTCGAGCCGCGAGGCACGCCATTGGCCGGGCTGCATCTGGGTCATGGAGCCGGCGCCTCCGGCGGCCGGAGCGCCGGTCGTCCCGGAGCCGGCCGGCTGGTTCTGCGCCAGTGCCGGTGCGCCGATCAGAGCCGAACCGAGAAGAGCCATTGCAAGATGTTTCGCAACCATGTGTTCCTCCTGAGGTCGAATGCGGCGCGAAGCACCGCTTGCCTTCTCAACGGGCCAGCTGGGAATTGGTTCTATCTTCAGGCTTCACATGAGCGAGGGCGGCTTGAAGGTGCTCAGGAACCTCCAAAAAGCAGATGGCCGGAACGAGCCCGGCCATCGCGACAGGAACATCAATCGAGCCCAGCCAGTCGATCTCAGGCCAGCGTAAAATCCATAGTGATTTCAGCGTTGAGCACCTTCGAGACAGGGCAGTTCTTCTCGGCCGCGCGGGCAAGCTCCTCGAACTTGGCGCGGTCGATGCCCGGCACATTGGCGTTGAGGGTGAGAGCCGACTTCGTGATCGTGAAGCCGCCGCCCTGCTGCTCGATGGAAACCACCGCTTCGGTCGCCAGCTCCGTCGGCGTGAAGCCGGCATTCTGAAGCTGGAAGGCAAGGGCCATGGTGAAGCAGCCCGCATGCGCTGCGGCAATCAGCTCCTCCGGGTTCGTGCCCTTCTCGTTCTCGAAACGGGTCTTGAAGGAATAGGGCGTGGACGACAGCACCCCGGAATCGGATGTCAGGTGGCCGGTGCCATCCTTGCCCGTGCCCTGCCAGACGGCTCTTGCCTTGCGGTTCATCGTGATCTCCTTTGAAGGTCAGCTTGGGTGATGTAGGACAGGGCGAACCGGGCTCCAGTGCTTGGGCGGCGCAAACATCCTTTGCTGCGGCGCGGGTCTTGAGCCCGGCCCAACGAGACATGTCGATGATCCATCTTTAGTCCCGCTTGCGCCCCCGGCTCTCGGCTCGACCCTTCTGGCGATCCTCGTTTATGTCGCCTTGCCCGAGGCTTGGGCTGCAAACTCGCGGCTTCTGACGGCCTGCGATATCGAGGTCGTCTGCTATCTGGCGCTGGCCGGGATCATGGCGGCGCGCTCCTCCACCGAAGATGCAGCAGCGGGCGGCGGAAGAGGATGAAACGGCCGTGGTCTTTCTGATCCTGACCCTGGCCACCGCCGTGGCGAGCCTCGCCGCCATCGCCGTCGGGCTCTACGGCATTCATGATGCGGACGACGAGCGGGTCTTCCGGCTCGCCGTCGCGGGCGTCACCATCCTGTGCTCGTGGTTCTTCGTGCACACCATCCACGCCATCCATTACGCGCATGAATATTACGGCGACCGGGGTGAGCGGCAGGGCCTTGCCTTCCCGCACAAGGACCAACCCGATTACTGGGATTTCCTCTACTTCTCGTTCAATCTCGGAGCGGCAGCGCAAACCTCCGACGTGGTGATCGTCTCCAAACGCATGCGGCGCCTCGCGTTGGCCCATACGATCCTCGCCTTCCTCTTCAACACCACCATCCTGGCTCTCGCCGTGAATGTGGGAGCGGGGCTGCTCTAGAGCTGATTCCATTAGCCTGGAATCAGCTCTCTTCTTGGCTGGGCCGCATTTCTTGACGGTGAACCGGAACCACTTCACCGAAAAAGGCTCTGAGTTCCGCAAACAAACTTTGAGGTTTGATCCCGATCAGAGAAGTCCAACGATGTCGTGAGCCGAAGCGTCCACTTCCTGTCCTGTAGGGCGGAATATGTGGCGACGGAGAGGCCTGCCCATTGCACGGGGTCTGAGATCGTCGCAAGTTCCTCCGATGCAAACGTCGTCTCATTCCGTCGCCGCCGCTCCAATGCTCGAAACGGAACGCCTCGTTCTCCGGGCCCATCGCGTTTCCGATTTCGCCGATAGTCTCGACCTCTGGCGCAATCCGGAGGTGACGCGCTTCATCGGTGGAAGGCCCTACACGCAAGAAGAGATTTGGGCGCGGCTCGTCCGCTATGTCGGACATTGGGTGCTGCTGGGCTACGGCTATTGGGCCGTCACGGACAAAGCGACAGGCCGCTTTATCGGCGAGGTGGGCTTTGCCGATTTCAAGCGTGACATCGAACCCTCCTTCGAGGGCATGCCGGAGATCGGCTGGGTGCTGGCACCTCATGCTCATGGCAAGGGCTATGCGACGGAAGCGGTGCGTGCAGCGATTGCCTGGGGTGACGATCACTTTGAGGCGGCAGGCACGGTCTGCATCATCGCGCCCGAAAACCAGCCGTCGATCCGCGTGGCGGAGAAATGCGGATACCGGGAGTTCCTGCACACGACCTACAAGGACAATCCGACGATCATGTTCATGCGGGGTCGAGCAACGGCTTAGAGCCCGCTGTCTTCCTCCTCTCCATCGATGACCTGACGCGCCACGTCGAAGCGGAAGCCTGCGCGGGCGAGTGCCGCAAGATCCTTGTCGCGGTAGGGTGCCCGCTCGCCCGGACGGTACGGCCCAAGCTTGCGACGGCGGGCGAGCGCATGGGCCGCCTTCTCCTCGTCGTCCTCTTCGCCGCCTTCGAGTGCCGCCGCGATCGTCGTGCGGTCGACACCTTTTGCCGAGAGTTTGGCCTGGATCGCCCGCGCCGATCCGCCTCGGCGGCGCAGGGTAGCGACGCGGGCTTCCGCATAACGCGTGTCGTCGATGAGGCCGGTGCGCAGGCTTTTGGCCACAGCTTCGTCGATCATCTCCTGAAATTCCGCCGGATCCTCGCCGCGCAGGCGGCAGCGCTTGTCCACCTTGCGTTTCAGGACGCGCCGCAGGTTCTCGGCGGAGGAGGCATAACGTTCGAGATAGGCGAGCGCCGCCCGCTGCAGATAAGCGGGCGTGACCTTCCGCGGAGGTTTTTTGGCCGGGGTCTCGGGGGTGTCGGTCATGCCTCTTTCGTATCCGGCGGAGCAGTGGTCTCGCCCGGCTTTTCCACCTGACCACCGCGCTGCAATTGCAGGGCGATAAACCAGCACAGCGAAGCCCAGGCCGCGCCGACGGACCAGCCGGCGAGGACATCACTTGGCCAGTGAACGCCCAGATACACGCGGCTTGCCCCCACAAGCAGGGTCATGATGATGGCAAGTCCCATGATGAAGGTACTGATGCGCCGGCTTTTCTCGACGCGGGCAAGAAGTGCGCCGAGCGTCAGGTAGGTGATGGCGGACAGCATGGCATGACCGCTCGGAAAGCTCGCCGTATAGACGCGCGTGGCATGGGGCACGAGATCGGGCCGGGGCCGCTCGAAGCCGATCTTGAGACCCGTCGAGAGAAGCGCTCCTCCGACGACGGAGATCAGCACGAGAAGGGCCGCAGCCCGCTTTCCAGCCATCAGCAGATAGATGATGGCCGCCGTGGTCAGAAGCGTGAGGATCGCGTAGCCGCCAAGGCCCGTGAAATCTCGCGCGGCCTCCTCCAGCCAGCTGGGCCCCAAGGGATTGGCGGTATCCTGAGGATTGCGCAGGGCCATCAGGATCTCGCTATCGAGAGCATGCGTTTCGCCCTCGAAGACCTCATCGGCGAGTTCGATGAAGGCCCAGGCAAAGAGACCGCAGGCGGCCAGGGAGAGAAGTGGTCCGACTTCGTTCAGCCGCAGGCGAAACCACAAGCCGGTGACGGGAGATAGAAAGCTTTTCATGAGCGCAGGAGATAGGAGCAGGGGGCGATCCGGCGAGGGCATGTGTCGTCTCAGACTCCTAAGTGCCTGTGCCAGTCCTTCGGCGCTTTGATGTCATCAAGGCCAAGCCAATCGGCCATCAGGCGAAGTTCTTCGCCGAGTGAAGACGCGATTTCCTCGGGAGATACCGACCCTTCCGGATGGATGGAATGGACGATGAGGTGGCCCTTGGCGCGATCCGCCTTCAAATCCACGCGAGCGACGATCTTTTCACCCAACAGGAACGGCAGGCAGTAATAACCGAATTCGCGCTTTTCGGCGGGCGTGTAGATCTCGATGCGATAGCGGAAATCGAACAGGCGCTCCGTGCGCGTGCGCTCCCAGACGATAGGGTCGAACGGAGACACGAGGGCCCGTGCCTCGACGCGGCGCGGAACCTTGGCCCGCGGGTCGAGATAGACGGGGCCGTTCCAGCCGTCGACTGCGACGGGGATGAGATCGCCCGATTCCACGAGTTCCGGGAGGCGTAGCCTGGCGTCCTGCGTCTCCAGGCGGAAATAATCCCGCAGGCAGCGCTCTGAGGCGATGCCAAGCGCGCGGATGGAGCGTCTCAGCAACTCGCGTTGCGCCTCGTCCTCGGCAGGCGTCCGTGCGTTGAGCACCTCCGACGGCAGCACCCGCTCCGGCAGATCGTAAATGCGCTCGAAGCCGCGCCGCGTGGCGGTGGTGACCTCGCCGGCCCAGAACAGCCATTCGAGCGCCCGCTTGCCGTCGCTCCAGCCCCACCAGGCACCCCGCCCCTTGCCGCCGATGGAGAGTTCCCCCGCGCCCATGGGGCCATGCGTTGCAATCTCGCGCCGCACCTCTTCGATGAAGGCGCGCTTTTCTCGTCCGAAACGGGCCAGCCCTCCGTAGATGCCCTCGCCCTTTGCCGCCCGCGCCATGCGCCAGCGGAACAGGGGATGGAGGTCGAGGGAGATCAGCGAGGCCTCGTGGCCCCAATATTCGAAGGTCTCGCGCCTCTTGGGGTGGTAGGCTACCTTTTCGAGCAGATCCCGGTCGTAAGCGCCGAGCCGCGAGAAGAGTGGCATGTAATGGGCCCGCACCAGCACGTTCACTGAATCGATCTGGAGCAGGTGGGAGCGCTGCAGCAGGCGCTTCACATGGCGAAGGTGCGCGCCGTCCGGCCGCGTCTCGTGAAAGCCTTGGGCGGCGAGGGCTATGCGGCGGGCCTGGGCGAGGGAGAGTTTGGTGCGAGCGGTCATGGGTTCAAGAACGGAACAGGATCTCCAGCTAGCGCGACCGTGACGCTTCCGGCAAGGGCCTTGCAGGGAGCGTGACGGCCAGCGCCGTCGCCATGAAGCCTAGGAGCTTGAGGGCTGCGACCGCCATATGGCCCGTTTCCCATCGATTGCGGATGGCGACGAAGTTTTCGGGGACAGGACCGGGCTGCCAGGTGGCGAGCACGCTGTTGGCTGGCCAAACCCATCTGAACCACACGGCAAGACTCAGCGCGAAGAGGAGAGCCCCCGCCAGGGCAAACCAAAACCGGCTTTTATGGCCTCGCAACAGAAGAGCCAGAACGGCTGTGGTGAGGATGGCCGCGAGATCGAGAGGGCCGCCGATCAGGGCGAAGAGTTCGAACTGACCGTTGAAGACCGTTGCCTCGCGCCACAGCTCCGGCGGCCAGACCATCAGTCGGGGCGGAGCCTCCAGCACACGGGCGAAGGAGGGGGCGAGGCTCAGAGCCGCCAGGGTGAGGGTCACAAAGCTCCAGATCCGAAGCATCGTGCCGATCCTTTTACGAAATCCCGTGGGAAACACTCGGTCGCGCGAACCGTTCTCTCCGGCGGCCGCTATCCTCCTGCCGAGAGGCCGATTCGTTGCGACGTCAACCAAATGCATATCTGCTCTGCGCCTATGAATAAGGCAAAGCGGGTCCGGGTCCTCTAGATGCGACCTCCCGAAATGCGAAAGACGACGA
The DNA here is from genome assembly GCF_003075415.1 of Microvirga sp. KLBC 81. Taxonomy (GTDB): domain Bacteria; phylum Pseudomonadota; class Alphaproteobacteria; order Rhizobiales; family Beijerinckiaceae; genus Microvirga. Next base: position 26,283 of record NZ_QDAH01000007.1, read on the forward strand.
TGGACCAGCCAGCACACCATGCCGCGAGAGGCCATGCGCATCCTGCACTCAGCCATGCCGAAATCCGCACGATCATCATCGGCATCATGCTGGCCATGCTCCTGGCGGCGCTCGACCAGACCATCATCGCGACCGCGCTTCCCACCATCGGGCGGGAACTCGGCGATCTGGAGCATCTGCCCTGGGTGGTGACGGTCTATCTTCTGACCTCGACAGCCGTGACGCCGCTCTACGGAAAATTCAGCGACAGCCATGGCCGTCGCATCACCATGCTCATCGGCATCGTGATCTTCATCATCGGCTCCATCGCCTGCGCCGTTGCGCCCACGATGCTCGTGCTCGTTCTCGCACGCGGCCTGCAGGGTCTCGGCGGCGGCGGATTGATCGCGCTGGCGCAAACCATCGTGGCGGATCTCGTGCCGCCGAAGGAGCGCGGGAAGTACCAGGTCTATTTCGCCAGTGTCTTCATGGCATCGAGCCTCCTCGGCCCAGTGCTCGGCGGCTTCTTCGCGGAGCATTTGCATTGGTCCGTGATTTTCTGGATCAACCTGCCGCTCGGCCTCATCGCCCTGTTCATCACCTTCCACACGCTCAAGAAACTGCCGCGCCATCACAGGCCGCACAAACTCGACCTGCTTGGCGCATTGCTGATGGTCGCCGCGACGGTGTCGCTGCTGCTGGCCCTGAGCTGGGGCGGCCTGCGTTATCCTTGGATTTCGCCGCAGATCATTGGTCTCGTTGCCGCTTCGCTGGTTCTGTGGGTCTTGTTCGCCATGCGCATGCGGATAGCACCCGAGCCGCTGATCCCGCCGGGCGTGCTGCATAATCCGGTCGTGCGCATGGGCGTGCTCTCCGCCTGTTTCGGCATGGGCACCTACATTGGCCTGACCATTTACCTGCCGGTCTATTTCGAGTCCGTGCGCGGACTCTCGGCCTCCGTGTCGGGGCTTGCGCTCATTCCGCTCATGGCCGGCACCGTCTGCGGAGCGACGCTCTCCGGGCGCAGCATGGCCAAGGTGAGGCACTACAAGCGCCTGCCGCTGGCGGGCCTTCTCGTTGCGATGGTGGCGACGGGCGTTCTGGCAGCCTTCGCGCGCAATCTGTCCATCACGCTGGTCGAGGTGCTGCTCGCCATCATCAGCATCGGGCTCGGCACGCTGCTGCCGGTCTCGACGGTGGCGATCCAGAATGCGGTTGCGCCGCACCAGCTCGGCACCGCAACAGGAACGGCCAATTTCTTCCGCTCGCTCGGCGGCGCTCTCATCGTCGCCGTCTTCGGTGCCATCGTGCTCAGCGGCTCAGGCCTTTCAGAAGTCGCAAGCTTCGAGACTCTGGCCCACGCGGCGGCGCAGAGCGGCGTCGATCTCGCTGATGTCTTTTCTTACGTGTTCATCGCCGCCATCGTCGGTTTCGGCCTGGCGCTCGCCTTCCTCGCCGCTATGGAGGAGCGGCCCCTGCGCGGCAGCGCCGTGAAGGCGGCTGAAGCGGCGATTGCTGACTGAGGAGCATCGGACCCAAAAGTGGGGTGCACTTTTGGGTCCGATGCTCATTCTTGAGAGGGGCGCATCGTTCGCGCGGAACCGGAGGTCCGCGTCAGCGAAAACCGGGGCCACTTTTTAAGCACGATGCGCTAGCGTCAAAGCCGCTTTCGGATCAGAATCCAGACGGCGGCGAGGACGATCAGAAGCACCAGAACGAGACCCATCGTCTCGAAGACCATCTCGGCGCGTTCCGTGGCGGCCGGAGGAGGGCCTATCTCCGTTCCTTCAGCCAGAGCCGGGCGCTGGCCGAGCACCTTTATGACCCGCAGGTTCGAATCCCCTTTCGGAAAGGCTGGAGCAGAAGGCTTCGACGGCATGGTTCCTCCGAAGAGCTTCCGAGGAAGAGACCAGCGTGGTCTTGATCATGGCCGGAAACGTGGCCTGTTTCCGTCAAACCTGCGGCGTCATGCCTGGGGATAGCATTGCAAGCCTGTGGAGGAGGCCGTAAACCCGGGCACTGACCCGGGCTTTACCGTGTTAGGACCAAGCCGGAACTGGAGATTGACGAGGGAGGCTGATGAAGGTCGGCATCGACATGGGAGTGGTTTCCTCCACCCCCGCAGGACAGAAGGCTCAGCTCGATCTGGAAGAGCTTCTGGCGACGCGTCTGCTCGTCCAGGGCAATTCCGGCTCCGGCAAGTCGCATCTCCTGCGCCGCCTTCTCGAGCAGAGCGCCTCCCTGGTCCAGCAGGCCGTGATCGACCCCGAGGGCGATTTCGTCACGCTGGCCGACAAGTTCGGCCATGTGGTGGTGGATGCCTCCCGGTCCGAGGGCGACATCCAGCGCATCGCCGCCCGCGTGCGCCAGCACCGGGTCTCCGTGGTGTTGAGCCTGGAGGGCCTCGACGCCGAGGCGCAGATGCGCTGTGCCGCAGCCTTCCTCGGCGGCCTCTTCGATGCGGATCGCGATTTCTGGTATCCCATGCTCGTGGTGGTGGACGAGGCGCAGCTCTTCGCGCCCGCCGCAGCCGGCGAGGTCTCGGACGAAGCCCGAAAGGTCTCGCTCGGCGCGATGACGAACCTCATGTGCCGTGGCCGTAAGCGCGGACTTGCGGGCATCATCGCGACGCAGCGCCTTGCGAAGCTTGCCAAGAACGTGGCGGCGGAAGCCTCCAACTTCCTCATGGGCCGCACCTTCCTCGACATCGATATGGCCCGCGCCGCCGACCTTCTGGGCATGGAGCGCCGCCAGGCCGAGATGTTCCGCGATCTCGAGCGCGGTCACTTCGTGGCCCTTGGCCCCGCCCTCTCGCGCCGCCCGCTGCCGATCCGGATCGGTGAGGTGGAAACCTCCACCCGTTCCGGCACCTTCAAGCTCATGCCGCTGCCCGAGCAGCCGAAGGAGGATGCGCGCGATCTCATCTTCAAGGCCGGCGAGGACGAGGTGGTGGCCCGCCCGGTCATGCCGCGGCGCGCGCCGCCTCCGCCGCCCGCGCCCTCGACCAACGATCTTCTGGCCCAGCTCGCCCGTACCCGCGCGGCCGCAACACCGGAGCCGCAACCCGTCGAGGTGACGGAGGAATCGAAGGCCGAGCGCGAGGCCGCGCTCGATGGAATCTTACGCGAAATCATGGACGATCCCGAAGCCGCCTTCCGCTCGGTCGCCGTGCTCTATCAGGATTTTCTCGTGCGTTGCCGCATCCGCCGCGTGACCGGGGAACCGCCTAATCTCAACGCCTTCCGCCGCCGTCTCGCGGTGGCGCGCGCCGGCGTCGATACCGCGACGGCTGAGGGCACCGAATGGGATCGCGCGGTCGCCTTCGCGGGGGATCTCGAGGAGGACATCCAGGGCGTCTATCTGCTTCTCGCCCGCGCGGCGATGGAAGGCTCGCCCTGCCCGCCCGACGGCGAGATCGCCCGCGCCTGCGGCAGCCGCTCCCCCGGCCGCGCGCGCCGCCTCATCGCCTATATGGAAACCCGCAACATCGTCGTGACCCGCAACGACCCGCGCGGGCTTCGCATCATCGCGCTGCCTGACTTGGGCTGGGAGACGGGGCCGGGCGATCCGAATGCGTTCGAGGAGCCGCAGGCTACGTCGGACACTCGGGATTTGTTTGCGGCGGGGTAGCGCGTCCCACTCTCGCGCAGAAAGCGAGATCACATCATACCTTCGTGTTGGCGATCTCAAGTCTAAAAGACCGCAAACCGACAATAGAGAGCACCCCATGCAAAACGACCGCCTGAGTCTTGATGAAATCGCGCGTCGCGTGGACGCGAAAGCCGCCGATTACTGCGCCTTGAGCGACCGGATCTGGGCGATGCCGGAGCTCGCCTTCGAGGAGCATCGCTCGGTCGCCGAGCAGATCGCCATGCTGGAGCGCGAGGGCTTTCGCATCACGAAGAATGCGGGCGGCATGGCGACCGCCTTCGTCGCGGAATACGGCAGCGGCGGGCCCATCGTCGGAATCTTGGGCGAGTTCGATGCGCTGCCCGATCTCGCGCAAGTATCGGGCGTGACCGAGCACAAGCCCACGGCGAAAGGCACGCCGGGGCATGGCTGCGGGCACAACCTGCTCGGTTCCGGCTCTGCGCTTGCGGCCGTGGCGCTGAAGGATGCGCTGGAATCTGAGGGCATTGCGGGCACCGTGCGCTATTACGGCTGCCCTGCGGAAGAGAGCGGCTCGGGCAAGACATTCATGGCGCGCGCAGGCCTGTTCGACGATCTCGATGCCGCCTTCTGCTGGCACCCGGCCGTGGTCAACGAAGTGCAGAGCATGTCGTCGCTTGCCTGCATTCAGGCCTTCTTCCGCTTCACGGGCCGTCCGTCGCACGCCGCCGCGACACCGGAGCTCGGGCGCAGCGCGCTCGATGCGGTGGAGCTGATGAATGTGGGCGTGAACTACATGCGAGAGCACATGCCCTCGGACGCGCGCGTGCATTACGCCATCACCAATTCCGGTGGCGATGCGCCGAACGTGGTGCAGGGTTATGCGGAATCGCTCTATCTCGTGCGCTCGCCCTTTCTCCCCGATGCGGAGCGTCTCTTCGACCGCGTGAAGAAGATCGCCGAAGGCGCGGCGCTGATGACGGAAACCACCGTCTCCGTGCAGATCACGGACGCGACCTCGAACGTTCTTCTCAACAGGGCGCTGCAGGATGCCATGGTCGAGAACATGAAGCGCCTCGGCGGCCCCGGCTTCGACGCCAAGGATTATGCTTTCGCGGAACAACTGCAGAAGGCCGCGATCACGCCGGAGGACATCGTGGCGAGCGTCAAGCCGTATGACCTTTCGCTCAAGGCCAAGGTGCTGCACGACGGCGTGCTCTCCCTGCCCACGCGTGAAGAGGTGATGATGGGCTCGACCGATGTGGGCGATGTGAGCTGGATCGTGCCGACGGTGCAATGCCACGCGGCCTGCTTTGCCATCGGCACGCCGTTCCACACCTGGCAGCTCGTCACGCAGGGAAATCTGCCCGCGGCTCACAAGGGCATGGTGCTGGCGGCCAAGGCCATGGCGTCGACGGCCGCCGATTGCCTGCGCAACCCGGATCTCATTGCGCGCGCCAAGGCGGAGCTGAAGGAGCGCACCGGCGGGCGGGCGTATGTCTGCCCCATCCCGCCCGAGGTCACGCCCGACGACCTGCGCGCAAAGGCCGCCTGACCCCTTCGACTTTTCGATGATGCAAGGACCCTGCCTCAAAACGGCATGGGCCTTGCATTTTGGCAAGGTCTTCTTGGCGTGCCGCCGGGTCGTCCTTCCGCCGTCACGGGCCTATCTTCCGGTCAACATCCATGGAGACACCCCATGAAACTGACCGGAATCCATCATCTCACCGCCGTGACCGCCGACGCGTCCGGCAATCACGCCTTCTACACGCAGGCGCTCGGCATGCGGCTTGTGAAGAAGACCGTGAATCAGGACGACGTGAGCGCCTATCACCTGTTCTACGCGGACGGGCAGGCCACGCCCGGGACCGACATCACCTTCTTCGACTGGCCCGTGGCGCGCGAGCGTCGCGGCACGCACAGCATCTCGCAGACGGGCCTGCGCGTGAACGGCGAAAAGGCGTTGCAATGGTGGAAGGACCGCTTCGCCTCCCTCAACGTCGCGCATCAGGCGATCACCGAGCGCGATGGGCGGCTCGTGCTCGATTTCGAGGATTTCGAAGGCCAGCGCCTGAGCCTCGTCGATGATAGCGGGAAGGGCGAGGCGCATCCGTGGGAGCGCAGCCCCGTGCCGGCGGAGTACCAGATCCGGGGTCTTGGCCCCATCACCATCAGCGTGCCGAAGCTCGAGCGCACCGCTCGCGTGCTGACGGAAGCGATGGATATGCGGGCTGCCCGCGAATACCGCATCGGCGACGCATCCGTGCATGTGTTCGAGATGGGCGAGGGCGGACCTGCGGCGGAGTTGCATGTGGCCGTGGAACCGAACCTGCCGATGGCGCAGCCGGGTGCCGGCGGCGTGCATCACGTGGCCTTCCGCACGCCGAACGAGCAGACCTATCAGGAATGCTGGGAGCGGCTGCAGAGCTTGCGTGCGCCGTCCAGCGGCCCGGTGGATCGCTACTATTTTCGCAGCCTCTATTTTCGCGAGCCCAACGGCATCCTGTTCGAGATCGCGACCGACGGTCCCGGCTTTGCCACCGACGAGCCGATGGAGAAACTCGGTGAGCGCCTTGCGTTGCCGCCCTTCCTGGAGCCGCGCCGTGCCGAGATTGAAGCAGGTTTGAAGCCGCTGAAGGCTTAGAGCCTCAGGATTGCTTCGATCAGCTCCACCACCTGAGCCGCCTCGCCAAACGTGGCGAGGCGGCTTTTCTGTCCGGCGAACAGCTTTGGGATCTCTGCGATTCGCCCTGCATCCGGCGGTGAGGGCTCGATGTTGCGGCTGGCGTGTTTCAAGCAGAGGCACCGCTATAAAGCGTGGCTTAGAGCTATTCCATTGGCGTGGAATCAGCTCTCTTGTTTGCCGGGCCGCGTTTTTTGACGGTGAACCGGAGCCACTTCACCGAAGAAGGCTCTAGGCTCCGACCCGCAGCGGATAGCGAGAATCACGAATGTAGAGGAAACCAGAATCAAGTTTAAATTGCCTGGATTGTCTGTGATCCAGGCATTCGCGCAATTCCTTTAAACGTAATAAAATTGCGCAAGCAGATCTGTTGCAGTTTTTGCTTAAATAGAGTTTTACCCTTGCTCACTTAAACGTATAACTATTGATTGTTAAAGCGGGGCAAGCAATGTTTCATTTGCACGTGAAAAAACTGTTATTAGGAGCGCTCCTCGCGCTGGTGGCTTGGACTGGAGCGACAGTTGCGGAAGCCGCACCGCTTCCAGCACCAAAGGGGAAGCCGATCCTGACGGTTTCAGGAAAAATCTCCGCCACGAACAAGGGCGATACGGCCGAATTCGATCGCGATATGCTCGAAGCGATCGGCATGCAATCCTTTACGACGGAAACACCGTGGTATCCCGGCCCCGTGAAGTTCGAAGGCGTTTCCCTCGCCAAGCTCATGCAGCAGGTCGGCGCGAAGGGACAGACGCTGAGCGTGGTCGCCCTCAACGATTACAGCAGCGATATCCCGTTCGAAGATATCCAGAAGTTCAACGTCATCCTCGCCCTGAAGCAGAACGGTGAATACATGTCCGTGCGCGACAAGGGACCGATCTTCGTCATGTACCCCTTCGACAGCGATCCTGTCCTGAAGCACCAGACTTATTACGGCCGTGCGGTCTGGCAGGTTTCCAAGATCATCGTGAAGTAAGCGGGTATCCCGTTTCGGAGAAAGTCGTTTGTCGCTGCGCACGCTCAAAATGGTGCTCGCCGCCGTTATCGTCGGCTTTATCGTGTCAGCCGCATATATTGCGGTTTTGATCGTTGAGCGGCAGGACGTTCTCAAGCACGTCGCGCGTTACAACACGCCATGGCATGCTGCCCAGGCTGTGCACGAGTTCACACGCCTGGAGCAGCGCCTCAGCGCTTATGCGGCTCCCGGCACCGAAGTGACCAAGGATGAAGTCATCCTTCGCTACGACATTGTCGTGAGCCGCAGCAATCTTCTCTCCATGGGCGAATTCCGAGAGTTCCTTCAATGGGCACCGGAATGGCACGATGTCGTCATGGACTTCCAGAAGATCGTCAACGATATCCAGCCCCATATCGAGGATCTGGATGAACCTGGCGCGGCCCTGGCGGCGCTCAAGAAACTCGAGCCGATGGGAAGCAAGCTCGCCGGGCTTGCCGCCGCCGCCAACCATTATGGCGGACAAAGAGCCGAGCAGGACCAGAGTGAACTTCTTCGCCTGCACTGGTTGTTCTCGAGCCTGGCTGCCGGCCTGATCGTATTCGGAATGTTCCTGCTGGCGCTGCTCGGGTGGCACAACCGGCTTTTGGAAAAGGCGCATACCGAGCTCAGGCTCTATGCCGACAATTTCGAGAACATTTCGGCAAAATTGGAGAAGACCAACAAGGCTCTGAGCAGCGCCTACGAGGAGCTTCAGCTCCGTAACGAAGCGCTGCAGACACAAGAGCATGAACTCAGGACGCAGAACGAGCGTTTCGATGCGGCGCTCAACAACATGTCCCATGGCCTGTGCATGGTGGACGGGGCGGAGCGCGTCATCGTCTTCAACGCCCGTTTCGCAGAGCTTTTCGGCATCGACACGACGGTTCAGTCCGGCGTGACGCTGAGCTGCCTGGTCGCGCAGGCAGAGGCGCAACTCTGCAAGGGAGCCGAGCCCCTGCGAGAAATCCTGGCCGAGCAGCAGGAGCTCATGCGCAAAAGGCAGCAATTCGCCTTCATCCACGAGCAGCCCGATGGCCAAACCTTTGCCATCTCCCACCAGCCCATGTCGGATGGCGGCTGGGTGGCGACTTACGACGACATCACGGAGCGCAGGCAGGCCGAGTCGCAGATCGCCTATATGGCCCACCACGATGCGCTCACTGATCTCGCCAACCGTGTGCTCTTCCGTCAGCAGATGGAGCACGCGCTCGAGGAGACGGAACGCCAACGGCTGAAGATGGCCGTGCTTTGCCTCGACCTCGACCGCTTCAAGGACGTTAACGACTCGCTCGGCCACGAAACCGGCGATTCCCTTCTCAAGCTCGTGGCCGAGCGGCTACGCAGCTGCATCCGGCAGCAGGATGTGGTCGCCCGTCTCGGCGGTGACGAGTTTGCCATCTTGCAACTTGCTATCGACGATCAGCAGGATTGCGCAGCGCTCGCCCTACGCATCGTCGACGCCATCAGCATGCCCTACGATCTCGACGGTCAGGAAATCGTCATCGGCACCAGCATCGGCATCACCATCGCGTCCGAGGGTAATCTGTCCCCTGATCAGCTGCTCAAACAGGCTGACCTGGCGCTCTACCGCGCCAAGGCGGACGGACGCGCGACTTTCCGCTTCTTCGAGCCGGAGATGGATGCGGAGCTGCAGGTCCGCCGCTCTCTCGAGATCGATCTGCGCAAGGCGCTCGGCAATCGCGAGTTCGAGCTCTTCTTCCAGCCGCAGGTCAATGTGCGTGCCAATGAGATCGGCGGCTACGAGGCATTGCTGCGTTGGAGGCATCCCGAGCGCGGTATGGTCTCGCCTGCCGATTTCATCCCGATTGCCGAGGATATCGGCCTGATCTCGTCCCTGGGCGACTGGGTGCTGGAGCAGGCCTGCATGACGGCGACTGCCTGGCCCAAGGGCATCAAGGTCGCGGTCAATCTCTCGCCCGTGCAGTTCCGCAACAAGACCCTCGTGCAGAGCGTGAGCCGGGCACTGGCGCGTTCCGGCTTGGCGCCCGATCGCCTGGAGCTGGAAGTCACCGAATCCGTCCTGCTGCAGGACAACGAGTTGACGGTTGCGACATTGCACCAGCTGCGCCGCATGGGTGTGCGCATCGCCATGGACGATTTCGGCACCGGCTATTCCTCTCTCAGCTATCTACGCAGCTTCCCCTTCGACAAGATCAAGATTGACCAGACCTTCGTACGCGAGCTGTCCTCTCGCGCGGATTGTCTGGCGATCGTGCGATCCATCGCGGGGCTCGGCGCGAGCCTCGGCATGTCCACCGTGGCTGAGGGCGTCGAGACGGAGGATCAGTTCCTCCAGATCACCGCAGCCGGATGCACCGAGGTGCAGGGCTTCTATTTCGGGCAGCCCAAACCTGCCTCTGAGCTCACCCACACGCTCGCGGCCACGAAGCGCAAGGCGGAAGTGGCCTGAACCCGAGCAACCGTTTCAACACACAGGAGCAGGAGAGATGAAGACCTATTGCGAGTTCACGTTCGAAGCGGCCCATTCCGTGCATCCCTATTCGGGGCTGCATGGCCACACCTTCATCGCGAAGCTCACGTTCGGCGGCCCGGTGGACGAGGTCTATAACTGGCCGGTGAATCTCTATGATGTCGAGAACTACATCAAGGAATTGAAGGGCGACCACGGTACGGGTCTCGACCACACCAATCTCGATCTCAAGCAGAACGAGATCGGCCTCGCCTCGCTGGAGAACATCACGATCTACATCTGGCGCAAGGTGAAGGAGCGTTTCCCGAATCTCGAGGAGGTCGAGCTCAAGCGCGGTCTGGCGGGCTCGTCGGAAGGCTGCATCTATCGCGGTGAGACGCTGCAGACCGCCAATATCGCGGCCTGACAACAAAAGCGCCTGGAGAACCGATATCTCCAGGCGCTCATTGATTTCAGTGGGAGAGTTTTATCGACCCACGCCGAAGGAATAGGAGACGGTCAGGCCAAGGCCGACCTGGTTCTCTGATCCGAATTCTTGAACGATTGGGCTGTCGGCTGCATCGCCCACGAGGCGCTTGTAGGAGACGAACGCCGTCGTCGACCATTGCTCCGACCAATTGTAGGACGCGCCGGCGATGGCGCCTACCGAGGTGATGCCGCCGGATGGGCGATAGGCCTCGACCCGTCCGTTGAGCGCCGCTTCGACGGGCGTGACACCGAAATAAGTGCGGGTGAATTCATCGTCGCCGAGCGACAGACGCGGACCTGCGGATACGGTGAATGCGCCGAAGGTCTGAACGAGGTCGAGGCCGAGATCGGCCACGAAGCCGTCATGCCCGTTGATCCCGTGTCGGACCTCGGCGCGGGCGCGCAGGAACTCCACGGGCCAGTATTCCACGAAGAGGCCAGGCTCCACCGCCCAATCGATCTTGTTCAGGCCGACCAGCCGCCGGTCGTCCTCCAGGTAGCGCCCGCCCTGGAAACGGCCAACCACGCCGAAGCGCAGGGCGGAATCATCGAGAAACGAGAAACTCAACCCATCGTCGGGAGCGCTGAAGCGCTCGACCGTTCCCGCGCGGCGCAGGCTGAAGGACGGATAGCCGATGAAACTCAAATCGTCTGCGCCCGGATAGCTGGGCTGCACCCGCAGGTTTGCCCTGAGCGTCACGATCCAGCCTGAGGGACTGGCCGGCAGCAAGGTGAATGTTGGCTCCGCCGCCTGCACCGAGACCGACGCCGAGCCTGCAAGAAACAATGTGGCGATGGCGAGAGATTTCGGGAAGCGCATGGTTCGTCACCTCGTGAGCGTGATCGGGCATCCGTCCTGACGGTAAACGCTGGAGAGGTCAAGCCACTGCTATGATTTAGGTCAAGGCGAGGTGAACGCTTGCGGTGCAAGAATCATCACTGTCACAAGGAGTATGCCCGTGAACAAAGATCTCAAGCTTCCCCATGACGGTATGGTTCTCGTCAGCGATGGGCGCAAGGCGCTGTTCCTGAAGAACCGAGGAGACGATGTTTTCCCGAATTATCAGGTCGATCGCGTGCTTCAGGCCGAGAACAATCCGCAGACGCGCGAGCAGGGAGCCGACAAACCGGGTACCCGTGGCGAGCGCCATACCATCGCGCAGACCGACTGGCACGATCAGGCTGAGCGAAAATTCGCCAACGAGGTCGCGGATGCGATCAACGTCGTTGGCGCTGCCGCAGCCGTGAAAGCCATCGTCGTGGCAGCACCGCCGCGCACCTTGGCGCAGCTGCGGACCCATTTCTCGGATGCGGTGAAGCAGAAAATTCTCGCCGAGGTTAACAAAGACCTGACGAAGCACCCAGTCTTCGAGATCGAGCAGCATCTGACGGGGCGCGCCTGATCCGCCTTGCCGGGGCTAGAGCGCCGGATCCAAAGGTGGAATGCGCTTGTTGGGACCCATCCGATGCTCATTCTCTCGAGGAGCGCATCGTTCCGGTTCCGCACGATGCTTCCTCCATAGAGCAGAGCATCGTTGAAAGCGACCCGAAGGGCCGCGCCAGCCAATAACCGGGGCCGCTTTTCCGCACGATGCTCTAGCGCCTGCAACAGCCCCGTGCAGAACCTTTTGTCGGTTCGGGCGGTTGATGGGTGAAACGATGTGGAGAAGGCTTCCTTGACCCTGATCGCCAGCAGCCGCCCGCAGCCCGACGAATTCTATCCCAAGCCGCCTCCCACGGAGCCGGTGCCCGGCATGCCGACCCCGCCCGAGACGCCCGTACCCCCTGTTCCTCCGAGCGCCCCATCCTCCCTGCCCGAGCAGCCGCCCGAGCCGGACAAGCCGGTCATCCACCCGACCCCGCAGCCCGAGGTGCCTTAGCATCGGACCTGAAAAGTGGACTTGCCCTTTTGGGATCGATCCGATGCTCATTCTCTGGAGCAGCGCGTCGTCGGATGCGGAAAACCGGATCCCCTTTCCCCTGGCGCGGACCTCCGGTTCCGCATGAGGTGCTAAAGCAAGGATGTTGCCCCTGGCCAGCCCTGGCCTTCGGTTTTGAGGCGGGTTTCTGAATAGGCATCATCCAAGGCAAGCGAGCCTGGCATGATACACTGAATTGCCGCCTGCCTGACAGGCGTCAGAATCTCGATGGCCTCATTGTCTCGGGCACCGCTCATGAGCCCCAGGCCGAGATCGTTTCCCAGCTCGTCTCGTAAACCCACGAGCAGCCGCCGGTCCGGGGGAGGGGCAGGTGGTGTCTCGAGGAGCAGAGCGGGATCGAGGGACAGCGCGGCAGCATCCTCGAAGTATCGATGGAAGGCCTGCCTTCGGCCAGCCCGCCGCTCCCCATCGGTCTTGCGCCTGGCGTGAGGGGACGAGGGAAGATGAAGGACAGGGATGTCAGGGTGTTCGCCAATGATGGGTTCGAGCTCCGGCGCATCTCCAAGAACGATCAGCAGATCGGGCCGGATGACCTGCAGCTTTGCCGCCTTCAGCCTTCGTCCAGGACCCGACAGGAGTCCACTGGTGTTGACGACTTTGATCGTCGCGTCCGTTCGCGCGGCAAGCCGATGCGTTCCTTCGAGAAGCAGTTTCCAGCCAAGAACGGGATCTGTTGATCCGACGAAAGCGAGCGCCACACCATGCGCATCGCTCAAGGTGACGCAGGCGGGAGGGCCGATCATCTTCTGGCCGAGATCGGTGTCGATGAGAGCGGTGGTTTTCCCGGCCTGTAGGGCTGATTCGAAGAGGAATCGGGCGAGCGTACTCTTGCCGCTGTCGGTCGGACCGATCACTCCTACGGTTCGGACGTCGTCACTCTCAAGCCGCTGCGCAGCCTCATGCCATTCGCGCGGGACATGCAGATCTGAGAGCGGTTCCATGGGGCGGTGCTAACCGAGAAAACGGGTGACGGCGAGGTCCACCATGTCGGCTGGGACCACATGGCCGCCATCGAACTCCCGGTATTCCACGTCGTAGCCTGCTTTCTCAAGCGCTGGCACGATGCGCCGACTGCAAGGGCCGATGGGCAGGACCTCGTCATGCACACCGTGGGAGATGAAGATCTTCGGCGCATCTTCCATCTGCGTGGGGGCCATGAAGCCAGGCGAGAAGGCGAGGATGTGGTCGAAAAGCTCGCCATTGATGACGCCAACGGAGAGTGCGTAAGAGGCGCCGTCCGAAAAGCCCGAGATGGCGATCCGTGTGGAATCGACCGGGTACATCTGGAAGACCTTCTTCAGCGCTTCATCAATGAAGGCCACATCCGGCCCATAGCCACCCCTGATCACATCCCAGGTGCGACCGCGTGATTCCGGCACGAGAAGGATCATGCCCTGTGCTTCCGCGGAGCGGACGAGCAGGTCCAGCATCTGCGAGGCAATTCCGCCTGCTCCGTGCAAGCCGACGATCAGGGGAGCAGGTTGGGCCGGGTCGAGCCTTGCGGGAATGAACACCATCCCGTCGCGCTTCCTGCCAAGCTCCAGCGCATGACGACCCGGTGCCGCGCGAGACGGTGCTGCAACCCTCTCAGGTCGCGCGCTGAGGCGGCCGGATGCGTGGGCTGAGGACATGCTCGCCATGCTCAAGATCCTTTTGGAGTGCGCGCCAACGCTGGGCCGGACGGGATGTTCCCGCAGCTCTCGGGGCGGAACATCGCCATGCCTCAAGCGTTCAGGGCCTCTCGCCCAAGGGATGCCCGCTCGATGTCTCTCATGGATTATACCGGCTATGCCGCCGCGATCTGCACGACGTCGGCCTATGTGCCTCAGGTCATCAGGGTCTGGCGCACGCGCTCGACCAAGGACATTTCGCTCAAGATGTTTCTGGTGCTCGTCACCGGTCTATCCCTGTGGCTGACCTATGGCATCTGGAAGGGAGAGATCCCACTCATTGCCGCGAATTCAGTCACTCTCGCGCTCGCGAGCACGATCCTTTACTTCAAGCTCAAGCACGGGTGAGGCATGGTGAAAGCCGTGATCTTCGACGTGGATGGAACCCTCGTCGATACGGTCGAGCTGCGCGAAGCAGGCTGTATCGCGATCTATCGCGATCCCGAGGATCTCTTGAAGAACTACGACAGCTCTCCGCCCGCACCTTGAGAAGTACGTGAAATCTCATCCTGAGGAGGACCATCAGGTCCGTCTCGGAGGAGGCCCCAGCGCCCTCTGGATCATCCTTCGAGACGCCGCTTGCAGCGGCTCCTCAGGATGAGGATAGAGTACGATCAAAACGCTCAGACGCTGCTCTCGACCCGGAGATTGTTCTGCACGTGCCGCACGCCCGAGGCGAGTTCGGCCAAATCCTCGGCGCGGTACTTGAGGCCACGGCTTGCCACCGTGCCGGAGAGCGTTACCTCGCCGTCCTTCACCGTCACCTCGACATTCGAAGCATCGATGAAGCGGTCCTCCGTCAGGCGTTCGCACACGTCTTCATGGATGCGCTCGTCTGAACGCTTGTAGCCTTTTGGGCCCCGACCACGGTGAGGACCTGAGATATCACGCCCGACGTCGCGGTCCGCGCGCAGTTCCGGATCGTTCGGGTCACGGTCGCCCAGCGCCCCGAGGCCTGAACGGTAGCGGGCATAAGCCGGCGCGAAGCCCTCATCGTCGGGAGGGCCGCCTCGACCGTCCTCGATCACGCCGCCGTAGAACTCGCTGGCGTCGCTGCCGTAACCGCCCGGATATTCCCGGCCTTCGCCACGAAAGCCGACAGCACCCTTCGGTACGTCACCATAGCCGTTGTCGTCATTGTAAGGGTTTCGATTCCTGCGGCGGGTGTCTACCATGGCTTCAGCTCCTGTCCTGTGCCAAGAGCAACAACCCGATGTTCCTGTGGTTCCCATGCCATGAAAGCAGCGCAACGTATCAAGCTGTTCGAGACGATTTTCGTGCGCGACGGCGGGCGCTGCGTCTATTGCGGAGTGGAAACACACCGCTTGCGCAAGGGTCTTAGCCGCTCCCCTGCTCTTGCCACTCTCGATCATGTGGTGCCGCGCTCACAAGGTGGCCCGCTCAACCCCGCCAATCTCGTGCTGGCCTGCCAGGCTTGCAATAACCAGCGCGGCGTCATGGATGCGGAAGAGTTCCGCGCCCTCAAACAGCGCACGCCTTTTCCCTGATCGTGGAACGCCCGCTCTTGGCCGGACGTTCGGCAGGCAGTGAAATGTCCTGGTGAAGGAGTGAACCATGAACCTCGAAGACAAGGTGCGCGAGGCCATTATCGCCGAGCTTCGCCGTCAGGCGGAAGCAGGAAGTCAAGGCCTGCGGGTCGATGCCAAGGAGGCTGAGATGATGACGATCGAGGGGCGTGTGAACCTCGATGAACTGGCGATGGCCATCGTGGGCTCGCTGGCTGGCGGACCTTAAGCTCGCGCGCGAGCGCCAATCTCGGCGGATGCGGTGGCGTAATTCGGATCAAGCCTGATCACATTGAGCCGCTTTTTCTCGAACGTCGCGCTCTTGAGCTGTGCCAACGCATGCTGCATGTCCTGCAGGCCCGCCGCCCAGCGATCCTGGAGCGAGGCCGGCGAGTAGTCGAAACTTTTTCCTGCGCGCTCGTCCCTGCCCGATTGATAGGCGATATGCAGCAGAGTGACGGAGGAGCCATCGGGCTCGATCCGCTCGTGCAACGTATATTCCCGCTTCAACGATTCGACGGTGCGCCGTGTAGAACTCGCCAGAATCAGATCGTTCGCTCTCTCTGCACTGGCATCGAGCGATGCCGGGCGCGAGGCTCTGAGACTGAAAAGCTCGACGGCGATGCAGAGCGTGTCTTCCCGAGGCGGCGTGGCAAGTGCGACATCGATCGGCACATTGTTGGTGAAGCCCGGATCGCTCAGAAGACGCCCGTCGATCTCCACGGGCGGAAAGACCGGCGTGATGGCGGAGGTGGCCAGAAGATGATCGGGGGTGATCTCTCCGTTGGTCGTGTCGAAGAAAACCTCTTCCCCGGATTCGAGGTCGACGCATCCGGCTGTGAAGCGGATGTCGCCACGGTTTAATCTCTGGAAGTCGATCAGGCGCTCCAGGGTCTGTCGAAGGGGCTTGTGATCGTAGAGAGAGATGTCGCTCGGCATCCAGGGCAGCATCGAGAGCAGGCCCGGGAAGCGGTGCCCGAAAAGGCCCGGGCGACCGATCAGGAAGGCGAGTGCCGTATGTGCCTCATTATAGGCATGCCGGAGCGACGACCCGCGATGGAGCGCGAAGCCCGAGTGGATCTTCGCCTGCTCCCAGAATTCTCTAAGCCGCGGTACGCGATGCTCCGGCGCATTGCCGGCGATGATCGCGCCGGTGATCGCGCCGATGGACGCGCCGACGATCCAGCGGGGTTCGATGCCCTGCTGCTGCAGATGCTCATACGTGCCGGCGAGGTAAGAGCCGAGCGCGTTACCGCCGCCGAGAACCAGCACGACAGGCTGGTTGCGATCCGGAATGGACGAGAGAGACATCGTCACCGCCTGAAGGGAGATGGCGGGGAACGCGTGCCTTCTCGGCATAGTTCCGGCAAAGCCTTAAGCCGGGCGCGATACCTTCGGCGGCAGCGGGAACAATCCCACGAAGCGTTCCGCCAGCGTCCTGTCGCCTTCGACCTTCACGACGCCTGCGCTCTCCAGAGCATTCAGGGGCTGGCCGCCATAGATGGCGCCCGCCAGCATCGGCGGCGTGCCGGTGAAGATCAGATCGGCACCCTCGACAGGCCCGCGCGCAATCTCGATCCGGCCATCGGCGAGGTGAGCGAGGAAGGTTTCATCATTCAGGCGAAAACCGATCTGCGCATCGAGGCCTTTGGCACGCTCGGCATCCAGCATCGTGCGCAGCGACAGAAGGAAGGATGCGGCGCTGAAGGGAAGGGTGGGATCGTGCAGGGGCGAGCGCGCGGCCCAGCGGCCGAGAGCCTGGAAGATGGGCTCGCTCTCATAGCCCCACTCCGTCAGCTCATAGACCTGAGCAGAGGCGGGCGGGGGCAGTTTGCGGCGGATGAGCACGCCGACAGTCTCGAGCCCCTCAAGCCGCTGGGTGAGAACGTTCGCGCTGATGCCCGGCAGGCCCTCGCGCAGGTCGCTGAAGCGCTTCGGCCCCATCATGAGCTCGCGCATGACGAGAAGCGCCCAACGCTCCCCGACCAGGTCGAGCGCATGGGCGGCCGCGCAGGCATCTTCATACTGGCGGCGAGACTGGGTTCCTGATTTTTTAGTTACTTTTTCTAACTTCATAGTTGCTATTTATAACTTTCTCTGGAATCCTTGTCAAAACCAGAAGGGGAGAAAGCCATGTCCAAGCTCATTTTCGTCAATCTGCCCGTCACGGATCTTGATCGCGCCACCGCGTTCTACCGGGCCATCGGAGCCGTCAAGAACGAGCAGTTCAGCGATCACACCGCCTCCTGCATGGTCTTCTCCGAGACCATCCATGCGATGCTGCTGACCCACGACAAGTTCCGCCAGTTCACGCCGAAAAGGATCGCCGATGCGCAGGAGACATCCGAGGTGCTGATCTGCCTCTCGGCCGACAGTCGGAATGAGGTCGACGACATCGTTGTGAAGGCAAGCGCTGCAGGCGGGCGCGCCGATCCCGGCCTGAATCTGGACCATGGCTTCATGTATGGCCGCAGCTTCGAGGATCCGGACGGCCATATCTGGGAAGTGATGTGGATGGATATGGAGGCGGCGAAGACCGCCATGGCCGAGACGGCAAGCGCATAAAGCCGCATCAACAACGAAAGGACAAAGCCATGACGGACCAGAGCGCCGCCCATGAATTGTCGATCACGCGGTCGATCAACGCCTCGCCTGAGACGGTCTATCGTGTCTGGACCGAGCGAACCGGCGAATGGTGGGCGCCGCGCCCCTACACCACGCCGGAGGTCGATATGGATCTCCGGCCCGGCGGGCGCGCGTTGATGGCGATGCGGGCCCCCGACGGAACCGACCTGTCGCGGGAGGAGGGCGTGTTTCTCGAGGTCGAGCCGAACCGCAAGATCGTGTTCACCAATGCCTTCAGGACGGGATGGATTCCGCAGGATCCCTTCATGGTGGTGATCGTCACCTTCGAGCCTGAAGGAGCCGGCACCCGCTACACGGCGCGTGTGCGGCACTGGAACGAGGAGACGCTGAAGCAGCATGAGGCCATGGGATTCCATGAAGGCTGGGGCATCGTCGCAAGCCAGCTTGCTGCACTCGCGGAGGGCCGTTCCATTCCGGATGCAGCTTGAACTGAGGGAGAACGTTATGAGCTATGTTGATGGATTCATTATTCCCGTTCCCGCTGGCAATCGCGAGGCCTACCGCAAGGTCGCTGCGCAGGCCGCACCGATCTTCAAGGAACACGGAGCACTTCGCGTCGTCGAATGCTGGGGCGACGACCTCCCGGATGGAGAGGTTACCGATTTCAAGAAAGCCGTGAAGGCAGAGGGAACTGAGAACGTCGTCTTCTCCTGGATCGTCTGGCCCTCGAAGGAGGCGCGTGATGCAGGCAACAAGAAGGTCATGGCAGACCCACGACTGGCCGGAGCCGAGATGCCGTTCGATGGCAAGCGCATGTTCTGGGGCGGTTTCCAGATTCTTCTCGATTCGGAGGAGGAGTGATGTCCAAAATCACCCCTTGCCTATGGTTCGACGGAAAGGCCGAAGAGGCTGCGAAGTTCTATGTGTCGTTGTTGCCCGGTTCACACATCGACGCCATTCTGCCCTACACGGTCGAAACACCCGGCGGAAAGTCGGGTGACGTCATGTCGGTCGAGTTCACACTTGCAGGCATGCGCTACATGGCGCTGAATGGTGGGCCGTATTTCCAGTTTACGCCGGCGATCTCGCTCTTCGTGAGTTGCGCCGACCAATCGGAAGTCGACCGATTGTGGGACGCCTTGTCGGATGGCGGCACACCGCAGCGATGCGGCTGGATCACGGATCGCTATGGGGTCTCGTGGCAGATCGTGCCCGAAGCGCTGGGCCGCATGATGAAGGACAAGGACCCCGCGAAAGTCAGTCGGGTCACCGAAGCGATGATGGCGATGATCAAGCTCGACATTGAGACACTCGAGAAGACCTATCGCGGACAATCGGCGGCGTGAGCCGATTGAGCATCCTGCATTCTCTGCGCTGAACTCACGTGCACAAATGTGGTGAGGCGGTACAAAACCGCCTCGTTAATTCTGCGCGCTCGCCTTCTGATGCTCTTCCAAGTAGCTGCGCAGCGACTTTCCCGCGCCCTCGATATGCTTTTTCAGAAGCGAGCAGGCGGCGCTGATCTTGCCTTCCGTGCAGAGTTTCAGAAGTTCGGCGTGCTCGCTGGCAGCGCGCTCCATGCCTTGCGTCAATGAGAGCTGGAGGCGCGTGTGCCGGTCGCTCTCCTGCAGGAGGTTCGCGACGATGGCGAGCGAGCGCGGCTGCTTGGCGTGCTGATAGAGCACCATGTGGAACTCGGTGTTCAGCTCGCCCCAGCGGCTGATGTGCATGGCCCGCAGCTCGGAGCTGTATTCCTGCAGAATCTCGTTCAGCCGCTTGTAGTCGGCTTCCGTCAGGCGTGGGGCCGAAGCTTTGAGCAGGCGCGGTTCGAGCCAGGCTCTCAGCTCGAAGAGTTCGTCGATCTCTTCCGTCGAAAGCTCGGAGACGATCGCGCCCCGGTGAGGATGGATTTTGACGAGGCCTTCCGCCTCCAGCTGCATCAGGGCTTCGCGAACCGGAATGCGGCTGACGCCGAATTCGGCGGCGAGCGCATCTTGCCGCAGCTGGAAGCCCGATTTGAACTCCCCGTCCACGATCCGCCGCCGCAACTCCTCCGCAACGGCAGAGGAGATGGTCCTGTGCTGCAATGACTTCTGGGCAGGTCTTGTAGACGGCATGGGCGCTCGGATCTCACTTACGGAGGGGCGGGAGAACGGATCTTATTACTCTATAGCAGATGGTCTAGAGATTGGCTTGACATCGGCGATTTTATACAATCTACATTAACAGGATTCAACGCCTCATCGCAGGAGCTAAGAGCACAATGGCGAAGAAAATCGGCTGGGAAGGCGTCTTTCCCGCAGTGACCACCCAGTTCAAGCCGAACTACGAGCTGGATCTCGAGGCTACCGCCAAGGTGATGGACGGCCTGATCCGTGACGGCGTGTCCGGCCTCATCGTCTGCGGCACCGTCGGCGAGAACACCTCGCTCAGCCGGTCCGAGAAGGTCGCCGTCATGGAAACCGCGAAGGCTGTCTCCGCCGGCTGCGTGCCCGTCATCGCAGGCATTGCCGAATTCACCACCCAGTTCGCCTCGGAAGTCGCGAAGGAGGCCGCGCGCGTGGGCCTCGACGGCATCATGGTGATGCCGGCGCTCGTCTATTCCTCGAAGCCCCATGAGACGGCCGCTCACTTCCGCGGCGTCGCCAAGGCGACCGACCTGCCGGTGATGGTCTACAACAACCCGCCGATCTACAAGAACGACGTGACGCCCGACATTCTCGCCTCGCTCGCCGATTGCGAAACCATCGTCTGCTTCAAGGATTCGTCCGGTGATACGCGTCGCTTCACCGACACGCGCAACATGGTCGGCGACCGCTTCGTGCTGTTCGCAGGCCTCGACGATGTGGTGGTCGAGAGCGTGATGCTCGGTGCCGTCGGCTGGATCTCCGGCATGTCGAATGCCTTCCCACAGGAGGGCGAGACCCTGTTCCGTCTCGCGAAGGCCGGCCGCTATGAAGAGGCGCGCGCTCTCTACGACTGGTTCATGCCGCTGCTCCACCTCGATGCCCGTCCCGACCTCGTCCAGTGCATCAAGCTCTGCGAGGAGATCATGGGCCGCGGCTCCGCGCTCACCCGTCCGCCGCGTTTAGCCCTCGAAGGCAAGGACCGCGCTTACGTCGAGGAGATCATGGCCCAGGCGCTGAAAAACCGGCCGAAGCTCCCCGATGTGGGATTGAAGACGGCAGCCTGATAAGGTGACGGCGGGGGAGCAAAGTCTCCTCCGCCTCTTTACTTTCCATTCACGAGAGAAATTCGATCTGCGAGCGAAGCCATGGCGCGTCACACCTTTTTCTGCATCGACGGTCACACCTGCGGCAATCCCGTCCGCGTGGTGGGTGGCGGCAGCATTCCCCAGCTCAAAGGGGAGACGATGTTCGAACGGCGCCAGCACTTCCTGGCGGAATACGACTGGATTCGCACGGGCCTCATGTTCGAGCCGCGCGGGCACGACATGATGTCGGGCTCGATCCTCTATCCGCCGACACGCCCTGATTGCGATGTGGGCATTCTCTTCATCGAAACCTCCGGCTGCCTGCCCATGTGCGGCCACGGCACCATCGGTACGGTGACGATCGCGCTGGAGAACGGCCTCATCCATC
Source organism: Microvirga sp. KLBC 81 (assembly GCF_003075415.1). Classification (GTDB taxonomy): domain Bacteria; phylum Pseudomonadota; class Alphaproteobacteria; order Rhizobiales; family Beijerinckiaceae; genus Microvirga. Next base: position 47,792 of record NZ_QDAH01000007.1, read on the forward strand.
CGAAGACACCCGGTCTTCTCCGGCTCGACACGCCGGCCGGCGTCGTCGAAGCGCGCTACGAGCAGAACGGCCCGTTCATCGAGCGCGTGCGCATCACCAACATTCCCTCGTTCCTCTATGGCACGGGCTATGAGGTTGAGGTCGAGGGCCTCGGGCACCTCACCGTCGACGTGGCCTATGGCGGCAACTTCTATGCCATCGTCGAGCCGCAGAAGCTCTATTCCGATCTTGCGGACGTCGATCCGTCCGACATCCTGCGCTGGAGCCCGAAGCTGCGCGAGGCGTTCAATGCGCGCTACCCGATCGCGCATCCTGAGAACCCGAGCATCAATCGCCTGACGCACGTTCTGTGGACCGGCAAGGCGCAGACGCCGGGCGGCACGGCGCGCAATGCGGTGTTCTATGGCGACAAGGCCATCGACCGTTCGCCCTGCGGCACGGGAACGTCGGCTCGCATGGCGCATCTCGCCGCGCGCGGTGCTCTGAAGGAAGGCGATGCCTTCGTGCATGAGAGCATCATTGGCTCAACCTTTACGGGCCGCATCGAAGGCCGCGCGAAGGTGGGTGACCGCGATGCCATCATCCCGTCCATCGAAGGCTGGGCACGAGTGACCGGCTTCAACACCATCTTCATCGACGATCGGGATCCTTTTGCGAACGGCTTCCAGGTCGTGGATCAAACCCGCTCTTCGTAAGATCGAATGAATAGGTGGGCGACTCGGCCTCCGAGTCGCCCTTGTCTTTGAGGTCTCTTCCACAACAGGTTTCATGATGCGGATCGCGATCGTTGGTGCAGGTATCGTCGGCCTTGCGGCGACTCATGCGCTTCTCGACAAGGGACACCAGGTCACTCTTGTCGATCCTGGCAACAATCAGCAGCGTCCGACGGACGGCAATGCAGGCTGGATCGCCCATATGGACGTGATGCCGCTGGCATCGCCCAAGGCCTGGAGAAACCTGCCTCGCTGGATGATGGATCCGCTCGGGCCGCTCACCATCAGGCCAGCCTATCTTCCGGCTCTGACCCCATGGCTGTTGCGATTCGTTCTGGCCTCATCTCCAGCGCGCATTAAATCCAGCATCGCCGCCATTCGCGCCATCAATGCGGAGGCTCTGCCCGCGTGGAAAGCGCTTCTCTCCTCCCTGAGCTTGGATGGTCACCTTCGTGAGAAGGGCATTCTCTCCGTCTGGCGAGATCGCAACCACTTCCTGCGGGCCGAAGACATCATCACTCGTCAGAAGAATTTCGGGATTCCGCTGGAAATCCTCAAGCCACAGGATCTGAAAGAGATCGAGCCGGCGCTGCACGGCGTTGAAGCGGCGGTTCTCTATCCGGATGGCTGCCATGTGTTCGATCCCGCGCTCCTGGCCGCCGATCTGCTGCGGCTCGCATTGGAGCGGGGGGCCGTGCTTGTCTCTGCAAAGGCTCTCGCCGTAGAGCCTGCGAACGATGCCGTTCACATTCGCACCGACGGCGCGGTGAAGGATATCACAGCTGATCGCGTTCTGATCTCCTCCGGCGTCTGGTCGCGCGCGCTGGCCAAGCAGCTGGGCGACAACATTCCGCTGGATACCGAGCGTGGATACAATGCCACTTATGCAAAGGGCGCGTTCGGCCTCAACCGTCCGGTGATGTTCGAAGGCGAAGGTTTCGTCGCTTCGACGCTTGATACCGGTGACCGCGTCGGTGGTGCCGTAGAATTCGCAGGTACGCAGGCTCCGCCCAATCACGAGCGCACATCCGCCATGATCACGCGCCTCAAGCGCTTCCTGCCGCATCTCGATGAAAATCAGCCCGCCAAGCGCTGGATGGGTTTTCGCCCCTCGATCCCGGATTCGCTGCCTGTCATCGGCCAGGCCAGCCGCGATAAGCGCGTCGTCTACGCGTTCGGCCATGGTCATTATGGCCTCACACAAGCTGCTATCACATCTCGTCTCGTCACGGAGCTGCTGGAAGAAAAGCCCACATCTCTCGATGTAACGCCATTCTCTGCTCAACGTTTTTGATGCGACGCGTCACAGCTTTTGATGTGACGCACAAGCTGAGCTGAAGTAGGAGGATGCGCTCAAGGCAGCGCATCCTGCGCATTCATGCGCGTCGCATTCTAATGTGCAACGAAGACTTAGCGTTTCAAACGCCTGAAAAGACAGCCATCTAATCAACCGCTACGCAATGTCGCTCAGACCTTAGGCGAATTGAAACAAATTTCATATTGCAAATTGTATCCAATATGCAGATGCTGCGCCCGCTGATCTCGGGCGAGGACTGCCGGGCTCGGACACGAATCAACCAGGGGACCAAACGATGAAACTGAGGACCACAGCGGCCGCACTTCTTCTGGGCATGCTCGCCGCCATGCCTGCCAAAGCCGACAAGCTCGACGACATCATCGCCTCCGGCGTGCTGCGCTGCGCCGTGGTGCTCGACTTCCCGCCCATGGGCTCGCGCGACGAAAAGAACCAGCCGGTCGGCTTCGACGTGGACACCTGCAACGATCTGGCCAAGGCGCTCGGCGTGAAGGCTGAGATCGTTGAAACTCCGTTCCCGGATCGTATCCCGGCGCTCGTCTCGGACCGCGCGGATGTGGGCGTCGCCTCGACCTCCGACACGCTGGAGCGCGCCAAGACCGTCGGCTTCTCGATTCCCTACTTCGCCTTCAAGATGGTCGTCCTCACGAGGGAAGATACCGGCATCAACACCTATGAGAGCCTCAAAGGTCGCAAGACGGGCTCGACCTCCGGTACCTACGAGGCCATCGCGCTCGAGAAGGACGTGAAGGCATGGGGCGGCGGCTCGTTCCGTCCCTACCAGACTCAGGCCGACGTGTTCCTTGCGCTCTCCCAGGGCCAGATCGAAGCAACGGTCGTAACGAACACCGTGGCGCAGGCTGTCGTGAAGTCCGGCAAGTACAAGGGCTTTACCGTGAAGGGCGACGCTCCTTACGTGACCGACTATGTCTCGCTCATCGGGCTGCGCCAGGAGCAGGGCCTCATCAACTACCTGAACCTGTTCGTGAACCAGCAGGTGCGCACGGGCCGCTACAAGGAGCTGTTCGAGAAGTGGGTCGGCGGCGAGGCTCCGGACCTGACCGTGAAGGGCGTCTACTACTGATCGACATGCATCGGCCGAGGGTGCCCCAATCACCCTCGGTCTCTTCTGGTTCTGTTATGTCATTGGGCACGCCCCCATCATGCTGAATTACACATTTCATTGGCGCCCGGCCCTCAACGCTCTCCCGGACATGCTGGGAGGCGCTCTGGTTTCTCTCCAGATTGCTGTGCTGTCGATGGTGATCGGCGTCGCCATCGCCGTGTTCCTGGCGCTGGGCCGCCAGTCGAACAACAAGCTTTTCTATGGGTTCTCGACTGGCTGGGTCGAGCTCGCGCGCAACACGCCCGCCCTGTTCCAGGTCTATATGACGTATTTCGGCCTGGGCTCCTTCGGCATCCAGCTCGACTCCTATGTGGCGTTGCTCGCAGGCATCGCCTTCAACAATGCGGGCTATCTCGCCGAGACGTTCCGTGGCGGCCTTCGCGCCATTCCGCATACGCAGACGCGCGCTGCCCGCTCGCTGGGCATGAGCGCGCCGCAGGCTTTCCGCCTGATCGTGCTGCCGCAGATGTTCAGGATCGTATTCTATCCCATGACCAATCAGATGGTCTGGGCACTTCTGATGACGTCGCTCGGTGTCACGGTCGGCCTCAACACGGATCTTACCGGCGTCACGCAGGATCTGAACGTGCGCACCTTCCGCACCTTCGAATATTTTGCCATCGCGGCGATCATCTATTACCTGCTGGCGAAGTTCATCACCCTCTCGTCGCGCCTCTTCGCCTGGCGCCTGTTCCGGTACTGAGGAGACGGCGATGTTCGAGACAAGCCTCACCTGGAACGACGTTCTCTTCCTTCTGCAAGGCGCAGGAACGACGCTGACCATCACCTTCTGGGCCGTGCTCGGCGGCACCATCTTAGGGATGCTCTTCGGCCTCGCCCGCGCCACGGCGCCGTGGTGGCTCAACGCGCCCATCGGCTTCGTGCTGGATATCCTGCGCTCGGTGCCGCTCCTGATCCAGTTCGTTCTCGCGAACTCGTTCAAGTCCATCCTCAAGCTCAACGTGACGGCCTTCACGGTGGGTTGCGTGGTGCTGGCGCTCTACACGGCTGCCTGTTGCGCGGAGATCGTGCGCGGCGGCATCCTGGCCGTTCCGCCCACGACGCGCCGCGCGGCCCGCTCGCTCGGCATGACCTACACCCAGGACCTGACCAGCATCGTCTTCCCGATTGCCCTGCGTGTTGCGCTTCCGAGCTGGATCGGCCTCACGCTTGGCGTCATGAAAGATACGGCGCTCGTCCTCTGGATCGGCATCGTCGAGCTGCTGCGGGCGTCGCAGATCATCGTGACCCGCCTCCAGGAGCCGCTCTTCATTCTCTCGATTGCAGGCCTGATCTACTTCCTCATGAGCTTCCCGATTGCACGGCTCGGGGCACGGCTCGAAAAGCGGTGGCGTGAAAATGATTGAGTTGAAAGATGTTCGTAAATCCTTCGGCAATCTCGAGGTGCTGAAGGGCGTCAGCCTCACCGTTCAGAAGGGCGAGGTGCTCTCCGTCATCGGCGGATCGGGCTCGGGCAAGTCCACGATGCTCATGTGCATCAACGGTCTCGAGCCGATCCAGGGCGGTCAGATCCTCGTCGATGGCATCGATGTCCATGCCCGCGGCACGGATCTCAACAAACTCCGTCAGAAGATCGGCATTGTGTTCCAGCAGTGGAATGCCTTCCCGCATCTCACCGTGCTCGAAAACGTGATGCTCGCGCCGCGCAAGGTGCTGGGCAAGAGCAAGAGGGAAGCCGAGGAGATCGCTGTCAGGCAGCTCACCCATGTGGGTCTGGGCGATAAGTTGAAGGTCTACCCCTCCAAGCTCTCCGGCGGCCAGCAGCAGCGCATGGCCATTGCGCGCGCACTCGCCATGTCGCCTGACTACATGCTCTTCGACGAGGTGACGTCGGCGCTCGATCCGCAGCTCGTCGGCGAGGTGCTGGATACGCTGAAGATGCTCTCGGAAGAGGGCATGACCATGATCCTCGTCACGCACGAAATCCGCTTCGCGCGCGATGTGTCGGACCGGGTGGCTTTCTTCCACAAGGGTCTGATTCACGAGATCGGCCCACCCGAACAGGTGATCGGAAACCCGCAGAAGCCCGAGACGATCGCCTTCCTCAAGTCCGTTCTCTGACGGCGCGGGGTTTCATCCCCGAGCCAGACATTTCACACTCAGATCGTCCTGCCTCGGAGATCATCATGCGCACGTCGAAAGTCGTTCATGTCGTCAGCTGCCACGCGGAAGGGGAGGTCGGTGACGTGATCGTGGGCGGCGTCGCGCCGCCCCCGGGTGACACCGTGTGGGAGCAGTCGCGCTTCATCGCGAAGGACGAGACCTTACGAAAATTCGTGCTGAACGAGCCGCGCGGCGGCGTCTTCCGGCACGTGAACTTTCTGGTGCCGCCGAAGAATCCGAAGGCGCAGATGGGCTGGATCATCATGGAGCCCGCCGACACGCCGCCCATGTCGGGCTCCAACTCCATCTGCGTGTCCACCGTCCTGCTCGATACGGGCATCATCCCGATGCAGGAGCCGATCACCCGCATGGTCCTCGAGCCCCCCGGCGGTCTCATCGAGGTGGAGGCGGAATGCAGGAACGGCAAGGCCGAACGGATCCGGGTTCGCAACGTCCCCTCTTTCGCCGACAAGCTCGACGTGAAACTTGAGGTCGAAGGTGTCGGCACGCTCACCGTCGATACAGCCTATGGCGGCGACAGCTTCGTGATCGCGGACGCGCCGGCCCTTGGTTTCGCGATCCGTCCCGACGAGGCGAAGGATTTGGCCGAGATCGGCGTGAAGATCACCCGCGCGGCCAATGAGCAGATCGGCTTCAGGCATCCCGAGCTGCCCGGCTGGGATCACATTTCGTTCTGCCAGATCGCGGCACCTCTCGTGGACCGCGACGGCGTTCCGCATGGCTCCAATGCCGTCGTGGTGCGGCCAGGCAAGATCGACCGCTCGCCCACGGGCACGGGCTGCTCGGCCCGCATGGCCGTGCTCCATGCACGCGGCATCCTGAAGGTGGGCGATAGCTTCGTCGGCCGCTCGATCATCGATTCCGAGTTCATCTGCCGGATCGAGAACGAGGTGACGGTCGGCGGCAAGAGAGGCATCATCCCGTCGATCTCGGGACGGGCCTGGATCACGGGCACCCACCAGCACATGCTCGATCCCGACGATCCGTGGCCGGATGGTTACCAGCTGTCGGATACCTGGCCGCAGATGTAAGCTGACGAGAACGCATCTTTCGACAAAACCGGAACCGAACGGACAACGAATAAGCATGAGCGAAGAAGTCTCCCTCTCGCTGGACGAGGTCCGGCGCATCAGCATCGATGTTCTGAAAGCTGGCGGTCTCTCCCAGGAGCATGCTGAAGCCATCGCCGGTGTGGTCTATGCCGGACAGCGGGACGAATGCCATTCCCATGGCATGTATCGGTTGCTTGGCTGCGTGCGCTCCGTGAAGGAGGGCAAGGTCAATCCGGGCGCCGCGCCGGATGTGGTGGATCACGCGCCCGCCATCGTGCGCGTCAACGCTCATTACGGCTTCTCGCCGCTGGCCTTCGAGCGCGGCAGACCGCTGCTTGTCGAAAAGGCCCACAGGATGGGCCTTGCGGCCATGGCGATCAACAATTGCTATCACTTCTCTGCACTCTGGCCCGAAGTGGAGGCCATCTGCGCGGATGGGCTGGTGGCGCTTGCCATGACACCGAGCCACAGCTGGGTCGCGCCGGCGGGCGGCAAGAAGCCCGTGTTGGGCACGAACCCGATCGCTTTCGCCTGGCCGCGCCCTGACGGCCCTCCCTTTGTGTTCGACTTCGCCACCAGCGCCATCGCACGGGGTGAGATCGAGCTGCACCGGCGCGCGGGCAAGCCCATCCCCACCGGCTGGGCTATCGACAGCGAGGGCAACCCGACGAACGATGCAACGGCTGCTTTGGCCGGCGCGATGCTCGCCTTCGGCGGCCACAAGGGCTCTGCCCTATCTGCCATGATCGAGCTGATGGCAGGCCCGCTCATCGGCGACATGACGAGTGCGGAATCCATGGCCTTCGATGAAGGCGTCGGTGCCGCGCCGTGCCACGGCGAACTGATCCTCGCCTTCGATCCCAAGGTATTCCTCGGCGCGGATGCGGCGCAGCATGTGGCCCGCGCCGAAGAGATGTTCGACGCCATCGTGGGCCAGGGTGCGCGCCTGCCGTCGCAGCGCCGCTACGAAGCGCGTGAGCGCAGCAAGGCGAATGGCGTCCGCATCCCCAAGGCACTCTACGACGACCTGCAGGCTCTCCTGCCGCGTTGATGAAAGGAGCCGTCATGAGCGAAGCTGTCTTTTCCGGCACCGCCTTCGTTCATGGCGAGGCTCTTGGAGAAATCATCGCAAGCAACGTGGAGCTGAGCTTCTGGGGCGGCGTCGATCCCTCCAGCGGTGAGGTCATCGACCGCCACCATCCATTGAGTGGCCAGATCCTGACAGGCAAGGTTCTTGTCATTCCCGGTGGGCGCGGCTCCTGCTCGGGCAGCGGGGTCATTCTGGAACTTCTTCTCACCGGAAAGGGACCCGCGGCCATGGTAGTCGAGCGTGAGGATGATATCCTCACTCTTGGCGTCGTGATCGCGGAGGAAGTGTTCGGGAAATCCATTCCTGTCGTCACGCTGGACCCTCAGGATTTCCACCAGGTGGCCACAGCACGCTATGCGCGGGTTGATGGCAATCGCGTTGTATGCGGCGATCATCCGGAAGCACTGCGCGAGCTTCAGTTTGCCGAGGAAGGACCGGAGAACGGCGCCTCCCCTATCAGGCTGAGCGAAGCGGATCAGGCTTATCTGCGCGGTGCGCACGGCAAGGCCGCGCGGATCGCGATGAAGGTCATCCTGCGGATGGCTCAGCTGCAAGGTGCAAATCAGCTGATCGACGTCACGCAGGCGCATATCGATGGCTGCGTCTATACCGGTCACGGCTCCCTCAAATTCGCACAGCAGCTGCGGGATTGGGGCGGGAAGGTTGCCGTGCCGACCACACTCAATTCGATTTCCGTCGATCACCGCCGCTGGCGCGCGCAAGGCATCGATCCCGCCTTCGGAGAACCGGCGAGCCAGCTTGGCGACGCTTATGTCGATATGGGCGCGCGACCCACCTTCACCTGCGCGCCTTATCTTCTCGACAGCGCACCGAATAAGGGTGAGCAGGTCGTCTGGGCGGAATCCAACGCCGTCGTCTATGCCAACAGCGTGCTCGGCGCGCGGACGATGAAATATCCAGATTTTCTCGACATCTGCATCGCGCTCACGGGCCGCGCACCGCTGGCCGGATGTCATATCGGGAGTAGCCGGAGGGCGGCTCTGCAGATCAATCTGCCGAAGCTCGAAGATCTCGATGATGCGTTCTATCCGCTGCTCGGCTATCACCTGGGCCTCGTGGCCGGGAACCGGATTCCCGTCATCACCGGGCTGGAACGAGCTGCACCCTCACAGGATGATCTGAAGGCTTTCGGGGCTGCATTTGCGACCACCTCAAGCGCGCCCATGTTCCACATTCTCGGCGTGACGCCCGAGGCAGCGACACTGGAAGACGCGACCGGCGGCGAAAGCATTCCGACCATCGACATTCGCATCGAGGACCTGTTCCGGAGCTGGCGCGAACTCGACAGCGCCTCGGATCAGTCGGTCGATCTCGTATCGCTCGGCAATCCGCATTTCTCCTTCAGTGAATGCGAAAAGCTCGCTGCCCTCTGCCGCGGCCGCAAGAAGCATGAGGACGTGACGGTCGTCGTGACCTGCGGACGCGCCACACACGACAGGGCACGCGAGGCCGGCATTCTGTCAGAACTCGAACGGTTCGGCGTTCAGTTCGTCACGGATACCTGCTGGTGCATGATCATCGAGCCGGTCATTCCACCGACGGCTGAAACGATCATGACGAATTCCGGCAAATACGCCCATTACGGCCCTGGCCTCACAGGACGGCGCTTCCATTTCGGAAGCCTTTCCGCCTGCGTGGATGCAGCCTGCACGGGCGTTGTCAGCGGGAAGCTGCCTCTCTGGCTTCAAAGAGGCCTGAGTTCCTAACCGAAGGGTTGCGTCGGCGCTGTCGAGGGCTGCGTGAACCATTGCGGCCCGCTCTCGGTCATGAAGATGTGGTCTTCCAGCCTCACGCCGAAGGCATCCGGCACGAGAATCATCGGCTCGTCGGAGAAGCACATGCCGGGTTCCAGCGCGGTGGGGTTGCCGCGCACGATGTAGGGCTCCTCATGAATCGCAAGGCCCAGCCCATGGCCGGCGCGATGCGGCAGGCCGGGAACACGGTAACCCGGTCCAAGGCCATGCGCCTCGATCACGCGGCGTGCCGCCGCATCGAGCGCCTCGCATGGTGCACCGATGTGCGCTGCGTCGAACACCGCCTGTTGCGCCTCGCGCTCGATGTTCCAGATGCGCGTGATCTCGGCTGAAGGCTCATCCAGCGCGTAGGTGCGCGTCAGATCCGAGCAATAGCCGTCGATATGACAGCCCGTATCGACGAGGATCAGGTCACCCGTTGCCAGCACCTGGTCGCCCTCGGCACCATGGGGCAGGGAGGTCGTGGTACCGAAGGAAACGATGCAGAAGGACGATCCGTTGTCCGCGCCCCGACGCCGGTGCTCGGCATCGATGAGAGACACGATCTCGGAAGCCCGCACGCCCGGTTTCATCGCCGTGTGTGCTACCCGATGCACGTCGAGCGTCAGATTCATGGCGTACTGAATGAGCGCGATCTCGGCGGTGGACTTGCGCATGCGTAAGTGAGCGACCAAAGGCCCGCCATCCACCAGCCGCTCCGCACCAAGCGATCTGACGAGCCGGTGATAGAGGAAGAGCGGCAAATGGCTGTCGAGCGCCAGGGTGCCTTTGTTGCCCAGAAGGTCGGCCACGAGAGCCGTCGGATCCTCGTCCTCCTCCCAGGTGGCGATCTCGGTGTCCAGACGCGGCAGAGTCTCCACCCGGGAGCGCTCGAAGCCCGGCACGACATAGATGAGGCGATCCATGGTTACGAGCGCGCCGCAGAGGCGCTCGCTCGCGTGCCAAACCAGACCCGTGAAGTAGCGCAGGCTCTCGGTCGAGCCCAGAAGGAGCCCGGCAAACCCGGAGGCCTCCATACGCTCTCGCAGGCGCATGAGGCGCTGAAGTCTTTCCTCATCGGAGATTGGTGGAACAGGGTGACGCCAGGAGGAGGATGCTGACATGGAGGAGCTTTCGAAAGCAGTCGCGCAAGCGAGCCTCTGCTTCGCGCATCCCTCGCGCGAGATCAACCCTCCTGCGAACGATATTACTTTAATGGGATCAGGTTCGCGCAAGCAAGCTTTGCGAGAAGCAGACCTGATGGCCCCACACCAAGCTGCCGCCCCTTCTCAAAGCCGCCAGATGACCAGAGCAATAACCCCCACTCAACGTGAGACCTTCTTCGATCCCGATTCCTTCATTGTCTCGAAGACGGACCTGAAAGGCCGGATAACGTATGCGAACAGGGTCTTCTGCGAGGTGGCGGGCTACACGGAGAGGGAGCTGCTTGGTCAGCCGCACAGCCTGATCCGCCACCCGGACATGCCACGTGCCGTCTTCAAGCTTCTGTGGGACACGATCCAGGATGGCCGTGAGGTCTTTGCCTATGTGAAGAACATGGCGCGTAGCGGCGATCATTACTGGGTCTTCGCCCATGTGACGCCGTCCTATGGCAGCAATCTCAAGGTCTGCGGTTTCCACTCCAACCGCCGCGTGCCCAAGCGTGACGTGGTGGAAAAAATCATCACGCCTTTCTACGCCGAACTCAGCCGGATCGAGACTTCCTACCGCAATGCCAAGGAGGGTCTCGTAGCATCCCATCAGCACCTCATGAAAACCGTTACTGCGAGCAAGGCCAGCTATGATGAATTTGTCTTCTCTCTCTAAGGCAAGCATCGGGTTTGCCGTCGCTGCCCTTGCCGTCACGGGGCAGGTCATTGCGTCCCTCGTCACCGGCTCGTTGCCGTCGATGGCCCTGCTCGTTGCCGATATCGGTTTCATCGTCGGCGGCGTGATGCTGCTGCGCACTTACCGTGCGCTCGCAACCGCCACCGAAATCCTCGATCGGGTGGGGCATGGCGACTTCGAGGCTCGCATCATCGGCAGCCGGGAAGGTGGAGCCCTCGGAAAACTGCATGGCACGATCAATGATGCCACCGACCGGATCGACGCCTATATCCGTGAGTCCTCGGCAGCGATGAATGCCGTCCGCAACAATCAGTATTTCCGGCGCATCCTGCCGGATGGGCTTCATGGCGCTATGCTCCACGGCACGTCCATCATCAATGAGGCTTCGCACGTCATCGAGGGACGTCTCGCCGCCTTCAACGAATCGACTGCGGAGTTCGAGGAGGCGATCAATACGATCGTGAAGGCCCTTTCAGAATCCTCGTCGAACATGAGCACCATGGCATCAGTGCTGCAGGAAGGTGCGATTCTCACCGACGACCGCACGAATCTCGTGGCCTCGACAGCGGCAGAGATGGCCGTCAACGTGCAGACCGTTGCTGCTGCCGTGACGCAGCTCGCCGCCTCTGCGCAGGAGATCGGCACCGAAGCTGATCATTCGGCGACGCGGGCGCGCCAGGCGGCGCAGGAAGCACAATCCACGGGTGCTATCGTCAACGGACTGAACAACGCGGTCGAGCGGATCAGCACCGTGGTGGGCCTGATCACCAGCATTGCCGAGCAGACCAACCTTCTCGCCCTCAATGCCACGATTGAGGCTGCCCGCGCGGGCGAAGCCGGCCGCGGATTTGCCGTGGTGGCGCAGGAGGTCAAGGCACTCGCCACCCAGACGGCAAAAGCAACGGAAGAGATCGCCAACGAGATTTCGGAATTGCGCTCCGCCTCCACGGCAGCCGTTTCCGCGGTGGCCGAGATCTCGACGATCGTGACGGATATCGATCATGCCACCTCGCGTATCGCCCAGAGCATTTCAGGCCAAACCGCTGCCACCGCAGAGATCGCGCGCAGCGTCGAACAGACCTCGGTGGGAACGCAGGGCGTGACGGACAACATCCAGAGCGTGAGCCAGAACACGGCCGAAACAAAGCATCTGGCAGGTTCAGTGCTCGACACGTCGCGAGAGGTCGCCGTTCAGGGCGAGCACCTGGCCGAGGAAGTACGCAAGTTCCTCGTCGCTTTGCGTCGCGGCCCCATGGACCGCCGACAGAACGAGATCATCAACTTAAAGGGTCAAGAGCGCAGCCAGAGAGAACTTCCGCGCGCGGCTTGAAGTCGATACCGGACATGAAAACCCCGCTCTTTCGAGCGGGGTTTCTGTCGTTTGAAGCTGCGTCTGAAGCCTTACACGTCGAGGTTCGCGACCGAGAGCGCGTTCTCCTGGATGAACTCGCGGCGGGGTTCCACCACGTCGCCCATGAGCTTCACGAACAGATCGTCGGCGTCGGTGGTGTCCTTCACCTTCACCTGCAGGAGCGAGCGGATCTCACGATCCAGCGTGGTTTCCCAGAGCTGCTGCGCCGTCATTTCGCCAAGGCCTTTGTAGCGTTGCAGCTGCAGGCCCTTGCGGCCGGAAGCGATCACGGCGTCGAACAGCGAAAGCGGGCCGTCGATCTGCATCTCGTCGTTCTTGCGCACGAGCATCGCCGGCTTGGCATAAACGTCCTGCAGGGAAGCGGCGCGCTCATCGAGCTTCTTGGCCTCCTGGCTTGCGATCAGCGCCTGATCGAGGGTGGCGCTCTGCGTCACGCCACGCACCGTGCGCGAGAAGACATAGCCGCCATCCCTGACCTCGCCGGTCCAGCCGCGCTCGAGCTCTTCCGAAATCGCATCGAGACGCTGCGCGATGTACGCGGCAGCAGCGGGGCCGCGCTGCGGATCCTCCACCACGTCGGGGCGCAGCGCGCCAGCAATGGCGGCCTGCTCCACAGCCTTGCGGTTGTAGCGCGTATGCAGGTTGCTCAGCACCTGGCGCACGAGACGGGCCTCGTCGATCAGGCCTTTGAGCTGATCGCCCTGGAACTCAACGTCGGACTCGAGGCGCAACGATGCGCCCTCGATGCCCGCATCGATGAGGAAGTCTTCCAGCGCACGCTCGTCCTTGAGATAGATCGAAGACTTGCCGCGGGTCGCTTTGTAGAGCGGCGGCTGAGCGATGTAGAGGTGCCCGCGCTCGATCAGCTCCGGCATCTGACGGAAGAAGAACGTGAGCAGGAGCGTGCGAATATGCGAGCCGTCCACGTCCGCGTCCGTCATGATGATGATGCGGTGATAACGCAGCTTCTCAATGTTGAACTCCTCGCGGCCGATGCCCGTGCCGAGCGCGGTGATCAGCGTGCCGATCTCTTGGCTGGACAGCATCTTGTCGAAGCGCGCGCGCTCGACGTTGAGGATCTTGCCGCGCAGCGGCAGCACTGCCTGGAAGGCGCGGTCGCGGCCCTGCTTGGCGGAACCGCCGGCCGAGTCACCCTCCACGAGGATGAGTTCGCATTTCGACGGATCGCGCTCCTGACAGTCGGCGAGCTTGCCGGGGAGCGACGCCACGTCGAGCGCGCCCTTGCGACGCGTGAGCTCGCGTGCCTTGCGGGCGGCCTCACGCGCGGCAGCTGCTTCCACCACCTTGCCGACGAGCGTCTTGGCCTCAGCCGGATGCTCTTCGAGCCAGTTGTTGAGCGACTCGTTGACTACGTTCTCGACCACGGGGCGCACCTCGGAGGAGACAAGCTTGTCCTTGGTCTGCGAGGAGAACTTCGGATCCGGCACCTTCACGGAGACGATGGCGGTCAGGCCCTCGCGGCAATCATCACCCGTGAGGGAAACCTTTTCCTTCTTCGTCATGCCAGAAGACTCGGCATAGCCGTTCACCTGACGGGTGAGCGCTGCGCGGAAGCCCGCGAGGTGCGTGCCGCCATCCCGCTGCGGGATGTTGTTGGTGAAGCAGAGCACGTTCTCGTGATACGAGTCGTTCCACCAGAGCGCCACTTCCACGCCGATGCCGTCCTTCTCGGAGCGGATCACGATGGGTGCCTGGATCAGCGCGTTCTTGGTGCGGTCGAGATAGCGCACGAAGGCTTCCACGCCGCCCTCGTACATCAGCTCTTCGCGCTTGTGCTCAGCATGGCGCTTGTCGGTGAGGATGATGCGCACGCCCGAGTTCAGGAACGCCAACTCGCGCAGGCGATGCTCGAGGGTGCTGTAATCAAACTCCACCATGGTGAAGGTTTCAGGGGAGGGCAGGAAGGTCACTTCCGTGCCGCGCTTTTCCGGCGCGTCGCCCACAACCGCGAGCGGAGCCACGGCATCGCCGTTGCGGAACTCCATGAAGTGTTCCTTGCCGTTGCGGTAGATGCGGAGGCGCAGCCAAGTCGAGAGTGCGTTCACCACGGATACGCCCACGCCGTGCAGACCGCCCGAGACCTTGTAGGAGTTCTGGTCGAACTTACCGCCCGCGTGCAGCTGGGTCATGATGACCTCGGCCGCCGAGACGCCTTCGCCCTGGTGGATGTCGGTCGGGATGCCGCGGCCGTTGTCGGTGACGGTCACCGAGCCATCGGCGTTGAGCGTGACCGTGACTTCCGTTGCGTGACCGGCCAGCGCCTCGTCGATGGCGTTGTCCACCACCTCATAGACCATGTGGTGGAGGCCAGAGCCGTCATCGGTATCGCCGATATACATGCCCGGCCGCTTGCGCACCGCATCAAGGCCTTTGAGCACCTTGATCGATTCCGCGCCATAGGCGTCGGCATTCACGTTGATAGCAGGTTCGGCCATTTGGGATCCTTCGAGGCGCAGCGGAAAGGATGAGGGCGCGCCAGGGTTTTGATTCGTCAGATCAGATATTTAGTGACGATTGGTTGAAATTTCACCCCCGCGCGCGTGTACGCGCGTGGAATGGGGCGGAAAAATCCACGGAAAAGTGCCGTTTTAGGGCCTCTCAGGGGCGGTTCTTTGCCTCAGGCTCGGAAAAGGCCTCAGCGCGCCGCCACGGCTGCCGCAGCTCCCGCCATCACCGTGCCCGTCACCCGGTTGAGAATGCGGATGGCGCCGGGCTTGGTGAAGAGCCGACGGGCCCGGGCGGCGAGCACGATATAGCCGCCGAACACCACCGACAGCACGGCCATGGTTGCCAAAGCCAGCTCCAGGTAGCCCAGCACCGTGATCCGCGTCAGATCGAGGAAGGTGGGCAGGAGCGCGAGGTAGAACACGATCGCCTTGGGATTGCCCAGCGTCAGCGCCAGCCCGCCCAGCAGGAGCTTCGCCGGACGCTCGGCTTTCCCCTCTGCGATCACGTCCCGTGCCGTGGCTGGCGCCGTCCAGAGCTTGTAGGCGAGATAGAGCAGATAGGCCGCGCCCGCGTATTTGACGGCCAGGAAGACCCCATGGAAGGTCTGGGCCAAGGCAGCGAGCCCCAACACCGCGAAGGTGAGCCACACCAGATCGCCCAGAACGATTCCGGCGCTGAGCGCCACCGCTCCCTTCGGCCCCCGCCCCAGCACCCGCGCCACGATGGCGGCAATCCCCGGCCCCGGAGAGGCGGCGGCGATGAAGAGGGCGGACGAGAACAGGATGAGGCCTGCGGGTTCCATAGGTCTTTCACCCGAATCTTTCGCTGAATTAGTCTAATCGACGATGAAAAGCTTCGCACCATTCGGTGATTTTGACCGATGAGGCTCTGCCTGATCGGCGACCTGATAACTTTGGCCTGCCGTGAGTGTAAACACCCGGCCGTCCTCAAGCTCAGTCACAAGTTCACCTTCGAGGACGAACAGAATATGACCCTTGCTGCACCAGTGATCAGCCAGATAATTCGGCGAATATTCCACCATGCGCACACGAATGTCGTTGAACTGCCGTGTACGCCACGTTGCATGCCCTGCCTCACCCGGATGAAAGGTGGGCTCTATGGTCGACCAATCAGTCGTGCCGAAGGGGATATCTGACATCTTCATGGATGATCCTGAAAAGGAACGATATTGCCTGGCGCAACTTGCAACAGATCCGCTCGTCCGTCCAGCTCTGTAAAAAGGCTCGGGTCTGCGCCCGTCATCCAGACCTGACCGCCGAGGGATTCCAGTGCCGCAAAAAGACCCGCGCGGCGGCGGGGGTCGAGATGGGCGGCGACCTCGTCGAGCAGCACGAAGGGTGCGATGCCGCTCATGCTGGCAACAAGCCGTGCATGGGCGAGAACGAGGCCGATAAGCAGCGCCTTCTGCTCGCCGGTGGAGGCGGTATTGGCGGGAATGTCCTTCGGTCCGTGCCGCACGAGAAGATCAGAGGCCTGCGGGCCGACGAGGGTGCGCCCGGCCGCGCGGTCGCGTGCACGATAGTCGCGTAAGGTGGCGCGGTAGCGATCCTCCGCATCGACGGCGGGAAGCGTGGCCACGAGCGTATCGATCTCGCCTTCAAGTCCCATCGTGGCGAAGGGGAAGGGGGAATCCTCCTCGCGCGTTTCGAGAATGAGCGCGGCCAGCCGCTCCACCGTCTCGCGGCGCGCGGCGGCAACCGCGATGGCAAGCTCCGCCACCTCGCGCTCCAGCGCATCGAGCCAGAGGCGGTCGTCGGGATTTTCCTCGAGCACGCGATTGCGGGAGCGCAACGCACGCTCCAGCGCATTCACCCGCGCACCATGCTCGGCATCCACCGCGAGCACCAGGCGGTCGAGAAAACGGCGGCGGTCGCCGGCGGGTCCGCGAAACAGCACATCGAGATCAGGCGTGAGCCAGACCACACGGAGGAATTCCGCGAAAGCCGTGGGTGAGGATGCGGTCGTGCCATCGATGCGGCATATGCGCGAGGATCGGCCGTTTTCGCCCTGCGGTTCAAGCCCGGTGCCGAGGCGATGCTCGCCGTAGGGTGCGTCGAGGGTGAGTGAAACGGCGAATGAGCCGGGGCCGCCCTGGCGCGCCATGTCGCCGAGTTCCGCGCGGCGCAAGCCACGTCCCGGCATGAACAGGGAGATCGCCTCCAGCACATTGGTCTTCCCCGCGCCGTTCTCGCCGACGAGCGCGACGAGCTGGCGCGACACGGAGAGGTCCAGGCTCGCATAGGTACGAAAATCCTGGAGGATCAGACGGACGATTCGGGACGCGGGGACGGGAGTGGAGGACATGCGCTCCCTTCATTCAGGAGCGGGCGCGAAAGATCAAGCGTCGGCACGGCCAAACCGCGGTTTCGATTGTCGCGAACAAGCTTTGCGCCCGTTTCCAGACCCACTCCCCTCATCCTGAGGAGGCGCGCAGCGCCGTCTCGAAGAAGGATCCAGAGAACATTGGACGCTCCTTCGAGACGCAGCCTTACGGCTGCTCCTCAGGATGAGGGCGGAGTGGGGGTAAAACGACGATCACCGGCGCGAGACCGGTGATGACAAGGAGCTTAATCCTGAAACGATCCCGGACGGCTGATGCCGTCCAGGATGATGTTTGCCAGAAGCGCTTACACGCGCATCGGCATCAGGACGTAGAGCGCCGTTGCGCCTTCGCGGTCTTGGATGACGGTGGGCGAGCCGGGATCGGCGAGCTTGAACAGGGCCGTATCGCCGTCGAGCTGGGCCGTGATGTCGAGCAGATACCGGGCATTGAAGCCGATATCGATCGGAGTCGCATCGTAATCGACCTCGATCTCTTCCGTCGCGCTGCCCGAATCCGGGTTGTTGACGGTGAGCGTCAGGCGGCCATCGGCAAGCGCAAGCTTCACCGCGCGGCCACGCTCGGAGGAGATGGTGGAAACGCGGTCCACGGCCTTGGCGAAATCGCCGCGCTCGACCACGAGGATCTTGTCGTTGCCGGCAGGAATGACGCGCTGATAATCCGGGAAGGTGCCGTCGATGAGCTTCGAGGTCAGCACCACGCCATCGAACGTCAGGCGCACCTTGGCCGAGGACAGCTCGATGGTGACGTTCTCGGAGCCGTCCTCGACGAGCTTCACGATCTCGGCCACCGCTTTACGCGGAACGATCACGCCGGGCATGCCTTCCGAGCCGGTGGGAGCGGGAAGCTCCACGCGGGCGAGGCGGTGACCGTCGGTCGCAACCGCACGCATCATGAGCGAGCCGCCCACATCAAGCGTGTGGAGATAGATGCCGTTGAGATAGTAGCGCGTCTCTTCGGTCGAGATCGCGAACTGCGTCTTCTCGATCAGGCGCTTGAGATCGGCGGCAGCCAGTATGAAGCGGTGCGGCAGGTCGCCGGCGGCGAGATCCGGGAAGTCGCTCTCCGGCAGGGCCTGCAGCATGAAGCGCGAGCGGCCCGAGCGGATCTGCACCTGGCCCATATCGGCCGTCATCTCCAGCGATACCTGCGCGCCCTCAGGCAGCTTACGCACGATGTCGTAGATCATGTAGGCCGGAACCGTGGTGGAGCCTGCCTCCGTGATGTCGGCGGGGATCGTCTCCGTCACCTCGATGTCGAGGTCGGTCGCGCGCAGGCGCAGGGTTCCGTCTTCCGCGCGCAGCAGCACGTTCGACAGGATCGGAATGGTGTTGCGGCGCTCGACGACGCGATGCACATGCCCCAACGCCTTCAGAAGAGCGGCGCGCTCAACAGTAACTCTCATAACCGGCACCTATTGTCGGCAAATTTCTTGGCCTGCCCGTAAGGCAGCAAGCGAGGCGGCAAGATTGGCTGTTGTTGCCCGAGAAAGCAAGCCATGCCTCAGGCAGCCTCGAATGCGCCCTCAAGCGGTTTTCGCTAACGGATTATTCCTGCAGCATCCGCTTGAGGAGTTCGACCTCATCGGAAAGCGCGTGATCCTCGCCCAGAGCCTTCTCGATCTTGCGCACCGCATGGAGCACGGTGGTGTGATCGCGCCCGCCGAAGCGGCGGCCGATCTCCGGCAGGGAGCGCAACGTCAGCACCTTGGACAGATACATGGCGATCTGACGCGGACGCACCACAGCGGCGGTGCGGCGCTCGGAGAGGATATCCGAGCGGGAGACGTTGTAGCGCGAGGCCACCAGCTTCTGGATGTCCTCGATCTTCACGCGCTTGGGCTCGCGGTTGCGCACGAGGTCGCGGATCGCGGTCTCGGCGGTCTCGAGCGTGATGGCGGAGCCGGTGAGCGTGGCGTGCGCCAGCAGGCGGTTGACCGCGCCTTCGAGATCGCGGCCGTTCGCCGTGATGGAGCGAGCGACATAGGAGATGACGTTGGGGCCGACCTCGAAGGTCGGGTGAATGGTTTTGAGCGCCTCAATGCGGGTGGACAGGATCGAGGTGCGCAGCGCTTCATCGAGCGCCGTGACTTCGACCACGAGACCACCTGCGAGGCGCGAGCGCACGCGCTCGTCGAGATTTTCGAGATCCGCCGGTGGACGGTCGGCAGCGATCACGATCTGGCGGCCCGCATCGATGAGGGCGTTGAGCGTATGACCGAATTCCTGCTGGATCTGCTTACCCTGGATGAACTGCACGTCGTCAATGATGAGGAGATCGATGCCGCGCAGCCGCTCCTTGAAGGCGAGCGACGTCTGGGCTTTGAGCGACGCGACGAAGCCGTACATGAAGCGGTCGGCGGTGAGATAGATGACGCGGCGGCCTTGCGCACGCATCTCATGGCCGATGGCGTGAAGCAGATGGGTTTTGCCAAGGCCCACGCCCGCATGCAGATAAAGCGGGTTGTAGATTACCTGACCGTTCGGCGCATGAGCCACACGGTCCGCGGCAGCATGCGCCAGCGCATTGGAGCGGCCAACGATGAAGCTTTCGAAGGTCAGGCGCGGGTCGAGCGGCGCACCGCCGAGATCGGAGTTTTCACCCCGCTCTTCCTGCGGAATCGTGAGCGAGGGCGCCTTCGGCTCACTGGTTTGGGCAGCGGTTGGCACGGGAGCGGCCGTGCTCGGGCGCGGAGCCTCGTTGGGGCGGCGCTGGGGGGCAGCGTCGCGACCAAGGGTGTTACGCACACCGATCACCACACGCTCCACGTCATTGGTCTCGGAGCGATAAACCGACAGGACACGGTCTGCGTAGTGCGACTCGATCCAGCTTTTCAGGAAACGGGTGGGCACCGTCAGATAGGCGCAGCCCTCCACCACCGAATCCAACTCCAGCCGGCCGAACCAGCTGGCAAAGATATCCTCGCCCAGTTCGGCGCGCAGGCGGCGCTTCACCCGCGCCCAGACATCTGCTGCCGTTTGCTCGCCGGAAGAGTCCATGCCGCTCTCATTGGCAGCGGCAAAGGTTCGGTGGTCCTCGCTGCGATACATCAAATTCCCTCCACGAGGTTCCAGCCGAACTTGGCTAGAACCCCCACGCATGACCTGTTTTGAACAAGAAAAGCGGACCCGCTTCACAGGTTGTTCAAAACTGGCGCCCCCAATTGTACTGAAGATTATCAAACCGTTTTTAAGTCGAGGCGATCTGAAAGCGTCACCTCTTGTCCATTTTCTCAAGCTCTATCGAGTTTACCTCTAGGTAAGGGACGTTCTTTCGCTTGCTTCTTGTTAGAATGAAACAAAGCCCTGACCCCGTGGTTGCGTTCTATAGCTTGTGACTTGTGTGGATGACTTAACGGCAAGCCGTTGAAGTAAGTTGACCATATACAGGGTGGGTGAGGGCGCGCAACACGATCGAGTCAACAGGCACCCTGCCGAGATCCCCAAAACGGCTCCACAGGCCCGTCCACAGCTTTTGGGGTGCGACGATAAAGCCCTGACTCTTCAACCGATTCGCGGTCTCATCCCACCCTGCCTCGCCGCCTAAAAAAAGCTTCTTCCTGAAACCTTGATTCAAGATCGATTCGGGGCATGTCGAGGTGTGATTCCGATGCTTCGCGACCCTTTGCCTGCTAAGCTGTTGAACAAACTTAGCATTTTATGTGCAAATTGAATCTCTGTTGCGTCTCCTTTCACCCCGCGTTTTGACCATAAAGTCAAGCTCGCGTGTGGATAAAAAGGCGGCAAAAAAATACCGCCAAAATAGTGTGATTTTCTCCGCTTGGAGGGGCCAGGGATGGGGTTGGGGAGGACTTTGGAGGGCTGCAGCCGTGCCTCTTCCCCGCTCTGGAACGGGAGGTTGGCGAGGGCTCGTGAGAGCTGTGTGAATGAAGGTAAGCCTGACCTCTCTCGCGTGGGGGAGGATCAACCCAAGTGAAGCGTCAGGTGAGGGTCGGCTGTTTCAAGACAACAAAAAACCCGGCCGCAAGGCCGGGTTTGATGATCTCGTTTAGCCCGTGGGCTATTAAGCGCTCAGAGCCTTGATGCGGCTCGTCAGGCGCGACACCTTCCGGGAGGCGCTGTTCTTGTGCACGATGCCCTTCTGGGCTGCTCGCATCATCTCCGGCTCGGCGGCGCGGAGCGCGGCGAAAGCCTCGGTCTGGTTGCCGGAGGCGATCGCCTCCTCGACCTTGCGCACGAAGGTCCGCATGCGGCTGCGGCGCGACTTATTGATCGCGGTGCGCTTCGCAATCTTGCGGGTCATCTTCTTGGCGGACACGGTGTTGGCCATGGCCAATCCTCGTTCTTTAAAAGCCCGACGCGACAAGCCCGGCTTGGAGCCCCGTCAGCGACCGGTTGATTGAATGGAAACCGAAGAGCCCGCGGGACGCGCGGGCTCGTGTGGGGCGGCTTATAGACGTGATCCTTCAGAACGTCAATGTCTGCGGGCCTTTGCGCGTCAAAAAAGCGCCGAGAGGGTTCTCGAAGCCTCCTCCGACAGCATCTGGCGCCAGGGATTGGCGGGGTCGAAGAGCAGCCGCAAGGCCATCGCCGCCGAGACCAAAACGAGCAGCGGACGGATGAGCCTCGACCCCAGCCGCATGGCAAGGCGCGCGCCCACCTGGGCCCCGAGGAAGGAGGCTGCGGCCATCACGAGCCCCAAGGGCCAGACCACGGCTCCGGTCGCAGCATAGAGAAGGAGGCTGCCAAGATTGCTCGCTAGGTTCAGGAGCTTGGTATGGGCGGTGGCCCGTACCACCCCGTAGCCGAGGAGCGTCACGAAGGCGAGCATATAGAAGGAGCCGGCACCAGGCCCGAAGATGCCGTCATAGAAGCCCACCGCCACGGGCGCGGTGAAGCCGAAAGCGAGGGCGGTCATCCGGGCATGGGCATCCTCGTCCTTCACCTTCCGCGAGAGGGCGAAATAGAAGGCGATGGCGATCAACAGCACCGGGATCAGCATCTCCAGCACGGAGCGTGGCAGGAAGCGCACGCAGAGCGCTCCCGCAACGCCACTGATGAAGGCCACCACGGTGAAGGCCCAGGCCTTGCGCCACTCGATCATCCCCCGGCGTCCGAAGGTGTAGGTGGCGGAAGCGGCCGCAAAAGCGCCCTGCACCTTATTGGTGGCAATGGCACCGGCCGGACTCAGGCCCGCGAGCAGGAGGGCGGGAACTGTCAGGAGCCCGCCGCCACCGGCAATGGAATCCACGAAGCCTGCGAAAAAAGAGATCGCGGCCAAAGCCGCGATCATGTCGAAACCGATGTCTGGCACGATTACTGGTCTTTGAACTCGGCAGCGCGCTTCTCCACGAAGGCGGCCATGCCTTCCTTCTGATCGGCGGTGGCGAACATGGCATGGAACACACGCCGCTCGAAGCGGATGCCCTCGGAAAGGGTCAGCTCGTCGGCGCGGTTGATGGTTTCCTTCGTCATCATGGCAATCGGCAGCGACATGGAGGCGATGGTCTCCGCCGTCTTCATGGTCTCCGTCATGAGATCGGCCAGCGGCACCACGCGGGCAGCGAGGCCGGAGCGCTCGGCCTCTTCCGCGCCCATCATGCGGCCGGTGAGGCACATCTCCATGGCCTTGGCCTTGCCGATGAGGCGGGTGAGGCGCTGCGTGCCGCCCATGCCGGGCATGACGCCGAGCTTGATCTCGGGCTGGCCGAACCTGGCGTTGTCGGCGGCGATGATGAAATCGCACATCATGGCGAACTCGCAGCCGCCGCCCAGCGCAAAGCCTGCGACCGCCGCGATCATCGGCTTGCGCCGTCCCGCCACCTTCTCCCAGCCGGAGAAAAGGTTGTCGAGATAGATCTGCGGATAGGTGAGCGACGCCATTTCCTTGATGTCGGCGCCGGCGGCGAAAGCCTTCTCGGAGCCGGTGACCACGATGCAGCCGATCTTCGGGTCGGACTCGAAGGCGTCGAGGGCTTGGTTCACCTCGTTCAGAAGCTGCGAATTGAGAGCATTCAGCGCCTGGGGCCGGTTGAGGGTGATGAGCCCCACCTTGCCGCGCGTCTCAACGAGAATCGTCTCATAAGCCATGCCGGTATCTCCTCCCCGATGGAGATTCACCGGTAGGCGAGGGCAAGGGTATCAGGCAAGCGGAAACTGGTCCGCCGCGCCTTGAACCTTTTGGCAGGGCGCGGCGTGAAGAGGCTTTATTCGACCACCTTGCGATAAAGGTGCCAGGTGGCGTGACCTAAGATCGGCAACACCACGGCCAAGCCGACGAAGAGCGGGATGAAGCCGACGACGAGTGCCCCGGCGACGATCAGAGCCCAGACCAGCATGGGACCGGGATTGGCGGCGACCGCCCGGAACGAGGTGAGGATCGCCGGAATCGCGCCCACGTCCCGATCGACGAGGAGCGGGAACGAGATCACGCTCAGGCAGAACACAACGGCGCTGAAAATAAAGCCGAGCGCATTGCCCACGACGATGAGGGTCCAGCCCCTCTGGGTGGTGAACACCTCGCTGAGGAAAGCGCCGATGGATTCAGGGGCGCGCCAGCCGAAGAGGGATTGATAGAGCGCCTGTGCTGTCAGGAGCCAGGCGATGAAGATCACCATCAGCAGGACGCCGAGCACCGCGATGGAGCCGATGGAGTGCGAGTAGAAGACGTTGGAGACGCTGCTCACGGACACTTCCTGTCCGCGTTCACGCTCGCGGCTGATCTCGTAAAGGCCCACGGCAGCGAGCGGTCCCACCAGGGCAAATCCCGACATGAGGGGGAAGAGGAGCGGCAGCATGTTGTAGCCGAAGGCAAGGCCCGCGAAGAAGATGCCGAGGAGTGGATACATCAGGCAGATGAAGAAGATATGTGTCGGAGCGGCCCAGAAATCCGCGGCACCCTGCCTCAAGGCGTCCATGAGGTCGTGGATGTTGATCCGGCGGATGCCGAGGTGCTCCGACACCGGGTCTCTTTGGACGTGGGAGAAGACATCGAGTTTGGCCATGGCGGTCCCTCCTGAACCTCGAGTTCAAGCGGTCGCGAGCCTGTCATGCAGAAGATACCGACGGTAAGGTCGCAACCTGCAGAGCTGGAAGAGTGTACGCCTTTTCAGGCTTTTTTGCGGGAGGGAATCCTGTTTCGCGCCCGATCGGATTATCGAGTGCGGGAACGCTTCTGGCAGACCGGGCAATAGAAGGTGGAGCGACCGGATTGCACGAGCCGCTCGACCGTGCCTGTGCATTCGGGCGTGACGCAGGGTTCCCCCTCCCGGTCATAGACGCGGAAGGAATGCTGGAAATAACCGAGCGAGCCATCGACCTGCGCGTGATCCCGCAAGGTCGAGCCGCCCGCCTCCACCGCCTCCGAGAGCACATCGCGGATCACCTCGGCGAGCTGGTGCGCCTTTTCCGTCGGCTCTCCTGATTTGGTGGCGAGCGACCCTGCCGGAGCCTCCGGGTGGAGGCCGGTGCGGAACAGGGCCTCGCACACATAGATGTTGCCGAGGCCCGCGATCAGGCGCTGGTCGAGGAGGGCGGCTTTGAGTGGCGTGCGCTTGCCGGCAAAAAGATTGGCGATGGTCTCGCCCGAGAGTTCGTTGCCCAAGGGCTCGATGCCCATCTCGGCGAAATGCTTACAGGTTTCGATCTCGGAACGGGGCACCAAATCCATGAAGCCGAAGCGGCGGGCGTCGTTATAGGTCACGCTCGCCCCGTTAGAGAGCTGGAAGACAACATGATCATGGGCCCCAAGGCCGCCGTGCTCGTGGTGGAACTCCCCCGGCATCCGGGTGGCACCGCCTTGCGTGACCAGGAAGCGCCCCGACATGCCGAGATGCATGATCAGAACCTCGCCGGAGGAGAGATCGGCCAGGAGATACTTGGCCCGGCGGCCCAAAGCCCTAACCTCCTGTCCTTCCAGGCGCTCCGTGAACGCTTTAGGGAACGGAAAGCGCAGGTCCGGGCGGCGCTGCACCACCCTGGTGAAGCGGGCTCCCACCATGGCGGGCTCCAGGCCCCGGCGCACGGTTTCGACTTCGGGCAGTTCGGGCATCAACCATCTCTTCGGTTCTTGAGGCTCCTTACATAGCCATCGGGTCCCGCTTCCGCTATGGATCGCCGTTAAGATGCGACATGAGGGTGATAGAGCATGACCGACGAGACCACCCATTTCGGGTTTCAGTCCGTACCCCTGGGCGAGAAGCAGGATCGCGTGAATGAGGTCTTCCGCTCGGTGGCGAGCCGCTACGACCTCATGAACGACCTCATGTCCGCAGGCCTCCACCGGCTCTGGAAGGACAATCTCATCTCGACTCTTCGCCCGCCCAAGGACCGGCCCTTCCGCCATATCGATGTCGCCGGCGGCACGGGGGATATCGCCTTCCGCATTCTCGATGCAGGCGGGCCGCAGACCCGTGTGACCGTGCTCGACATCAATGGCGAGATGCTGAAAGTCGGCGCCGAACGTGCCGGCTACCGTTATGAAGGCCGCATCGATTTCGTCGAGGCCAATGCGGAAGAGCTGCCGCTCGAGTCCAACACCTATGACGCCTACACCATCGCCTTCGGCATCCGGAACGTGCCGCGTGTCGACAAGGCGCTGCGCGAGGCGCATCGGGTTCTGAAGCCCGGTGGGCGCTTCCTCTGCCTCGAATTCTCGAAGGTGGACGTGCCGCTCATCGACAAGATCTACGACGCCTATTCCTTCAACGTCATTCCGCGCATGGGCCAGATGGTGACGGGGGATGCCGAGTCCTATCAGTATCTCGTGGAATCGATCCGTAAGTTTCCGCCGCCTGCCGCCTTCGCGCGCATGATCGAGGAAGCCGGCTTCAAGCGCGTCACCTATCGCCAGCTCACGGCAGGCGTGGTTGCCATTCACTCCGGCTGGAAGATCTGAGCGTGATCGGCAGCATCGTCCATCTCGCACGAAACCTGCGCGCCGGCTTCATCCTCGCCCGCGAAGGCGCTCTGGGTCTGTTCGATCCGAGCGCCCTGCCGCCTTCCGCGCGCCTAGCCTTAAGGCTGGCGCGTGTCATCGAACGGCGGCAGCCGGAAGACGGCGCGGCGCGCCTGTCCAAGGCGCTGACGCGGCTGGGCCCCTCTTACGTGAAGTTCGGTCAGTTCCTCGCCACGCGTCCCGACATCGTGGGCGTCGCAGCCGCGCGTGATCTCGAACGCCTGCAGGACCGGATGACTCCGTTCCCGCGCGCGCAGGCCATCGCGACCATCGAGGCGGCTCTGGGCCGTCCCATCGACGATATCTTCCTCGAGTTCAGCGAGCCGTTGGCTGCGGCCTCCATCGCGCAGGTCCACAAGGCGCGCATCCGCACGCCGGAGGGTGAAGAGACCGTCGCGGTGAAGGTAGTGCGCCCTGGCGTGCGTGAGGGCTTCGCCCGCGATCTTCAGGCGATGCGCGCGGCAGCCCGCCTCTTCGAGCGCATGGTGCCCGACGTGCGGCGCCTGAAGCCGATGGAGGTGGTGGAGACACTCGCGCGCTCCGTCGCTGTCGAGATGGATCTTCGTTTGGAAGCAGCGGCCGTCTCGGAACTCGCCGAGAACACCAAGGGTGATCTCGATTTTCGCGTGCCGAAGCCGGAATGGGATTTGACGGCGCGGGACGTGCTCACCACCACCTGGATCGATGGCATCCGCTTGAACGATCTGGAGGCGATCGAGCGTGCAGGCTTTGACCGTGTGGCTCTGGGCAGCACGGTGATCCAGTCCTTCCTGCGCCATGCGATCCGTGACGGCTATTTCCATGCCGACATGCATCCCGGCAATCTGTTCGTCGATGCGGAAGGCCGCCTCGTCGCCGTCGATTTCGGCATCATGGGTAGACTTGGCATAAAGGAGCGCCGCTTCCTCGCCGAGATTCTTCTCGGCTTCATCCGCCGCGACTACCTGCGCGTGGCGCAGGTGCATTTCGAAGCGGGCTATGTGCCGCCGCACCATTCGGTGGAGGATTTCGCGCAGGCGATCCGCGCCATCGGTGAGCCGATCCATGATCGGCGCGCGGACGAGATCTCGATGGCGAAGCTCCTCACGCTGCTCTTCGAGATCACCGCTCTCTTCGACATGGCGACGCGCACGGAACTCGTGATGCTGCAAAAGACCATGGTCGTGGTGGAGGGCGTGGCGCGCAACCTCGATCCGAAACTCGACATGTGGACCACGTCGGAGCCGGTGGTGCGTGAGTGGATCGAGCGCAACCTTGGACCGTTGGGCCGCGTTGAGCAGGCGGGGCGCGGCTTGTGGACGCTCGCCGGCGTGATCGGCGATCTGCCGGACCTGGCGTTGCGCGCCGAGCGGGTTCTCAACCAGATGGAAGAGGTGACGGCCCGCGGCGTCTCACTCGACCAGGAGAGCGTCGCCGCCATCGGACGCGCGGAGGCGCGGGGCAACCGCTGGGGCGTGGCGGCCTTGTGGATCATCGCCGCCTCGCTGATGATCATGCTGTTCAGAGGTTTCGCATGACAGCGCTTTCCGGCAAACGCATTCTGCTTATCATCGGCGGCGGGATTGCGGCCTACAAGTCCCTCGACCTGATCCGACGCCTGCGAGAGCGCGGCGCCTCGGTGCGCTGCGTTCTCACCAGTGGCGCTCAAGCATTCATCACGCCGCTCGCGGCGTCCGCCCTTACGGGGCAGCGCACGCATACCGATCTCTTCGACCGCGAGGACGAAGCCGATATCGGTCACATCAAGCTGGCGCGCGATGCGGACCTCGTGGTCGTTGCACCGGCCACTGCCAACCTCATGGCGAAAATGGCGGGCGGCCATGCGGACGATCTCGCTTCCACCGTATTGCTCGCCACCACGCTTCCCATTCTCATCGCGCCCGCGATGAACGTGCGCATGTGGCTGCACCCGGCAACTCAGCGCAATCTGAAGATGCTGCAAACCGATGGCGTTCACATCGTCGGCCCCAATGAAGGCGCGATGGCCGAAGCCGAGTTCGGCCCCGGCCGCATGGCCGAGCCGATGGAGATCGTAGCAAGCGTTGAGCGTCTGCTTGCACCTTCCGGTCTGCTGGCCGGTAAACATGTGATCGTGACCTCCGGCCCGACGCATGAGCCTATCGATCCGGTGCGTTACATCGCCAACCGCTCGTCCGGCAGGCAGGGCCACGCGATCGCGAAAGCGGCCGCCGAAGCAGGCGCCCGCGTGACGCTGATTTCCGGCCCCGTCGATCTGCCCGATCCGAAAGGCGTCACCACCGTGCATGTCGAAAGCGCGCGCGAGATGCTGGCGTCAGTCGAGAAAGCACTGCCTGCCGATATCGGCATTTTCGCCGCCGCCGTCGCCGATTGGCGCGTCGCCAACGCGGGCGAGCAGAAGATCAAGAAGAAGGACGGCGCTTTGCCGAACCTGTCTCTCACCGAAAACCCCGACATCCTCGCCACGATCTCGCGTCTGACACAGAACCGTCCCACGCTCATGGTGGGCTTTGCCGCCGAGACGGAGAACGTGATCGAGCACGCGAAGCAGAAGCTCGCGAAGAAGGGTTGCGATCTCATCGTCGCCAATGACGTGTCGCCTGCCACCGGCGTGATGGGCGGTGAGAGCAACACGGTGCATCTCGTCACGAAATCGGGCATCGAGACCTGGCCGACGCTTTCGAAGACAGAGGTGGCCGAGAGGCTGATCGCGCATGTGGGTGCAGTGATCGGAGGCGCAAAACCATGACGCATGTGTTGCGCGTCCAGCGCCTTCCCCATGGCGCGGATCTGCCGCTGCCGCGCTATGAAACGGCGGGGGCTGCAGGGATGGATCTCATCGCGGCCAATCCGGCGGATGCGCCTGTGGTGCTCGCACCCATGGAGCGCAAGCTCGTGCCCACGGGCCTCATCATCCAGTTGGAGCAGGGCTTCGAAGCGCAGGTGCGACCTCGCTCCGGTTTGGCGTTCAAGCATGGCGTGACTGTCCTCAACGCGCCCGGCACCGTCGATGCGGATTATCGCGGCGAAGTGCAGGTGCTGCTCGTCAACTTGAGCACTGAGTCCTTCACCATCACGCGCGGCATGCGCATCGCGCAGATGATCGTCGCGCCCGTGACCACAGTCGAACTGGTGGAGGTTGTTGCCGTGAACCACACGCCGCGTGCCGGCGGCGGCTTCGGATCGACGGGATTGAACTGAAAGGCATGCGATGAACTTTCTCTCTCGTCGTTCGCTTCTCGCCATCGCGGCCGTCACCGACATTGCGCTCCACGCGCGTCCCATGCCGGTTGCCGCGAAGGCGCTCGCTGCCCGTCACAATCTGCCTCCGCGCTATCTGGAGCCCGTGCTGCAGGCGCTCGTGCGCCAGGGCATCCTGAAGGGCGTGCGCGGTCCGCGCGGCGGCTATGAGCTTGCCCGCGAGCGGCGGCGGATCACGGCGGGCGATATCGTGCGTATCGCCATGGCAGCGCAGGAGGATGAAGGCAGTTCTCCGTTGCCGGAATCGCGCTTGGCCGAAGCGGTTGTGGCGCCTCTCGTTGCAAAGGGCACGGAGGCCTTTCTCAGTGAGCTCGACAAGGTGACGGTGGAGGATCTGTGCAACCGCGCTCAGGCCGAGGCCGTTGCGGAGCAGACCACTCCTGTCGATTTCACGATATAAATTTGTGAATTAATGCAATTATCGACACTTGGTGCGGAAAGGACTAAGGTCCTGCCGTCTTCATGGAGGATCTTATGGCTGACACCCTCAATGCCGCAGGCGCCGACACCAAGCCCGGCAGGGGCCGCATCTACGGCTCGATCACGGAAACCATCGGCAACACCCCCCTCGTTCGCCTCAACCGGCTGCCGAAGGAGCTCGGGATCGATGCGGAAATCCTCCTCAAGCTCGAGTTCTTCAACCCGATCTCCAGCGTGAAGGATCGTATCGGCGTCAGCATGATCGACGCCATGGAGGCGGCTGGAAAGATCAGGCCCGGCACGACCCTGATCGAGCCGACCTCCGGCAATACCGGCATCGCGCTTGCTTTCGTGGCGGCGGCGCGCGGCTATCGCTTGATCCTCGTGATGCCCGAGACCATGTCCATCGAGCGCCGCAAGATGCTGGCCTTCTTGGGTGCCGAGCTCGTGCTCACTCCCGGCCCGCAGGGCATGAAGGGTGCGGTGGCCCGGGCCGAGGAGCTGCTCAACGAGATTCCGGACTCGGTCATTCCGCAGCAGTTCAAGAACCCGGCGAACCCTGAGATCCACCGCAAGACCACGGCGGAAGAGATCTGGAACGACACCAACGGCCAGTTCGATGCTTTCGTGGCGGGCGTCGGCACCGGCGGCACCATCACGGGCGTTGCCCAGGTCATCAAGCCGCGCCTGCCGAATATGAAGGTGTTCGCCGTCGAGCCGGAGGATTCCCCGGTGCTCTCCGGCGGCCAGCCCGGTCCGCACAAGATCCAGGGCATCGGCGCAGGCTTCGTGCCGGATGTGCTCGATCGTTCGCTGCTCGACGGTGTGATCACCATCGGCAATCAGACGGCCTTCGAAACCGCGCGCAGAATTGCTCGTCTCGAAGGTATCCCTGGCGGCATCTCCACTGGCGCCAATGTGGCGGCAGCTCTCGAACTCGCGGCGCGCCCCGAGTTCAAGGGCAAGCGCATCGTCACGGTCGCGCCGTCCTTCGCCGAGCGCTACCTTTCGACGGCTCTGTTCGAAGGGCTCTGAGATCTCATCATCTCGATCCTGCAGGGGCGGCTCTCACGGCCGCCCTTTTTGTTGGCACCTGCCAAGCGTGGCCAGAACTTACCCGACTCGGTCGGGTTCTCTTGAGGCACATGAATTCAAGCGATGTTCCCAAGTGAATTTGATGGAGTCCATCATGGCGGAGCGCAAGGCGCCTCACTCATTGAAAGACCAGGATGCGGACCAGATCCGCAACGAGCAGCGCGGCGGCATCGACAGCCCCATCGATCCGAACCGGGAGGGCGGGCCCGAGGGCAACGCCACATTGCGCCGTGTGTGGAGCGAGCCCGGAGGCGAGGCCCATAATTACCGTCAAGGCCAGACGGGTCAGACCAGCAAGGCCGGCATGGACGGCCATGACGAACTCACCGCCGCCGAGACGCCCGAGGCCACCAAGCGCCTGAGCGATGCGACCCTCTCGCCGGACGACAAGGATGCGACGCGGGAGGCCATCGATCGCGCGACGGCCGTCAACGGCAAGGATCAAGGCTGACAGGAGAGTGCCATGGGCAATGCAGGCTACGGCAACCACACCGAAGACCCGAAGAACTACGTTGATTCCGAGCGGCCGGATCCTCAGGCGGGTCGTGTGGGCTCGCCCCAGAACAAGCCCGGCAATCTTCCTCCCGCGGCAGGTCCGCATGACAAGCCGTCGCTGACGAACCCGGACTCGACCCCTGGCACGGGCGCGCTGCCCGAGCCGGGCGATAGCGAAGGCATCGATTCCACGAGTTCGTAACAGGAGCCGATCATGGCGCAGAACCAGAATTCCGGACCGCGTGTCCCGACCGAGCGGCCCGATCCCGAAGATGCGGCCCGCAATCCAAAGCCAGGATCTCAGGATCGCCCCGGCTTCGATCTCGGCGGCTCGGTGGATGAAACCAACGCGACCGGCACCGGCTCCAGTACCGTACCCGGTGGCCCGAAGGGCAGCACGCCGAGCGGCACCGATGCCGGCGGGCGGGCAACGGGCCTCACCGATCCCAGCGGCTCCCACTCGCTTGGCGATGAAGGCAATGCAGGTTCCGATACCGGTGGCGGCGTCACCGACGGCACCAATGGTCCGGCCTGAATTCAGCAAGGTAGAAAACGATGGCTCAATCCGACAAGAAATCCAACCAGGCGACCGAAGCCGATATCAGCGCTCCGCGCCTGACCCCGCAGGGTCGTGAGAACCCCAACGCCTCCGGCGAGGATTCAACCAACCCGATGGATGAGGGCGCGAAGAAGGGGCAGGGCGACAAGTCTGAGGGTTAAACACAGGCGCCATCCCGGACGGCTTTGGCCGATCCGGGATCGCTTTCAGGATCGAGCGCCACTCTCCTCTTGAGACCCCGGGTTCTGCTTAGCCCCTGGATCACAGCAACGGATACGAGAAGGCCGCCCAATGGGCGGCCTTTCAACATTTGCTCAAGGCGCTGCCTTTACGCGCTCAGCGCTTCCTTCTGCTTCTCGGCGCGCTTGCGGTCGTTCGGGTCGAGGATCGCCTTGCGGATGCGGATCGACTTCGGCGTGACCTCCACGAGTTCGTCGTCCTGAATCCAGGCGAGCGAACGCTCGAGGGTCATGCGGATCGGGGGCGTGAGGCGCACCGCTTCGTCCTTGGAGGTCGTGCGGATGTTGGTGAGCTTCTTGCCCTTCAGCACGTTCACTTCGAGGTCGTTCTCGCGGTTGTGCTCGCCGACGATCATGCCCTGATAGACCTTCCAGCCGGGCTCGATCATCATCGGGCCGCGATCTTCCAGGTTCCACAGCGCATAGGCCACGGCTTCCCCTGAATCGTTCGAGATCAGCACGCCGTTGCGGCGACCGGCGATCTCGCCCTTGTAGGGCTCGTACGAGTGGAACAGGCGGTTCATGATCGCCGTGCCGCGCGTGTCGGTCAGCAATTCGCTCTGATAGCCGATGAGGCCGCGGGTCGGAGCGTAGAACACGAGGCGCTGGCGGTTGCCGCCGGAGGGACGCATCTCGACCATCTCGGCGCGGCGCTCGGACATCTTCTGCACCACGACGCCGGAGAACTCCTCGTCCACGTCGATCACCACTTCCTCGATGGGCTCGAGAAGCTGGCCGGTGGCCTGGTCCTTCTCGAACACCACGCGGGGACGCGACACGGCGAGCTCGAAGCCTTCGCGGCGCATGGTCTCGATGAGGATCGCGAGCTGCAATTCGCCGCGGCCCGAGACGTAGAACGAGTCCTTGTCGGCGGCTTCCTCGATCTTGAGGGTCACGTTGCCTTCCGCTTCCTTGAACAGGCGGTCGCGGATCATGCGGCTCGTCACCTTGTCGCCTTCGGTGCCCGCGAGCGGCGAGTCGTTCACGATGAACGACATGGTCACGGTCGGCGGGTCGATGGGCTGGGCCTGGATCGGAATGTCGTTCTCGGGAGCACAGAAGGTGTCGGCCACGGAGCCCTTTTCCAGGCCCGCGATGGAGACGATGTCGCCGGCCTCGCCGATGTCGATGGGCTGGCGCTCCAGGCCGCGGAAGGCCAGGATCTTGGATACGCGGCCGGCCTCGACCAGCTTGCCCTCGCGGTCGATCACCTTGATCGACTGGTTCGGCTTCACGGTGCCGGAAGCGATGCGGCCCGTGACGATGCGGCCCAGGAAGGGGTTGGATTCGAGCAGCGTCCCGAGCATGCGGAACGGACCCTCCTCGGTCTTGGCCGGGGGCACGTGCTCGAGCACGAGGTCGAAGAGCGGCGCGAGGCCTTCATCGCTCGGGCCCTCCGGGGACTTCGCCATCCAGCCGTTGCGGCCGGATCCGTAGAGGATCGGGAAGTCGAGCTGCTCGTCGGTGGCATCGAGCGCCGCGAAGAGGTCGAACACCTCGTTGATGACTTCCTGATGCCGGGCATCGGGGCGGTCGATCTTGTTGATGGCCACGATGGGGCGCAGGCCGATCTTGAGGGCTTTCGACACCACGAACTTGGTCTGCGGCATCGGGCCTTCGGCGGCGTCCACGAGAACGATCGCGCCGTCCACCATGCTCAGGATACGCTCCACCTCGCCGCCGAAATCGGCGTGGCCGGGGGTATCCACGATGTTGATGCGGGTGTCCTTCCAGACCACCGAGGTGGCCTTGGCGAGGATGGTGATGCCGCGCTCCTTTTCGAGATCGTTGGAGTCCATCGCGCGCTCTTCCACGCGCTGGTTCTCGCGGAAGGCACCAGACTGCTGGAGCAGCTTGTCGACGAGGGTGGTCTTGCCATGGTCGACGTGTGCGATAATGGCGATGTTGCGCAGCTTCATGGGTGGTCTTTCAAAACAAAACGGCCCGGCTCGCGGCAAGCGTTGCCGCGCCCCTGGCTCGAACCGGGCGAAAATCTGATGCGCTGCAATATAATGATTACTCTGCGGCGGCAATAGGGCGGCCTGGCAGAATGGCCCCAGGTGGCCAAAAAGCCCCTGCTACATCGTTTCGCAGCCGAAACTCCGTTCCGGACGGCGGCGGAACGATGCCGCAGCGGCTCCCCAGACCCTAAAACCCGCCCTGGACGTAGGGCCGGCGGCTCCGGAAGCGCCAGTCCGGGCGGATGCTGCGCACCATCATCATCTCGCCGAGGTTTTCGGGCGTGAGAAGCCCGATGAGCCGCTGGTCCCGGTTCAACACCAGAAGGGCAGGGGCCCTGGTCCTGTTGAGCAGGGCGACGGCGGCATCGAAAGGCTGCCAATCCAGGATCGTCGGCAGGTCCTGGGTCATCACGTCCAGCACCGGCGTCATGGGCCCGCCCTGCCGCAGCGCCACGATCAGGCCGTCGCGGGTGAGGAGACCGCGCGGCATCCCTGCGCCGTCCACCACCGGAAACTCCTTCTGGGACGTGCGCAGCATCAGGTCCACGGCATCGTCCAGCGTCGAGGAGGTGGAGAGCGTCTCGACCGGGCTCACCATGCCTGCATGCACGGGCAGCCCCTGGGTTGCGCCCCGGAAGGACACGTCCTGCGCTTCGGCCGACGCGGCGAGATAGATGAAGAGGGCGATGATGATCAGCATCGGGTTCCAGAACAGCCCGAGGAACGCGAACAGGAAGGCCGCGCCCTGGCCGATCCGCGCCGCGACGCGCGTGGCATCCGCATAGTTCATGCGCATGGCAAGGGCCGCGCGCAGCACGCGCCCGCCATCCATCGGAAAGGCAGGGATCATGTTGAACACCACGAGAAAGATGTTGGCGGCGGCCAGCCGCATCATGAGACCGATGCGCGGATTGTCGAGCTCCGCCATCGCGGCGGTGTCGAGGCTGAACCCGAGAAAGAGAATGATCACGGCCGCGATCACCACGTTCACCAGGGGGCCTGCGATCGCGACCACCAGCTCCTCGCGGGGATTGTCGGGAATGCGCTCAAGGCTCGCCACGCCGCCGATGGGCCAGAGCGTCACCTCGGGCGTGTTGATGCCGTAGCGTTTGGCTGCGAAGACGTGTCCGAACTCATGGGCCAGCACGCAGGCAAAGAGCAGCACGATGAACAGCACGCCCTCGACAGCCGCCTTCTGCCCGCCAGCGCGCCACTGCCCCGCGCCGATCCAGACCAGGAACAGCAGGAAGGTCACATGAATGCGCACCATGGTGCCGGCGATGTTCGCGACGGGAATGGACCAGGGCATGGAGGCCTCCAGGAGTTTCCATACTCAAGGTAGGGCGATGGGGTGAGTTCCGTAATCAGGAAAAATACGTTGCCGCTGCAGAGCGATTGGTTGGCGGTCGCGACAGCATGGCTTGGTTGTCAAAGAGCATGGAGGCAAGCGCCATCGTCCTCGGAGCTTGAGCGCCTCCAAGGAGAGCATCCGGCGAGGGAAGCGCGGGACGCGTTCGGCTTCGCAGGCTCCGGCGGAGCGCGCGAAAGATGTTCGGGGCGGGAGAGCCGCCCGGGCTCGGGAAGCGCAACGCATCCCGCGCACGGCTTTTCGATCCCGGCCTCGACGCTCCGGCGCCATCAGGGACGAACCCTCAGAGACGCTTCACGGCGCTTGTTGCAAGCGCAGCCCTGGAGTTGACTCCAGCACTGGCGAGGCTGAGGGAGCGTTGACGCAGCCTGCCCGATCAGGCTCAGCGCCTCTTCCTCCCTGCTCGGGACCCTGAGGTCCGGGGGTGCGACTCCCCGGACGCATCAGAACCGCATCCCCTCTCCACGACCGACGCCTCGGGCGCGTCCCTCGGAAGAACCGGACCCGCAGAGATATGGCCCAGCTTAGGAGAATTGTCAAGAACAAAAGAGGAACATTCTCAATCCAGCTCCGCGTCATCCCCGGCTCGTGCCGGGGATCCCCGTCTTGTTCGCACCGAGGTTCCCAAAGGCGGGGATGGCCGGGCTTGTCCCGGCCATGACGGAGAGGAGTCCCGGCTTTACAGCCCAATACGATGTGACGCGGCTTGTCTGTATGAAAGCGATGCGCGCATCGATGAGGCCATTGCGCGGGAGAAAGCGCCGAAGAAGTGGCGGCGGGATTGGAAGGTCCGGCTGATCGAGCAGATGAATCCCGCGTGGGAGGATTTGTATATAGCGCTCAACCAGTGAGGCGCAGGAACCCCAACACTGTCATTCCCGCGCAGGCGGGAATCCATAACCGCCAGCGGTGCAGAATGAATTGAGCGGGTGCCGCTGTGCCTTTCGTCATCACGTCGTGGTTCTGGATCCCCGCCTGCGCGGGGATGACAACGGTATGCATCAGCGGAAAACGAAAATGGCCGGGACGAGCCCGGCCATGATGCAGCGTGGTTTTGGCTCTTACAGCCCCAGCTTCTTCTTGCGCTGGGCGAGCGTGCGAAGGCGTAGCGCGTTGAGCTTGATGAAGCCCGCGGCGTCGCGGTGGTCGTAGGCGACGGCGCCTTCCTCGAAGGTCACGAGGTCCTGGTCGTAGAGCGTGTAGGGGCTCTGACGGCCGATGAGGTGGACGCCGCCCTTGTAGAGCTTCAGCTTCACTTCGCCCGTGACGAATTCTTGGGATCGGTCGATCATGGCCTGCAGCATCTCGCGCTCCGGCGAGAACCAGAAGCCGTTGTAGATGAGCTCGGCATATTTCGGCATCAGCTCGTCCTTCAGGTGCGCCGCGCCGCGGTCGAGCGTGATCGACTCGATGCCGCGATGGGCGAGGTGAAGGATGGTGCCGCCGGGCGTCTCGTACATGCCGCGGCTCTTCATGCCCACGAAGCGGTTCTCGACGAGGTCGAGGCGGCCGATGCCGTTGAGGCGCCCCAGCTCGTTGAGCTTCGCCAGCAGATCGGCCGGGCCCATCTTCTGGCCGTCGATGGCGACCGGGTCGCCTTTAAGGAACTCGATGGCGATGATCGTCGGCTTGTCGGGAGCCGTCTCTGGATCGTTGGTGCGCGAATAGACGTAATCCGGCACTTCGGCGGCCGGGTCTTCCAGCACCTTGCCCTCGGAGGAGGCGTGCAGGAGGTTCGCGTCGACCGAGAACGGAGCCTCGCCGCGCTTGTCCTTGGCGATCGGGATCTGGTGGGCCTCGGCGAACGCGATGAGCTGCTCGCGGGAGCGTAAGCTCCACTCGCGCCAGGGGGCGATCACCGTCACGTCGGGCTTCAAGGCATAATAGCCGAGCTCGAAGCGCACCTGGTCGTTGCCCTTGCCGGTCGCGCCGTGGGCCACCGCATCGGCGCCGACCTTCTCGGCGATCTCGATCTGCTTCTTGGCGATCAGCGGACGGGCGATGGAGGTGCCGAGCAGATACAGGCCCTCGTACTGCGCATTGGCGCGGAACATCGGGAACACGTAGTCGCGCACGAATTCATCGCGCAGGTCCTCGATGAAGATGTTCTCCGGCTTGATGCCGAGGAGTTCCGCCTTCTTGCGGGCCGGCTCCAGCTCCTCGCCCTGGCCGAGATCGGCCGTAAAGGTCACCACCTCGCAGCCATAGGTGGTCTGCAGCCACTTGAGGATGATGGAGGTGTCGAGGCCGCCGGAATAGGCGAGCACGACCTTGTTCACGCGCTTCTCAGCCATGGTCGATGTTCCAGTGATAAGGGTGCTCGCGAATTAGCCGGGAAGGCTTTTGAGCGCAACGGCAAAAGCTTAGGCGCGATATGCTTATGGAGCATTCCTGCCTACCAAAAGGGATGCTGTCCACGAGCCGATAGATGCCTTAGCTCCTCTTTGCTCAAGGGAAGGAGAGGTGCCCATGCTCCGTCGTCCGCAATTCGAGTTCTGGTACGAATTCTCCTCCACCTATTCCTATCTCGCCGCCATGCGCATCGAGCGGCTGGCGCAGGAGGCGGGTGTCGAGATCGTCTGGCGGCCGTTTCTCTTAGGCCCCGTCTTCAAGGCGCAGGGGTGGGAAACCTCGCCCTTCAACCTCTATCCGGCCAAGGGACGCTACATGTGGCGGGACATGGAGCGGGAGGCCGTGCGCTTCGGCCTTCCCTTCTACAGGCCCAATCCTTTCCCCCAGAACGGGCTGCTTGCCGCCCGCATCGCCCTCACCGGCCTCGACCGGGGCTGGACGCCGGCCTTCACCAAGGCCGTCTATACGGCCGAATTCGGGGAGGGGCGGGACATCTCCGACAGGGAGGTGCTCTCCGGCATCCTGGCAGGCCTTGGCCTCGGACCGGAGGAGGTCATCGCGGAGGCCCAATCGGATACCAGCAAGACCCGCCTGCGCCGCCTGAATGACGAGGCGCGATCCCGCGGCATCTTCGGCGCGCCCACCTTCTTTGCCGAGGACGGCGAGATGTTCTGGGGTAACGACAGGCTCGAACAGGCCCTCGACTGGGCCGTCACGCAGGCGAGACGGTCGGAGATTCCGCTTTAGGCGCAATGGTGAAAGTTCGCTCCCCTGTCGTCCCCGCGAAGGCGGGGATCCATAACCGCGACCTGATGCAGTTAAAGCGCAGGAAGACCGCTGTCTCTTAATCTGAACCGTTGGTGTTTATGGATTCCGGGCTCCGCTGCGCGGCCCCGGAATGACGGCAACGATCTTGAAATCCTTGAAAGCCTTGTGATCCAAGGCCATTTGCGATAAAGGAACGCCCATCAGACAGACATTGACGGTGTGCTGCCATCGATGGGTGCGTCATGCGCGCCCCTGAGGCGTTCCGCTAAGGTCTTGACGATAAATGCGTTTCCATCCGCCGGTGATACGCCGGCCCGCTTGATCAGCGGCATGCCTCGGACATGGCCCTAAAGGGGCGTCCTCAGGCAGCGGCGGAGGGAGACGGCCCGTTCACACGAGCCGCCGGCGTTGCCCCTTGAACGAGGGCCATTCAGGAGAACCTATGTCTGCAGCTTTCCAGCAGCCGAGCCGTGAAGATTTCGCCGCTCTGCTCGAAGAATCCTTCCGCACGTCCGAGATCAACGAAGGCTCGGTGGTGAAGGGCAAGGTGGTCGCCATCGAGAAGGATGTCGCGGTCATCGATATCGGCGCGAAGACCGAGGGTCGCGTCGCTCTGAAGGAATTCACCGGCCCCAACCGCGACCGTGAGATCAAGGTCGGCGATGAGGTCGAGGTTTATGTCGAGCGCATCGAGAATGCGCTGGGCGAGGCCGTCATCTCCCGTGACAAGGCCCGCCGCGAAGAATCGTGGGTGAAGCTCGAGAAGGCCTTCGAGGCCGGCGAGCGCGTCAACGGCACCATCTTCAACCAGGTGAAGGGCGGCTACACGGTCGACCTCGACGGCGCCGTGGCGTTCCTGCCCCGCTCGCAGGTCGATATCCGCCCGGTCCGCGACGTCACCCCGCTCATGGGCGTGGCTCAGCCGTTCCAGATCCTCAAGATGGACCGTCGCCGTGGCAACATCGTCGTGTCGCGCCGCACGGTTCTCGAGGAGAGCCGCGCCGAGCAGCGCTCCGAGCTCGTGGCCAACCTCGAAGAGGGTCAGGTCATCGACGGCGTGGTCAAGAACATCACCGAGTACGGTGCGTTCGTTGATCTGGGCGGCATCGACGGCCTCCTGCACGTCACCGACATGGCATGGCGCCGCGTGAACCATCCGTCCGAGGTCGTAACCATCGGCCAGACGGTGAAGGTGAAGATCATCAAGATCAACCACGACACGCACCGCATCTCGCTCGGCATCAAGCAGCTGCTGGCCGATCCGTGGGAAGGCATCGCCGCCCGCTACCCGGTCGGCGCCAAGCTGAAGGGCCGCGTCACGAACATCACCGATTACGGTGCGTTCGTTGAGCTCGAGCCCGGCATCGAAGGCCTGATCCACGTCTCCGAGATGTCCTGGACGAAGAAGAACGTCCACCCCGGCAAGATCATCTCCACCTCTCAGGAGGTCGAGGTCGTGATCCTCGAGGTCGACCAGGTGAAGCGCCGCATCTCGCTGGGTCTGAAGCAGACGCTGCAGAACCCGTGGGAGGCCTTCGCCGAGAAGCACCCTGTCGGCTCCGTCGTCGAGGGCGAGGTGAAGAACAAGACCGAGTTCGGTCTCTTCATCGGTCTCGAGAACGACGTCGACGGCATGGTCCACCTCTCGGACCTCGACTGGAACCGTCCGGGCGAGCAGGTCATCGACGAGTTCAAGAAGGGCGACATGGTTCGCGCTCAGGTTCTCGACGTGGATGTCGAGAAGGAGCGCATCTCGCTCGGCATCAAGCAGCTGGCCGGCGATCCCTTCGCCGAGGCTGGCGAGTTCAAGAAGAACCAGGTCGTCACCTGCGAGGTTCTCGAGGTGAAGGACGGCGGCCTGGAGGTGAAGATCGTCGATACCGACCTCACCACCTTCATCAAGCGCTCGGAGCTCGCTCGCGACCGCGCCGATCAGCGTCCCGAGCGTTTCGCTCCGGGTGAGAAGATCGACGCCCGCGTCACGCAGTTCGACCGCAAGGCTCGCCGCGTCACCCTCTCCATCAAGGCCCTCGAGGTCGCTGAGGAGAAGGAGGCCATGGCTCAGTACGGCTCGACCGACTCGGGTGCGTCGCTCGGCGACATCCTGGGCGCGGCTCTCAACAAGGCCGGCAAGAAGTAATCTCGCTCTGACTTTCAGAGCCTGATCGGATCCCCGGGCTCCGGCCCGGGGATTTTTGTTTCAGTACCCGCGCGAACGATCGCGCGGGTTTTTTGTTGTCGAGAGTTTTGCAGACGCGCCAGTAGTAAGATGCTATAACATCTAAACGACATGACCGGTGGTGTTTCTCCGCCTCAGATTCTCAAAGCAATAAGAGATGAATAAGAAAGAATTCGATGAAATGGTGCTGAAAGCTGAGAGGAAAAATCCAATCTGGTTTGAGCTTGAGAGAGATCCACCAGCGGACATCAGCGAAATCGATGAGGTGGAATCAATTCTGAATGTCCGCTTCCCAGGCGAATACAAGGATTTTCTGCTCTCCTATGGAGCTGGTTATTTCGCCTTCATGCTTGTTCTCGGGGTAAAAACTGAAACTCAGTGGAACGTAATCCGACACGCTTCGCTTCTACCTTCCAACTTTCTGCCGGCGGCAGATAATGCTTCAGGCGATTACTATGGATTTGTGGTCAGAGGCGGAGAGTGCGACCGCTCCGTAGCATTCTGGGATCATGAAACGGGAAGCATACAAGAAAACGTCTTTCCTAACTTTTATGAGATGCTCTCAACAAAAGCGCTCATGCCATAGTCTTCTAAAAACATACCTTATGGGGGTGAGCAGCAGAGGCAGATGGACAAATGATTTGGGCAGGGGCTTTTATTGGACGTATCCCTTGCGGCCCTATCTGCCTTCGCAGCCAAGCATTTTCCGGCGAAGTGGATCCCGGTTCGCCGCCAGAAGATGCGGTTGCAAGAAAAAGGGCGGTTTGCAATTCCCTGGAAGGGCAAACCACACTAGGGTGCTGCCTCCACTAGATCAGTGAACCGGGTTAGAGACGAACCGATGTCCATCGATGCCGAAGCCATTGCCGACCGCCGCCGTCTGCGCCGCAAGCTGTCCTTCTGGCGCATCGCGGGGTTCTCCGGGCTGATCGCCGCCGTCGCCGCCATCGGCTATGCCGCCGCGGACCGCATGGGCTATGGCGGCGTGCAGCAGCAGATCGCCCGCATCTCCGTTGACGGCCTGATCACCGGCAATCAGCAGCGCATGGCGGACCTCATGCAGCGGGTCGGGGATTCCCATCTCGTCTCCGGCGTCGTGATCTCCGTCAACAGCCCCGGCGGTACGACGACCGGC
The DNA here is from genome assembly GCF_003075415.1 of Microvirga sp. KLBC 81. Lineage (GTDB taxonomy): Bacteria > Pseudomonadota > Alphaproteobacteria > Rhizobiales > Beijerinckiaceae > Microvirga. The sequence continues at coordinate 89,766 of NZ_QDAH01000007.1, forward strand.
TCCGAGGAGCTCTACAGGAATATCCGCCGCCTCTCCGAGAAGAAGCCGGTCGTGACCTTCGTCGATGGCACGGCGGCCTCCGGCGGCTACATCACGGCCATGGCCTCCGACTACATCGTCGCCCGCGAAACCTCGCTCGTCGGCTCCATCGGCGTGCTGTTCCAGTATCCCGATCTCTCAGGGCTGATGCAGACGGTCGGCGTGAAGGTGGAGGAGGTGAAGTCCTCGCCGCTCAAGGCGGAGCCCAGCCCCTTCAAGCCCACGAGCCCCGAAGCCCGAGCGGCCCTCCAGCAGGTGGTGGGCGATACCTATGACTGGTTCAGGAATCTCGTTCGCGAGCGTCGCCGCCTGAACGAGAGCGAGCTTGCCGCGGCCTCCACCGGCCAAGTGTTCAACGGCCGTCAGGGCCTGCCCATGAAGCTCGTGGACAAGGTCGGCGGCGAGCGTGATGCCGTTGCCTGGCTCGAGCAGGAAAGAAAAATCCCGAAGGACCTGCCGGTTCGGGATTGGAAGCCGCGTTCGGACCGGGATATCTCCCTCTTTGCCATGGCGGCCACGGCTGTCGACCTCTTAGGATTCGAGAGAGTGGCGGAAGTCCTGCGTCGGACCGAGGTTCACGCCGGGATGGCCCAGCTTGACGGTCTGCTGGTCGTCTGGCAACCTTCCGAAAAATAAAGCACCATCAAAGATATAGCCTTTCTATGATCAAGTCAGAACTCGTGCTCAAAATCGCTGAGCAGAACCCGCATTTGTATCAGCGCGACGTGGAGAAGATCGTGAATGCGATCCTCGACACCATTGCCGATGCGCTGGCCCGGGGTGACCGGGTGGAGCTGCGCGGTTTCGGCGCGTTCTCCGTGAAGAGGCGCGATGCCCGGACGGGCCGCAACCCGCGCACGGGGGAATCCGTTTCGATTTCCGAAAAGGTCGTTCCTGTCTTCAAGACAGGCAAGGAAATGCGTCAGCGGCTCAATGCTCCGGCATCCAAGGTGATGAAGGCGGCGGCTGCTCAATAACGATTGAAGAGGTGCTCGTGATTCGCTTCCTGAAGGCGCTGATTCTCCTGCCGATCGCGATCCTGGTGATTTTGCTGGCGGTCGCAAACCGCGCTCCGGTGACCCTGTCGCTGGATCCGTTCTCGAAAGAAGCACCTGAATTCTCCACGCAGCTTCCGCTCTTCGCCGTGATCTTCGCCGCCGTCATGGTAGGCGTCGTGATCGGCGGCGCGGCGAGCTGGCTCGCTCAGGGCAGAAACCGCAAGGCCCGCCGCCGCTATCGCCGCGAGGCGGACCAGCTGCGCCACGAGACCGAGCGCCTGCGCAGCCAGAATGCGGCGGCGGGCTTGCCCGCAACGCTGCCGTCCCCGCGACCATCGAGCTTCTAGGTTCTTTTTAAGCGCCCCCCTTCCCCATGCGCATCATTTCCTCCGCCGAGATCGATCGGGTTTTGACCTTTCCTGCTCTGGTCGATGCTCTGAGCGATGCCTTTCGGGGCGACATGGTCACGCCGGCCCGGCATCACCATGAGATCGAGCGCAAGGGCGCGCATGGCACGCTGCTGCTGATGCCGGCTTGGACCGGCCCCGCCACGCAAGACGGCTTCGTCGGCGTGAAGGTGGTCTCCGTGTTCCCGGAGAACGGCAAGAAGAACCTGCCAAGCGTCATGGGCTCCTATCTGCTCATGGACGGCGAGACGGGCCAGCCCGTGGCGGTGCTCGACGGAACCCGGCTGACCGTCTGGCGCACGGCGGCGGCCTCGGCGCTGGCCGCGCGGCATCTCGCGCGTCCTGACGCGAGCCGCATGGTGATGGTGGGTGCGGGTGCGCTTGCACCCTTCATCATCCGGGCCCATATGAGCCAGAGGCCCATCCGGGAGGTTCGCTTATGGAACCACCGGCCCGGGAGGGCCGAAAGCATGGCGGCCGAGCTTCGCACCGAGGGGCTCCCCGTTACGGCCGTAACCGACCTCGAAGCGGCTTTGCGCGAGGCTGATCTCGTCTCCTGCGCCACGCTTTCCACCGCACCCATCGTGAAGGGCGCGTGGCTCAGGGAGGGTGCGCATCTCGATCTCGTGGGCGCCTTCAATCTGAAGATGCGCGAGGCGGATGACGAGGCGCTTCGTCGAGGCCAGGTTTACGTCGATACCGATGCCGCCAAGACCGAGGGCGGGGACGTGGCCGTCTCCATCCAGAAGGGCGCTATCTCGGAACGCCATGTGCGTGGCACGCTGTTCGACCTCTGCCGCAACCCGCCGCAGCGGAGCGACAGGGCGATCACCGTCTTCAAATCGGTGGGCACGGCACTGGAGGATCTGGCTGCGGCAATGCTGGTGTGGCGCTCAGCATCCAAACCGTCGTAAAATGAAACAATGAATAACCTGATCAAGATCTGCGGGCTCTCGACCCCCGAAACCCTGGCTGCTGCGCTGGATGCCGGCGCGGACATGGTGGGATTCGTGCGCTTTCCGAAGAGCCCGCGCCATGTCACCCTCGATCTCGGCCATCGCCTCTCGCTGCAGGCGAAGGGCCGCGCCATGCGGGTCGTGCTGCTGGTCGATCCCGGCGACGAGGACATCGCGCAGGCCGTCGAGGCCATCAACCCTGACCTGATCCAGTTGCATGGACACGAGAGCCCGGAACGCGTCGCCGAGATCCGTTCCATGATCCGCCGCCCAGTCATGAAGGCCCTCGGCATCGCGAGAAAGAGTGATCTGAAGGCGCTTGCCCCCTATGCCAAGCAAGCCGAGCACATCCTGCTCGATGCCAAGCCGCCCCGGACGGCGAAAGCCCTGCCCGGCGGCAACGGCGTTTCCTTCGACTGGAGGCTTTTGAACGGGCTTGACCCGGCTCTTCCCATCATGTTGTCAGGAGGTCTCACCCCCGACAACGTGGCGGAGGCCATCAGGCTGACGAAGCCGAAAGCCGTCGATGTCTCGTCGGGGGTGGAAAGCGGACCGGGCCTGAAGGACCCGGCCAGGATCGAAGCCTTCATCAAAGCAGCCCGGACAGCATTCGCTGCCCAGCACTAGCGCCTCGTGCGGACCTCCGGTTCCGCACCCAACGATGCGCCGCCTAAAAAAGAGAGCATCGGATTGGATCCCGAAAGTGCATTCCACTTTTGGGTCCGATGCTCTAGAGGAAGAACGCATTTCCTTGTCAGGAAACCGGCATCCATTGTTCCGGGAAATGCTCAACCGTTAAGGCAGGACAGGCCCGTGTCAGCTCAAGCTCAACCCAACTCCTTCCGCACCGGTCCCGACGAGCGCGGGCATTTCGGCCAGTTCGGCGGGCGCTTCGTCGCCGAAACCCTGATGCCGAACATCCTGGAGCTGGAGAAGGCCTATAACGAGGCCAAGGCCGACCCGGCGTTCCATGTCGACATGGAGTATTTCTCGAAGCACTATATCGGCCGCCCGAGCCCGCTCTATTTCGCGGAGCGCATGACCGAGCATCTCGGCGGGGCAAAAATCTACTTCAAGCGCGAAGAGCTGAACCACACCGGCGCGCACAAGGTGAACAACGTGCTGGGCCAGATCCTTCTCGCCCGCCGCATGGGCAAGAAGCGCATCATCGCCGAAACCGGCGCCGGCCAGCATGGTGTGGCGACCGCGACCCTCTGCGCGCGCTTCGGCCTCGAATGCATCGTCTACATGGGCGCTGTCGACGTGGAGCGGCAGAAGCCGAACGTGTTCCGCATGAACATGCTGGGCGCGAAGGTCGTGCCCGTGCAGTCCGGCACGAAGACGCTGAAGGACGCCATGAACGAGGCCCTGCGCGACTGGGTCACCAATGTCGCCGACACCTTCTACTGCATCGGCACGGTGGCGGGGCCGCATCCCTATCCGGCGATGGTGCGCGACTTCCAGTGCGTGATCGGCGAAGAGACCCGCAGGCAGATGATGGAGATGGAGGGCCGCCTGCCGGATTCGCTCGTCGCCTGCATCGGCGGCGGCTCGAATGCGATCGGCCTGTTCCACCCCTTCCTCGACGACAAGACCGTGGAAATCTACGGCGTCGAGGCGGCAGGCCACGGCCTCGACAAGCTGCACGCGGCTTCGCTCACGGGCGGCCGTCCCGGGGTGCTCCACGGCAACCGGACCTATCTGCTCATGAACCAGGACGGGCAGATCAGCGATGCCCATTCCATCTCGGCCGGTCTCGACTATCCCGGCATCGGCCCGGAGCACGCGTGGCTCCATGAGATGGGCCGCGTGAAATACATCTCCGCCACCGACGAGGAGGCGCTGGAAGCCTTCCAGCTCTGCTCGCGTCTCGAAGGCATCCTGCCCGCCCTGGAGCCGAGCCACGCCCTCGCCAAGGTGATGGAGCTGGCGCCGCAGAAGCCGAAGGATCACCTGATGGTGGTCAATATCAGCGGCCGCGGCGACAAGGACCTGTTCCAGATCGCCGAGCATCTGGGCAACAAGCTTTGATGCTCACACCTCGTCACGATGAGCAGCTGACCGTTGGAGAGGCTTTTCAGGCCTTACATAAGTTCATCGAGGCCTGGTGGATTCGAGGCGGGAAAACATCCGACGACGCGCTTTGGCTCTACGTCGCGACAACGCTTGGCCGCACCCAGGCGGGTGATGCCGTTTCGTCAGATCCTGCAATGTGGCAGGACTTCCTCGATGCTGTGGATCAGGCCAAGCGCGATCCATTTTCGTTCGACAGGAAAGCATGAGCTTTGCCGAAGCCGCTTTCGTCCAAGGCGGCTCCAACATCTCTGTCCACACCCCTTATTCCCGTGCTAAACACCCCGCCCATGACCAAGCGCATCGAAGCCCGTTTTGAACAATGCCGTGCGGAAGGCCGCGCCGCTCTCGTCACCTATGTGATGGCGGGCGACCCGGATCCGGAGACCTCGCTGGCCATCCTCAAGAGCCTGCCGAAGGCCGGCGCGGATATCGTGGAGTTCGGCCTGCCCTTCACCGATCCCATGGCCGACGGCCCGGCGATCCAGGCGGCGGGCCTGAGGGCCCTGAAGGTCGGTCAGGACACGGTGAAGACCCTCGACCTCATCCGCCGCTTCCGGGCCGAGGACCAGGACACGCCCGTGATCCTCATGGGCTATTTCAACCCGATCTTCGTCTACGGCGTGGACCGCTTCCTCGCCGATGCCAAGGACGCCGGCGTCGACGGCCTGATCGTGGTGGATCTTCCGCCGGAGGAGGATGACGAGCTGTGCCTCCCGGCCCTCAAGGCGGGCCTTGCCTTCATTCGCCTTGCGACTCCGACCACGGACGACAAGCGCCTTCCGGTGGTGCTCGCCAACACGGCTGGGTTCGTTTATTACGTTTCCATTACCGGCATCACCGGCGCCGCGACCCCGGATTTCGGCAAGGTCGCCTCGGCGGTGGAGCGCATCAAGCATCACACGCCTCTCCCGGTCGTGGTGGGCTTCGGCGTGAAGAGTGGTGCGCATGCGGCGGCGGTGGCCAGGGGCGCCGACGGCGTGGTGGTGGGCTCGGCCCTCATCGACGTACTGAGGGGAACGCTTGACGCCGAGGACCGTGCCACCTCGCGCACGGTCGAAGCCGTCACCGCCCTGGTGAAGGAATTGAGCGAGGGCGTGCGTTCGGTGTCGAAGCGCGCAGCCGCGTAAGGAATAGCAAAGGACCTCATCCTGAGGAGCAGACGAAGTCTGCGTCTCGAAGGATGATCCAGTGGGCGCTGGAGACGCCCTCGTCCTTCGAGACGGACCTGCCGGTCCTCCTCAGGATGAGGGCTCGAGAAGCGCCTCTGAAAGGAAGTAAACGATGAACTGGATTTCCGAAGTCGTCCGTCCGAAGATCAAGACGCTCTTCAAGCGCGAGACGCCGGACAATCTCTGGATCAAGTGCCCGGATACGGGACAGGTCGTGTTCCACAAGGACGTGGAGGCGAACCAGTGGGTGATCCCCGGCTCCAACCATCACATGCGGATTTCCGCCGCGCAGCGCTTAGCCCTCATGTTCGACGGCGGCACCTGGCTCGATGTGGCGCTGCCCGAGGTGGCCGTCGATCCGCTGAAGTTCCGCGACGAGAAGAAGTATATCGACCGCCTGAAGGATGCCCGCGCCAAGACCGGCCAGCAGGATGCCTTCAAGGTCGGCTTCGGCCGCGTCGAGGAGCTGCCGATGACCATCGCCGTGCAGGATTTCGGCTTCATGGGCGGCTCGCTCGGCATGGCGGCGGGCGAGGCCTTCATCAAGGGTGCTGAAACCGCGCTCGACAAGAAGACGCCTTACGTGCTCTTCGCCGGTTCCGGCGGCGCGCGCATGCAGGAGGGCATTCTCTCCCTCATGCAGATGCCGCGCACCACGGTGGCGATCCGCCGCCTGCGCGATGCGCGCCTGCCCTACATCGTCGTGTTGACGAACCCGACCACCGGCGGCGTCACCGCGTCCTACGCGATGCTGGGCGATGTGCATCTCGCCGAGCCCGGCGCGCTGATCGGCTTTGCCGGGCCGCGCGTGATCGAGCAGACCATCCGCGAGAAGCTGCCCGACGGCTTCCAGCGCTCCGAGTACCTGAAGGAGCACGGCATGGTGGACATGGTGGTGCACCGCCATGACCTGAAGTCGACGATTGCCCGTCTCTCGCGTCTGTTCATGAAGGCTCCGTCGGCTGCTCCGACGGCAAGCACGACCACGACCGATGTTGCGGCTGCGGCCGAGTAAGCGAGGACAGGGCGTTGGACTCCTCCGATGCGCTGATCGCGCGCTTTCTCGCCCTGCACCCGAAGACCATCGATCTGTCGCTCGGGCGCATTCAGCGGCTCTTGAAGCAGCTCGGAAACCCTGAGCGCCGTCTGCCGCCTGTGATCCACGTGGCGGGCACCAACGGCAAGGGCTCCACCATCGCCTTCATGCGGGCGATCCTGGAAAGCGCGGGCCTTGCCGTTCACGTCTATACCTCGCCCCATCTCGTGCGCTTTCATGAGCGTATTCGCCTCGGGCGGCTCAGTGGTGGCGGACAATATGTGAGCGAGGATCGCCTCGTCGAGGCCTTCCGCCGCTGTGAGGCGGTGAATGCGGGCGAACCGATCACGGTGTTCGAGATCACCACCGCTGCGGCGCTCCTCATCTTCGCGGAAGAGCCTGCCGACGTTCTGCTGCTCGAAGTGGGATTGGGCGGACGCTTCGACGCGACGAATGTCATCGACAAGCCCGCGGCTGCCGTCGTCACGCCCATCGGTCACGATCACGCGGAATATCTCGGTACGACCTTGCAGGCGATTGCCAGGGAAAAGGCGGGCATCTTCAAGCGCGGCTGTCCGGCGATCATCGCGCCGCAGGATTACGTGGAAGCCGATCAGACCCTTGTCAGCGAGGCGGAGCGCATCGGCGCGTCGCCTGTGCTCGTCGGCCAGCAGGATTTCTCCGTTCATGAGGAGGGCGGCCGCCTCGTCTATCAGGACGAGAAGGGTCTGCTCGATCTGCCGCGCCCCAAGCTCGTCGGGCGGCATCAGTTCACGAATGCCGGCACGGCTATCGCGGCTTTGCGTGCAGCAGGGTTCGAGAAATTCGAGACTTCGGCCTTCGAGGCAGGCCTCACCCGCGCCGAATGGCCCGGACGTTTGCAGCGTCTCTCGAAAGGCCGCCTGCCGGAGGTCGCGCCCGAAGGCTGCGAGTTGTGGCTCGATGGCGGGCACAATCCCGATGGTGGCCGTGTGCTCGCAGCCGCCATGGCCGATCAGAGCGAGCGCTCCGATGCGCCGCTCGTGCTGATCACCGGCATGCTCGGCACCAAGGACGCCCGAGCCTTCTTCAAGAACTTTTCGGGCCTTGCGCGCGAGGTGATCGCGGTGCCGATCTCGGGCCAGATCGCGGCGCGCCCGGCGGAGGAGGTGGCGGCGATTGCGGGAAGCGTGGGGCTGACCACCTCCGTCGCGCCGAGCGTCGAATCCGCGCTCGCCTCGCTCCACAACTACGTTTGGGATCGTCCGCCCCGTGTCCTGATCTGCGGCTCGCTCTATCTGGCAGGAGAGGTGCTGGCAGCCAATGGAACGCTGCCTGAATAGGAAAGCGGCCATGGCCACCAAAATCTACGTCAACCTGCCGGTGAAGGATCTTCAGCGGTCGGTGCGCTTTTTCAAAGCCATGGGCTTTGGCCTCAATCCCGAATTCTCTGATGAGAGCGCCGCCTGCATCGTGATCGCGGACAATATCTTCGCCATGCTGCTGACCGAGGCGAAGTTCCGGGAATTCGCCCGAAAGCCTGTTGCCGATGCCTCCAGGATGGCCGAGATGCTCACTTCTCTTTCCGTGGAGAGCAGGGCGCGGGTCAATCAGCTCGTGGACAGGGCCTTGGCGCAGGGCGGCAGGGAAGTGCGCGAGCCGGAAGATCACGGCTTCATGTTCGGGCGCAGCTTCAGTGACCTCGACGGGCACATCTGGGAAATCATCTACATGGCCCCAGACGCACTCGCCTAGAGCATCGAACCCCAAAAGTGGGATCCACTTTTGGGCATCATTCGATGCTCCCTTTTTAAACGGCGCATCGTGCTTAAAAAGCGGACCCGGTTTTCCGCACGATGCGCTAGGCCGGATCTTCGTACGCGCTGCAGCCCGGATAGTCCCTTTGCGCATTTGCCAATCCGAGCCTTGAGGCAGAACCTCCTTCGCGTCCGGAGACGATCCGGACTGATCAGGGAGGCGCCGGCATGCCCGGCGAGACGATCATGCCGCAGTTCGTTATCGAACGAGACATGCCCGGCGTGGGCAACGCATCCGCTGAAGATCTGAAAGGAGCGTCTCAGACCTCGTGCGGGGTTCTGCGTGATCTCGGGCCCGAGATCCAATGGGTCCACAGCTACGTCACGGACGACAAGATCTACTGCATCTACCGCGCGCCGAATGAGGACATGATTCGCGAGCATGCAAAACGCGGCGGCTTCCCGGCAGATCGCATCTCGCGGGTCCGCACTGTGATCGATCCCACGACGGCGGAGTAGGATCCATCAAGCGAGACAGCAAAAAGGGGCCGTGAGGCCCCTTCCGTGTCTCTCGAACTCTTCGACCGATCAGGCCGAAGCCTGGATCCACTTGGTGAGGTCGCCCTTGGGGGCAGCGCCGATCTTCTGGGCCACCACCTGACCGCCCTTGAACATCATGAGCGCCGGGATCGAGCGGATGCCGAGCTGCGACGCGATCTGCGGGTTCTCGTCCACATTCACCTTCGCGATCTTCACCTTGCCGGCCATCTCGTTGGAAATCTCTTCCAAAGCCGGGCCGATCATGCGGCAGGGGCCGCACCATTCGGCCCAGAAATCGACCACGACGGGCTCGGAGGATTGCAGGACGTCCTGCGCGAAGCTTGCGTCGGTCACCTTGAAGGTCGCCATCACATCACCTTTGAATTTTGATACAGCGACTCAACCCGAGCCGCTCGACGATAGGGCTAGAGCATCGGACCCAAAAGTGGAAACCACTTTTGGGGGCCCATCCGATGCTCTCTCCTGAACAGAGCGCATCGTCCGGGGCGGAAAACCGGGACCACTTTTCCGCACGATGCGCTAAGGTAAGAACGGCGGTTTCGGGAATCAAGCAAGGGCTATTTCCCTCACGCCGCTTTGATGAGGGTAAGAGCCGATTCCAGGTCCGGTTCCATCAGCTCATGGATGACCGGCCCCGCGGTCCAGACCAGGAAGGTGCGAATACGCTTGTCCGGATAGATCTCGGAGAGAAGTGTTCGGTAAAGGGCAAGCTGGGCCACGTAGGATTGAGGCGGCGGCTGACCGGCTTTAAGCGCCCGTGCGGTCGTCTTGAAATCCGCCACCAGGACCTCGTTCTCCAGCACGGCCAGGCGGTCGATCTGACCGGAGACCATGAGCTCTCCTCGAACAGTCAGCACCTTGCCGGCAATCGGAGCCTCGGCCCGGGAGCCCGGCCCGAACAGGGCCTGCAGACCCTCATGCTCCAGAACGTCGAGCGCATTGGCGATGACCGATTCGCGGACCTCCGCGGGAAGACGCGGCGCTCGGGCCCGCACATAGGCGCGCGCCATGGTTTCCCGATGCTCGGCGCCGAGTGCCGGCAGGCGTTCCAGCAAGGCATGGACCAGGGTCCCGCGAAGCCGGGCCTCGGGGGCATAGGGGCCATCGCCCGGCCGCGTCATGCGCTCGGCGGCTCCCAGCGCGCTCGACGGACGGATCGGGGGCAGGGGCTCAGGCTCTGGCTTTGCGGGAAGGGTGAGCCAATCCGGCACCTCGAAGGGTTCGAGCGGCGCGATGTCCGATTCGGCGGCGAGCGTGCGCGCGAGCGGCGAACCTTCGCGCCAGAGGTCGATGGGTCCGTAAGGCGCTTCGCTGCGCTCCAGGCCGCCTGCCTTTTCGACGAGCCCATGACGGATCATCTCGCACCAGGCTTCCTGCGGCGAGTCCTTGCGGCCTGTGAGATAGGGCGCGATCACCAGCCGGTCCTTCGCGCGCGTCATCGCGACGTAGAGCAGACGGTTGTGCTCCTCGTAGCCTTTCGCATGCAGAAGACCGCGAGCCTCTTCCATCACGCTGCAATCGCCGCTCTTGCCCGGCGCCCAGACTGGAATCGTCTCACCCGTCCTGGTCTGCAGTTGCAGCAGCGGCGGATCGCGGCCCAGCACCTCGCAGCCGTCGATGAGAATGACGACGGATGCCTCCAAGCCTTTCGCTCCGTGCACCGTCATCACGCGCACTTCGTTGTTCACCGAGTCGAGATCGCGCTTGATGGAGTGCGAGGCGGATTCGAAGCGGTTGAGGAAGACGGTGAGCGAAGGCGTCTCCGTCATTTCCGATTGATGCGCGAAGCAGAGGAAAGCGTCGATGGCGTCACCCGCCTCACTGCCGAGACGAGCGACAAGCTGCGAGCGTCCACCACGAGGTCCGAGCAATGTGGCGAAGAAGCCGAAGGGGCCGTGCTGTGCGGCGAGTTCGCGCCACGCCTGCAGCGCCTCGCAACCACGCTTCGCTTTCGCATCACCTGTCTCGGCATGACGCTGCAACGCCGCATGCAACGACTCGTCGTCCGCGCGGTCGGCGGCGATGCGGATGAGATCGTCATCGGTGAGGCCGACGAGCGGTGATTTCAACGCGGTGGCGAGCGTCAGGTCGTCATCCGGCAGCAGCGCCGCGCGGCCAGCCGCCACGAGATCGAGCACGGCGATGTGCTCGCCGATATTGAGCCGGTCCGCGCCCGCCACCGGCACGCCCGCTTCCTTCAACGCGCGGATCACCGCCTCGAAAGCGACACCACGCTTGCGCACGAGCACCAGCACGTCGCCCGCCGTCCACACGCGGCCGTTCTCATCGCCCTTGGTGGTCCAGCACTTCACGGCCTGCGCGACGCGCCGAGCGAGGACAACGGGGGGCGATTGCTGCTCGGGCTCGTCGACGGGAAGCACCCAGGCTTCCGGCTCTTCCTCATCGGCGGGCGTTTCGGTGGGCCACAATTCCACAAGGCCCGGCGCATGCGGACGGGCGCTTTCGTGCACGGTGCCCACCGCCTTGTCCTCGAAGGAGAGGCCCTTGAAGTTCTTCTCCACTGCAAAGGTGGCGTCGACCGCCGACAGCACGGCTTTCGCTGAGCGGAAGGACATGGTGAGCGACACGTCCTCGAACAGGAGATCCGCTTCGCGCACCTTCTTCGACCAGTCGCGGCGGGTGGATTCGAATTCCTGCGGAGCGGCGCCCTGGAAGCCGTAGATCGACTGCTTGGGATCGCCGACCGCGAAAAGCGTGCGGATGCGCATGCCGGCGGCGCCTTGGCCTGCGGTGAAATCCTCCGTGATCTTACGCAGGATCTCCCATTGCTCCGGGTTCGTGTCCTGCGCCTCGTCGACCAGCACATGGTCGATGCCGCGATCGAGCTTGTAGAGCACCCAGGCCGTGTCGCCGCGCGAGAGCAGCGCCAGCGTCCTGTCGATGAGGTCCTGGAAATCGAGCGCGCCGAGCCGCATCTTCGTCTGCTCGACGCGGTCATGGATTTCGGCGGCGAGCAGGAACAGCGCCTGCGTGCGTTCCACGGCGCGCGCGGCCTTGCGCTTGTCCATGAGATTCCAGATGCGGCTTTGCTCGTCGAGCAACCGCTCCTTCAGGACGGGATCGACAGACTTGGTGACGAGGCGCGATTCCGCGCGCGGCAGGCCGTCAGATTCCTTGAGGAAGATCGAGAGGTAGTGCTTCAGCTTCTCGGCAGGCTCGACGGCATTGGCGGCAGCGATGAAGGCTTCGGCCCGCTCCTGATCGGTGGCTTTACCCGTCATCAGGTCCTGTGAGATGGCTGGCCAGTTTTCCGGCGTGAGCCCACCTTCCAGTATCGCCTGCTCGATGCTCATCAGCGTCTCATCATGCTTGAGACCAAGCTCCTGGCGCAGACGCGCGATGCCTTTGGGATCGTGCAGGAAGTTCTTGCAGCGGAGCGCCGCGTTGAGGGCGGAGGTCAGCGCATCGCCCACCGCATCGACGCTGATGATGTCGAGCGCATCCTTCAGGTGAGGGAAATTGCCGTTGGAGGCATCCGCCAGCACGTTCTTCACCGCCTGCGCCAGCATCTCGTCGGTCTGGCTCTCGTCCAGCACGGCAAAGCGCGCGGGCACATTGGCCTCGAAGGGCACGAGATGCAGCAGGCGCTCGCAGAAGGCGTGAATCGTGTCGATCTTCAGGCCACCCGGCGTTTCCACGGCGCGCGCGAAGAGCGTGCGAGCGAGCTTCACCTGTTGGCGTGTGGGCCTCTGGCCTTCGAGTTCCGTGAGTTCGGCAACGAGGCTTTCCTCGTCCATCGTCACCCAGCGTCCCAGCCGCTCGAACACGCGGATGGCCATGTTGGCAGCGGCGGCCTTGGTGAAGGTGAGGCATAAGATGCGCCCCGGAAGCGAGCCTGCGAGCAGCAGGCGCACCACGCGGTCGGTGAGCACCTTCGTCTTGCCTGCGCCCGCATTGGCGGACACCCAGGCCGAAGCACGCGGGTTCGCCGCGCGGCGCTGCGCTTCCTTGGTGTAATCGGGAATGACGAGATCGTTGCTCATTCGCCGCCCTCAGCCCCGCCGGCGCTCGCCAGCGACCATTCCTTCACGCGCGCCAGATGATCGTATTCGGAGAAGCGCCGCGCATATTTCGGGAAGGGCCGCGAGACATAGGCCGCCTCGCCCTTCACGAAACGCGCGATCATGCCCTCGAAGCGGCGGCGATGTTCCTCGACGATCTCGGCAACGGAGCGCTCCTCGTTGCGCCCTGGCTCAATCTGACGAGGCTTGATCGGCTCGCGCCCGCCGGTGGTGTGAACGTAGACGAGGTCCGGCGTTTCCTTTGCCATCGGAAGGCCCTTGAAGGCGCCCTTCATCAGCATCACGGCTTCGAGCGTCAGCTGCGGCGAGAAGCCGGCATAGACCTCGCGCACGCCCGGCGGCTGCCCGGTCTTGAAATCGATGATGGTGAAGCCGCCGTCGCGGCGATGTTCGATGCGGTCCGCGCGGGCGCGAAGATTGAAGATCGAGCCATCAGGGAGCGGAATCGACAATCGGCCCGAGCGCTCGGCGTAAACTTCCAGAATATCCGGGCGACGCTGCTGCTCCCAATCCAGGAACGCGATGGCAAGCCGCTCGAAGCGCGGCCACCACTCGGCATAGAGCTCGGGATAGGCCTCCGCGATCTCGGTGAAAGCGTCCTCGCCGAGGCCCAGCAGAATTTCCTGCGCATGAGCGGGCAGGTCCTTCGGGAACCGCTCGGCGAATTGACCGACGACATCGTGAATGATCGTGCCGCGATCGGCAGCACTCGGCGCGATGGCGATCGCTTCCAACGCATCGAGCTTCAGGACGTGGCGCGCGAAGATGGAATAGGGATCGCGCACCAGCGTCTCGACTTCCGTGACGCTCAACGAACGCGGGAAGAGCGCAGGATCGGGCTTCGGGCGCGGGCGGGCTAAGGGCGGGGCGGGTTCCGGCGTGTCGAGCGTGCGTGCGAGGCGGCGGTAGTACTCGCCCGCCTTCACCATGCGCTCCCACACCTCCTTGCCGGTAAAAGCCTTGAGACGCTGCAGGAAGCGCGAGGGCACCATGGGCGAGCCGTCGCGTTTCTGCGCGCGCGTGATCACCACGTCATGGGTGCCGAGCGCCTGCACGAAGTCATGCGCCGTCTGGCCGATGCGCCGCTCCGGCGGCATCAGGCCGACGCGGGCACGCATCGGCCGGTTGAGGAACGCATCCGTGACCGTGCGCGGCGGCCACGTGCCTTCATCCAGCCCGCCGAGCACGACCCGGTCGACCGAGAGAAGGCGTGCTTCGAGGAGGCCAAGGATTTTCATACGGCGATGCGTGGAGCGCGGCGAGGGGCTCAAAGAGCGCTGCTTGGCGAGCGCGGCGAAGAAGGAGGGGTAATCGACGAAGCGACCCTCGAGCGGATGGCCTTCCTCTTCGCGAATGTCCGAGTTCTCGAGATCGTCGAAGAGGGCGGCAAGCGGTTCGAGCGAAGGTTCGCCCGCTCCCACCTCATCCTCAGGCCCCGCGCAGAGCAGCTCGAAAGCGCGCCGGTGGTGTTCCACCAGGGCCATGAGGTCGATGCGCTCCTCGCCATAGACGGCAGGCGTGAAGGTCTGGAAGGCAAGACCCAAACGCTGCAGCAGCGTGTCGGCAAGGTCCCAATCCGCACCGGTCAGGCGCGCGCGGGGACGCGGCGTGCGACGGTCCTTTTCCGTGCGACGCGTTGCGAGGGCTGCGCGCATGCCTTCGATGCCCGGTGCGGGCGCGGGGCCGCGCAGCACGCCGATTTCGAGAACGCCCGCCGCATGTTCGATGATGGCGCGCGGGAAGCCCAGACGCACCAGCGGATGCGCGAGCAGCGAGAGCACTCGCACGGGGCTCAGATCATCGGCTGCGGCTTCCGCCGTCAGGCGTGCGAGACGTCCTGCGGGCGTATCGGCGAGCGGAATGCCCGCTGAATCCTCCACGCTCAATCCCCAGCGGGCGAGCTCCGCCGTCACGCGTGCGGCCAGTGCGCGGTCAGGCGTGACGAGTGCTGCGGTCTTGTCGGGATGCACGAGTGTTTCGCGCAGGGCGATCGCGATGGCAAACGCCTCCTCGCGCTCGTCCATGGCCTCGATGATGGTGAGCCCCTCGCAGCCGGTGCGGCTCATCGCCAAACGCTCGTCGGGCGTGATGAGCGCCCAGCGATCCGTGGTGTCTGCGGGGCGAAGCGTCTCCGAGAGAAGCCGGTTGCGCGCACGCGCCTGGTCCGGCAGCTCACCGAGGATGGTGACGGCGGAGCGCGGGAGGCGCAGGTGCCTGTCCATCAGGCGGCGGAGCGAAGCCTGCGGGTGGCCGTGAACCGGATCGGTCTCGTCGTCGCCAACGCCGCCGATGGCGGACCAGCTCTCGTCATCGAGATCCGTGTCGAGGCCAGGCAGCACGATGGCGCCGCGCGGCAGGCGCGCGATGGTCGCCATCAGATGCGCGGTCGCAGGCACGGAGCCGGTGGAGCCTGCGACGATGATGGGGTTCTCTGGCCGTTCGCGGGTGAGGCGGCGCGCTTCCGCCTCGATCAGGGCGGTGCGTCTTTGAGCCGGGTCGCTCGCTTGGCGCTCAGCCAGGATCTTCGGCCAGTTCTCGCTCGCGATCTGCACGAAGTGGCGCGTAATCTCGAAATACTTCGAGTAGTCGGAATCAACCGCGAGTTCGAGGGCATGCCAGTCGATGCCCTCCGTCGTGAAGGCATCCATCAGTGTTTCGAGATCACCTGCGAGGTTTACGGCATCGGCAGGCGAAGCAGGCACCATGAAGGGCACTTCGGGGCCGAGCTGCAGCAGCGCGCGATCCACTTCGGCCGACCAGCGCTGCACGAGGCGCGTGAGAATGAGGCGACGCTCCAGCGGTGGAATGGGTGGCTTCAGGCTGGCGGCTTCTGCAAAGGGCGTGCCTTCCAGCCCCGTCAGCTCGAATTCGGCTTCGTCCGTTTCGCCCAAGGGCACGATGCGCGGCAAAAGTTGCGCGCGGCCTGCGCCGCGCTCAGCCAGCAGCGCGATCAGCGCGCGGGTGGCACGGCGGGTCGGAACGTAGATGGTGACGTCGGCGAGTGCTGCGGGATCATCGGAGAGCGGGCCGACGAGCTGGCCTTCGAGCAGCGCGTCCACCAGGGTCGGCAGGAAGGCGCAACCCGGAGGAATCGAAAAGACGCGCGGCGCATCTTTAAGATCATGCATGATCTTGTTGGAAAACCCGTTCCCACTTTTCCGGATCATGCTCGACAAGACAAAACCTCATCGCTTGCTGGCGGCAAGGCACTTTTCTGCCTCATCGATCGTGTGAGGCTCTCCAACATGCAGCCATTGCCCCGTCAGAGGCAAGCCGTAGAGGCGTCCTTTCGCGATGGCGCGGTCGTAGAAAGCGTTGGCCGAGAAGGCTCCCTCGGGCGTTCCGACAACCAGTTCCGGCTTCACGACGGCCACACCTGCGTAGACGAAATCCGCACTGGGGTCGTCTCCACGACGGTGCAGGCGGCCATCCGCATCGCAGTGAAAGTCGCCGCGCCCCTCATAGCCAACACTTGTGGATAACGGGGCGACAAGCATCAGGATGTCCATGCGCTCAGCATCCCAGGCCGCCACGAGGCGCTTCAGATTCGGCTCCTCGCCCTCGATCCACATGGAATCGGAATTGAAGGTGATGAAGGGATCGTTTCCCAACAGCGGCAGCGCCTTCTTCACGCCGCCGCCGGTTTCGAGAAGCTGAGGCCGCTCGTCAGAAATCACGATCTGCGGAAAAGTGCGGGTGCGCAGATGGCCTTCCAGCATGTCTGCGAAGTGGTGCACGTTCACGATCACCTTCCCGATGCCGGCTTCATGCAGCTTGTCGAGGGCGAAATCGATCAGGCTTTGCCCCGCCACCTTCACGAGGGGCTTGGGCATGGTCGCCGTGATCGGGAGCATGCGCTTGCCGAGGCCCGCAGCAAGGACGATGGCGGTGTGGGGCTTGTTTGGAAGAGTGCTCATTACAGCACCTCCCTCATCTGAGGAGCCGCGAAGCGGCGTCTCGAAGGAGGATCCAGAGAGTACTGGAAACGCCTCGTCCTTCGAGACGGATTGCTGGCGCAATCCTCCTCAGGATGAGGCTCGGGGTGATGGCGCAAGGTGCTCTGAAAAACTGGTGCACTGAAAATCGCTCAAGAAGGGGGCGTCTCATCCTCGAGCGGAATGAGGCGCGGCAGATAAGTCTCATACCAGACCTTGAGCCTGCCCAAGGCCGGATGCGCGAGGTTGCGGGTGAGATAGGCCTCAATCCGCGGCAGATGCTTCAGATAATGCGGCTTGCCGTCGCGCCGGTCGAGGCGCGCAAAGATGCCGAGGATCTTCGTGGCGCGCTGCGTCGCCATGATCGCGTAGGCGCGGGCAAAGCCCGAGACGTCGAAATCGGGATCGGCCGCTTTGCGCTCGCGGGCATAAAGGCCGATGAGCTTCAGCTCCAGATCCGCCGGCACGGTTATGCGCGCATCCTGCAGGAGAGAGGCGACATCATAGGCCGGCGAGCCCAGCACCGCGTCCTGGAAGTCGATGAGGCCCACGCGCTGCAGTCCCTCGCGCTCGGGCATCCAGATGAGGTTGGGCGAGTGGTAATCGCGCAAGATCCAGGTGACGGGGCCTGCGAGAATTTCACCCAAGGCTTCCGTCCAGAGATTGACGAATTCCGCGCGCGCGGAGCCGGAGAGCTGCGTGCCGATGATGTGCGGCACATACCAATCGGCAAGAAGCTCCACCTCGATGAGCAGCGCTTCGAGATCATAGGGCGGGATCTCATGCTCGATGCCGTTGGACACCGGCAGCACCTGCGGCAGCTCTGTGCTGTGCAGCTTCACGAGAAGGCGCGTCGCCTCCGCATAACGCTCGGGGATCGGGCCGTTCTCATCGACCACTGGTTCGGAGCCAAGATCCTCGATCAGCAGGAGACCCGCATCGAGATCCTCACCGTAGATGTAAGGCGCACTGAAGCCCAACGCGCGCAGACCCTTGTCCATGGCCACAAACGCGTGAACGGTTTCGGCGAGTTTTGCGATGGTCGTGTAGGGCTTGCCGCGCCGTACGGGCGGGCCGACGGGCCGCGGCGGCGAGATCATCAAAAGGGCGGTTTCGCCGTTCGGCTTCACCAGCCGCTCGTAGGAGCGGATGACGGAGGCGTCGCTCGGCATCGGCAGGCGCGCGGCATCCGACCAGCCGCAGCGATCCACCAGATTGCGGAACGCCTTGATGCGCTGCAGGCGCGAGGCGAAGGCGCCGGTGCCAGTGAGCATGGCGATGCGGCCCCGGCCTCCGGGCCCGATATCGAGGTGGATATCGAGGTGCTCGGGATTCAGCGCATCCTCGGCCCGCTCTGGCCACTCGACGAGCGCGATGGCGTTTTCCGTCAGCTCCTCCCAGCCCAGCTCCACCAGCTCATAGCCGCCGGAGAGGCGGTAGAAGTCCGCGTGCACGATGGGGCAGAGCGGGCCGTCATAAACCTGCATCAGGGTGAAGGTGGGGCTCGGGACTTCGAGCTCCGGGTCGTTCGCAAGCGTTCGCACGAGCGCGCGGGCGAAGGTGGTCTTGCCGGCGCCGAGCCCCCCTGAGAGGGTCAGGAGATCGCCGGGCTTTAATTCCTCCGCGAGCTTGCGCGCGAAATTCTCCGTGGCCTCGTGATCGGGAAGCGTCACGATCCATGCGACTTGGGAGACATCCTGCTCGGACATAAGAGCCAATCCATTCACCATCACAGGGGTCCTACTCGGCAGCCATAGGAGTTAGCGCGGAGGGGCCGGATCGGCCATCGGAAGGAGATTCCTGCCGGTCATTGGGGAAGATGCAGGTCACCGTGGTGCCCTGGCCCGGCGTGGAGGTGAGATCGATCCGCCCGCCATGGAGCTCCACGAAGGAGCGGACGATGGACAACCCCAGGCCCACTCCCCGGTGGCGGGTGCCCAATGTGTGGCTCTCGAACCGCTCGAAGATGCGCGCCTTGACCTCCGGCGGGATGCCACGGCCCTGGTCCTTCACCTCGAAGATGACCTCGCTGCCGCGCTTGCGGGCGGAGACCGTGATGGTCTGACCCGGCGAGGAGAAGCCCACTGCGTTCGATAGCAGATTGAACAGGATCTGCCGCACGCGCTTGCCATCCGCCACGAAGGTGCCGATGTCACCCGGCGTATCGATGACGAGATTGAGCGATGATTCCGCGAGTCGATCCTCGAGCCCGCGCATCGCCGCCTCGATGGTGGAGCGGATATCGACGATCTCCGGCGTGAGCTCCAGCGAGCCTGTGTCGATGGAGGCGAGATCCAGGATGTCGTTGAGGATCGCAAGCAGCGCAGCCGAGGAGCGCATGATGTGATCCGCATAATCGCGCTGGCGGGGGTTGAGCGCGCCCACGGTCTCGTCGCCAAGCAACTGTGTGAAGCCGATGATGTTGGTAAGCGGCGAGCGCAGCTCGTACGACACGTGGTGCACGAACTCGTCGCGCAGGCGCGAGGCACGCTCCAGCGCTTCGTTGCGCTCGGTGAGCGCGCGTTCCACGTTCACGCTCGCGGTGACGTCGGTGAAGCTCAACAGCGTCGCGCCATCGGGCAGAGGTTGCGCCGTGCAGTCGAGCGCCGATCCGTCAGGCCGCTCGATGCGGCAGGAGAGGCCCATCCGCATGTCGGCGAGGCCAACCACTGCGCCGCGAATATCGATCCACGGCTCCTCTTGCGGCGCCAGCAGGCGGCAAGCCCTGATGATCGTTTCGACATGCGGATTCTGCGTCAGCATCTCGGGGGCCAAGTTCCACATTTCCGCGAAGGCACGGTTGTGCAGCTTGAGGCGTCCGTCCGAGCCAAACACCGCCACACCCTCTTTGAGCGTGTTGAGCGTTTCACCCTGCACCTGGGTCAGCGAGTTCACCTGCGACGCGAGTTCGAAGCGCTCGCTCACGTCGTCGAACAGATAGGTCACGCCGCCCTGCGGATTGGGATTGATCACCACACGCAAGGTGCGGCGGTCGGGCAGATGCCACCAGGTCTCCTGTTGCTCGACCGAGTGATAGCCGTTGAGGAAATCCGCCTTCCACGCGCGGAAATCCGCTTGCTCCGGCAGCTTCCTCGCGGCGCGCAGACGGTCGAGCACTTCACTGTCCGTAGGACGCGAGGAGAGGAATGCTGCATCCAAGCCCCAGAGGCGCTGATAAGCGGCGTTGCTGAAGATCAGCGTTTGCGATCCATCGAAGATCGCGACCGCCGTCGGGAGCTGATCGAGCGTGCGCACATGCGCATCCATCTGCCGCTGCAGATCTGTGCGCACGGCTTCCAATTCCGACACGTCCACCGCAATGCCGGCGCTGCCGCCGGCGGTGGGGCGCTCGATCACATCGAGCACGGCCCGCTGGCCTGCAACGACGGCCGTAACGCGCGCTGCATAGGTCGCTCCGCTCTTGCGCTGGCGGCGCGCGTCGTCACGCGCACGTTCGCTCAAGAGCTCGAGGGAACGAGCAATCGCATCGTCGAGGTTCGGTGATTCAACGGCGCGTAAGTAGGCTTGGTTCGCCCAGAGCAGCTTGTCGTCCGTATCGCGGATCCAGAGCGGATAAGCCACATCGTCGAGCAGCATGGTCATGGAACGCAGATCGCTGCGTGCATTGGCAAGATCAGCGCGTGTCTTCAGAAGATCGGCGCGGTCGCCGGTCACGTCGCGCAGACGCAGGATCGCGCGGCCGCCGATGGTACGGCCTTCCACATCGATGAAGCGGTTGGACAACGTGCGTGCCACCTGGCGGAACGCTTCGCCGCGCTGCTTCAGTTGCTCGAGGGATGCTTCTGCGGCGGCCGCGTCGCTCGGCTGCATCCAGGTGCCGAAGGCAAGCGTGCGCTGGGCGGCCGCGCCCTCGCCGATGATGGAGGGATCGCCCTGGAAACGCGGCTCGCTATCCCGCCCTTGCCAGTTCACGAGCAATTGCCGCTCGGAGCCCATGAGCAGGGTTGCGAGATCGTCGGAGCCGCGCAAAGCCGCAAGCTCCTTGCGCAAGGCGCGCTCCACCCGCGCGGACCGGCGGCGCTCCTGCATCAGCAACAGGGAGGTGATGGTGGTGAGCGACACGAGACCCATGAAGAGGCCGAAGGCCGCAGCGCTGTGCAGATTGAAACTGTAAAGATAATCGAGGACGTCGGAGGCCTTTTCCATCAGCGGAAAGGGCTCGTCGGCGGCCAGCGCCGCTTGCGAGGTTCCGGAGAGAAGCGTCAGGCTCAAGGGCACGCGGACGAAGCCTGCGAGGATGCCTGCCTCGCCTCGGCTGCCGTTCTTATGCTCTCCTAGCCCGGCCATGCCGTGCGGTCCTCCCCAATACAAGCGGCCTTCAACAGGCCAAGTGTGTTCACGCCTCTGGAGCTTTTTCGATTGCTCCGGAGGAGATACCGCCTACGCATGAACGGAACTGCCGGCATGGTTTGCAAGAAACCGCGGTACTGCCGGTCGAATCGCGTTCACTCTAGACTAGCCTCGACTCCGCCAGGAAGAGGGTTAACGTCGACTTAATCTTCCTTTGGAGAAGCTGTGTGCAATTGGTGGATACGTATTGCATTTGCGACACACGCATGCCGCTGCGGCACTCTGTCGATTCGACGACAAGGCCCAAGAAAAAAGCCCGGCATGGAGCCGGGCTTTCTTGAACGATTCCGTAAGGGAAGACTCGATCAGTAGCGGTAGTGGTCCGGCTTGAACGGGCCGGTCTCCTTGACGCCGATATAGGCCGCCTGGTCGGGGCGCAGCTTGGTGAGCTTCACGCCGATCTTCTCGAGGTGCAGAGCAGCCACCTTCTCGTCCAGGTGCTTGGGCAGGGTGTAGACCTTGCGCTCGTACTTGCCCTGGTTGGCGAAGAGCTCGATCTGGGCGAGCGTCTGGTTCGTGAAGGAGGCCGACATCACGAAGGACGGGTGGCCCATGGCGTTGCCGAGGTTCACGAGGCGGCCTTCCGAGAGCAGGATGATGCGGTGGCCGTCCGGGAACTCGATCTCGTCCACCTGCGGCTTCACGTTGTTCCACTTCAGGTTCTTGAGCGCCGCGACCTGGATCTCGTTGTCGAAGTGGCCGATGTTGCACACGATGGCGCGGTCCTTCATCGCCCGCATGTGGTCGATGGTGATCACGTCCTTGTTGCCGGTGGCGGTGACGAAGATGTCGGCGCGGGGAGCAGCATCCTCCATCGTCGTGACCTCATAGCCTTCCATGGCGGCCTGGAGCGCGCAGATCGGATCGACCTCCGACACCAGCACGCGGCAGCCGGCCTGGCGCAAGCTGGCGGCCGAGCCCTTGCCCACGTCGCCGAAGCCCGCGACCATGGCGACCTTGCCGGCCATCATCACGTCCGTGCCGCGACGGATGCCGTCGACCAGCGACTCGCGGCAGCCATAGAGGTTGTCGAACTTCGACTTCGTGACCGAGTCGTTCACGTTGATGGCGGGGAAGAGGAGCTTGCCCTCCTTCTCCATGATGTAGAGGCGGTGAACGCCGGTGGTGGTCTCTTCCGACACGCCCTTGATCGAGGCTGCGAGCTCGGCGAACCAGCCCTTCGGCTTCTCCGAGAGCAGGCGCTTGATGAGAGCGAAGAAGACTTCCTCTTCCTCGGAGCCCGGCTTGTCGAGGAAGGCGGTGTCGCCCTGCTCGGCGCGCAGGCCCATATGGACCAGCATGGTGGCGTCGCCGCCGTCGTCGAGGATCATGTTCGGCATGCCGCCGTCATGCCAGTCGAAGAGCTTGGCGGTGAAGTCCCAGTACTCCTTCAGGGTTTCACCCTTGTAGGCGAAGACCGGGATGCCGGCGGCGGCGATCGCAGCGGCAGCGTGGTCCTGGGTGGAATAGATGTTGCAGGACACCCAGCGGATGTCGGCACCGAGGCTCTTAAGGGTCTCGATCAGCACCGCGGTCTGGATGGTCATGTGGAGCGAGCCGGCGATGCGGGCGCCCTTCAGCGGCTTCCTGGGGCCGTATTCCTCGCGGACCGCCATGAGGCCCGGCATCTCGGTCTCGGCAATCGAGATTTCCTTGCGGCCGAAATCGGCGAGGCCGATGTCTTTAACGATGTAGTCCTGAGCCATGATGGCCTCCGTGCACCCGTGGGGTTTCGATAGGCGCTGTCTCTACCAGAGACCCGTTCAGGAGGCAATCAAGATATAAAGATGTCTTTATATGTTATCGGAGAGCGCCTTCGCTGTCCTTCCGGGGCGCCGCAGGCGAGCCCGGAATCCATAAACGCCGAACGTCCGGAATGAAGCTGTGACCTTGCTTCTTCATTCCGCGGCGCTAGTGGTTATGGATCCCCGCCTTCGCGGGGATGACGCGTGGGAAATCGGTTCTCCAGAACCTTACTCCTCCTCGCCAAACTTGTTGGCGAGAAGGTCGTCGATGGCCTGGAGGCAGGCCCCCGCGTCCTGGCCCTTCGCCGCGACGGTGATCGTGGTCCCCTGAGCGGCGGCCAGGGTCAGGAGACCCATGATCGAGCGGCCGCCGACCGTCTCGCCGCAGCGGGTCACGGTCACGTCAGCGTCGAAGCGCTCGACGGTCTGGACGAACTTGGCCGATGCCCGGGCGTGCAAGCCCCGGCGATTGATGATCGGGAGCTCCCGGACCTCGGCCCCGTCGGGAACAGGAGACGGGGGACAATCCTGGTCGAGGGGCTGATCCATGGTTCTTATTTTCCCGACAGAACGCGCGAGGCGATGTTGATGTACTTCCGCCCAGCCTCCTGCGCGTGGGAGACCGCGTCGTCCAAGGGCTCCTCGTCGCGGACGGAAGCCAGCTTGATGAGCATGGGCAGATTGATGCCGGCGACCACCTCGACGGAGCCGCCGTTCATGCAGGAGAGGGCGAGGTTCGAGGGCGTACCCCCGAACATGTCGGTCAGAACCACGACGCCTTGACCCGAGTTGACCCGGCACACGGCGGCCATGATGTCCTTGCGCCGTGTTTCCATGTCATCGTCGGGGCCAATCGTGATCGTCTCAAGCTGCTCTTGAGGGCCCACGACATGCTCCAGCGCGGCTTTGAATTCCGTCGCGAGCTGCCCGTGGGTGACGAGCACCATTCCAATCATATTGTTCCAGGTCCAAACGCTCCGAGAGCGGAGCCGCTATTTTGTGCACCGCGAAGCCAAGCGCAAGAGCATTGAGAGGAAAAGTTCATCACAGTGTCAACACCGTGTCGCAAACACCACTCAGGCGCCCCAGGGCAATGCTCGCAAAACTTGCCCCGGCCCGCATGCGGATGCGAGGGATCATGACGCCGCACAGAACAATGTTGCTGTCCTCGGCCTCCGGAAAGCGCGGCGGGTCTTCGCTCAAGTCTATGACGAGGCGGATGACGGCGGCGGGCTCGTAGGGCTGTCGGGTGATGCCCAGACCATGGATCTCCAGGTGGCCGGCGAGCGGCTCCACGGGGCTCGCCAGGAGACGGCCGTGCTCGGCGCGGAGGCTGGTTCTGTCATCACCGACAAGGCAGCCGAACCGGCCCGCCTGGATGGCGTGAAGCACCATCTCTCGCGCCAAAGTCGATTTGCCCGAGCCCGAGCGACCCCGGATCAGAACGCCGGCTTCGCCGATCACGACGCAGGACGCATGGATGGTTTCAGGCTGGCTCAAGGCGTCTTCTCTCCTTCAGCCCTTTTAGCCTGCTCCCGCTTGCTCGTCTTACTCGTCTCTTTCTTCCCCGGCTCCTTCTTGCCCTTCGGATTCTCGGCCGTCGGCAGGCGGATGATGAAGCGGGCGCCAAGCCGCTTCGGCTCGCCGGTCTCGTCCGGTGGGCCGAGCCGGTTCTCGGCGCGGATCTTGCCGCGATGAGCCTCGATGATCTGACGGGAGATCGACAGTCCCAGGCCGGAGTTCTGACCGAAGCCCTGGTTGGGCCGGTCCGTGTAAAAGCGCTCGAAGATGCGGTCCAGGGCATCGGGCTCGATGCCCGGGCCATTGTCCTCCACCAGGATCTCGACCTCGGCCTTGCGCCGCCGCAGCGCCACGCGCACCGGCGCGTCGGGAGGTGAGAAGGAGCGGGCGTTGTCGATGAGGTTGTTGAAGACCTGGCCGAGACGGCTGTCATGGCCGAGCACCAGGAAGGCATCCCGGCCGCGGGGGTGGTTCTCGACGCTGAGCTCGACCAGAGGATCATGCTCCTGCCGCCTCTCATTGGCGACCGATACCACTGCATCGAGCAGGCGGGCCATGTCCACCGGCTCCGCAT
Organism: Microvirga sp. KLBC 81; assembly: GCF_003075415.1. GTDB lineage: Bacteria > Pseudomonadota > Alphaproteobacteria > Rhizobiales > Beijerinckiaceae > Microvirga. The sequence goes on from NZ_QDAH01000007.1 coordinate 114,933, forward strand.
CGGCGCGTGCGAGCTCCGCATCGAGGCGCGACGCATCGGAGATGTCGCTGATGAGACGGTCGAGGCGCTTCACGTCATGCTGGATGATCGACATGAGGCGCTCGCGGGAGTCGTCGCTGCGGGCGAGCGGCAACGTCTCCACGGCGCTCCTGAGCGACGTGAGCGGGTTCTTCAGCTCATGGGCCACGTCCGCCGCGAAGCTCTCGATGGCGTCGATGCGGTTGTAGAGCGCCTTCGTCATGTCGCGCAGCGCGCCGGAGAGATGGCCGATCTCGTCGGAGCGATTGGTGAAATCCGGAATCTCCTGGCGGGACTTGGTGCCCCAGCGTACGCGCTCGGCGGCTTCCGCCAGGCGGCGCACGGGGCCCGCGATCGCACCTGCGAGGAAAAGCGAGAGCACGATCATCACCACCGCCGCCACGAGGAAGACCTGGAGCAACGCGAAGCGTTCGGAGGCAATGATGGCGTCGATGTCGCCTTCCTGCGTCGAGAGGAGCAACACGCCCTGCACCGTACGGAAGCGCTGGATCGGCACCGCGACGGAGACGATGGTCTCGCCGCGTGTGTTGACGCGCACCACGCTCGATTGCTGGCCGGAGAAGGCCTGCTGGACTTCCGAGAGCGACTTGCCGTTGACGGGGCCGGCCTCCTCCTGCACCGGGCGCTTGGTGCGCCGGAACATCTTGCGTACGCTGTTCCAGGTGCGCTCGATATAGCTTGCCGTATCCTCCACATTGGCGACCGGCGGCAGGTCCATCCGCAGGATATCGCCGCGGGAATAGAAATTGCGGGAATCGAGCAGGAGCAGGCCGTCCCGGTCGAAGATGCGGGCGCGGGTCTGGGTCGGGGTCACGAGGCGCCGCAGCAGGGGGGCGACGCGCTCCGGATTGATGGAGAATTCGAGCGAGGAGAGGCTCTCGTCGGTCAGGCGCTCGGTCTCGCCCGCCTGCATCTGGAGGAGCTGGTCGGGGTCGAGGGTGATGGTGTTGGTTTCCACCGTCGCGGAACTCGCGATGGCGCCGGCGATGATCTCGCCTTGGGTGAGCAGGCTCTGCACCCGCGCCTCGATGAGGCCTTCGCGGAACTGGTTGAGGTAGAGAAAGCCCACGAGCAGGGCCACGAGGCCCGCGAGATTGAGCACGACGATGCGGCGCGTCAGGCTCGACGAGGCGCGCTGGTAGAGCATGCGGCCGAAATCCTTCAGCCGCGCCAGGATGCCACGAGGAGCAGGCGGATCGTCGGGCGACGCCTCGGCGTGGATGGGATCAGCCTTCATACACTCATTCGGCCACGGCCCGAAAGACCTTTTCGGCCATGCCCGTCTTTCCTGGTTGTCCTCTGCCGTCAAAGGCAAGCGTCTTCAGGCTTTAAGCTTCCTTGAAGCGATAGCCGACGCCGTAAAGGGTCTCGATCATTTCGAAACTTGGGTCAACCACCTTGAACTTCTTGCGCAGGCGCTTGATGTGGCTGTCGATGGTGCGGTCGTCCACATAGACCTGATCGTCATAGGCTGCATCCATCAGGGCATTGCGGCTTTTCACCACGCCGGGGCGTGTGGCGAGCGCCTGCAGGATCAGGAATTCGGTCACGGTGAGCGTCACCGGCTCGCCCTTCCAGGTGCAGGCGTGGCGCTCCGGGTCCATCTTCAGCTGGCCACGCTCCAGGGCCTTCGGGTCAGCCTCCTTGGGGGCGCTCTGGTCCTTGGGGGCGAAGCGGCGCAGCACCGCCTTCACGCGCTCGACCAGGAGGCGCTGGGAGAAGGGCTTCCGGATGAAGTCGTCCGCGCCCATTTTCAGGCCGAACAACTCGTCGATCTCCTCGTCCTTGGAGGTCAGGAAGATCACGGGCAGGTCCGATTTCTGGCGCAGGCGCCGCAACAGCTCCATTCCGTCCATGCGCGGCATCTTGATGTCGAAGATGGCAAGATCCGGCGGCGCATGCTTCAGGCCGTCGAGGGCGGAGGCCCCGTCGGTATAGGTCTGGATGCGATATCCCTCCGCCTCAAGAGCGATCGAGACGGAAGTCAGGATGTTGCGATCGTCATCGACAAGAGCGATCGTGGGCATGAACTCTTCCCTAATCTTACACGGACGATGGCCGCGTGACGTATCGTTCGACAACGCAGAAGGCCTTAAAGTGTGCCCAACTGCGCCTTACTCATGGCACAAATATGGTTGCCCGCAGCCCAAGTGCCAGGGCTAAGCCATGCGATAGTGGTGTTTAGAAAGCGCGGGTTCAACCGGAGATGAATGACTTAAGGCTATTTTCGGCCCAATCTGCCGCTCGGGAAGGGCCACCCGGAGCCTCGAAGCATTGCACGAAGGTGGCCTCGCCCGTCAATTCTCCCAAAGAACTCTGCGACAAATGCTGAAAATCCGGGCGGACTACCCTTGATGGGTCTAGCGCCGCAAAAAATAGAATGCCATGGAATGCCCTCGGTTGACGGCTTAGCCGGCTGACCTAAACATCCTAAGTTCAGGCAGGTTTGCGGGGATGTACCGCACCGCTTGAGTACAACAATGTGACGGCCATCTGAAAGGCGGCACATCCGGCTGCTCGATGATCGGCGACCAGGAGAAGTCTTCCGTGGATAACATCGGCGTCTTCAACAGCGCTCAAGGCGCGGAGGCCATCGGCTTCCGCAATCTCAAAAAAGTCTACTGGAACCTCGAAGCCCCCGCACTCTATGAGCATTCCCTGACAAGGGCTGAGACCAAGCTCGTGAAGGGTGGCGCTCTCCTGGCCGAGACCGGCGTGCATACCGGCCGTTCGCCCAAGGACAAGTTCGTTGTCCGGGACGAGAACACCGAAAGCACGGTGTGGTGGGACAACAACGGCTCCATCACCCCCGGCCATTTCGACACTCTGCTGCAGGATTTCATCGCCCATGCCGAGGGCAAGGAGCTGTTCGCGCAGGATCTCTATGGCGGCGCAGATCCGGCCTACCGGATCAAGGCGCGCGTCTTCACGGAATTCGCCTGGCACTCCCTGTTCATCCGCAACCTGCTGATCCGCCCCGAGGCGGGCGAGCTGCGCGATTTTGTGCCCGGCCTCACGATCATCGATCTTCCGTCCTTCAAGGCCGATCCGGCCCGCCACGGCTGCCGCTCGGAGACGGTGATCGCCTGCGACTTCACCCGCAAGATTGTGCTGATCGGTGGCACCTCCTATGCCGGCGAGATGAAGAAGTCGGTCTTCACCTATCTCAACTACGTTCTGCCCACGCAGAAGGTCATGCCCATGCATTGCTCCGCCAATGTGGGTCATGGTGGGGATGTCGCCGTATTCTTCGGCCTCTCCGGCACCGGCAAGACCACGCTGTCCGCCGATCCGAACCGCATCCTGCTCGGCGACGACGAGCACGGCTGGGGCCCGAACGGCGTGTTCAATTTCGAGGGCGGCTGCTACGCTAAGACCATTCGCCTCTCGCGCGAGGCGGAGCCCGAGATCTTCGCCACCACCGAGCGCTTCGGCACGGTTCTGGAGAACGTGGTGGTCGACCCCATCACCCGCGTCCCGAACTTCGACGATGCATCGAAGACCGAGAACACGCGCTGCGCCTATCCGCTGGACTTCATCCCGAATGCGAGCGCCACGGGCCGCGCAGGGATTCCGAAGAACATCGTGATGCTCACCTGCGATGCCTTCGGCGTTCTGCCTCCCATCGCCAAGCTCACGCCGGCGGAAGCCATGTATCACTTCCTCTCCGGCTACACCGCGAAGGTGGCGGGCACGGAAAAGGGCGTGAAGGATCCGGAAGCCACCTTCTCCACCTGCTTCGGCTCGCCCTTCATGCCGCGCCATCCGTCCGAATACGGCAACCTGCTGCGCGATCTCATCGCCAAGCACCATGTGGATTGCTGGCTCGTCAACACGGGCTGGACCGGCGGCAAGTACGGCGTCGGCCGTCGCATGCCGATCCGCGTCACGCGCCGCCTGCTGACGGCTGCCCTCGACGGCTCGCTCTCCCGCGCCGATTTCCGTCGCGATCCGTATTTCGGCTTCGCGGTGCCGACCTCGGTGCCCGGCGTCGAGCCGCACATCCTGTACCCGGTCAAGACCTGGCAGGATAAGGCGGAGTTCGCCGCGACAGCGAAGCGCCTGATCGCGATGTTCAACGAGAACTTCAAGCGCTTCGAGGGCCACGTCGATTCCGACGTGCGCTCGGCAGCACCGCAGATGTCGATCGCGGCCTAGAAGCTGCTATCGTCGAGAAGACAGGAACGGCGGCTTAAAGGCCGCCGTTTCGCGTTGGAGATATATGCATGGACATTCTCGTCATCGGTGCAGGCGTTGTCGGATTAGCCATCGCGCGTGAACTCAGCCAGCGCGGCCACAGTATCATCGTGGCCGAGAAAACCGGCGGCATCGGCAACGGCGTGTCCTCGCGCAACAGCGAGGTGATCCATGCGGGCATGTATTATCCGACGGATTCGCTTCGCGCGCGCCACTGCGTGAAGGGACGTCGCATGCTCTATGCTTTCTGCGAGAGCCACGGTGTGCCGCACAAGAAATGCGGCAAGCTCATCGTGGCGACGAACGAACTCGAACAGGCGAAGATCGAAGGGATCTACGAGCAGGGCATCGCCAACGGCGTGGAGGGCCTGTCCTTCCTCACGGGCGAAGAGGCTAAAGCGCTCGAGCCGAATCTCTTCTGCACCGGCGCGGTGCTCTCGCGCGAAACGGGCATCATCGACAGCCATTCGCTGATGCTGGCGTTGCAGGGCGATCTCGAATCCGCAGGCGGCATGATCGCCTTTCACGCGCTGGTCGAGCGGATCGTGCAAAACGGAACGGGATGGAGCGTGCATGTGGGCGGCGCGGAGCCGGCTGAAATCACGGTCGATGCGGTGATCAACGCGGCGGGCTTGAGCGCGCAGGCGCTGGCCCGCGCAACGGATGGCTATGCGCAGGAACGTGTGCCTCGTCTCGTGCTCGCCAAGGGCAATTATTTCGGCTGCCTCGGCAAGCCTGCCTTCTCGCGCCTGATCTATCCCGCGCCCGTCGATGGCGGCCTGGGCACGCATGTGACGCTCGATCTTGCCGGGCGCATGCGCTTCGGGCCCGATGTGGAATGGATCGAGCACGAGGTCTACGAGGTCGATCCCAGCCGCGCGGAGAGCTTCTACGCTTCCATCCGCCGCTACTGGCCGGGCCTGCCGGACGGTGCGCTCGTGCCGGATTATTCAGGCATCCGCCCGAAGCTCACAGGACCTGGCGAGAAGGCGGCCGACTTCATGATCGATGGACCGGGCGAGCATGGGCTCGCCGGTCTCGTGCATCTCTTCGGCATCGAAAGCCCGGGGCTCACCTCGTGCCTGTCGATTGCCGAGGATGTGGCGGAGCGGTTGGGCGTCTGAAGAGACGTGGCATCCCAGACCGAGCGCAGCGGGTGAGCAAGCTCTCCCTTGTCATGGCCGGGTTCGTCCCGGCCATCCCGACACAGAAAAGCGCTTTGTCTCTCGGATCGGGATCACCGGCACAAGGCCGGTGATGACGTGTCGGAACTAATCCCTGAAGAACAGCAGCGTCGCGAGCAGGAAGGTCGGCACGAGGATGCCGCTCGACCAGAGAAGATAACCGAAGAAGCTCGGCATCTTCACGCCGCCCTGGCGGGCAATTGCATAGACCATGAAGTTGGGCGCGTTGCCGATATAGGAGTTCGCGCCCATGAACACGGAGCCTGCCGAGACGGCGGCGAGCGTCAATGCGCCCGTGGTCATGAGAGCCTGCGGGTTGCCGCCGGCGAGTTCGAAGAACACGAGATAGGTCGGCGCATTGTCGAGAAACGACGACAGGCCGCCGGTGAGCCAGAAATAGGCAGCGTTGTTGGCGCTGCCGTCCGAGTTCGTCACCAGGGCCACGAGAGGCGCGAACGCACCGCTGCTGCCTGCCTTGAGCATCGCGAGCACCGGGATGATGGCGATGAAGATGCCGGCGAAGAGCTTCGCCACTTCCTGGATCGGCCCCCAGGAGAAGCCGTTCTCCGCACGGTTCGCCTTCGGCGTGAGCTTCAGCGAGATGATCGTCACCGCGACCATGATCGCATCGCGCAGGGCGTTGGCGAGTTCGATCTCCGAGCCCAGCACCGTCACCCGGCCGAGATCCGTGGTGGCGCTCATGAGAATTGCCGTGATGATGATGAAGATCAGCAGGAAGTTGATGCCGCCCGTCACGCGCACCGGATTGTCGGGCGTCGGGTCAGGAGCGATGTGACCTTCTTTCCTGTAGATCACGGTGTCCACAAGGAAGAAGAGCGCGAGCAGGATTCCGCTTATGAAAAGCGTCTCAGGAAGGAGATGCGTGGTGGTCCAGAAGAAGTCGACGCCGCGCAGGAAGCCGAGGAAGAGCGGCGGGTCGCCGAGCGGCGTGAGCGAGCCGCCGATATTCGACACCAGGAAGATGAAGAACACGACCACATGGACATTGTGCCTGCGGTCGTCGTTGGCGCGCAGCACCGGGCGGATCATCACCATGGATGCGCCGGTGGTGCCGATGAAGCTCGCAAGCACCGTGCCCAGACCAAGCAGCATCGTGTTCGTGCCCGGCGAGCCATGCAGGTTGCCGCGCACCAGGATGCCGCCGGCAACCGTGAACAGCGCGAGCAGCAGCAGGATGAAAGGGATGTATTCGAGAAGGGCCGTATGGGCGAGGGCCTGGAGCGCTGTCGAGGGACCCAGGATCGCAGCCATGGGCAAGAGCACCAGCAATCCCCAGAAAGCCGCGATCTTGCCCTGATGATGCTCCCAGAAATGAGGGGCCAGCAGAGGAAAGAGGGCAATGGAGAGCAGGATGCCGGCAAAGGGCAGGGCCCAGAGGGGGCTTAAGGCCGCGCCATCGAGTTCGGCGGCGAAGGCTGCCTGCGGCAGCACGATCAGGGTAGCGGCGAGCGCCGAGCTTATCTTGCGAAGCATGGTCGTGGGTCCCCCTCGCCGGTGATCCGGCCAATCTGTGATCTTGTGGACACGGTTTAAGGGAAGGGACCTATCCTCGCAACGGCGCGAGCGTTAACCGGCTGTTCACCTTCAGTAAAAGAGACTACAACACCATTACACAAGCTTTGCCGCGCCTGGGGTTGTGGAGCCGATGTGCCGTTTTCTTGCCTACCGGGGAGAGCCGATCTTCCTCGATGAACTCGTCTGTGCTCCGGCTCATTCGCTGGTCCACCAGTCGCTTCACGCGACCGAGGCCAAGACGGGAACGAACGGCGACGGGTTCGGCATCGGCTGGTACGGGGAGCGCAAGGAGCCCGGCATCTATCGCGAGGTGCGCCCCGCCTGGTCGGACGAGAATCTGAGGAGCCTCTGCGAGCAGGTCCGTTCCGGCCTCTTCTTCGCCCATGTGCGCGCCTCCACCGGCACTTCCACCACCCGGGCGAACTGCCATCCCTTCGCCCACGGCCGTTATCTCTTCATGCATAACGGTCAGATCGGCGGTTATGCACGCATCAAGCGCAGGATCGAGGCCATGATCCCGGACGAGCTCTACGATCGCCGGCAGGGCACGACGGATTCGGAGGCGATCTTCCTCGTGGCATTGGCGAATGGACTCGCCGAGGAGCCCGTAAAAGCCATGGCCCGCACCCTCAAGCAGATCCGCGGCCTCATGGAAGAGGCCGGTATCGAGGAAGCCCTGCGCTTCACCGCCGCCTTCACCGATGGCGAGAACCTCTGGGCCTATCGCTGGGCCTGCGACGCCAAGCCGCCGACGCTCTATTTCCGCGAGGAAAAGGGCAATCTGCTCGTGGTCTCCGAGCCCATCGACGACAAGACCAAGGGCTGGCGCGAGGTGCCGAAAGGCTGCAGCCTCGTGGCGCGGGCTGGCGGAAATGTGGCCGTGCACTGCCTCAACGAAGCCATGGCGCAGCTCGCGGCCTGAATCCCGACTTTTTCAGTTCAGGGATCCGCTCCCGCCCGACAGCAGCGGCAGCAGGGCGTCCCTCAACGCTTTCATCTGCATCTGCGTCTCGGCCTGAGTCCGAGCGCTGTCAGCATCCGGATTGAGAAGGGCGCGCAGGCGGGCATTTTCCGCTGCGAGACGGTCATTCTCGGCCATGAGGATCGAAACCTTCTCCTCCGCGATCCGCAGACGGGCCTGGGCCTCGTCGCGCTCCTGCTCCCGCAGTTGCACCCGATCGCGCCAGAGGCGGGTCGCAACGGTTTCCGTTCCCTCAATCATCGTCGGCTCCTCGCATGATCCGAAGACGCGGGCATGGTCCGGCTCGCTTCGACCCATCCGTGTCTGCACTCTGGCATCAACTCACGACGGGCAAAAGTCGCCCGCGAAGTTCATCAGGATTGAGTTTCGGCGGCAGCCGTCCTGCCTGCATAAGACTCTACATCGCGCCGGCATCTTAACAGATCGTTGCCAGGGGGCGATTAATCATCCAGTTCCGGATAATGACGGAAGATCCCCTCCTCGTTGAAGGGGATGCGGCGGGGGCTTGCGAGGTAAGCCTTCATGCGCGGCCGTTGAGCGACAGCCTTGTGCAGGGCCGCGACGCGCGGCGCGTCCTTCAGGACTCGCTTCATGGCCTTGGGAAAAGCGTAGGACAATCCTTCGATCATCTGGAACAGGGAAAGGTCCACATAGGTGAGCTTGTTGCCGACGAGATGCGCATCGCCCGAAGGATTGCGGGCCAGGATGGTCTCGAACCAGTCCAGAAATGCCGGGATCCGGTTCTTGCGAAACTCGGCGGATCGCTTGAGAGCCTCCGCCTTCTGATCCTCATAATAGAGGCTCACAGCGACCGGATGATGCGTGTCGTGCGCTTCCGCGACGAAATCGGCGATGGTGAGTTGGATCTGATGCGTCCATAACCCGCCTGCCGGGTCCTTCGGCGCAAGATCGTGCCGCGCGCCAAGGTAAAGAAGGATCGCCGCCGTCTGGCCGATGATCGTGTCGCCGTCCTTCAGGAAAGGCGGCGCGAAAGGCGGATGCTCGGCGTGGTCCATCATCCGCAACATCACGGCGACGCCTTCGGACTCCCGCGCCGCATCGATGTAATCGGCTCCTGCCTCCTCCAGGGACAGCCTGACGAACTCGCCGCGTCCCTGGATCGAGGGCCAGTAGTAGAGTTCATATGACATGGAAGGCTCCGCTTCTCCGCAGCAATGAGTGCTAGAAGGATGGAGCCCCGATCTCTGATGTCAAAGGCGATCTTCGGCCGATCGCTCCAGTGCCTCTCCGTTCATGCGTATCCTGGCGGAGAGACTGCATGGACCGCGCATCAAGAAAAAAGCGCCTCGAAAGGAGCGCTTTCCATCTCGCGAGTGAACACAGCTTGCTCAGACGACGACGAAATCGGCGTTGCTGATGGGCTTGCCGGCGCCGATATTGGCGAAGGTCACCTGACCGCCCGCGGCATTGCCGTTGGAATCGTACCACAGGTCGCCGGTCGCCTTGTTGTAGCCGATGTAGTCGTTGGCATCGAGCGCCTTGCTGCTGATCTTGAAGAAGCTCGAGCTGAGCGTGCCGGTCTTGGTCAGCTTCCTGAAGACGGCGTTCTCAAGATAGATCGTGTCGTCGGTCTTGTTCCAGTCCTTGATCGAGTCCTTGTTGGTCCGGCTGCTCAGGGCGGTGTTGAACACGAAGTAGTCCTTGCCGGAACCGCCATAGAGCGTGTCGTTGCCCGCTCCGCCATAGATCTTGTTGATACCGGCATTGCCCTTGATCACGTTCGCGAGCGAGTTGCCGACCAGGTTGATCGAGAGGGAGCCGGAGGCGTAGAGCCGTTCCACGTAATTGGCGATGGTGTAGTGGGCGGTGGTGTAGATGATGTCCATTGTGCCGCCGGTCGAGGTTTCCACCACCATATCAGTCGAGCTGTCGACATGGTAGGTGTCATTGCCAGACCCGCCGACCAGACGGTCCCCACCTTCGCCGCCGTTCAGGATGTCGTTGCCGGCCCCACCATCGAGGATGTTCCCGCCGGAATTTCCAACGAGAGTGTCAGAGAACCTGGAGCCGATGATGTTCTCAAAGTTCCTGTAGGTGTCACCCGCCGCGTCGCCGGCGGTGCCGTTCTCGTTTGCGAGATTCACAGCGACGCCAGCGCCCGCGCCCCTGAAGGTGAGGGTGTCGGTGCCGTCGCCTCCGTCGAGGTTGTCGCCGGCATGGCCCGAGGGAGCGTAAATGTCGTTCTTGGACGTGCCTATAACGGTAACGGCCGTGGCTCGGGCATCCACGATCTTCGTTTCGATACCCGCTCCGTTGGTGGGATGGGATTGATTCTGCCATGAAACGGCCAGGCGGCCGTCAGCCATCTCGAAGATCGACGGCATGGTTTGCAGACCAGCCTCGGCGCTGACGTTGATCGCCGGGCCTTGCTGGCCGTCCGCGTCGACCACCTTGACCCAGATATTGGCGTTGCCGCTCGCGGTCGAGACATAGGCGATCGCATAGCCGCCATCGCGCAGAGCCGTCACGCTCACCTTGTCCCCTGCGCTCGGAAGGGCCGGATCCTGAGCCGGAGAGATCGTCACGACCGTTCCGACTGCCGTGATCTCACCGGTTGTGGGGTTGGCGCTGTATTTCTGCACCAGAATAGGTTCGCCTTGGCCCGCGTTGGTGACAACCACGAACTGCCCCGAAGGCTGGCCGTTAGCCGCCTTGAGAGCGACCACCTTGCCCTCGATTGCTCCGGCGATATCTGCAGGAGCGCCAACGGTGCCCTGAACGCTATCCACGATTTTGACTGAGGTGCCCGATTCGGTCAGATAGGAGACGGCGTAGATCGTTCCCCCGAGCCAAGTGACGTCGGGGCGATCGACACCGTTTGTGTTCGCAACAGAAACGATGGTCGAAGCGGTACCCGTTGAATCGAACTGAGTGAGGCGGACCGTGCTCGTGTTGCCGACAATCTCGATATAAACCGTAGCCCAACCTCCACTGCCGTCAGCAGCCATCTGAGCGCCGTCAACCCGCGTGGTGGCGTTGACGGTCGTCGCGCCGCCATTGGCACTGCCGTCGACGTTGAATTTTTGCATCCGAAGGATGCGCCCGGTCACCTCCGCCGGCTCGGTCCACGTGATGACGAAGCCCCCATCAGCGGTATAGCTGACAACATCCGAGAATTGTTGCGAGCCGATCGGCGTATCGACAAAGCTTTTCGCCCCAACCTTGGCGCCGTTTCCATCATAACGCTGAAATGCGATCTTCTCGTTCTCGCGCCATGTCACCACATAGCCGCCGTTCGGCAGCATGGTGAGCGCATCCCGCTCGACACTGCTGCCGAGCGCTACGGTGTCCATGGAACTCCAGATCTTGGGCGTGACGACTGCCATATTCGGTTCTCCTGTAAGGGAAGGCCTGCGTTGAGGAGGCTGGTCTTCTCCTTTGACCAGCATCGGCGGGTTGAGAGGCCGATGACGCTTCTGAAGAAAGTCAAAGGCCGTCGTTATGTAGTTGTTAAGAATTCTACTGAACTGGCCTGCGGAACACGAAGCATTCGCGGTCGCAAAGCTGGCGAACTAACTTGGGGTCAAGGCTATATGAGCGGGAGCTTGGGCGAACAACTCTCCGTTTAGAGAGGTGCGGACGTAAGGGGAGGTGCTTCCTAACCTTCCCGAGATGAGCCTCATCCGGGGTAAGTGATTGTCCTTGCAGTGAGAATGCCCTCCCGATGGCAAGGGGCCTATAAACGCTATGGTCAGGCTTCATTGTGCGCTGAGGCACATGCCGAGGGTTCTTGCCTTTGGCAGGTATCAAAGCCGCATGAGAGAGCAGGCCCGCGGGGATACGATTCGGGTGAGATCAATCTTTGTCGCGCTCTGCCATTCCGCTACGTCAATGACGGCCGGAGCCAATTGCTCCTCCTGGCGCATCATGGCGGAGAGACTGCATGGACCGTGCACCAAGAAAAAAGCGCCCCGAAAGGAGCGCTTTCCATCTCGCGAGCGAACACAGCTTGCTCAGACGACGACGAAATCGGCGTTGCTGATGGGCTTGCCGGCGCCGATATTGGCGAAGGTCACCTGACCGCCCGCGGCATTGCCGTTGGAATCGTACCACAGGTCCCCGGTCGCCTTGTTGTAGCCGATGTAGTCGTTGGCATCGAGCGCCTTGGCTCCGATCTTGAAGAAGATCGAGCCGAGCGTACCGGTCTTCTTCAACGCCCTGAAGACGGCGTTCTCGAGATAGATCGTGTCGTCCCTCGCGCTCCACTCCCTGATCGAGTCCTTGTTGGTTCGGCTGCTCAGGGCGGTGTTGAATACGAAGATATCGCGTCCCGCGCCGCCATGGAGCGTGTCGTTGCCCGCCCCGCCGGTCATGCGGTCTGCACCGGCCCCGCCGCTCAGGATATCGTTTCCGGCCGCCCCACGAAGTGTGTTCGCGCCGGAATTGCCGACGAGATTGTCGGCGTAGTTCGAGCCGATGATCCCTTCGATGCTCCTGAGGATGTCGCCGTTCGCTTCGCCGACGGTTCCGGCTCGTGCGGAGAGATCCACAGAAACTCCAACGGCAGCATATTGATAAGAGACCGTATCTAAGCCTGCGCCGCCGTCGAGGGCGTCGCCGAGCGAGCCGCCGATCAGAACATCATTTCCCTCTTCGCCGTAGAGCGTGTCCTTTCCGCCCCCACCCGCGAGGCGGTCGTTGAAGCGCGTGCCGACGAACTGCTCGTCGGCCGCCGTCCCGGACCAATGGCTCGCGCTCGTCCGCGGATCGAAGATCTGCGCTTTCACGGTAAAGCTGCTTGACCCAATGCTTTCGTGCCAGCTGACGACGAACCGGCCATCGTTCAGCAACTCGATGGATGGGTAAAACTGATAAACCCCCGTGCCCTTCGGGAGGAGAAAATCGGCGGTGCTGCTCCCGTCGGCCGAATAAATGCCGACCCTAACCGACTTGGCGTGCTGGTCGGAGGAGACGACGGCGAACCCACCGCCCGGAAGAGCGATGACCCCGATGTCCTGCAGCCATTCGGTCGGAGACTGATGAAGAATGATTGCGCTCCCCTGCGGAACGCCCGCCGCGTTGATGAAACGCGCCTTCAGGGTCATGTTGCCGCTCGTCCCATCGCTCCAGACGACAACCGCGTTTCCATTGACGAGTGTCGCGACTTTCGGATCCGCTAATGAGTTTTGAAGTGGTGTACTGCCGATGGCTGTTTCGGACTGCACAACCGCCCCATCCGGACCATGGATCAAGGTCACGATGTCATACCGCACCACCGTTCCGTTGGCGTTCTCGACCCTTTTAGCCGTGACATTGACGAAGTTACCGTTATGCAGCGTCGCGAGAGATGGGTTGCCATAGGATTCGTTCGTATCGTATGTTTGGACAGCCGGGCTCCTTTGCAGGTCGGAACTGAACACTGTGGTTTCGAACCCACCAGAAAACTCCGGATTCCGATAGTTGACGGCGAAGGCGCCGTTCGCGAGAGCGGTCACGCTGACACTGTTCTGGATGCGGCTCGGGTCTGCCGAAAGGATGAAATCAGGGACCTCCGGATTCGGCTGTCCCCAAGTATCGAGCACGCGGCCCCGCACGTCCTTCATCCAGTCCTCGTCCCAGGTGACGATGACACGACCGTCGCTCAGTACGGCGGCGTCAAAGAAGCCGATCGCCCCGTTTGGAGTGGTGTTGATCAGGAACTCGCTTCCCCGCGCGCTCCCGTCGGCGTTGAAGACCTGTCCGCGCAGGGCGCTTCCGTCGCCGTCGCCGCCATCCGTCCCGGAATCCTTCCAGATCACAAGGAAAAGGCCGTTCTTGAGGGCAAGGACCGACGAATCGCCGTCGGCGAAGGTCGTCACGGGATTGACGGAGATCGGGGCGCCCCATGTTTCAGGGTAAGGCATCGGAACCTCTATTCAGAAAGATATAACGTTTCTGAAAAACTAGGCCGCTGCCGCGAAGCTTCAATCCCGCTTCGCTTCTTCCTGTCTGGACATCACGCGCGACAGGTGTTGCAGCGCACTTTCTGCGCAGAGGCCCCTTTCGTCCTAATGCGCCTCGTCCCAATTCTGCGCGGCCCGCGCTTCGACGGCGAGCGGCACCTTCAGCGATACTGCCGGGAAGGGGGCTTCCGTCATCACGCGTGAGATCACCGGCAGCGTGGCCTCCACCTCGTCGTCGGGGGCTTCGAACACCAGCTCGTCGTGCACCTGCAGCAGCATGCGTGCCGAGAGGCGTTCGGCTTTCAGCGCATCCTCCATGCGGATCATGGCGCGTCGAATGATATCGGCGGCGCTGCCCTGGATCGGCGCGTTGATGGCCTGGCGCTCCACGCCCGCGCGCTCGGACGGATTGCTCGAACGGATCTGCGGGTAGTGGCACACGCGGCCGAAGATCGTGGTCACGAAACCCTTGTCCTTACAGGCCTTCTTCGTCTCGTCGATATAGGTGCGGATGCCGGGGAAACGCTCGAAATACTGCTTGATGAAGGCCGAGGCTTCCGCGTTCGGAATGCCCAGTCGCGTGGCGAGGCCGAAGGCCGAGATGCCGTAGATGATGCCGAAATTGATGGTCTTCGCCTGACGGCGCAGATCCGGCGTCATCTGGTCGAGCGGCACGCCGAACATGGCGGAGGCCGTCGCCGCGTGAATGTCGACGCCCTTCGCGAAGGCCTCCTGCAGCTGCGGGATGTCGGCGATATGCGCGAGGATGCGAAGCTCGATCTGGCTGTAGTCGGCCGAGATGATCTTGTGCCCGGGCGGCGCGATGAAGGCCGTGCGGATCTTTCGGCCGGCTTCCGTGCGGATCGGAATGTTCTGCAGGTTCGGATCGGACGAAGAGAGACGCCCCGTCGTGGTCGCCGCCAGCGAGAACGAGGTATGCACCCGCTTCGTCTCGGGATGCATGTGCTCCTGCAGCGTATCCGTGTAGGTGGATTTCAGCTTCGAGAGCTGGCGCCATTCGAGGATTTTCGCGGGCAGCTCGTGACCGGCCTGCGCCAGCTCGTCGAGCAGCGTCGCAGGCGTCGCCCATTGACCGGACGGCGTCTTCTTCGCGCCGGGCAAACCCATCTTGCCGAAGAGGATGTCGCCGATCTGCTTCGGCGAGCCGAGCGCGAATTTCTCGCCCGCCATCTCGTGGATCTCGTCTTCGAGGCGCGCGAGCGTCTGCGAGAAATCGCCGGACAGGCGGCTCAGGATCTGCCGGTCCACGAGGATGCCGCGCATCTCCATGCGCGCGATCACATCGACGAGCGGACGCTCCAGCGTTTCATAGACGGTGGCGCGATGCTCGGCGATCAGGCGCGGCTTGAGGATCTGCCAGAGACGCAGCGTGACATCCGCATCCTCGGCGGCATAGGCCGTCGCCTTGGAAATCTCGACCTTGTCGAAGGTCACCTTGTTCCGGCCCGTGCCCGCCACATCCGAGAAACTGATCGGCGCATGACCGAGATGGCGGCGGGACAATTCGTCCATGCCGTGCGAGCCTTTTCCGGCATCGAGCACGTAGGAGATCAGCATCGTGTCGTCGATGGGGCGCACATCGATGTTGTGGCGCTTGAACACGATCCAATCGTACTTGAGGTTCTGGCCTACTTTAAGAACGGACGCATCTTCCAGCATCGGCCGGATGGCATCGAGCGCATCGGTGACCGGGATCTGGCCCTTCACGAGACCGCCGCCGAAGAGATCGGATTCGTCGCGGTGCTGAAGCGGCACATAGCAGGCCTTGCCGGGCTCCAGAGCCAGCGAGAAGCCGACGAGATCGGCTTGGGTAGCATCGAGATCGCTCGTCTCCGTATCGACCGCGACATAGCCCTGGGCCTGCGCCTGGGCGACCCATTCCTTCAGCCGGTCGAGACTGGTGACGGTCTCGTAGGACGACACGTCAAACGGAATCGACGACGCTTCCGTCGCACGCTTTCCGGCGAGTTGCGAAGGCGTGCCGATGCCCTCGATGGGCTTACGCGCTGCGCCCGCCTCCGGCAGGTCGAGACCCGCGAAAGGATCGACATCGCTCAAGACCGCTTCGCCCTTCTCGAAGAGCGGAGGCTCAGGCATCAGGCCTTCAAATCCGCCATTGCGCTCCCACTTGATCGCCTCACCTCCCGGCATCAGGCGCGGGTCCGGATCGATCGCTGCGGGATCGGCATCGTAGAGTTCCGCCACGCGGCGCGTGATCGTGTTGAACTCCATCGCCTTCAAGAAGCCGATGAGCGTTTTCGGTTCGGGTTCCGGCACACGCAGATCATCGAGTGGCACAGGCACCGGTGCATCGCAATCGAGCGTTACGAGCTTCTTGGAAAGACGCGCGGCCTCCGCATTGGCGATCAGCGTCTCGCGGCGCTTGGGCTGCTTGATCTCGTTCGCGCGCTCCAGCAGCGTTTCGAGATCGCCGTATTCCTTGATGAGCTGTGCCGCCGTCTTCAAGCCGATGCCGGGAACGCCCGGCACGTTGTCGGAGGTGTCACCCATGAGTGCGAGAACATCGCCGATCTTTTCCGGCGGAATGCCCTCCCACTTCTCGGTCACGGCGGCTTCGTCGAGATTGCGCTCGGGCCGGTAGCCAGGCTTGCCCTTGGAGCCGGATTCGAAATCGTAGAAGCACACCTTGGGACCGACGAGCTGCATCAGGTCCTTGTCGGAGGAGATGATGAGCACATCCGCGCCGCGCGCCTTGGCCTGCTGCGTATAGGTGGCGATGAGGTCGTCCGCCTCGTAGCGCTGAAGCTCCACAGGTTCGAGGCCGAAGGCGCGGATCGCTTCGCGCATCAGGGGCATCTGAACCTTCAGATCCTCCGGCGCATCGGGGCGGTGACCCTTGTAATCCTCGTAGAGTTCCTTGCGGAACGAGCCTTCGGACTTGTCGAGCACGATGGCGAGATGCGTGGGCTTCAGGCCCGCCGCGCCGTCGCGCATGAACTGCAGGAGCTTGGACACGAACAGGCGCACGGCCCCCGTCGGCATGCCGTCCGAGCTGCGGGAATTGTACTTCTGGTCCTGGTTCATGGACTGGAAGTAGGCCCGGAAGATGAAGGAGGAGCCGTCGACGAGGAAAATGTGGTCGCCGGCTTGGACGGGACGGGAAGAAGCCATGGGTCTCGTTCGTGGAGGAAATCAGCCTGCAAGAGATAGTGTTTTTGAAGGCCGATGGCTATCCCACGGTCCGTTTATGCAGCCTTGAGGCGAGCGAGGTCGAGATCGAGCTCCCGCAGGGCCTGCATCACCACGCCTTCGGTGAGAAGGTCGAGGGAGGATTCCACCACATGGATGGCCGCAAGGGCTCTCAATTCCGGGATGGTCTGCGATTCGAGGGCGGCCTCGAAGGAGGGGCGTAGGAGATCCATGGCCCGCGTGCCGGGGCCGCAGATCACGATATGGTCGGGCTCCAGCGTCTGGATCAGGATGGACACGGCATCGCCCAGGACCTCGCCAGCCTCACGGAAGAGGTTGAGGAGAGCGGGATCGCCCGCACGGGCCTGCTCCACGATGCCGCTCATGGCTTCCTCGCCCGGCAGAAGCAGGGTCGGGGCGGGCCGGTGGGCGATGAGCTGAGCATCCCGGTGCAGGGCATAGTCGGCCAGATAGGCCTCGATGCAGCCGCGCCCGCCGCAGCGGCATTGCGGCCCGCTCCGGCGAAGCCGCACATGACCGAACTCGCTGCCGCCGAAGCGCGCGCCGCGATAAAGCTCGCCCTGGATGAGAAAGCCCATGCCAACGCCATCACCGACCATCAGGCAGGCTGTACGCCCTGACCGGAAATCGGGACTGCGCTGGGCAATGGCGAAGGCCATGGCGCTGGCATCGTTCTCGATGAGGACGGGTTTGCCGAGCCGCTCGCTCAGGCCTGCCGCGAGGGGCAGGTCGCGGGTGCCGAGGACCGGGCTCCAGGCCACAACCCCGTCCCGCGTGTCCACATAGCCCTGGCAGGCAAGGCCAATGGCCTTTACATCGGCCGCGCCGGTATCCTTGGCGAAGGTGGTGATGGTCTCGGCCAGAACATCCATCAGCTCTTCGGCTCCAAGGCTCCGCAGGGGCCGCTCGATATGGCGGCTCGCCCGGTTGCGGCCGGCGCTGTCCACGAGCCTGAGCTCGATGCGGTTGAAACCGGTCCAGACGCCGATCACAGAGCCCAACGAATCGGCGAAGAACAGGCGCACCTTGGGACGGCCCCGGATGAGGCCCGAGCTCTGATCCCCGGTTTCTTCCGTCACCAGGATACCTTCGTCCAGCAGGCTTGCGGTGAGCTCCGAGACGCTGGCCGGGCTCATGCCGAGATGCTGGCCGATCTCGACCCGCGCCATGGGGCCTTCCCGGCGCAAAGCATCGAGAAGGCGCCGCCGGGCTGTTTCGCGAGGGGAGAGAGGAAGGAGGGTCATGACACCTATTAATTCACATAACGAATAAATGATCTGCGGATAAAACGGGATTCGACCAAATACTGAGAGCTTTGCCGCTTGAAGGTGGGATTGGTTGAGATAATTATTTCTCCGCTCGAAAAATAAAGCATGGCAGCGTGAGCCACGTCTGTCGATCCGGCCGGAAGAGACAGCCTGCCATGAGCACAGGGCCTTGGAGGGAAAGCCTGGCCCAGGAGGAAACCAATGTCGTTCAAGAAGCACGCTCTCATCAGCTTTGCCGCTCTGGCCCTGTCGGCCACCGCAGCCTTCGCCCAAGGCAAAGGCCCGGTCATCGGCGTCAGCTGGTCGAACTTCCAGGAAGAGCGCTGGAAGACCGACGAAGCCGCCATCAAGGCCGCCATCGAGAAGGCCGGCGGCACCTATGTCTCGGCGGATGCCCAGTCCTCGCCCGCCAAGCAGCTGACCGATATCGAAAGCCTCATCGCCCGCGGCGCCAAGGCGCTGATCGTGCTGGCCCAGGATGCGGACGCAGTCCGGCCGGCGGTCGAGAAGGCCGTGGCCGAAGGCATCGCGGTGGTGGGCTATGACCGTCTCATCGAAATCCCGCAGGCCTTCTATCTCACCTTCGACAACGTCGAGGTGGGTCGTCTCCAGGCGCGCGAAGTGTTCAAGGTGAAGCCCGAGGGCAACTACGTGTTCATCAAGGGCTCGGGCGCCGATCCGAACGCCAACTTCCTGTTCCAGGGCGCCATGGAAGTGCTCAAACCTGCTATCGACGCGGGCAAGATCAAGAACGTGGGCGAGGCCTACACGGATGGCTGGCTCCCCGCCAATGCGCAGCGGAACATGGAGCAGTTCCTCACCAAGAACAACAACAAGGTCGATGCGGTGGTCGCCGCCAATGACGGCACCGCCGGCGGCGCCATAGCGGCGCTCGCGGCTCAGGGCCTTGCAGGCTCCGTGCCGGTGTCCGGTCAGGATGCCGACAAGGCGGCCCTCAACCGCGTCGCGCTCGGCACGCAGACCGTGACCGTCTTCAAGGATGCCCGCGAACTCGGCCGCAATGCCGCTGAAATCGCGATGCAGCTCGCCGGCGGCAAGAAGCTTAACGAGATCCAGGGTGCGAAGTCCTGGAACCTGGGCCCGAAGAAGCAGAACATGACGGCTCTCTTCCTCACCCCCGTCGCGATCACGAAGGACAACCTCAACGTGGTCATCGACGCAGGCTGGGCCTCCAAGGAAGTCGTCTGCCAGGGCGTGAAGGCAGGTTCCGTGAAGGCCTGCAACTAAGATTGGCCGTGTCTTGAAATGACCTTCCCGGCAGCCGCCGCGCTGCCGGGAAGGGTATTTGTCATTGAACTTATTTCTGCGTGACGCCATGAACGCCCCTGTTGCCACAACCGCGCCGCCGCCGAGCACCGCTTCCGGCTCGTTTCTGTCGAAGCTCGAGATCGATGTCCGCATGCTCGGCATGCTCGCAGCGCTTGCCGTGATCTGGATCGGTTTCGATCTCTTGTCGGGCGGTGTCTTTCTCACCCCGCGCAATCTCTGGAACCTGTCGGTTCAAACCGCCTCCGTCGCCATCATGGCGACCGGCATGGTGCTCGTGATCGTCACGCGCAACATCGACCTCTCCGTCGGCGCAATCCTCGGCGTGGTCGGCATGATCATCGGCGTTGCACAGGTGCAGTGGTTGCCCGCCTATCTGGGCCTGGAGCATCCGCTCACCGCCCCCCTCGTGGTGCTGCTCGCGCTTCTTGTCGGCGGAGCGATCGGCCTCTTTCAGGGCTGGCTCATCGCCTATCTCGGCATTCCCTCCTTCATCGTGACACTCGGCGGGTTGCTCGTGTGGCGTGGCGCGGCCTGGTGGGTCACGACGGGACAGACCGTTGCGCCCATGGATACCCGCTTCAAGGCCTTCGGCGGTGGCGTGGAAGGTGCGCTTGGTGCGACGACCACCTGGGTTATCGCGGCCATCGCCTGCGGTCTCATCGTCATTGGACTTGGGCTTTCCCGCCGCCGCCGCCTGAGCTTCGGTTTCCCGGTACGCCCCGGCTGGGCGGACGCGGTGATTGCCGCCGTCACCTGTGGCGCAGTGCTCTCGGTAGCAGCCATCGCCAATGCCTATCCGTTGCCTGCAGGCACGGCCCGCCGCTGGGCGGAGGCCAACGGCATCGCTTGGCCTGAAGGCGGATTGTTCATTCCGCACGGCGTCGCGTTGCCGGTGCTGATTGCTGTCGTGGTCGGGCTCGTGATGACCTTCATCGCCACGCGCCGTCGCTTCGGCCGCTATGTGTTTGCCATCGGCGGCAACCCGGAAGCGGCGGAATTGTCAGGCATCAACACGCGCTGGACGCTGATGAAGGTGTTCGGCGTCATGGGGCTGCTCTGCGGCATCTCGGCCTGTATTTCCACGGCGCGCCTCAATGCGGCCACCAATGCGGCCGGCACGCTCGATGAGCTTTACGTGATCGCCTCCGCAGTCATCGGCGGCACGTCCCTCGCGGGCGGCATCGGCACCATCGCAGGAGCGATGCTGGGCGCGCTCGTCATGCAGTCGCTGCAATCGGGCATGGTGCTGCTCGGCGTCGATACGCCCCTGCAGAACATCGTCGTCGGCGCGGTGCTCGTGCTGGCCGTCTGGGTCGACGGCCTCTATCGCCGCCGCATCAAGTAAGACGGGAGCGTATCATGCAGCAGAACGGAACGACGCCTCTCGTCGCAATGCGCAACATCTCCATCGCCTTCGGCGGCATCAAGGCCGTGGACGACGTGTCCATCGACCTGCGGCCAGGCGAGGTCGTGGGGCTGCTCGGCCATAATGGCGCAGGCAAGTCGACGCTCATCAAGATTCTCTCCGGCGCCTACAAGCCGGATGCCGGCGAGATCTACGTGAACGGCGAGCAAGCAGACATCTCTACGCCTCGCGACGCCAAGCGCTACGGCATCGAGACGATCTACCAGACGCTGGCGCTCGCCGATAACATCGACGCGGCGGGCAACATCTTCCTCGGTCGTGAAGTGCTCACGCCTTACGGCACTCTCGACGATGCGACGATGGAGGCCGAAACCCGCAAAGTGATGGCGCGCCTCAATCCGCATTTTCGTCGCTTCAAGGAGCCGGTGAAGGCGCTCTCCGGCGGCCAGCGCCAGTCGGTGGCGATCGCGCGCGCGATCTACTTCAATGCGCGCGTGCTGATCATGGACGAACCCACCGCGGCTCTCGGCCCCGCCGAGACGCAGCAGGTGGCCGATCTCGTGCTGCAGCTGAAGAAGGAAGGCATCGGCATCTTCCTCATCAGCCACGACATCCACGACGTGTTCGGCCTCGCCGACCGCGTGAGCGTGATGAAGAACGGCAAGCTCGTGGGCTCCGCCAACGTGCAGGACGTCACGCAGGACGAAGTGCTCGGCATGATCATCCTCGGCAAGTGCCCGCCTGGCGCAACGCCGGGGCCGGGCGCGAGCTAAGCCCTTCAAGTCGTCCCGGGGCTGCGCAGCAGAACCCGGGATCGTGTAGTGGACGTTCTCCACGTCATGGCCGGGCTTGTCCCGGCCATCCCAACACAGAAAAGCGCAGCGCTTCACCCATCGGGATCACCGGCACAAGGCCGGTGATGACAAGGGAGTCAAGCCCGCGATCCCGCAGCCATGGGAGCGGCAGCCCCTTCTTCCGCTTCTTCCTTCTGCCGCACCGTCTCCATCGTATCCCGCCGCACGATCAGGCAGAGGATCACGAGCGGGATGCCGAGCGCCGCCGTGCCGGTGAACAGAAGCGGATAGCCGTAAGAATCCACCACGGCGCCGGAGGCGCCGCCGATGAGCTTTCCGGGCAGCGCGTAAAGTGAGCTCAGAAGCGCATATTGAGTGGCTGCAAATCCCGGTGAGGTGAGGCCCGACATGTAGGCGACGAGCGCCGCGCCCGCGAAGCCTTGGGCGAAGTTGTCGATGCTGATGGTGAGCGTGAGTCCCGTGAGGGTGGCATTGCCGGCCGCGAGCCAGGAGAACATCACGTTTGATCCGGCCGCAATCGCCGCACCGATCAAAAGGCTCCACCAGAGGCCGAGACGGGTGAGCGCGAGACCGCCGGCGAAGGCGCCGATGATGCCGATCCACACGCCATAGAGCTTGGAAATATTGGCGATGTCGGCCTTCGAGAAGCCGAGATCGATGTAAAGCGGGTTTGCCATGATCCCAGCCATGAAATCGGGCAAGCGATAGCAGGCGATCAGCGCCAGGATTGGAATCAGCATCATCCGCTTGCGCTGGAAGAGATCGGCCAGAGGTTCGACGATGGCTTGGGCGAAGGGGATGTTCTGGCGGACCTGCACTTCATCGATGCGCGGCGCAAGCAAGGTGCCGACAAGGCCGACGCCCATGAGGGCAGCCATGGAGAGATAGGCAGCAGGCCAGTTCACAAGCTCGGCGATATAGAGCGCGCCCGCGCCGGCGCAGAGAAGGGCCAGACGATAGCCGAGCTGGAGGCTTGCCGCCATCATGCCCTGTCGTTCGGTGGGAGCGGCATCGATGCGCCAGCCGTCGATCACCACATCCTGCGTGGCCGAGAAGAAGGCGATCATCACGGCGGAGAGGACGGTCAGCGCCATGCTGACCTGCGGCCCCGTCACGGCCATGCCGATGAGGCTCGCGATCACGCCGAGCTGCGCCAGCACCATCCAGCCGCGGCGGCGGCCCAGCAAGCGCGCCAGAACCGGGACGTCATAGCGGTCGACGACAGGTGCCCAGAGGAACTTGAAGGAATAGGCCAGGCCCACCCAGCTCATGAGGCCGATGATCGTGAGCGAGATGCCGGCTTCCCTGAGCCATGTGGAGAGCGTGCTGAACACGAGCAGGAAGGGGAGCCCCGAGGAAAAGCCCAAGGGCAGCATGAGCGCGATGCGCCCGTCGGTCAGGAGATCGGTCAGCGAGAGACGGCGTTTGGTCGTGGTGGCCATGAAGCTGCTTGGAAATCAGGTGTGCGTAAGAGGCGCCACATTGGCACAAGGAGCCAGGGATGCAAAATCAGACGCCTTCCTCTTCCTGCTCGACCGCCTTGCAAAGCTTGGTCAGAAAGGTCTCGAGCGCTTCTTCGGGCGGGCAGTCCTTTTCCATGAGAACGCGCAGGCCCCATTGCTCCAGAACCGCATGCTCCACCGGATTCGGACG
This sequence comes from Microvirga sp. KLBC 81, assembly GCF_003075415.1. Taxonomy (GTDB): domain Bacteria; phylum Pseudomonadota; class Alphaproteobacteria; order Rhizobiales; family Beijerinckiaceae; genus Microvirga. Next base: position 138,358 of record NZ_QDAH01000007.1, read on the forward strand.
CAGCATGAAGACGTAGGATTGCGGTCGGTCGCGCTCGTAGCCAGATCCGGCCCAGGTCTTCCAGAGCCGGTGCAGCAGGAAGCGGATGTTGAGATCCGTCATGCTGTAGCCGATGAACAGGATGGTCTTGCCGAGCGAATCCGAGCGGAACTTGATGTCGAGGGGGGATTCGAAGGAGAGACGGTCGAGATAGTCGGTTTCGGCGATCACGATGGAATCATCGTCGTCGAAATCGCCATGATACTTCACGATCTGCGGCACGCCCTCGCGGATGCGGGCGATGTCCTTGGCGTTGACGATCTTCACGTAATCCTTGTCCTGGAGGTCGAAGGCGGTCTCCAGGTTCCGGTCGAAATTCGTCGTGTAGATGATCGGGAAGTCGAGCTTGCAGATGAGCTCGTGGACCTTGGATTTCTTCAGCTTCTCTTCCGGCAGCGTCCAGTGCCGGTCCATCCAGCTGCGAAGGGGCCCGATGCTGCCCTGCCTGATCCGGTAGAATTCGGCGAGCGTCAGATAGTTGAGGTCGGTTCCATTGAACCTCGACAGGTCGATGTCGAGTTCCTCCGCGATATGCTCGATCAGGGTGCTCCAGGAGGGCAGCCCCACGGTCATCGATACGCCTGCCCCGGCAAAGAGAATGGCCTGACGCTTCCTGATGGCCCTGACCAGATCTTCCTGCACGTGAAACGCTCCTCGTGACGAACTCCTGTCGATAACGCCTCAGATCGCCTCTCGGGCTCATCAGGCGCGATGGATAAGTTTAAGCGTTTCGTGTGTTGTCTGCAGGATGAGGCCCGTGAAACACGAGAGGACCGGACGTGACAGCCTACCGGATCAAGCAGATCGATACCGTCTATGAGGGGTGGCGCAAGATTCTCAAAATGACCGTCCAGATGCCGGACGGGCGGACCATGATCCGCGAGGTCCTCAACAGCGGCGATGCCGCCGCCGTGCTGCCCTACGATCTGGAACGGCGCAAGGTGATCCTCATTCGGCAGTTCCGCGCGCCTGTGATGCATATCGAGGGACACCCGGATTTCCTGGAGGCTGTGGCGGGCTTGCTCGACGGGGACGAGCCTGACATTTGCGCCCGGCGCGAGACCATGGAGGAGGCGGGCATCCGGGTCGATCGCCTGGAGCATTTGGGCCATTTCTGGTCGGCACCCGGGATCACCACGGAGCGGCTGCACCTCTTCCTCGCGCCCTACACCGAGGCTGATCGGGTTGGCGAGGGCGGCGGGCTTGCGCACGAGCACGAGGACATCGAGGTGCTGGAAGTGAGCTTCGAGGAATTGGCTGGCCTCATTGCCTCCAACACCATCGCCGACATGAAGACCATGATCCTCGTGCAGGCGCTTCAGATGAAGCACCCGCAAGCCTTCGAGGTTTAATCGAGGCGCTCGGCGTGCCAGCGCAGGTGATCCTCGATGAAGCTGGCGATGAAGAAGTAGGAGTGATCGTAGCCTTCCTGGCGGCGCAGGGTGAGCGGTTGCCCGGCCCCGGCGCACGCCTCTTCCAGGAACTGCGGCTTCAGCTGGCTTTCCAGGAAGCTGTCGGCGGTGCCCTGATCGACGAGGATATCGGGCACGCGCGCGCCGCTCTCGATGAGCGCACAGGCATCGTATTCGCGCCAGGCGGACCGTTCGGCGCCGATATAGTTCGACAGCGCTTTTTCGCCCCAGGGGCAGTTCATGGGCGAGGCGATGGGCGCGAAGGCTGATACGGCTTTGAAGCGACCGGGATTGCGGAGCGCAATCGTGAGCGCACCATGCCCGCCCATGGAATGGCCGGTGATGCCCTGCCGCTCCATGTCGGCCGGCAGGTTCTCGGCGATCAGCGCCGGCAATTCGCGCTCGATATAGGAGCGCATGCGGTAGTTCTTCGCCCAGGGTTCCTGCGTGGCGTCAACATAGAAGCCTGCGCCAAGGCCGAAATCGTAGGCACCTCCTGGGTCGTCCGGCACGCCCTCGCCGCGCGGGCTCGTGTCCGGCGCGATGAGGATGAGGCCAAGCTCCGAGGCCACGCGCTGCGCGCCGGCTTTGACGGTGAAGTTCTCTTCCGTGCAGGTCAGCCCCGAGAGAAACCACACCACCGGCACTCTGCCCTTTGCGGCCTGCGGCGGAATGTAGGCCGCAAGCCGCATGGGCGTGCCCGTCTCGTCCGAGATGTGGCGATAGACGAACTGCGTGCCGCCAAAGCAGCGCGATTGCGAGACGATCTCGAAGCTCATGCGTGTCACCGATCAGTAGACGATGACGGAGCGGATCGACTTGCCTTCATGCATGAGATCGAAAGCGGTGTTGATCTCATCCAGCGGCATTGTGTGGGTGATCAGATCGTCGATATTGATCTTGCCCTCCATGTACCAGTCCACGATCTTCGGCACATCCGTGCGTCCGCGCGCGCCACCGAAGGCCGTGCCCTTCCACACACGGCCGGTGACGAGCTGGAATGGACGCGTCGAGATTTCCTTGCCGGCTTCCGCCACGCCGATGATGATGCTCTCGCCCCAGCCGCGATGACAGCATTCGAGCGCCTGGCGCATCACATCCGTGTTGCCGGTGGCATCGAACGAGAAATCCGCGCCGCCACCGGTGAGATCGACGATCGCCTGCACCACCTTGTCGTTGCCGATGTCCTTCGGATTGATGAAATCGGTCATGCCGAACTTCTCGGCCATGGCGCGCTTGGCCGGATTGATGTCGACGCCGATGATCTTGTCCGCGCCCACCATGCGGGCGCCCTGGATCACGTTGAGGCCGATGCCGCCGAGGCCGAACACCACCACATTCGCGCCGGGCCACACCTTCGCCGTGTAGATCACCGCGCCGATGCCGGTGGTGACGCCGCAGCCGATGTAGCAGATCTTGTCGAAGGGCGCGTCCTCACGCACTTTCGCGAGCGCGATTTCCGGCAGCACCGTGAAATTCGCGAAGGTCGAGCAGCCCATGTAGTGGAACACGGTTTCGCCATCGCAGCGGAAGCGCGAGGTGCCATCCGGCATGAGGCCCTGGCCCTGCGTGGAGCGGATGGCGGTGCAGAGATTGGTGCGGCGCGACAGGCAGGATTTGCAGTTGCGGCATTCGGGCGTGTAGAGCGGGATCACATGATCGCCGGGCTTCAGCGTCGTCACGCCGGGGCCGACCTCGCGCACGATGCCCGCGCCCTCATGGCCGAGAATGGCCGGGAACTTGCCCTCGGAATCGAGCCCCGAGAGGGTATAGGCGTCGGTGTGGCAGACGCCCGTCGCCATCACTTCCACCAGAACCTCGCCCGGCTTGGGGCCCTCGATGCGGATGGTCTCGATGGTGAGCGGCTTGCCAGCCTCCCATGCGACGGCGGCCCTGGTTTCCATGCTCGTTCTCCCAATGCGATTCGATGACGGACTATGTGAACGGGCTTCGCGCTAGGTCAATCGAAGTCTGCTCCATATTCCGGGCTTTCCAGAAAAGTCGGCCGATCATATGTGTTCCTCTGACAAAGAGAGGATCAGCCCGTGCCCAATGTTCGCGCCGCCATCATTCCCGTCACCCCGTTCCAGCAGAATTGCACGTTATTGTGGTGCGAGAAGACCAAGAAGGCGGCGGTGATCGATCCCGGCGGCGATCTGGAGCGCATTCGCGATGCCATCGCGCAGAGCGGCGTGAGCGTGGAGAAAATCATTCTCACCCATGGCCATATCGATCATGCAGCGGGTGCGGCAGAGCTGCGCGAGGCGCTTGGGGTCATGATCGAGGGCCCACACGAGGCGGATGACTTCCTGCTTCAGCGACTGGCCGAGCAGGGGCAGGCTTATGGGATCCCTGCGCGCCCGGTCACGCCGGATCGCTGGCTCAAAGATGGCGACACGGTGACGGTCGGCGACCTCACTCTCGATGTCCTCCATTGCCCCGGTCATTCGCCGGGCAGCGTCGTGCTGGTTTCGAAAGCGGAGCGCTTTGCCATCGTGGGCGATGTGATCTTCCAAGGCTCGGTCGGCCGCGTGGATCTTCCCGGCGGCGACGGCAAGGCGCTGATCCGCTCGATCAAGGACAAGCTCCTGCCGCTCGGCGACGACATCGCCTTCATCTGCGGCCACGGCCCCATGAGCACGCTCGGCCAGGAGCGGCAGACCAATCCCTTCCTTCAGGGTGAGGGGCTTCTTTGAGGTTTCCCCTTGTCATTCCGGGGCGAGCGAAGCGAGAGCCCGGAACCCATAACCGTCAACATCGCAGAAGGAAGCGATGAGCGTACCGCTTTCTTCTGTGTCGTCGTGGATATGGGTTCCGGGCTCGGCTCTACGAGCCGCCCCGGAATGACAATGTAAGAATCGAAAAAACCGGCCCGGGATTGCTCCCGGGCCGTTCCGTTTTGCCCCTACGGCTTGTTGTTTTATTCCGCCGCCTGGATCAGCACGGCGCCCTTCAGGCCCATGCGGTCGGCAACGCCGAGGCCGTAGGCCTTGTCGGCGAGATAGAAGTGCACGATCTGGCGCTTCACGATCTCCTCTGGCACGCCCTGCATCGCTTCCGCGATGTTGTCCATGAGCCGGTTCTGCTCCTCCGGCGTCATGAGGCGGAAGAGATTGCCCGGCTGCGTGTAGTCGTCATTGCCGGCGCGGTGATCGTAACGATCCGCATTGCCCGAGATCTTGAGCGGCGGCTCGGCGGCGCGAGCGGTCTGGACCGGGCCGTTGAAGGAGTTCGGCTCGTAATAGGCATCGCCCCGGTTCGGGATGTCGAAGAGCATCGAGCCATCCGCATGATAGTGATGGACCGGGCAGCGCGGACGGTTCACCGGCAGCGCCTCATAATGGGTGCCGACGCGATAGCGGTGCGCATCCGCATAAGCGAAGATCCGGCCCTGCAGCATCTTGTCGGGCGAGAAGCCGATGCCCGGCACGATGTTCGACGGCGAGAACGAGGACTGTTCCACCTCAGCGAAGTAGTGCTGGGCATTGCGGTTGAGTTCGAGAATGCCGACCTCGATCAGCGGATAATCCGCATGCGGCCACACCTTCGTGACGTCGAACGGATTGTAGGAGGTCTTCTCCGCATCCGTCTCCGGCATGATCTGCACGCAGAACTTCCAGCGCGGGAAATCGCCGCCTTCGATGGCCTCATAAAGATCGCGCTGGGCGCTCTCGCGATCCTTGGCGACCACGGCCTCGGCCTCGCGGTTCGTCCAGGTCTTGATGCCCTGCATGGACTTGAAGTGGAACTTCACCCAGAAGCGCTCACCCGCCTCGTTGATGAAGGAATAGGTGTGCGAGCCGAAGCCGTGCATGAAGCGGTAGCCCTGGGGCAGGCCGCGATCCGAGAACAGGATCGTCACCTGGTGCAGGCTCTCGGGGCTGAGCGACCAGAAATCCCACATGGCTTTCGGCGAACGCAGGTTGGTCGAGGGATGGCGCTTCTGCGTGCGGATGAAGTCGGGGAACTTCAGCGGGTCGCGGATGAAGAACACGGGCGTGTTGTTGCCCACGATGTCCCAGTTGCCCTCTTCTGTGTAGACCTTCAGGGCAAAGCCACGCACGTCGCGCTCGGCATCCGCCGCGCCGCGCTCGCCGGCGACGGTGGAGAAGCGCAGGAAGATCTCCGTCGCCTTGCCGATTTCGGAGAACACCTTCGCCTTGGAATACTTGGTGATGTCGTTGGTGATGGTGAGCGTGCCGTAAGCCGCCGAGCCCTTGGCATGCACCACGCGCTCCGGAATGCGCTCGCGGTTCTGGTGGGCCAGCTTTTCGATCAGCTGGTAATCCTGCAGCAGCAAGGGGCCGCGCTCGCCGGCCGACAGGCTGTTCTGGTTGTCGGCAATCGGCGCACCGGCCGTGGTCGTCAGTGTCGTTGTCTTTGTCATGGTCGTCCCCATTGAGTGGGGCGTAAGATGCCGATGACGATTGATAAGGTCCAATTATATTGATTACAAAGTGTGATCAGATATTCTTATCGGCGTTATGGTCACATTGCGGCAGTTACGATATTTCGACGCGTTGGCGCGCACCCGGCATTTCGGCATGGCCGCCGATCAATGCGCCGTGACGCAGCCTGCGCTCTCCATGCAGATCAAGGAGCTCGAGCGGGAGCTTGGCCTCGAACTCGTCGAGCGGCGCGGCAATTCTGTTGTTCTGACGCGGGCAGGACAGGAGATTGCCGAACGGGCCGAGGCGATCCTGGGTCAGGTGCGCGAATTGTCGGAGCTTGCGTGCCAGCATCAGGGGGTGCTCTCCGGCCCCATGCGGCTTGGCATCATTCCCTCCGTGGCGCCCTATCTCCTGCCTGCGATCCTCACAGAGGTTGAGAGGCAATATCCGAAACTCGATTTGCAGATCCGCGAGACGCAGACCGACATGCTGGTGGACGAGCTCTCACGCGGCGATCTCGATGCCGTGCTGATCGCGCTGCCTGTGCAGAATGCGCAGCTGGAATCGATGCCGCTCTTCGATGATCGCTTTCTCGTCGCCGTGCAGGCCCAGGCCGCCGATCAATGGGCGTCCAAGGACGTGCTTGAATGGATCGGGCAGGAGCGCCTGCTCCTGCTGGAGGAGGGGCATTGCCTGCGCGATCAGGCGCTTCACTATTGCCAGATCGCCAACATGCAGGCGCGCAAAGCCCTCGGTGCCGCCTCGCTCACCACCATCATGCAGATGGTGGCGGCAGGCCATGGCATCACGCTTCTGCCGGAGCTGTGTGCTGCGACGGAGGTCGACCGCAAGCGCGTTGCGCTCATCCCGTTCCCAGAGAATCCTCCCATCCGCACGCTGGGCCTCGTCTGGCGACGGACGTCGGGACGGAAGAAGGATTTTTCCGCACTCGGCGATCTCATCAAGACAGTCAGACAGAACGACCAAGGCACGGAGAAAGCCTCTGGCGCGTTGGAGCAGTGAGATGGTTTTTCACCGCTCTGGATCAGGAGAGCCGAGATGATCAGAGAGAATCCAATTCAGATCGTGGTCTGGAGCGACTATGTCTGCCCCTTCTGCTACCTGGAGCGGCCTGTTCTCGAGCGCATCCAGAAGGAGCTTGGCGATAATGTGCAGATCGATTGGCGCTCCTTCGAGCTTCGTCCGGAGCCGGAGCCGACGCTCGATCCGAATGCGGAATATCTCCACCGCGTCTGGAACCAGTCCGTTTACCCGATGGCTCAGGATCGCGGCCTGACATTGAAGCTGCCGCCGGTTCAGCCGCGCAGCCGCAAGGCTCATGAAGCAGCCGAGTTCGCGCGCGATGGAGGCCGGATCGATGCCATGAACAAAGCTCTTTTCAAGGCTTTCTTCGAGCAGGGGCGCGATCTCGCCGATATCGAAATCCTGCTCGATATCGGCCGGTCCGTCGGCCTGGATCCAGAGGATCTCCGCGAGGCTCTCGTCAGCGGGCGCTATACTCAGAGAGTTCTCGATGATGAGCACTTGGCACGCCAGATCGGCATTTCCGGCGTTCCTGCCCTTGTCATCAGCGCGGGCCATCAGGCCTATCTCGTTTCCGGCGCTCAGCCCTATGAGACGGTGAAGGATGTCATAGCCTCCGCCACAGGCGAGAAGAAGCCCGCAACCTAGTTCGATCCCTTCAGGAAGCCAGAAGCTGCCGAACCATGCAGGCCTTCTGCATGGGCGGGAACGAGGCTGTCAGCCTGCCGTGCTTATGCTATATTTCGAATTCTCTTCACGAGCGCAGGCTCAGCCAGGGAGGTTCTCATGGCGCTCCAGCTTGGCGATGTAGCACCGGACTTCGAAGCCGACACTACGGAAGGGCGTATTCGCTTCCATGACTGGATTGGCGATTCGTGGTGCGTGCTCTTCTCGCACCCGAAGGATTTTACACCTGTCTGCACGACCGAACTCGGCTACATGGCCAGGATCAAGCCAGAGTTTGATCAGCGCAACGTCAAGATCATCGGGTTGAGTGTCGATCCCGTCGATAACCACGCCAGATGGGCGTCCGACATCAAGGAGACTCAGGGGCATGCCCCCAATTATCCGATGATTGGCGATTCCGACCTGCGGATCTCCAAGCTCTATGGAATGCTCCCGGCGAGCACGAGCGGTACATCCGAAGGGCGTACGCCCGTCGACAATCAGACGGTGCGCAACGTCTTCGTCATCGGTCCCGACAAAAAGATCAAGCTGATCCTTGTTTACCCCATGACGACGGGCCGCAACTTCGACGAGGTCCTCCGGGTCATCGACTCGCTCCAGCTGACGGCAAAGCACAGGGTGGCAACCCCTGTGAACTGGAAGCAGGGTGAGGATGTCATCATCGCGGGTTCTGTATCGGATGATGAAGCCAAGAAGCTCTATCCCGAAGGTTGGAAGGCTCCGAAGCCCTATATGCGCATCGTGCCTCAGCCCGGTACCCGGTGAGCGCCCGGTTCACCGCCGGACGTGAATTGTCGGGGGTGACAATCCTGGCGCTCGATGGAGAGCCCGGGACGGGTCATCGTCTGGACACCTTTTCAGAGGAGCGCCAATGACGAGCATAGAGGCTCCCCCGCATTCTGCTGCCGAGAGGCAGGCATTGGAGCCGCATGTTGCGGCGTTCTTCGAGCGCCGCACCTGCAGCATCCAATATATCGTCGCCGATACGGCCACGGGAGAATGCGCCGTCATCGACCCCGTTCTCGACTACGACGAAAAATCCGGATCGATCGCCACCCATTCGGCGGACCAGCTTCTCCAGCACATTTCCGAGCAGAAGCTGACTCCCACATGGATTCTGGACACGCATCCTCACGCCGATCATCTGTCCGCAGCAGATTACCTGAAGCGGAAAACAGGGGCTCGGACCGGGATCGGAGCGAAGGTCGTCGATGTCCAGAAGCTCTGGAAAGACCTGTACAATCTGCCGGATCATTTCCCGACCGATGGCTCGCAATGGGACCGCCTGTTCGCGGATGGAGATCGGTTTCGGATCGGCGCATTGGAGGCGGAGGTCCTGTTCTCTCCGGGGCACACGCTTGCGTCGATCACGTATGTCGTCGGCGGTGCAGCCTTCGTTCATGACACCCTGCTGATGCCGGACTATGGCACCGCCCGATGCGACTTTCCCGGCGGCAGCGCGGGACAATTGTGGCGAACGATCCAACGCATCCTGTCCCTGCCGGACGATACCCGCCTCTTCGTGGGGCATGATTATATGCCGGGCGGCCGCGCGCCGGCCTGGGAGAGCACCGTCGGCGATCAGCGATCCCGCAACGTTCACCTCCTGCAGGCACCAAGCGAGGAGCGTTTCGTGGAGTTCCGCCAGGCGCGTGACGCGACGCTGCCCATGCCGAAGCTGATCCTTCACGCGCTTCAGGTGAACATCGCTGCCGGCCGGCTGCCCGAGCCTGAAGGGAATGGCCAGCGTTATCTGAAGATCCCACTTGACGCTCTCCCAGGAGTGCGGTGGGACTAGCGCATCGTGCGGAAAAGTAGACCCGGTTTTCCGTAATCAACGATGATCAGACCCCGCTTTGCACGGCATCGGCCCATGCTGAGCATGCAACCATGCAGTAGGAGAGATATACGATGATCCATCATGGGATCGTGGATGCGATCGGCAACACGCCTTTGATCAAGCTCCGTCGCGCGTCCGAACTGACGGGATGCACGATCCTGGGCAAGGCCGAGTTCATGAATCCCGGCCAGTCCGTCAAGGACCGGGCCGCGCTCTTCATCGTCCAGGATGCGGTCAGGCGCGGTGCGCTCCGGCCGGGTGGCGTCATCGTCGAGGGGACCGCCGGCAATACCGGCATCGGTCTTGCGCTCGTGGGAAACGCGTTGGGCTATCGCACGGTGATCGTGATCCCCGAGACGCAGACCCAGGAGAAGAAAGACATGCTGCGGCTTGCGGGCGCCGAACTCATCGAAGTGCCCGCCGTGCCCTATGCCAATCCGAACAACTATGTGAAGGTCTCGGGCCGTCTCGCCGAGCGCCTCGCTGCCTCCGAGCCGAACGGGGCGATCTGGGCCAACCAGTTCGACAATGTCGCTAACCGGCAGGGGCATGTGGAGACGACCGGCCCCGAAATTTGGGACCAGACGGAAGGCAAGGTCGACGGTTTCATCTGCGCCGTCGGCACCGGTGGCACGCTGGCGGGCGTCGGCATGGCGTTGAAGGCGCGCAATCCCAAGATCACGATCGGCCTCGCTGACCCAATGGGTGCTGCGCTCTACAGCTACTACACGACCGGCGAGCTGAAGGCGACGGGCTCATCCATTACGGAAGGCATCGGCCAGGGCCGCATCACGAAGAATCTGGAAGATGCGCCCATCGATGTGGCGTTCCAGGTTCCCGACGAAGAGGCGCTTCCGATCATCTTCGATCTGTTGGAGCATGAAGGCCTGTGCCTGGGCGGATCGTCGGGCATCAATGTGGCAGGCGCGATCCGCCTCGCCCGTCATCTCGGCCCGGGACATACGATTGTGACGGTGCTGTGCGACTATGGCACGCGCTATCAATCCAAGCTCTTCAACCCGGCCTTCCTGCGCGAGAAAAATCTTCCTGTGCCTGAGTGGCTGGAGCGCGAGAGCAATATCGATCCGGGTCTCGTGTAGGAGCACGAAAAACAAACGCTGCGTCTGAGCAGTCGGACGCAGCGTCAGATTTTGGAAAATGGGTCTGTTAAGCAGCGGACGGCGTGCTCGTGTCCGTCGTCTCGCTCTCCTCCGGGCGCGACTGATGCGAGCGCGAGAGATTGACCGGCGGACGTGCGGTCTGTCCCGGCTGGGCTGCTCTTCCAGGAGCGATGACGTTCTGAAGATCCGCCTGAATGCTGTCGAGAAGATCGATCATCCACATCTCGCTCGTATCGACCTTGTCCCGCAAGGCTGATTTCGCGATGTCGACCTTCGCCGAAATTTCCATCGGGTTGCGGGATGGCAGCGTGCTGAAATCCTGCTCGACGCTTGCGAGCTCGACCAGAAGCTCATCGCGCAGAGCACGCTGCTCCTCGGCGGTGATCAACGGCGAATTCAGCATGCCGCGCAGGGCTGCCCAGCGCAGGCCGAGAGCGCTCACGGATTGCATGCCGCTGAGTTCTGAGAGTTTCTGATTTTCGGCCACGGGATCATCCTTCCGAGAAAAACTGAGTCGAACCGTGACAGAAAGGGGGATGGTTGTGGCGTGAATCGGGCGGCGGCTCAAGAAAAGCGAAAGCCGCGCGCGAAAAGATCGCGCGCGGTTAACGGATTCAACGAATAAAGAAATACAGTGTCAGCGCCGCACCTACCGCGATCACCAGCCAGCGGATCACGCTCGCCGGCAGACGACGTCCGAAGACGACGCCGAGATAGCCGCCGATCACGGATGCCGCGCCGACGATGAGCGTCTCGGGCCAGCTTACGAGGCCCGCTGCGATGAACAACACGACGGCGACGAGCTGAATGAGCGTGGAGCAGAGGTGCTTTGCCGAATTGATGAGGTGGAAATCATCGCCCTCGGTGATGGCGAGGGCAGCGAGCATCACGATGCCCATGCCTGCGCCGAAGAAACCGCCATAGACCGCAACGAGCGTTTGGAACGCGAGGCCTGCCGCCCACGCGCGGGTCGAGGGGTGTTTGCCCTCGCTCTTTCCGATGCGGCGGGCGAGCGCCACGATGCGTGGGCTTGCGGCAAAGAGCAGGGTCGCGAACAGCAGAAGCCACGGCACGAGCTGGCGGAAGGACTCATTGTTCGTGACCGTGAGAATATAAGCTCCGCCCAGGCCGCCGATCAGGCTCACCACACTGAGGGCGGCGAACCGGCGGACATTGGCGGCAAGCTCTCGTCTGTAGGCCCAGGCGCTCGAAAGGTTCGCAGGCGTCACCGCGACCGCGCTGGTCGCATTGGCCACCACCGGAGGCAGGCCTGCCGCGACAAGGGCCGAGAAGGTGAAGAAGGTGCCGCCGCCTGCAATGGCGTTGACGAGACCTGCCGCAAGACCCGAAGCCGCAAGAAGAGCTGCAGTGGTAAGTTCCATGATCCGATCAATCTGGTGAGGGGAAAAGGCCAGGAGGGAGGGCCGGAAATAGCACGCTGAGGCTTTTAGAGCCCATTGGGCGAACGTCTAGCGCATCGTGCGGAAAAGTGGATCCACTTTTCCGCACGATGCGCTAGAGCGGCGGAAAGCGCGAAAAAGCGCGTCCTGATCCTTAAAATCCTAAGCTTTCCTGTGGATCACAGCTTGAGCGTCCATTGCTCTCGAGCCCGCAAAGGCGGAATTTAGAACACATGTCGAACGTCATCCCTCTCGTCCCGCGCCTGAAGCTGGCCAAATCCGCCGCCTCCGAGGCGGAGGAGCGCGCTGCGCTGGCGGCAGATCTGATCGATCTGATCGAGCGGGTGAGGGAAATGACCGAGCATGTGGCCGCCCTGTCCGGCCCCTCCCTCCAGATCCAGCAGACGGCCCAGCATCTTCTGGATGCCGGAACCACCCTGGAGCGGGCCGTCGAGTCGCTGACCGAAAACGGCGAGTGGGTGCCGTTCTAGAAACCCTGCGATGGTGGGGGCTGAGGCGTCAGCCTCCGGTTCACGGCCGAATCCCGACCCTCTATTTCAGCGCCTCCATCCGTTCTCCCGCCTGGGCGATTCCGAGGGCGCGAGCCCGCGCATAGAATTCCTGCGCCTTGGCCACATCGCCCCGAATGCCTAAGACCCGCAGCCTTGAGAGCACATTCGGATCGAACGTCTCGGCCATCAGGAAGGCGGCGCGCGGGTTGCCGCTTGCCAGTGACCGCTCGAGGAGAAGGCGAGCTCCGCTCACATCCCCTTTGCTAAGAAGCTCTTCCGCACGGGCGACGAAGCGGTCGTCTGCCTTAACGGTATCCGCCGGGGTATTCTTGATTTCTGCCTGCGGAGAAGCCTTCATCTGGTCCAAGGGCTTTGGGGCAACCGGCAGCGGTTGGCTATTGTCCGGCAGGGATGCGACCACGACGGGTGCAGACTCCCTTCGTGGGAGGGCGGATGTGATGTCCTGCGGAGCCGCTTCGATCTGAGGCGGAGACGAGATCTTCTGAGGCTGAATATTCTCCTGGGCCTGGGGCAGCGGGGCATCCATCCCTTTGCCCGCCATCCGGAACACCAGAGGCGTGGCGCTCGGCTGATAGGGCTCCCGGAGAGTGCGTAGCTGCTCGAGGACATGGGTGAGTTCTTTGGTGAGGGTGTCTCTCCGAATCCGCTCCTGCGCGAGTGCATTCCTCAGCTCGGTCACTCGGGCCGATTCGGACGCAATCGCCTCATTCTTGAAAAGCTGCAAGGCGCGCAGCTCCTGCTCCATGCTGGCAAGCTGGTGGACGGCGTTGTCTCTTTGCTCCCGTTCCTGTCGCAGGCGGGTCTCCAGTTCGACCGTGTTCGGTGGCGGTGCAGGCTTATCCTGCTCTTTCATCTCCTGCAGAGTCTGATACGCAGCCTGAAGGCTCGCGAGCTCACGCATGACGGCTTCGACCCTCTCCTGCTCCTTGCGCAGGGCTTGCTGCATCTCGGATGCCTTCGCTTCCTTGGAGGCCGCTTCCATCTCCAGCCGTGTCTTCAGGGCATTATTCTCCTGCATGAGATCGTTCAGCGTCGTGGAGATCATGCTGCTGTTGGATTGCTCCTGCTCCAGTGCCATCTGCAGATCGGCTGCGTTCGATCCAGCAGAGGTAGCAGGTGCGCTGCAGGTCGCCGGCAGCGCCGTTTCCTCGGTCGGATTCGGCGAAGATGCGGAAGCTCCTCTGATACCGGCGGCCTCAAGGATCGCGAGGAAGTTGGGATCACGCAGGTGCTCGTTGAGGAGAATGGCGAGAGAGCCGATCTCGATGGCCGCGTTGAGGCTGTTCTCTGCGCCGCTCAGATCGCCCTCGCGGACTGAGGCTTCAAGCTTTTCGGCAAATTGTATTCTGTCCGAGGTCGTCAAAAGAACCTGCAGAAGGTGCTGAAGGTTGCTCGAGGCTCCCAAGTGGTCAGGGACGTTGGTGTCTGCCACCATGCCAAGGCTCTCGGCAGTGCGGCTTTGGGCGAATGCAGGGCCGAGAAGCGAAAGGCTGATCAATGCGCCGGCCAGCAACTCGGTCGCTAAACGTTTCGATGTCGATACATCCCGTCCATTCATGTCGGACCTCCTTCGCTGATCGCCAAAGGCTTGATGCTCAGCCTTTGGCCTCGGTCCAGTTGGATCTTGATTAGTCTTGCCGGGTGCTCCGCCGGGTCACTTTCTGCCGATTGTTTTGCCATGCCAGGAAATCTCGGAAGAGAGCTTCGCGTTGCTCCGCCGTGACGTTGAGCCCTCTGCTGTTCATGAAGCTCTCGAAGCTTTGGACTTCGGCCGACGGATTGCCTGCCGCAGCGCGGTCCAACCAGTCCTGAGCAGGCTTGACGCGCTCCCAGCCGGGCACGTCCGCAGCCAAATTGACTTCCTTCCATTTCGGATGCCGGCCCGGTTGGAGAAACTCGTCGAAACGGGAGAAGAACGCATTCACGAAACGGTTGACCCGGGAATACCGATCGGAGTTTTCGGGCCAGTTGAATACGGCAAGCAGGCTGCCGACAGCCAAGGTTTCGGCTGGCTGATTCCTGTCCACGAGCTGCGGGTAATCCTCACTGGTGAGGCGGGCTGGGAAGTAGCTCTCCGCGATCTCTCCTTCAAAGGGAATAGAGATAAGATGGAAGCGTCCGTCAGTCTGGAATTCCGCAATCGCGCGCACGGGCCGTCCGGCGACGTAGACGGCGGCCTGGATTTCTCCGGACTTGAGCTTCGCGTAGGAGGAGGCTTGGTCGAATGTCGTGACGTCAGGCTTGATTCCGAGCTTCTCGAAAATGAGACGCGAGGTCAGGTTCGTTCCGCTGCCGGCCTTGTCGATATTGACCTTCTTGCCGTCGAGCTGCCGGATGTCCGTGATCTCCCGGCTTGCGATGATATGGACCTCCTCGTTGTAGAGGCGGGTAATGAAACGCAGGCGCCGAGTTGCATTGTCCTGAAGGTTCTCGGCCTTCAGCTGCTCCCGGGCATCCATCTGCACGATCCCGATATCGACGCCGCGCAGGAACATGATGTCCCGAAGGTTCTGCAGCGAGCCGCGTCCGATCATCGGCAGAACGCGCAGGTCCTCACCATCGAGGACATTGGCAAGATCGGCTGCAATACGGATGTAGGTGCCGTCAGCCCCGCCTGAGATGACTCCTACAGTACCGCTATTGGCGCGGGAGGAATTGAATGTCGGTGCGGTCTGGGCCGATGCACCGGCCAGACCGGAGATGAGTATGGCTGCGGCGACAGGGGCTTGATGCAACAGAAGTTTCAGAAATCTGCGTGCTGAGAGAAAACCATAAGCTCGATCCGACATTCTCGTCCTCCCTGGACATGCCTTTCGGCTGCTTGTCGATCGTTTTGTTTCTGTTCGTTTTTTAGGAATCGATTTCCAATTTCAGAAAAGCAAAACGAAGGAAGAACGATCCTATGCCCCTTGTGAGCATGGTCAATTGAGCTTTGACCTCTGAATACTACGCATGAAGTGATAGAGACTACTCACAAAGGGATATGTTTTATCTTTATATTCCTTGCGGGAGTGCAATTTCTCATCCGCCAACTGCCAGGCTTTGCCGGGCGAGGAAGCCGTTTTGGCCCGTGGCGTTAAGAAAATTGTTAGCACCAGGCGGCTCTTTTAACGGTCCGTTAACCATAAGCGTTCGAAATCAGGGGGTATTAAAGGAATTTGAGCTCCCGTGACCATCGCCGTTCGCCCCCGCCCCTCTCTTCGCTTCCGTGGCAGGTCCTTCATGGCCCTGGTCCTCGCGCCTGAAGTGCCGCTGAGGGACTGGCTCGAGGATCTCGACGCCGTGTCGGAGCGTTCGCCCGGATTTTTCTCCGGTCGCCCGATCATTGCCGACGTCTCCAACCTCAAGCCGTCCAAATCAGAGCTGAAGTTTCTCTTGGCCGCTTTCAGGATGCGCAATATCCGCATCATCGGCCTCGAGGGTGCTGCGCCTGAGAATGTCGAGCCCGACATGCCGCCGCAAATCACCGGCGGCAAGCCTGCGGGCGAGATCGACGTGACGGATCCCGCTGGCACCGCCGATACGGCGGTTTCTGCCGTCTCCGCATTCAGCCACCAGCCCTCCGCCGAGAAGTCGCTGATGATCGAAGGCTCCGTGCGCTCGGGCCAGTCGATCCTGCATCCCGAAGGCGACGTCACGGTTCTCGGCTCCGTTGCCTCGGGCGCGGAGATCGTGGCCGGCGGCTCCATCCATGTTTACGGCGCGTTGCGCGGCCGCGCGATTGCCGGCTGCACGGGCAATGGCCGTGCGCGCATCTTCTGCAGAAAGTTCGAGGCCGAGCTCATTGCTGTCGACGGTCTCTACAAGACCGCCGACGATCTCGGCACAAAGTTCCACGGTCAACCCATCCAGGTTCACCTGGATGGCGATTCGATCATCCTGCAAACCCTGGATTGATAGAGAAAGAGAGACGACAATGGCCAAAGTCTTGGTCGTAACATCCGGCAAAGGTGGCGTTGGCAAGACCACGTCCTCGGCAGCTCTGGGCGCGGCGCTCGCGCATGGCGGCGACAAGGTCGTTGTCATCGACTTTGACGTCGGCCTGCGCAATCTCGATCTCGTCATGGGCGCGGAGCGCCGCGTGGTGTTCGACCTCATCAACGTGGTGCAGGGCGATGCCAAGCTCTCTCAGGCTCTCATCCGCGACAAGCGCCTTGAAAACCTCTCGCTGCTTCCCGCCTCGCAGACCCGCGACAAGGACGCGCTGACGGAAGAGGGCGTGGCCAAAGTGCTCAACGAGCTGCGCGAGAAGTTCGACTGGATCATCTGCGACAGCCCGGCCGGCATCGAGCGCGGCGCCACCATGGCCATGCGCCATGCGGATGTGGCCGTCGTCGTCACCAATCCGGAAGTGTCGTCGGTTCGCGACTCCGATCGCATCATCGGCCTCCTCGATTCCAAGACCGAGAAGGCGGAGAAGGGCGACCGCATCGAGAAGCACCTTCTGCTCACCCGCTACGATCCCGCCCGCGCCGAGCGTGGCGAGATGCTCAAAGTTGACGACGTGCTGGAAATCCTCTCCATTCCGCTCATCGGCATCATCCCCGAGAGCGAAGAGGTCCTGCGCGCCTCCAACGTAGGCTCGCCGGTGACCCTCAACAACCCGTCGAGCGCACCGGGCCGCGCCTATTTCGATGCCGCACGCCGGCTGAAGGGCGAGACCGTCGAGATCACGATCCCGAGCGACAAGAAGGGTCTGTTCGGCAAACTGTTCGGACGGAGGGCCGCATGAGCCTCATGAGTTTCTTCAACCGCCGCACCTCGGCGCCTGTTGCGCGCGAGCGCCTGCAGATCCTGCTGGCGCATGAGCGCGGCATCGTCGGCGGGCAGCCCGATCTGGTGGCGAAGCTGCGCGAGGAAATCCTTGCCGTCGTCCGCCGCCACGTGATGGTCGAGCACGACAATGTTCAGGTGAAAATGAACCGCGATGCGGATATCTCGACCCTCGAGATCGAGGTCGAGATTCCGGCTCCGGTCCCGGTCGGCGCTCGCTGACCGACGGTCTTCCAAGATGGTGAAGCGGCTTCTGCGATGCAGGGGCCGTTTTGCTTTATGGCTGCTTGCTCCACACGCCGAGCTTCGCCTCGCGCGCCTTATCCGCGGCAGCCTTCAGCTCCGGCGTTGCCTCGGCAGTAGGCTGTCCGCCGCCATTGTAGAGGATAACCCGCGACAGATCCTGCCCGCCGACGCGGCAGCGATAGGTATCATTGCCGCCCGCAGGTTCGCACGTCACTTCGCGACCCTGCAGATAAGCTGTCAGATCCTCCGGCTTGCCGGCGCCCGGTGCCCATTCCACGCCGAAGAGGCGAACCACTTCGCCTTCCAGTGACAGGGTGGCGGTGTCGATGACATCCGGTACGCCACGCAAGGTGCGACCGTCCGACGAACGCGACGCAGCAGACGGTGCATTGGCAACCTGGCTGGCGGTCACGGAGCCTGTGTCCGATGGACCATCGGTGCTTGCCTGCGTGATGTCGTCGGGACGAAGGACAAGGAACGCGCCGAGGCCCAGAAGCAGCAGAACGGCCGCCACAGCGCCCAAGGCGAAGCCGGGGCGGCGGGATACGGGCTTCTCCTGAAGCTTGTCGAAGAAGGCTTCAGCGCGCTCCCTGGAATCGGCAATCGAATTGGCCAATCCCTTTCGAACATTCGCCATCTTGCCGCTGCTGGTGAGGGCAGGCGGTGCTTTCAGATTTTCGGACATCCTCCTGGACCAGGCGTGAAAGCGGGCCTTGCCTTTGCGCCAATGGTTCAGCGCGTGCGTGTCGGGAGAGGGGGGCTGCTTGCTCCCCGGTGCCGGTTCGTTCGAGCCGAGGGTCAGCCAGTCCCGCTTCAACTCCTGTTTCGGCGGCGAAAGCTCGTGATGTGCCGGGGTCGACGCCAATTCATCTGGGGACGACTGTGGCTTGGGAGGCGATTTGAAGAGAACGGGGTGGAGGGTGCGCAGCTCGGCAAGAAGATCCTGCAAGGTGAATGGCACCGTCTCTCCATTCCTCTCGATCATGCGCGGCTGGCCGTTTGCGTCGATCACGGCGAGCTTCATCTCGCCATCGACCTCGGACGGACGTAGAGAGGACTCGATGATGAGCTCCAGAGCCCGGCGCGCATCGTCGGTCGGATTGATCTTGTCGACCTCGGCATGGATGAGCGCACGCATGCGCTCCCTCATTTGGACGGCATGACCGATGGGGGTATTGCCGAGATGATGCGAATTATCTCGAACGGACGTGATATCACTCATTCGACATTCTCTCCGAAGCAGGAGTGCGCCTACGCGACTGCGTGAGCAATGTGCTGTGCTCCGCAACGATCACAGGTTTCTCGCCGATGAACTCCACAATGAGCTGAAGCGCGCCGGAGCCTTGCGACATGCGGCGACGCTTTGGATTGATTGCGGTGTAATCGAACACGGCATGCACCTTGCAGACCGTGCCGGCGGGATTGCAATCGGTGCCGATAGCCTCCGGGCGGGGGCGATACTCACGCTCTGGCCAGCGGCGAATGAAGCGCTGCTTTTCCCTGTACAATCGCTCCAGGCTGACCGTGCGCCCATGGAAAAGCACGCGCGGGGCATAAAGCTCGGCTGTCGCATCGAGCGCGGTGTCATTCCGCGCCGACCACGACGCCAGATAATCGATGGCAAAGTCCTTCGCCACATCTGCGCGCGAGGTGCGTCGTTCGGGCTGCGGTTGATGTTGAGGCTCCGCCGCTTTGGTGCGTGATTCAGGATGCGACTGCTGCACAGGCGGCGGTGGCGAGGCGGGTGGCGATTGTGCGGAGGGTGGCGCAGCCTGCGGCGGCTGCAGAGGCTGCTGTGCTTCCGGTGTAGGCGAGATGGGCGGCAGCTTAAGAGTCTGTGAGGGTGCGGCAGGCAGTCGCGGTATTGCACCGCTCTCCGCGGGTGGGTCGACCCATGGTTGCGCGTTTTGCGCAAGAACGACGGGACCGCCTGCGCCGAGCAGCGCAAGAATGGACAATGTCGATGTCAGCAACCGACCAGCCTGCATGTGATGTTCCGAACAGCCTTCTCACAACGAAAAAGGTGACCGGGGAAAAGCAGGCTGGAGGGTTCTGAGTTCCATCCGGAACATTGTCGGAAGGGTCCCGATCAGAGCTCCGCGACGGTGACGGCGCCGACGCCCGAAATGCCGATGGCTTGGGCCGAGGCGCGCGAGAGGTCGATCACGCGGCCATGCGCATAAGGGCCACGGTCGTTGATGCGCACGACCACCGACTTGCCGGTGCGCTTGTTCACGACACGCACCTTCGTGCCGAAGGGCAGGGTGCGGTGGGCTGCAGTCAGGTCATTGGTGTTGAAGGTTTCACCACTTGCCGTCCGGCGTCCGTGAAAGCCGGGGCCGTACCAGGAGGCGCGACCGCTCTGAATGACTTTTCCGGAGGTTTCCTGCGGCTGGGCCTGTGCCATCGAGGCAGGGAGGAAAGCTGCAGCCGAGAGAATTAAGGTCGCGACGTGAAGTGTTGCCTTTCGTTGATCCACAATGCATTCCCATGTTGTTGTCACTGGCGCGCAAAATGGAGGCTAATAAGGCAACAATAAGACCTTCATTGTTGTTGAACTCATCGAGTTAACATTGTCTTTACTGAACATGCATTCATCTTAGACGCTGGGCAGTATAACGGTTTGTAGATTCTAGCCTGGGTAGGCTTGTTGAACTGAA
The DNA here is from genome assembly GCF_003075415.1 of Microvirga sp. KLBC 81. Lineage (GTDB taxonomy): Bacteria > Pseudomonadota > Alphaproteobacteria > Rhizobiales > Beijerinckiaceae > Microvirga. The sequence continues at coordinate 158,504 of NZ_QDAH01000007.1, forward strand.
GCTCAACAGACGGCGCTCCGGCCCCTAAGCACAGGATCCATTCATCGAGAGCATGGTTCGGGTGCCGAGTTTGCACTTCTCATCGCGGCAAAATGAACTTCTAGTGGCACAAACCAATTGCCTCCAGGCTCGCAGCGCCCACCTGCGGGCCTCTTTTTTGAGACCCTCATGACCATTGCTTCCCGGGCTGCCGAGACCGAGGCGCCGTCAACGATCACCAAACGGCCCTCTGACGCGCAGGCGACTCAATCGCCGGTGCGGGGCATTCTGTTGCTTGTAGCTTCTACGGTCGTCTTTTCCGTTTGTGACATTGCCACCAAACATCTCGCGGCGACGCTGCCTGCGACCGAGATCGCCTGGATTCGTTACGCCATCTTCTCCTGCATCGTCATTCCCGTGATCCTGCTCACGGGAGGCAAGTCGCTGTTCCGTTCAAAGCGTCCGGGTCTTCAGATCCTGCGGAGCTTCGGCATGATCGGCTCGACCTTGCTCTTCACGCAGGGCCTGCGCTACCTGCCGGTGGCGGAATCAACCGCGATCCACTTCATCTCACCGGTCCTCATCATGGCTCTGTCGATTCTCTTTCTGAGAGAGTCGGTAGGTTGGCGGCGCTGGACCGCGGCCCTTGTCGGCCTTGTGGGTGTGCTGGTCATCATTCGGCCCGGAACGGATGCCTTTCAGGTTGCGGCGCTCTTTCCGCTGCTCGGCGCGGCAAGCTGGGCCGCTGGTGCGGTGGTGACACGCAAGATGAGCGGCGGCGAACACCCGCTGACGACGCTTGCCTACTCGGCCGTCGGCGGCTGCCTGATTTTGAGCCTGTCGCTTCCCTTCAATTGGGTGACGCCCTCGGGAAGTGAGATGGGCTTTGCTCTTCTGATGGGTGTGCTTTTCGCCATCGGCCAATGGTTCGTCGTCCTGGCCTATCGTCACGGCAACGCGTCCGTGATCGCACCTTTCTCTTATGTGCAGCTGATCTGGGCGGGAGCGCTCGGCTATCTGGTCTTCGGCGCGCTGCCGGATGGCTCGACCATCGTGGGCGCCTGCATCATCGCGGCGAGTGGCCTCTATACCGCCTATCGCGAACGCGTGCGCATGTTGCAGCGGAGAGTGGGAGCTTAGGCTCCCGCCGAGTGCACGACGCGCAGGCGCGGGCGCGCAGCGCGGCTGTAGAAGGTGAGCACGACACAATCCTCAACCATGTCGCCCTCGATGAGGCGATAGCTGAACTGCTCCGCAACGGCGCGCACCTGTCCGAGATTGGCCTTCGAAATGCGGCGGCTGAACTCCGAGACGTCCTGGCTCATGAGTGCGGCCAGCATGCCGACCTCGACGCCCTGGTCGAAATCAGCGCTGCGCGCCGGAAAACGAAGCCGCAACCCCTCGGCAAGGTGGATGTGATGCATGTGATCCCGTTCACTTCACAACGTTTCATCCGGGTTATGGCCCACAACATCCTACTGCTTGCTTAAAGCTGCGCTGCGGCGAACCTCCTTGTGGATAGGACGGACAAGGTTGGCCTGGATCCGAAAGCCCCTTCCCGGCATTTATTCTTTCGTAGGCTTTGCGGTTGGCGGCTGGGCAGATGAGGGAGTTGGAGATGAGGCTTCAGGTAGTGGGTGTCGTACTCATGGCTGGACTTCTGGCTCAAGAGGCCTCCGCGGCGGACATGACGTACAGGACCGCGACCCGAACCACCCGCGTGACCCGTGTGACGCCCGTTGTCCCCGAGCGCGCGATTGCCCGCCTGGCGGACCAGGGCCTCGGCTACTCGGTCCTGCATGAACCCATCGGCGTGCCGCAGCAGGGCTATCGGGTGCATGTCACCTGCACCATTACCGAAACCTTCAGGCAGACCTATTGTCCGACCCCCACCTACGTGGCCATCTGTCCCAACGCCATCATCGATTGTCGTTAGTTGCCGACTGGAACCGTGTAAGGCGGTATGGCTGTCATGTGATTAGATCTCCCGAAATCCAGGGAAAGTTGTTCCATGCAGGGCCAAGTTTTTGGCATTAAGGAATAAAAATAAAATAATTTTACTTCTCCTATGTGCCTTGTATTTGCCTGATTGGGGCACTAGGTATCTTCCATCGACATTTGGCCGGACAATCGGGCCGTTACGCCTTGGCATGCCAGGCGCACGTTCAGACACTCTCCCAAACATCGACGAACCCGAGACTGAGGTCGTGCTCTCGCACGCCTTCAAGCTCACGTGCACTGACGCATAAACTCAAGGATATTCCCATGATTACGGGCACCGTAAAATTCTACAACGACCAGAAGGGCTTCGGCTTCATTCAGCCGGACAACGGCGACAAGGACGTGTTCGTCCACGCTACCGCTCTCGAGCGCGCCGGCATCCGCGGCCTTCGCGAAGGCCAGAAGGTGTCCTTCGACACGGCTGAGGACCGCCGCTCCGGCAAGGTCGCCGTCAACAATATCCAGACGGCGTAAAGCTCCGTCTCTTCATCAGGCGGCGTGGCGGACCACGCCACCTGCCAAAGCCGCCCTTCGGGAGCGGCTTTTTTGTTTTTGTAAAAGGAGTTTCTCAATGGCCAAGGAAGAACTGATCACGTTCGAAGGCGAAGTCATCGAAATCCTGCCGGATGCTCGCTACCGGGTGAAGCTTGAGAGCGGTCACGAGATCGTCGCTTACACGGCAGGCAAGATGAAGAAGAACCGCATCAAGACCCTCGCCGGCGACCGTGTGACTGTCGAGATGTCGCCCTACGATCTCGACAAGGGGCGGCTCATCTTCCGTCACAAGGACAGCGGTTCGGGCGCTCCCCGTCCGGCAGGTGCACGCCGTCCGCAGTTCCGCCGCCGCTAAAGCATCGGATGGATCCCAAAAGTGGAGTCCACTTTTGAGTCCGATGCTTCCTCTTTCAAGCAGAGCATCGTTGAAAGCGACCCGAAGGGCCGCGCCAGCGAATAACCGGATCCACTTTTTAAGCACGATGCTCTAAGCGGCGCCCTGGCTGAGGATGTCAGCCCAACAAAGGTTCACAATGCCTGAAAAGACTTGGACGTTCGAGGCAGGCGATTTGGTGCCGGAATGGCTCATGCGCCAGACCAACTGCGTGCTGCGGTTCGGCCGCGACGCCATCGTCGTCGAAACCAACGGCGAGTTCCAGATCTATCCGGCCAGCGCCATGGAAGCTGACGACACGATGGTGCTGGCCGAGATCATCGACCAGGAGATCGACGCGGAGGTCGAGCATACCCTCCCGATCCGGGCCCATACGGTGCCCCGATCGATGTCGCTGAATTGACCATCGCACGGGAGGCTTTCATGAGCCACAAATATGCCCTGGGCCAGTTGGTTCATCCCGCTGGCACGCGCTTCGCCGATCGGACGAATGGCGTTTACGAGATCGTCCGTCTCATGCCGGAGAGCAGCAACGGCGAGTTCGGCTACAGGATCAGGCACACCACGAACGGAACTGAGCGTGCCGTCGGAGAGTCCGAGATTCGGGCTGTTTCTGCTGAGCAGTCGCCTTTTTCTACACATTGAGGCAGGGGCTCGAAAGCTGTCGGCTCCTTAGCGCCTCGTGCGGGACCGGAGGTCCGCGCCAGTGAAAAGTGGCCTCGGTTTTCCGCATAAACGATGGTTCCTCTCAAGAATGAGCATCGGATCGGTCCCAAAAGTGCAAATCCACTTTTCACGTCCGAGGCTGTAGAGGTTTACCTTCCAAGCCCCGGCATAATAAGAACACGGCTCGTTCAGCGTGGACCGAGCAGCTTTGCAAGACATCACATCAACCGGCGTTTATGGAACGCCACCAGCAGAACTGGCCGAAGCGCCGGCCGGCAGCACCCAGTTTTCGCCCCTGATCCCGGGCTCCGGAAAGCTGGAGGATCAAGCGGAGGGCTCCCTGAAAGAGATCGTGGTGCTTGCTCCTCCAGGCACCGTGGAGCGGCGCTACACCGTCGCTCTGGCCTTGAAGGCGCTGGCCTCTGGCGGTGTGCTCACGATCCTCGCACCCAAGGACAAGGGCGGATCGCGTCTCGCAAAGGAGCTGAGGAGCTTCGGCTGTGCTGTGAACGAAACCTCTCGCCGCCATTACCGCATCTGCACCTGCGCGCGGCCCAACCAGCTCGTCGGTATCGAGGAGGCCATCGCCGAGGGCGCGCCGCGCTTCGATGAAGCACTCAAGCTGTGGACGCAGCCCGGCGTGTTCAGCTGGAACCGCCTGGATCCCGGCAGCGCTCTTCTTGAGGAGAACCTGCCTTATCTCAGTGGAAGGGGCGCGGATTTCGGCTGCGGTATTGGCATTCTCTCCCGCACGATTCTTGCCTCTCCGAAGGTTGAGCATCTGGTGATGCTCGACATCGACCGCCGCGCCACCGAGATGGCGAGGCGCAATGTCGACGACACCCGTGCCGATATCCGCTGGGGGGATGTGCGCAGCGGCGTGCGTCTCAGCGGCCTCGATTTCGTGGTGATGAACCCGCCGTTCCACGATGGCGGCGCCGAGGATCAGAGCTTGGGTCAGAGCTTCATCCGCAAGGCCGCCGAGGCCTTGCGTCCAGGCGGCATGCTCTGGCTCGTCGCCAACCGTCACCTGCCCTATGAGGGCGTGCTGAAACCTCTGTTCAGGCGTGTGACCCCCAAGATAGAGGCTGCCGGATACAAGATCTACGAGGCCCAGAAATGAGCAAGGCTCCCACGCTTCGTCTCGACCGGCTGCTCGCCAATATGGGCTATGGCTCGCGTCGCGAGGTGCAGCAGCTCGTTTATGCCGGTCTCGTCACGCTCGATGGCGAGACCCTTGAGGATGCGGATGACCGTATCGTCGTAACCCGCGACCTCTCGGAGCGTATGCTCATCCGCGGCAAGCCGCTCGATCCGCCGCCCGGCCTCGCGCTGATGCTGCACAAGCCTCTCGGCGTGACCTGTTCGCACAAGGAGGCGGGGCCCATCGTCTATGGTCTCCTGCCCGAGCGCTGGCGCCGCCGCGATCCGGCGATCTCCACCGTCGGCCGGCTCGACAAGGAAACCTCGGGCCTTCTGCTCATGACCGATGACGGCAATCTGCTGCACCGGATCATCTCGCCCCGCGCCAATATCTCCAAGCGCTACCATGTGACCCTCGATCGCCCCCTGCGCGGTGACGAGGCGGAGATCTTCGCCGCCGGCACGCTGATGCTGGAGGGGGAGGACAGGCCGCTCCTGCCGGCCGAGATGGAGGCGCTCTCGGACACAAGCGCCTATCTCACCATCACCGAGGGGCGCTATCACCAGGTCCGCCGCATGTTCGCGGCCGTCGGCAACCACGTGACCGCCCTGCACCGTGACAAGATCGGAAATCTGGCACTGCCCGAGGATCTGGAGCCCGGCCAGTACAGACCCCTGACCGAAGCCGATTTGGCGCTGATCCTGCCGCCCGTCAAAACGGCTTGAGCTGCGACCACTCAACGCCTCTGCTGTCAGAGGTTGTCTTGAAGACCCTAATCGGGTAGGGAAGAGATCAGTCAGAGGCCTCAAGCACCCGTAGCTCAGCTGGATAGAGCGTTGCCCTCCGAAGGCAAAGGTCACACGTTCGAATCGTGTCGGGTGCGCCATTACTTTTCAATGACTTAGTTCATAAAGCTGCGCGGCTCCAATAGGCTTGGGTAAGCAATAGGTAAGCAAGCGGCGCGGTTTCGCGGTCTTGATGTCTGCTTTCAAAAAGCGAATCGGGAAGCGCGGCAGCGGAAACGCTACACCTCCTAACCTCAGCATCCGCTCATTGCATTCGACCACACGACGGCTAGCCTCTTTGCGTGTGGCCTCCCTGCCGTTTCTCGGAAACGGGAGCCCTAGTCCCGGCAGAGTAGCCGTCATGCTCCAAGCCCACATGCTTTGTTGTGGTCCATGCGATTCCTGGTGGACGTTACCGATGTAGGTATCCCACCGACTATCGCTCGTCCGATCCAGCTTGTCCTCGTCGAAGCAGGTGAACTGCGTCTCAAGCCAACTGTCATCCGGGAAGGCTTCAGAGGTTTTCATCCAGTAGATTTTCATGACGACCGCATGTAGGGCCAAGAGAGCGAATGGCACAGAACGAAAGGCCGCAGGCTCTCACCATGCCAAACTATTCCCTCCAGCATCTCTGTGGGCATTCAATCGAAGAAAATCTTTCAGAGACGAGGGTAGATGACATCCGCGGCCTAGTAGCAGGCGTCCTATGCCCAATATGCCAGACAGCCCGCCAGAGCCAAATCAGCAGCGACCTCAGTTGGCCACTCCCGCCACTAGCCGGCACTGAAAAGCAGGTCGCTTGGGCACAGCGGCTTCGCGCAGAAGTGCTGAGCGGCATCCTGAATGCCAAGGCTAATGCTAAACACGATGAACTCTTTTCCTTGGTCCTGAACGATTTGCATCAGGATGTTCTCAAACAAAGCACGGCAAAGTGGTGGATTGATAACCGCAAGATGTCCGTCATGGATCTTGTGAGAGACTACTATTTAGAGCAACGGCAGTTCTGACGGAATCGTTGGGGCTATGCGGTGTGGCGGCTTCGTGATTCACTCATCTTGGCTCTC
>NZ_QDAH01000008.1 GCF_003075415.1 Microvirga sp. KLBC 81
TCCATCTGGCCTTCACCACGCTTGGATGTGCTCTCATTTGCTTCAACCAATGCAAACGGTTTTGTTAGGCGCTCTTAATCCGCCCCGGCCGGGGAGGGGCGCTGGGTCACGCCGATCTTGGAGGCTGCGATGACGGCCTGGGTGCGGCTGTCGACGCCGAGCTTGTCGAGAATCGCGGAGACATGGGCCTTCACCGTGGCCTCGGAGACGCCGAGCTCGTAGGCGATCTGCTTGTTGAGCAGGCCTTCCGAGAGCATGGTCAGCACGCGGACCTGCTGGGGCGTGAGGGTGCCGAGACGCCGGACCAGATCGGCGGTCTCCACGTCCTCGGCGGCGGAGAGGTCCACATCCGGCGGGGTCCAGGTATCGCCGGCGAGCACCGCCTGGATCGCACCGCCGATATTGTCGATGTCGATCGATTTCGGAATGAAGCCCGAGGCGCCGAAATCCATGGCCCGACGGATCACGTTGGGCTCCTCCGTGGCGGAGACGATCACGACCGGAAGCTCGGGATATTGCGCCCTCAAGGACATGAGCCCCGAGAAGCCCTGAACGCCCGGCATCGTCAGATCGAGGAGGATCAGGTCGACGTCTCGCTCCTGAGCGAGCGCGGCATTGAGGTCGTCCATGCCGCTGGCCTCGATGACCCGGGCCTGGGGCATGATGGACGCGACGGCCTGTCTCAGCGCGCCGCGAAACAGGGGGTGGTCATCGGCGATGATGATCGTGGTGTTTTGACCCTGCACTGCTGCCTTCTCCCACGAGAGCTTTTGTGAGCCTTAGCCGCATCTCTCATGAAATAGCAAGGCGGCAATCAAGACCACGGCCATTCTACCGAGAAAGACAGGCGAATAATATACGGGCATGTGGGTTATGCCCCGATCAGGTGGAGGACGATATCCCTCCGATGTGGCCTGTCCCGATGCTCGGCCAGATACAGCCCCTGCCAGGCGCCGAGGGTCATCTGCCCCTCCATGACGGGAATGCTGACCGACACGCCCGAGATGACGGTGCGGATATGGGCCGGCATGTCGTCCGGACCTTCCGTTGAGTGAATGTAGCCTGCGTCCCGAGGCGCCATCCGGTCGAAGGCGGTCATCAGGTCGAGGCGCACATCCGGGTCGGCATTCTCCTGGATCAGCAGAGAGGCCGAGGTGTGGCGGCAGAAGACCGTCAGCAAGCCATGCAGAATACCGGTGCCGAACACCCAGCGGGAGACGGCCTCGGTGATCTCCACGAGCCCCTGACCGTCGGTATCGACCTGGAGCCGCCCATTGACCTGCTGGGTCACGCTGCCCTCGGAGAGGGTTTCCACATTCAGCATCGTCAGGCCTCCTGATCCTTCAACGGGTGGATCTCCTTTTCACCCCGCTCCAAAATCTTTTCCAGGGTCTCGATCCGGTCGGCTTCCGCCGCAGGCTTGTCCCACCGGATGCGGTTGATGCGGGGAAAGCGCATGGCGACGCCGGATTTATGACGGCTCGAGCGTTGCAGGCCCTCGAATGCCACCTCCAGCACGAGCCCGCGATCCTTGCCGTATTCCACTTCCCGCACGGGGCCGAAACGGTTGACCGTGTGATTGCGGACATAGCGATCGAGCTTCATCAACTCCTCGTCCGTGAAGCCGTGATAGGCCTTGCCGACAGGCACCAGCTCCTCGCCGTTGGGCCCGTCGCGCCAGACGCCGAAGGTGTAGTCGGAATAGAACGATGAGCGCTTTCCGTGCCCGCGCTGGCCATACATCATCACCGCATCGACGAGATAAGGATCGCGCTTCCACTTGTACCAATAGCCCTTGGGGCGACCGGGAAGATACGGGCTGTTCGCCCGCTTGATCATGCAGCCTTCGATGGCATCCGCATCAAGTCCTGCGCCGACGGAAGCAGGGTTGGCCCGTGCAGCGGCAAGGTCTTCCCAGGTCTCGAACGGCACCATGGGCGAGAGATCGATTCGTGGATCATCGATGCGCGCCACGAGCGCTTCGAGACGCTTGCGCCGTTCGATGAAGGGAAGATCACGCAGATCCTCGTCGCCTTCGGTGAGAATGTCATAGACGCGCAAGTGCGCCGGAAATTCCGCGATGAGCTTCGGCGTCACGGCTTTCCGGTTGAGGCGCTGCTGCAGGACGTTGAAGCTCTGCACACGGCCTTCGCGCACGATCAGCAATTCGCCGTCGATGGCGCCCTCAAAAGTGAGTGCTTCCAAAAGATCAGGAAACGCGCGGGATACATCCTCGCCCGTGCGCGAATAGATGCGCCGCACCGGACGTCCATGACTGTCATGGCCAGAGACGGCCTGCAGGCGAATGCCGTCCCATTTCCATTCGGCGAGGAAGTCTGACGCTTCGAGCTTCTCGAAATCCTCTTCCTCCAGCGGATGCGAGAGCATCGGCGGGCGAAACGGCGCGGGATTGCCGGTTTCAGGTTTCGGACCACGCCCTTCGACCCAGGCAAAGAGATCTTCATAAGGCGCCTCCAGCCCGTGCCAGATCAGCTCCACTTCATCGGGCTCGATGCCGCCGAGCTGCGCCACCGCCGTTTTCGCCAGCCTTGCCGAGACACCCACGCGCAGCTCGCGCGTGATGAGCTTGAGCAAAGCCCAGCGCCCTGTCTCGTCGAGCGCATCGAGCCAGCCTGCGACCTTCGCAGGCAGGTCGCTCTTGCTCGTGGTGGCGAGGGTCTCCACCACTTCCGTCAGCGTGGGCACATCCGGCGGATTGTTGTGGCCGATTGCATGCACGGCTTCCTCCCTCCCCCTTGAGGGGAGGGCTGGGGTGGGGGTGGGAGTGCCACGCTGGTCCAGTCCTGCGCTCACACCCCCCTCTCCGTCTCTACCCCACAAGGGGGGAGAGGGTCGGTTGGCGCCGTCGGATATCCTAGCCGCCTCATCATGCCCCGGCGAAGGCCAGATCAGCGCCACCGTCTCGGCGAGGTCACCCACATAATCGTGCGACATGCGGAACAGGATCGGATCGACGCGCTCCTCAGCGAGCCCTCGGATCAGGCCGGGTTTGGCCTCCTTGAACATCAGCGCATTGGTCATGGCGGCGAGCGCATAGCCGCGCTCGGGATCGGGCGTATGGCGGAAGTAATCCATGATGAGCCGCAGCTTCGCATTGCGGCGCGGTTCGTATGCCAAGCGGTCGAGGAGAGCGGCGAAGCGGTTCATGCCTCGCCTCCTGCGGGCGCGGCTCCCTCCACCTCGCCCTCGTCGCCATAGCCCAGCATGTGCAGGGGCCGCGCGCGAATGCCATGCGTCGTGCACCAATGAACCAGCGCATCCTCCTGGCCATGCGTGACCCAGACTTCGCCTGCGCCGGTTTCGCGGATCGTGCGGCAGAGGTCATCCCAGTCGGAATGATCGGAGATCACGAGCGGCAGCTCGGCGCCCTTCTGCCGAGCGCGCGCCCGCACGCGCATCCAGCCGGAGGCGAAGCACGTCACGGGATCGGGAAAGCGGCGGGACCAGAGATCCTGGATGGAGGAGGGCGGGCAGATCACGATGGCACCCGCGAGTTTGGACCGCTCGGAAGCGACGACCCTGGGTGTTTCACCCAAAGGTACGCCTTCGGATTTGTAGAGTTCCGTCAGGCGCTCCATGGCGCCATGCAGATAGATTGGCTGCTCGTAGCCTTCCTCTCGCAGCAGCGCCATGACACGCTGCGCCTTGCCGAGGGCATAGGCCCCGACGATGTGAGTGCGCTCGGGGAAGAGAGCGACGGAATCGAGGAGCTTGCGTATCTCGGCCCGTGTATCGGGATGGCGGAACACGGGGAGGCCGAAGGTGGCTTCCGTGATGAACACATCGCAAGGCACGACTTCATAGGGAAGGCAGGTAGGATCCTCGGCGCGCTTGTAGTCGCCCGAGACGACGACACGGGTGCCGCCCGCTTCGATGGAAATTTGGGCCGAGCCCAGCACATGGCCCGCGGGCGTGAAGCGCACGGTCACGTCGCCGAGGCGTAGGCTCTCGCCGAGGGGCGCCTCCTGGGTCGAGCCAGCAAAATCTTCGCCATAGCGCACGCCCATGATGCGCAGGGTCTCCCGCGTCGCCAGCACGGCCCTGTGGCCGGAGCGGGCATGGTCGGAATGGCCGTGGGTAATCAGTGCCCGCTTCACCGGCCGGACCGGGTCGATATGGAAGTCACCTAAGGGGCAGTAGAGCCCTTGCGGGGTCTGGGTGAGGATGTCGGTGGAGCGCAACGCCATGAGAGGAATATAGGGTCGGGCAGGGGGATGTCAGGCTCGGGAGCGGAGCTTTGCCTCTCGCATTCGGGCGTCCGATGAAAAGGGGCAAGCATCATCGGCCTCGGGGCTTGAGAGCCTCCAAGGGGCATCCAGCGAGGGAAGCGCGGGACGCGGCTTGAGCTTCGCGCACCTGGGCGGGGGCGCGAAGAGTTCGGGGCGGGGTCCGCCCGAACGGGAAGCTCCAACCGCCTCCCGCGCACGGCTTTTTTCATCCTGAGCCCCGCGCTCCAGCCCGTCAGGGACGAACCCTCAGAGGGCCTTACGGCGCCTGTCTGCGCAGCCCCGGGTGCACCGGTGCCGGCGAGGCTTGAGAGGCCGATGGCAGGAGCCTGCCCGAACAGGTCCTCCAGCCCGCATCCTCTGCTCAGGACCCCGGCATGCGGGGGCAGCGTCTTTCCCTGCAGCGGCCAGAACCGTATCCCGCCTCCTTCGACCGACGCCTCGGGCGCGTCCCTCGTGAGACAGAACACAGCACCTATAGCCAAGTCTAGGACAATTGTCAAGAACAAAAAGAGAACATTCCTTGGCTGCTCCCGGAGTGGCCTGAAGAGGCTCCTCCCTGTCATCACCGGCCTCGTACCGGTGATCTCGTTTCTGAGAGGCACTGCGCTTCTCATCATCGGGATGGCCGGGACAAGCCCGGCCATGACGAGAGAGGCGGCCCCGCTTTCGAATGCCTGAATTGACAGCCCGTCGTCTCTGCCTCATGGCAGAGCCATGCCGTTGACTACTTCCTTCCGATCCTCCGGCGATGTCCTCGCCGACCGCCGCTATGAATATGCCAGCGCCGCCTTCGACGAGCGCGAATTCGAGGCTGCCGCCGATCTGGCCCGGCAGGTGCTGGAACTTGCGCCGCGCTTTGCCCCGGCCCATGCCCTTCTGGGGCGCGCGGCGGCGAAGCTGGGCTTGCAGGACGAGGCTGCGCAAGCCCTGCGCCGGGCGCTGGAACTCGAACCGGAGGACGTCCTGGGCGTCCGTCTCGATCTCGCCCGCCTCGGCGCGTTGCCGCCCGATGAGGCGATGACGGACGGCTATGTGCGGGCATTGTTCGATGAGTATGCGCCCAAGTTCGACCGGCACCTCACGAAGAGCCTGGCCTATTGCGGGCCGGAGCTGATCGCCGATGCGCTGCGTCGCGCCTGCTCCAGGCAGATCAGGGATTGCCGGTTCGGGCTCACCCTCGATCTCGGTTGCGGCACGGGACTGATGGGGCAGGCGCTCGACGGTCTTTGTGAGGCGCTGGCCGGCGTCGATCTCTCGCCGCGCATGCTGGAGAAAGCGTCGAAGACGAAGCTCTATCATGAGCTCCACGAAGGAGAGCTTGTCTCCTTCCTGAAGGGACGCGCCGATGCGCAAGCCGATCTCGTGGTGGCGGCGGATGTGTTCGTCTACATGGCGGCGCTCGACGATGCATTCCGCGAGGCGCATCGCGTGCTGAAGCGCGGAGGCCTCTTCGCCTTCACGGTCCAGGCGCATCAAGGCGAAGGCTTCGTTCTTGGGGCTGATGCGCGCTATGCCCATAGCGAAAGCTATCTGCGAAGGCTTGCTGAAGAGAATGGCTTTGCGACACTCATCCTCGATCGGGTCTCGACCCGGGAGGATCGCGGCGTCCCGGTTCCCGGGTTCCTTGTGGTGCTGCAGCGCTGATCTTTTCAGTGCTTCAAAATTCTCCTGACCTCATCCTGAGGAGGCGCGTCAGCGCCGTCTCGAAGGAGGATCCAGTGTGCTCTGGAATCTCCTTCGAGACGCAGCCTACGGCTGCTCCTCAGGATGAGGGTGTGCTTGTGAGAGACCCTTACTCAGCCGGCGTCGACGGGTGTGGCGCGCTCTCGTAGCAGCCGATCACCGACTGGTCGAAGTCGATGACCGAGCCGGTCATCATGCCGGATTCGTTGCTGGCCAGGAACGCGACCGCGCGGGCGACTTCCGCCGTTTCGAGCAGACGACCGAAGGGCTGCTCCTTCGCGGCCCTTTCGAGCCAGCCATCCTGCGCGCCGTGATAGGTGCGCAGGGTCTTGTCCTCACCCGGCGTGTTCATCCAGCCGATGTTGAGGGCGTTCACGCGGATGCGCCAGGGCATGAGGCTGAAGGCGGCGTTCTTCGTCAATGTCGCCAGTGCTCCCTTGGAGCCGCTATAGGCGGTGATGAAGGGCTGGCCGCCATGGGCCGACATGGACAGGATATTGACCATGGTGCCTTCGATCTTCTCGCGCCGCATGATCTTGGCCGCATCCTGCATCAGGAAGAACGGCGCGCGCACGTTCACCGCGAACATGCGGTCGAACAGTTCCGGGCTCGTGTCGAAGATCGTGCCGCGGTCGGTGATGCCGGCCGCGTTCACGAGAACGTCGACGCGCCCGAACGCGCTGTCGGCGCGGACCATCACCTGGCGCGTGTCGTCCATATGGGAGAGATCCGCCTTCACGAATTCCGTGCGGCAGCCCTGCGCCGTGATCTCCCGCGCCACGGCCTCGCCCCGCTCCGCGTTGCGGCCGCAGATGACGAGGCCCGCAGCGCCGCGCTCGGCGAGCGTACGGGCAATGGTTTCCCCGAGCCCCTGCGTGCCCCCGGTCACGACGGCGACGGCATTCTCGAACTGCGCTGAATTGGTCATTGGCGTTTCCTCCTGATCGTTTTCAGTTTTCCTAAGCTGAAGGTATCTCGCGGAAGATGGCAAGGCGGCAAAGGATTGGCTTCACACCGGAAATTGAGCCTCCCGTAGCGAAACTCTCCCTTCCCGCTTATCTTGTAAGGGAATGTCCAAACCGTCCGCATCCCTTCTCCCAAAAATCTTCAGGGACTGGTTCAAGAGCCGAGGCTGGGAGCCTCGCGAGCATCAGCTGCAGCTTCTCGCCAAGGCCGAGGCGGGCCGCTCGGTGCTGCTCGTGGCGCCCACGGGTGCAGGCAAGACACTGGCCGGCTTCCTGCCGAGCCTCGTGGAACTGGCGGATCGGGAGCCGCGCCGCGGCACGGCCAAAGAAGGCCGGGGGCTTCACACCCTCTACATCTCGCCCTTGAAGGCACTCGCGACCGATATCGCCCGCAACCTCGAAACACCGGTTCAGGAGATGGGGCTTCCGATCCGCATAGAGACGCGCACGGGCGATACGCCCTCTCACAAGCGCGCGCGACAGATCGAGCGGCCGCCGGACATCCTGCTGACGACCCCGGAACAGCTGGCGCTGCTTCTCGCCCATCGCGAGGCCACGGACTTCTTCAAGGACCTGCGCCGCGTGGTGCTGGATGAGCTGCATTCGCTCGTGACGTCGAAACGTGGTGATCTTCTCTCGCTCGGTCTGGCGCGGCTTTTGAGCTTGGCTCCGCAGGCGACGGCCGTCGGATTGTCGGCGACCGTGCGCGAGCCGGACGATCTGCGGCGCTATCTGGTGCCTCAACGCGAGGATGAGACGAGCCTCGCCGATCTCGTCGTGGTCGAAGGCGGCGCGCAGCCTGACATCCGCATGCTCGAACTCGATGAGCGCCTGCCGCTTGCCGGCCACACGGCCTCTCTGTCGATGCCGGCGATCTACGAGTTGATCAAGCAGCACAAGACCACGCTCGTCTTCGTCAACACGCGGCTGCAGGCGGAATACACGTTCCAGGAGCTCTGGAAGCTCAACGACGATGGCTTGGCCATCGCCCTCCATCATGGTTCGCTCGATGTCACGCAGCGCCGCCGCGTCGAGGAGGCGATGGCGGCGGGCAAGCTCAAAGCCGTCGTGTGTACCGCCACCCTCGATCTCGGCATCGACTGGGGCGATGTGGATCTCGTGGTGAATGTGGGCGCGCCGAAAGGCGCCTCGCGCATCATGCAGCGGATCGGCCGCTCCAACCACCGCATGGACGAGCCGTCGCAGGCCTATCTCGTGCCGGCCAATCGCTTCGAAATCCTGGAATGCCGCGCCGCCTTGGATGCCGTGCACGAGGCGGCGCAGGATACGCCCGATGCCCGCATCGGCGCGCTAGACGTGCTCTGCCAGCACATTCTCGGGCGAGCCTGCGCCGATCCGTTCAAGCTCGAAGATCTCTACGAGGAAGTGCGATCCGCCGCGCCCTACGCATCGCTCTCCTGGGAGGATTTCGAGGCCTGCGTCGCGTTTGTGGCCACCGGCGGCTATGCCCTTCGCGCCTATGAGCGCTTCGCCAAGATCGTGAAGGGCAATGATGGCTTGTGGCGCGTGCGTGACGGCAAGGTGGCGCAGCAATATCGCCTGAATGTCGGCACCATCGTCGAAGCCACGATGATCAAGGTGCGGCTCGGCAAGACGTCGCGCGCGAGGCCCGGAACGGTGCTGCCGCGCGGGCGCATTCTCGGCGAGATCGAGGAATATTTCGCCGAAACGCTGACGCCCGGAGACACCTTTCTCTTCGCAGGCGAGGTGCTGCGGTTCGAAGGAATCGCGGAAGACGAGGTGCTGGTCACGCGGGCGGCCTCGGGAACGGATCCCATGATCCCATCCTATGAGGGCGGCAAGTTTCCGCTCTCCACCTTTCTCGCGGCGCGGGTGCGCGAAATCCTCGCCGATCCCTTCGAATGGGATCGTCTGCCGCCGCAGATGACGGAATGGCTGCTGCAGCAGCGCCGCCGCTCCATCGTGCCGGGGCCCCGCGATCTTCTGGTCGAGACATTCCCGCGCGGCAATCGTTTCTACATGACCTGTTTTCCCTTCGAGGGCCGTCTCGCGCACCAGACGCTCGGCATGCTGCTGACAAGACGCCTGGAGCGGGCGCGGCTGAAGCCTCTGGGCTTCGTGGCGAACGATTACGGCATCGCGGTCTACGCCTCGGGCGACATCGCCGCACGGGCGGCGCGGGAGCCCGGCTTCATGGACGAGCTCTTCTCCGAGGACATGCTGGGCGACGACCTGGAGGATTGGCTTGCCGAATCCTCCCTCATGAAGCGCACCTTCCGCCAATGCGCCGTGATCGCGGGCCTTATCGAGCGCCGCTTCCCAGGGGAACAGAAGACGGGACGGCAGGTCACGATCTCGACCGATCTCGTCTATGATGTCCTGCGCAAGCACGAGCCCGACCATGTGCTGCTCCGCGCCGCGCGGGCGGATGCGGCAACGGGACTCCTGGACGTGAGGCGTCTCGGCATGATGCTTCAGCGCATCCGGGGGCGAATCATCCACAAACCGCTCGACCGGGTTTCTCCTTTGAGCGTGTCCGTCATGCTGGAGATCGGCCGCGAGCGCGTCTATAGCGACAATGCGGACGAGATTCTGGCCGAGGCGGAAGCGGCGCTTCTCGACGAGGCTTTGGCGTGACGGCATTGCGAAAGAACAAACAGACAACGCACGAAATCGAGCTTGCGGGGCAGCTGGCCCTCCTGGACCTGTCCGGGGGCCTCTATCTGCCCGCGCATGACGCCTTGCTCGTGGCCGATCTGCATTTCGAGAAAGGCTCCTCCTTCGCGCGACGCGGCATGATGCTGCCTCCTTATGACACGCGCGAGACCTTGAGCGCGTTGTCGGATGTGGTGTCCCGCTTTGATCCGCGTGTCGTCATCGCGCTCGGCGACAGCTTCCACGATATCGGTGGGCCCGATCGGCTGGGCGATGAGGAGCGCTCCACGCTGTCCGGCGTTCAGGCCGGCCGCGAGTGGATCTGGGTGACAGGCAATCACGACCGCATCCTGCCGGAGAGCATCGGAGGCCAGGTGGTGGAGGAGATGGCGCTCGGTTCCCTCACCCTGCGCCACGAGCCTGTCGCAGGAGAGCAGGCGGAAGTGGCAGGGCATCTGCATCCCGTCGGCAAGGTGGTGATGCGCGGACGCGCCACGCGCCGTCGCTGCTTCCTGACCGATGGCACACGCTGCGTCATGCCGGCTCTCGGCGCCTATGCGGGCGGCCTCAATGCGTGCGATGCCGCTTTCAAGCCGCTCTTCCCGAACGGCTTCACGGCGCATCTCATCGGCACGGAGCGCATCTTCGCCATCGCGAAGGCGATGCTCTGCCGCGACTGACCCGTCAGTCCCGCCGGAAGATCACGCTGGCGAGCCAGCCGAAGAAGATGGCGACCAGCGCGGTGGCAAGCCCGTAGAAAAGCGACCAGTCGCGGGCGACGGAACCGATCTGCTCCTCGAAGTCTGTTTTGACCAGCTCGAAATGGGTGATCGTGCTGGCCAGGATCACCGTGTCGGCGAAGAGGGTGACTTCCACGCTGTAATCGCCGGGCGGGGCTGTTGCCGGGAGCGGGATGCTCGCCCGGAAGATATCGGCGGTCAGGAAGGTCACCCCGCGTTCGTCTTCCAGATAGAGACCTGCCTGCGCCTTGAGGCGATAGAGGGCCTCCCGGAACTGTTTGTCTGCGCCAGCTCCGCGCTCGTTCGTAAAATCCGGCGCGTTGATGATGGCTCGAAGGCCGATCTTCTGACGCTGGCGTAATTGAACGCTCGTGATCTTCTCGATGGGCCTTGATGTGAAAACGCCCAAATAGGCAGGGGCTTGCGGAAACTTTTGCCGCTCCTGATTGATCCAGATCGGGCCCAGTCGCTCCTTCTCGCGGACGACCAGGAACTGACGTGGTCCGCGAACCGTGACGACCACGTCATAGCCCGTGGCGCGGGCGACGGTCTGTGCGTCCCGCTCAATGGCGCCGAACACGGCAATGGAGGTGCCCGTGTAGTTGGAGTTGATGAGAACACGGTGGTTCGAGAGCGACGTGATCAGGGTCTCCGCCGAGGCGGAGGCGATGGAGGCAAGCACGATCAGGAGGAGGCCAGAGCATCGGACCCAAAAGTGGATTCCACTTTTGGGATTGATCCGATGCTTCCTCCTCTCAGGAGTCCTCACTGGCGCAACTCCTGTACGGTAATCGAGAACGGCTCCTGCGGCTGGAGGACGAGCTCGAGCGCAAAGCGCAGGCCCACGGCCAGCAGCAGGATGGCGAGCAGGAAGCGAAACACTTCAGCTCTCAAGTTGCGCCCCATGCGTGCCCCGAACTGGGCGCCAAAGACACCGCCGATGATGAGCAGGATCGCCAGAACCATGTCGACAGCCTGGTTCTGCACCGCATGCAGGATGAGGGCCACGAAGGTCGTGCAGACGATCTGGAACTGGGAAGTGCCCACGACCACGTTGGTGGGAACGCGGAAGATATACAGAAGCGCCGGCACGATGATGAAGCCGCCGCCGATGCCGAGCAGGGCGCCCGCAAAGCCGATAAAGAGCGAAAGGCCGAGGATCGGAATGACGCTCACATAAAGTTTGGAGCGGTAAAAGCGCATCCGCAACGGCCAGCCGAGATAGGCGGCGTGCTCGCCCGCCTGCCGGCGCAATCGCACGGTGCCGCCCCGCCGCTTCGTCCAGAACTCCCGAATGCTCTCTTTGAGCATGAGGCTGCCGACGACGGTAAAAAGCGTCACATAGGAAACCACGATCACGAGATCGAGCTGTCCTGCGCGCCGGGCGGCCGCAAAGAACCACACGCCGAGCGCCGAGCCGACGAAGCCTCCGGCGACCAGGATCGCGCCGAGCTTGTGATCGAGCGCATCGCGCCTGATGGCACCGAGCACGCTGGTTGTCGAGGAGGCCACGATCTGGGCCGATTGGGTCGCCACGGCCACGGCCGGGGGGATGCCGAGAAAGATCAGGAGCGGCGTCATGAGGAACCCGCCGCCGATGCCGAAGAGGCCTGAAATGAAGCCGACCGCCGCACCCATCCCGAGGATGAGAAGAACGCTCACAGGCATTTCAGCGATCGGCAGATAGATTTGCAATCCGGATCCCCTTGCCGGTCCCTTAAGCCGGTGCAGACACGGCGTGGTTACGATGATGCGCGGAGCGGTTTAAAGGACAAGTGCTGAACGTAAGCTGACCGCTTCCGCTCCGCCGTCAACTCCTGTTGCCCTGAGTTCGATCCAGAGCCGCCGTCTGGCCGTCCAAAGAAGCGGGCGCTTCGTTGGCCAGGGGATCGACGGGGCGGGGATGCCACTGCTCAAGGGAGCCCTTCACCGCCGTCAGTTCGGCAGCGCTCAGCCGTCCGGCAAGCTCGTCCCGCTTCTTGGCGGCGTCCTGGTCGCCTTGAGCGGCGGCCAGGGCGAACCACTTGTAGGCCTTGGGGAGATCCTGCTTGGCTCCGAAGCCGCGGGCGAGAAGAACGCCCATGTTGAACTGGCTATCCTTGAGGCCAGCTTCGGCGGCTTCGTTGTACCAGCGTAGAGCGGCGGCGTGATCCGGCTTGCCGTTCCAGCCGGAGGCGAGAAGCGTGGCCAGATTGTGCATGGCGCGGATGTTGCCGCCCTGGGCCGCCCGCTCGTACCACATGACGGCCTGCTTCGGATCCCGCGCGATGCCGATCCCCTTCTCCATGATCATCGCCAAGCGCTCCTGCGCCGGGGGAAACCCGGCCTGGGCGGCCCGCTCGTAGAGATGGATCGCAAGGATCATGTCCCGGGGCATGTCACGCCCCTCCGCTGCGCGGGACGCAACGGTGTAAATCGCTGTCGCATCGCCTGCGAGCGCAGCCTGCCTGAGAACGGTCGGAACCTGGGCCGGAATTTCATGGACGGTTGCAGGATCGACCAGGAACTTCGCGGTCGCCGGCAGGGTCGGAGTTGCGGGCGCCACAAGGCTCGACGGCTGGAAGAGAGCTGTTTTGTCTGGAGAGGCGGTGATGCTGCCCGTCTGCGCGGTGTCCTCGTGCGGCTTCGCCTTGGCGAGAGGAACCGGCGTCTGCTGAGTGGGCTTCGCGGATGAGATCAGTGACAGAGGCGAGGGTGCAAGTCCGCTGGAAATGACTCCGCTGGAAATGACCTGCGCCGTTCCTGTCACCAGGATCGTGAGACCGAGGCCGAGAAGAAGCGAGCGGCGATGAGCCTCGATGCTTCTGCGGATGCGCTCGATGAGGGAGGCCGGCGTGTAGGATGGGGATTCTTCCGCGTCGATGGCTTCGATCTCGTCGGCACTCACTTCTTCTTCCGGCTGAAGCGTGAAGAAAGGCTGATCGGTTTTGTCGGCCTGCGCGGCCCGGCGCGCGGCCGCGATGAAGCCGGCGCGCACATTGCCAAGATCCGCCTCATCGAGGGCAGGCGGAGTCACCACGATCTCTGATGTTTGCGGTTTCGCGTCATCGTCCGGGCGCGCCGTCGCGACTTCTTCGATTTGGGACAGGGTGACGGCATGCAGTCGGCGGACGGCCGCTTCCAGCCGGTCTGCAGGCTGCATCTGCTCAGGGGAGGCGGGGAGGATCGCCTGAGGGATTGCACCGGATGCATGGGCGACAGCGCCTTGCCCGGGAAAGCGCGCAACAAGCGTCTCCAAGGTATCGTGAACGGCCCGCAGGGTCTCCTGGGTCTTCTTGTCGGCGCGGCTCTGCAGAGCCTTCAGCTCCACGAAACCCTGTTTCAACGCATCGACGTCGCTTGAGTCAGGCAGGTTCGGCTGCAAATCCTTCAGCGCGGCTTTCGCAGCACGCTCTGCGATACCGGCGGCATCGTTCTGCAGGTTGCGAAGGTGACTTGTCGTCTCTTCGAGAACCTTCTGTAGGGGCTCGTCCGATCTTTCCGCCAGGCGCTCGGCAAGGGAGGTGATCTGCCGCTCAAGCGTATCGAGGCTTGAAGGCTTGGGAGGCGCGCGATCGAGCTTCTCGTCAATCGTGCGCAGCATCAGTTCCACCGACGCGGTGTCCGCCTGCCGGCCAACCTGACGCAGTTCCTCCTCGATCCTGTCGAAGCGCTTCATCAGCGGCTCGTGCGAAGGAGCTTCCTTCTCGGCCACGGCCTGAACCTGCCCGGACAAGCGCTCGATCATGGCGTTAAGGGCATCGTTTTGCGCGAAGCGGTTCTCGGACAGGCTCGCCATGCGCTCGGTCAGAAGCACCAGATGATCGGTGATCGGATCGAGATTCACGGGCTCGGGTGCAGGCCGGTTCACGAGCACCGCAAGATTGCGGCGGATGCCCTCGAGCTGCGCCGGGACGTCGTTCGCCCCCTGGGCTTCGACGGTGCGGTTCAGGGCTGCGCAGACATTTTCGAGCGAAGTCTTGAGCGCGGAGAAATCGTTGCGTCCGACCTGATGGATGCGCAGATCTGCGATCTGACGGCCGAGGGTCGTCACTTCTTCCGACAGGCGTTCGATCTGGCGAGGCTCGGCGCGCTGGGACAGATCATGACGCATGTCCACGATCTGGCTGCTGAGAAAGTCGATCACCGTGCGGTCGATTCCGGTCTCGGCGATTCTGTCGATCTTGGCCTTGAGTTGATCGATCTCGCCGCCGATGCGCCCGTGCAGGCCATCGTTGATCTCCCCCGACAGAGCCTGGATCTGACGGTAGAGAGCCGCCGTGGACTGGGCGAGGATCAGGAGATCCCTGCTGGCGGCACCCTGGCCCATGTCCCTGACGATGTTCTTCAGAGCGTGGTCGATTTCGGCGATTTCCTCGCGCGTCGCGAGGTTGTCCATGCTCGTGCGCAGCCGCTCGATCTCGGCGCGGATTGTGCCGACGGCGGGAATCCATGTCTTGTCGGGTTCTGTCTGGCGCTCGGCGACCGCTTGGCGCTCGACCGTGTCGAGGCGGTTTTTCAAAGTGGAGAGAGCCTGCGAGAGGGCCGTGGCCATGCGGTCCTGGTGATCCGCCGAAGCGCGTGCCGTCTCGTTCAGGCGCTCCTCGGTCTGCTCGATCCAGCTTGCCATGGATTCGAGCGCGATCGCCGTGCGGGAGGCGTGGTCCTGAGCTTGGCGCTCGCTCTCCGCCGTCGCCGCTGCCATCAAGGCCTCGAAGTTTCGCTCCAGTTCGGGACGGGCGGCTTTCGAAGGGCGGGGCATGGCGGTGCCGGCATCCTGGCCTGCAGGCTTGCGCTCCTGGGCAGGTGAGGCGCGCCTTTCGTCCCTGGCAGCCAGAATGGCCGCTGCCCATTCCTCGAGGCTCAATCCTGCCTGGCGGGCGGCGGCTTTGGCCAGTTCACGGGCGTCAATGTCCAGATCGTCGAGGTTCGAAAGGACGTGTCGTCTCATGGCCGCGCTCGCGGGGGATACTACGAACTCTCCCGGCCGGCGTCGGGCCCCCTACCTCTGCCAACCGTGACGGTCATGAACCCGCGATTGAAGGCGAATCACTTGGCCTTCAGGTCACCGAGCCGACGGCGCAGCTTTCGACGAACGTAGTAAAAAAGCCGTTAAGCGCTGGGGGTTAGAGCCTTTTTCGGTGAAGTGGCTCCGGTTCACCGTCAAAAAATGCGGCAGCAGAGAAGAGATCTGATTCCGGGCCAAGGGAAACAGCTCTAGCGCATCGTGCGGACCCGAAGGGCCGCGTCAGCGAAAAGTGGCCCCGGTTTTCCGCTTTCAACGATGCGCTTTCTCTAGAAGGGAGCATCGGATCGATCCCCAAAAGTGCAGATCCACTTTTGGGTCCGATGCTCTAGCCCGGGAAGCCCCCTCCGAACGGGCAGTTTCCCCTTAGGTAGGTTGCAAGAAAAACCACTCCCCGTTGCTTGGGAACGGCATGTGGTTTGAAACACTTGCAACCAACATGTTGTATGTTCTATCATAACATTACAAATAATGGTGCTGATGCACTGGATCAAAAGAACAAACAACTGACGGGGCAATTCGATGAACCAAAATGCAGCGGGTTCCAATCCTAACGAAATGGGTGAGGGCACGAAGTCTTTTACGATCGGCGATCTCGCCCGCGAATTCGGCGTGACGCTGCGCACCCTGCGCTTCTACGAGGACCGTGGCCTTCTCTCTCCCCGCCGCGACGGCACCGCCCGCATCTACGATGCCCGCGACCGTGAGCGCCTCTCCGTCATCCTGAAGGGTAAGCAGCTCGGCTTCACCCTCACCGAGATCCGCGCCATGCTGGCCGAGGAGCGTTCAGCGAGCGGCCCGGCCATGAACCTCAGGCTCTCTCTCGATCAGGTCGAGGATCAGATCCGTCATCTCGAGCAGCAGAAGCTCGAGATCGAAGAGGCTCTCAAGGAGCTCAGGGCCCGCCGCGCCAGCTTGGCCGTCGCAGCCTGAAGCCGGCACCTTCCTCAATCTCTTTCTCGATGCGCCTGATGGCTGAGGGTGATTTCCGCCCGACGCCCTCGGGCGCATCCGCTTTCGAAGGCTTTCCTTGCGTGAGGGGGCCTTGTTCGTTGCGGAAGTCTAGTCGGCCTTTAGGGGAGGACGAGGGCTTGGACGTGCCCGACTTTCGTCCGTGTCGCACGAGATTTTGCGCCCTACCTCTTTCCAAAAGGAATAGATAGTTTATATGTGAACTATCTATTGAGTTGGCCGAGCGCCCGAAGGGCTGCCGCCAACCGAGTTGGGAGGAAGAGCGAATGCCGGTTTACAAGGCCCCTGTCGAAGACGTCATGTTCCTCTTGAACGATGTCTTTCCCATCGAGCGCTACAACAACCTGCCCGGCTTTGCCGATGCGACGCCGGATGTGGTGGAGGCGATCCTCGCCGAGGGCGCCAAGCTCTGCGAAGAGGTGTTCGCGCCCCTCAATCTCACGGGCGACCAGGAGGGTTGTACCCGTAACCCGGATGGCTCGGTGACCACGCCGAAGGGCTTCAGGCAAGCCTATGAGGCCTATGCCGCCGGCGGCTGGATGGGCCTGTCGGCGCCGGAGGAATTCGGCGGGCAGGGGCTGCCCTCCGTCCTCAACACGATCATGCAGGAATTCGTCTCCTCGGCGAACCTGGCGCTCGGCATGTATCCGGGCCTGACGCAAGGTGCCATTGCGGCGCTCCTGGTGCACGGCACCGAGGAGCAGAAGCGCACCTATCTGCCGAAGATGGTCGAGGGCGCCTGGACCGGCACCATGAACCTCACCGAACCCCATTGCGGCACGGATCTGGGCCTGCTCAAGACAAAGGCCGTTCCGAACGGCGACGGCTCCTATTCGATTTCCGGCACCAAGATCTTCATCTCCGCCGGTGAGCACGACATGGCGGAGAACATCGTCCATCTCGTTCTCGCACGCATCGAAGGCGCGCCTGCCGGCACGAAGGGCATCTCGCTCTTCGTGGTGCCGAAAGTTCTCGTCAACGCGGATGGTTCATTGGGTGGCAGGAACGGGGTGTCCTGCGGCTCGATCGAGCACAAGATGGGCATTCACGGCAACGCCACCTGCGTCATGAATTTTGACGGCGCGAAGGGCTGGCTCGTGGGTGAGGAGAACCGCGGCCTGAATGCCATGTTCGTGATGATGAACGAGGCGCGCCTCGCGGTCGGCGTGCAGGGGCTCTCGCAATCCGAAGTCGCCTATCAGAATGCGGCGGCCTATGCGAAGGACCGCCTGCAGGGCCGGTCGCTCACCGGCCCGAAATTCCCGGACAAGCCCGCCGATCCGATCATCGTGCATCCGGACGTGCGCCGTACGCTCCTCTCCATCAAGTCCTTCAACGAGGCGGCGCGCGCGCTCATCGTCTGGACCGGACTGAACAGCGACATCGCGCATCGCTCCTCGGATGAGGCGCAGCGCCAGACCGCCGAGGACTACATGGGCCTGATGACGCCGGTGGTGAAAGGCGTGCTCACCGATCTCGGCTTCGAGAACACCGTGAAGGCGCAGCAGATGTTCGGCGGCCACGGCTATATCGAGGAATCGGGCATGTCGCAGTTCGTGCGCGATGCCCGCATCGCCATGATCTATGAGGGCGCCAACGGCATCCAGGCCATGGACCTCGTCGGCCGCAAATTGGCGAAGGACGGCGGCCGGGCCGTCATGGCCTTCTTCAACGAGGTCGGCGCCTTCTGCCAGGAAAACGCGGGCGACGAGAGCCTAAAGGGCTTCATCGCGCCACTCCAGCAGGGACTCGGTCATCTGCAGCAGGCCACCATGTGGTTCATGCAGAATGCGATGGCGAAGCCCGACAACGCGGGGGCCGGCGCGACCGACTATATGCATCTCTTCGGCACCGTTGCCATGGGCTACATGTGGGCCAAAATGGCAAAGGCCGCGCATGCCAAGAAAGCGCAGGGCAATGGCATGCCTGAGAAGATGGACGCGAAGCTGCTGACGGGCCGCTTCTTCATGGAGCGCATGATGCCCGAGACCGGCGTGCGCCTGGCCCGCATCTCGTCCGGTGCGGATGTCACCATGGCGATGCCGGTGGAAGCTTTCTGATGACAAGCGTCATCCCGGCCGGAGCATCGCGAAAAGCCGGGATCGCGTGACGAGTATAGCGCTTCATTCTGAAAACGATCCCGGGTCGCGCTTCGCTTGCCCGGGATGACGTCAATAACTCTGGGAGGCCCTCATGGCCGAAGCATTTATCTATGACGCCGTTCGCACCCCGCGCGGGCGCGGCAAGCCGGATGGCTCACTCCACGAAGTGCCCACGGTCGATCTCGCCGTCACGGCGCTCGATGCGATCCGCAAGCGCAACGATCTCGATCCGATGCTGGTCGAAGACGTGGTGCTCGGCTGCGTCGATCCGGTCGGCGAGGCGGGCGGTGACATCGCCCGTGCAGCGGCCCTCAAGGCCGGCTTCGGCAAGGAAGTGCCCGGCGTGCAGATCAACCGCTTCTGCGCCTCGGGACTCGATGCGGTAAACCTCGCCGCCGCCCAGGTCATGTCCGGCATGAAGGACATCGCGATTGGCGGCGGTGTCGAATCCATGAGCCGCGTCGGCATGGGCGCGTCCGGCGGCGCATGGCCAGTTGACCCCGGTATCGCGATTTCCAACTACTTCCTGCCTCAGGGGATCTCGGCGGATCTCATCGCCACGAAATACGGCTTCACCCGCGATGACGTCGATGCCTATGCGGTCGAGTCGCAGAAGCGCGCCGCGAAGGCATGGGACGAGGGGCGTTTCGCCAAGTCCATCGTTCCCGTGAAGGACGTGAACGGCCTCACGATCCTCGGCAAGGACGAGCACATGCGTCCGCAGACCGACATGCAGTCGCTGGGCCAGCTCAAGGCCGCCTTCGTGCAGATGGGCGAAATGGGTGGCTTCGATGCCGTTGCCATCGCGGCGCATCCGGATGTGGAGTTCATCGATCACGTGCACCATGCGGGCAATTCGTCCGGCATCGTGGACGGCGCGTCCGCCGTGCTCATCGGTTCGAAGGAAGGCGGCACGAAGATGGGGTGCAAGCCCCGCGCGCGCCTGAAAGGTTTCGCCTCCATCGGCTCCGATCTCGCCCTCATGCTCACCGGGCCCATCGACGTGTCGGAGCTCGCGCTAAAAAAAGCGGGCATGACGAAGGACGACATCGATCTCTTCGAGATCAATGAAGCATTCTCGGCCGTGGTGCTGCGCTATATGCAGGCGCTCGATCTCGATCCGGCGAAGGTCAACGTGAATGGCGGCGCGATTGCCATGGGTCATCCGCTCGGTGCCACCGGCGCCATGATCCTCGGCACGGTACTCGACGAACTGGAGCGCACCAACAAGCAGACGGCGCTGATCACGCTCTGCGTCGCCGCCGGCATGGGAACGGCTGCCATCATCGAGCGCGTTTAAGAAACAGCGGAGACGGGAGAACCCCCATGACGAACTTCACCAATTTCCGCTTCGAGGTCGATGCCGACGGCATTGCGCTCGCGACCTGGGACATGCAGGGCCGCTCCATGAACGTCATCACCCCGCAGGTGATGGACGAGCTGTCCCAGATCATCGAAAAGGTTGCCGGTGACGAAGCCATCAAAGGTTGCGTTGTCACATCCGGCAAGGAATCCTTCTCCGGTGGCGCGGACCTCACCATGCTCCAGTCCTCCAACGCGCAGTATCTGCGGGTTGCCAAGGAGAAGGGTGAGGAGGCGGCCACTTCCTTCCTGTTCGAGGAATCGCGCAAGCTCTCGCTGCTCTATCGACGTTTGGAGACCTGCGGCAAGCCGTTCGCGGCTGCGATCCACGGCGTGTGTCTCGGCGGCGCGTTCGAGCTGGCGCTCGCCTGCCATTTCCGCGTTCTGTCGGATGTCGACTCCACCCGCGTCGGTCTGCCCGAGGTGAAGGTCGGTCTCTTCCCGGGTGCTGGCGGCACGCAGCGCGTGGCGCGTCTGATGCAGACCGGCGATGCGCTGCAGATGCTCTTCAAGGGCGAGCAGCTCCGTCCGCTCATGGCGCGCAACATGGGCCTCGTCCATGCCGTCGCGCCGCGCGATCAGATCGTGCAGACCGCGAAGGACTGGATCAGACAAGGCGGTTCGGCCATCGCGCCCTGGGACCAAAAGGGCTACAAGCTGCCCTCGAACAAGGTCTATTCCGCCGCCGGCATGCAGATCTGGCCTCCGGCCAACGCCATCTATCGCCGCGAGACGCAGGACAATTACCCGGCGATCCGCGCGATCCTGGAAACGGTCTATCAGGGCCTGCAGCTGCCGATGGATCTCGCACTGAAGGTGGAATCGCGCTGGTTCGCCAAGATCCTGCGCTCGAAGGAAGCGGCGGCGATGATCCGCACCCTCTTCATCTCCATGCAGGACCTGAACAAGGGCGCGCGCCGTCCGAAGGACGTGCCGCCGACGACCATCCGGAAGGTCGGTGTCGTCGGCGCCGGCTTCATGGGCGCGAGCGTGGCTTACGTCACCGCCAATTCGGGTCTTGAGGTCGTGCTGATCGATCGTGACGTGGAGGCGGCGGAGAAGGGCAAGGCCCATTCGCACAAGCTCATGTCCGATCAGATCATGAAGGGCCGTGCCAAGACGGCTGATCGTGATGCTCTGCTCGGGCGCATCAAGGCAAGCGCCGATTACGGCGATCTTGCCGATTGCGATCTCGTGATCGAGGCCGTGTTCGAGGACCTGGTTGTCAAGGCCGAGGTGATCCAGAAGGTGGAAGCTGCGATCCGCCCGGATTGCATCTTCGCCTCCAACACCTCGACGCTGCCGATCACCGGCCTTGCCAAGAACTCCAGGAATGCAGGCCAGTTCATCGGCATCCACTTCTTCTCGCCGGTCGAGAAGATGATGCTGGTCGAGATCATCATGGGCAAACAGACAGGCGACGAGGCGCTCGCCACGGCGCTCGATTATGTGCGCCTGATCAAGAAGACGCCCATCGTCGTCAACGACTCGCGGGGCTTTTTCGCCA
This sequence comes from Microvirga sp. KLBC 81, assembly GCF_003075415.1. GTDB lineage: Bacteria > Pseudomonadota > Alphaproteobacteria > Rhizobiales > Beijerinckiaceae > Microvirga. The sequence goes on from NZ_QDAH01000008.1 coordinate 21,224, forward strand.
ATCGCTGCGTGCTGGCCTACATTCTCGAGGGCCATCTCATGTTCACGGAGGGCCTGCCGGCGGCGATGATCGAGCAGGCGGGCAAACAGGCCGGCATGCCAGTCGGTCCACTCTCGCTCAACGATGAAGTTGGTGTCGATCTTGGGCTCAAGATCCTCAAGGCCACGAAGGCGCAGCTTGGCGATGCCGCCATCGTGCCGCAGCAGGAAGAGCTGCTGACAACCCTCGTGGAGAAGGAGGGCCGCCTCGGACGCAAGAACCGGAAAGGGTTCTACGATTATCCGGAGAACGGCCAGAAGCGTCTGTGGCCGGGACTGAAGGATCTTCAGTCGAAGCATGTGGAGCCGGAGCTCGTCGACATGCAGGAGCTTAAAGCACGCCTTCTCGTGACGCAGGCTCTCGAAGCCGCCCGCACCTTCGAGGAGGGCGTGGTCACCGATCCGCGCGAGGCGGATGTCGGATCGATCCTCGGTTTCGGCTTCGCGCCTTATACAGGCGGTGCCTTGTCCTACATCGACTTCATGGGCGCCAAGACCTTCGTGGAGCTGTGCCAAGGGCTGCAGGCCAAGCATGGCGAGCGCTTTGCCCCGCCGAAGATGCTCCTCGACATGGCCGCTTCCGGTGAGACCTTCTACGGTCGCGCCGAAGCGAAGAAGGCAGCGTAAGCATCATGGCTCTTCGTCACCACCGGCCTTGTGCCGGTGATCTCGATCAGTAAAGCGCCGAGCTTTTCCAATCGGGATGGCCGGGACAGATCCCCGGATCAAGTCCGGGGACGGCCATGACGGAACGGAGTATGAAGAGGGAAACTTGACCAATGCTCCGCAGCATCGCATGACGCGAAGACGGACACGAAGGAGCCTTCGCCATGAAGCCGCACTTTGCCATGATGGCGGCCTACAATGCCTGGTGCAACGGGCGCATCTATGAGGCGGCCGCGCAGCTGTCGGACGAGGATTACCGCGCGGATCGCGGGGCGTTTTTCAAGTCCCTGCACGGCACGTTGAACCACATCCTCGTGGCTGACCGCATCTGGCTGAAACGCTTCACGGGCGAGGGAGAGGTCGCGAGCCGGCTCGATGCCATTCTGTTCGAGAGCCTGTCCGATCTTGAGGCGGCGCGCCGGAAGGAGGACGAGCGGATCGTTGCTTACATCGATGGCTTGTCCGAGGCCGATCTCGCAGGAAAGATCCGCTATCGGACGATGTCGAGCCCGACCGAGATCGAACAGCCTCTGGCTCCGGCGCTCATGCACTTCTTCAATCACCAGACCCATCATCGCGGCCAGGCCCATTGCCTGCTGACCGGCTTCGGTCTCGATGCGCCGTCTCTTGACCTCATTGCATTTCAGCGCATCAGCGGAATGGGCATGACATGAATCTGTGGCTGCGCGTTCTTCATCTCGTCATCGCTTCGTTCTTCAGAGCAAAGCTCCATCCGGTGAAGGACGTCTCGCGCCTCACATTTCGCGTGTGGCCGCACGATCTCGACACGTCGCTGCACATGAATAACGGGCGCTACTGGACCCTCATGGATCTGGGCCGCACCGACATTATGATCCGCTCGCGCCTCTGGCGCCCCATCCTGAAGCACGGCTGGGTTCCCGTGGTGAATGCGGGACAGATCCGCTTTCGGCGGGAGATGCGGCTGTTCCAGCCCTTCACCCTGGAAACGCGAATTCTCACGTGGTCCGAGGGACATGTGGTGATGGAGCATCGGCTGGTCTCGAAGGCCAGAGATGGAAGCCCGGTTCTCAATGCCATCGCGCTGGTCAGGGCGGGACTCTATGACCGGAAAGAGCGTCGCTTCGTGCCCATGGGCCGCCTCCTGGCGGAAATCGGCCTGCAGGCGGAGCCTCACATGGCTGCGCCCGAGGTCGAGGCGTTTCTTCATGCGCAAGAGACGTTGAAGAGAGCGGCGTGATGGTTCAAGGTTAGGCCCATCTTCCTTTGACCTGAACCGTGAAGCTTGGAACCCATGCCCCGCGTCATCGACTATTATTTCTCGCTCGTGAGCCCCTGGGCCTATATCGGCCATGCTCCCTTCATGGACATCGTGCAGCGGCACGGGGCTGAGGTGAACTTCAAGCCCGTGTTCCTGGGCCGCGTCTTCTCCGAGACCGGGGGGCTGCCGCTGCCGCAGCGCCACCCCGCCCGCCAGCGCTATCGCCTCGTCGAGCTCCAGCGCTGGCGCGAAAAGCGCGGGCTTTCCTTCCATATCAATCCGAAGCACTGGCCCTTCGACGTGAACCTGGCCGATCGCTACGTGATTGCCGTCACCACCACGGGCAAGAGCCCGGATGCCTTCCTGCGCCGTGCGTTCGCGGCCATCTGGGAGGAGGAGCGCAATCTCGCCGATCCGCTCGTTCTCACCGAGCTTGCGGAGCAGGCGGGGCTCGACTCTTCGGCCTTGATGGATATCGCCACCGGCAGCACCACGGAGGCCATCTATGCGCTCAATCTCGAGAATGCCGTAGCGGCGGACGTGTTCGGCTCCCCGGCCTATGTGCTCGATGGAGAGGTGTTCTGGGGACAGGACCGCCTCGATCTGCTCGACGATGCCCTGAGCAGTGGCCGCGCGCCCTACAAGCCTGCCGTCTGAGACGCCTATGCAGCAGAGGAAGACCATCGGGCTCATCGGCGGGATGAGCTGGGAAAGCTCGGCCGAGTATTACCGCATCATCAACCAGGAAATGCTGCGGCGCCTGGGCGGCGTGCATTCGGCGCGCAGCCTCATGTGGTCCGTCGATTTCGACGAGATCAAGCAGCTCCAGCATGCGGGCGAATGGGACAGGCTCGCCGAGGTGATGAAGAATGCGGCTCTTCATCTGGAGCGGGGAGGGGCCGATTTCATCGTGCTGTGCACCAACACGATGCATCGCCTGGCGGATGCGATCACGTCTTCCGTCCGCATCCCGCTGCTCCACATCGCCGATCCCACGGCCGAGAAGATCAAGGCTGCGGGGATCCGGCGCGTGGGCCTGCTCGGCACGGCCTTCACCATGGAGCAGGACTTTTACAAGGGTCGCCTGCAGACGCAGCACGGCCTCGATGTGATCGTGCCCGATGCGGACGACAGGCAGATCGTGCACGACGTGATCTACAGAGAGCTCGTACTGGGAAAGATCGATCCAGAATCCAGGAAGGCCTATCGCGCCATCATCGCACGCCTGGTCGAGATGGGAGCCCAAGCCGTCATTCTCGGCTGCACCGAGATCATGCTGCTGGTGTCGGAAGAAGACAGCGCGGTGCCGCTCTTCGACACCACGACCATCCACGCGATTGCTGCGGTCGATCACGCTTTGAAGTCTGATTGACACCCTCGTCATCACCGGGCTTGTCCCGGCCATCCCGTTCCGAAGTGCGCTGTGCTTTCCTTCATCGGGATCACCGGCACAAGCCCGGTGATGACGGTGCGTCGGTGTTTACTCCGCCGCCACTCTGGTGGCACGCCACTGCGTGAGCAGCGCGCGCAGGGCCGCAGGCTTCAAGGGCTTGTTCAGCACATGCACGTTCATAGACGCCGCTGCATCCCGCACGACCGGCGTGCGGTCGGCGGTCACGAGAATGGCCGGCGTCGCGACCTGTGTCTTCCAGCGCAAGGCCTTGATCAGCTCGAGGCCATCCGTGTCGTCGAGGTGGTAATCGGCGATGATCACTTCAGGCAGGCTCCTGTGGGTCCGGAGAACCTGATGGGCCGTGTCGAGATCGGACGCGGTCCACACGTCGCAGCCCCAGCCCGACAGCAGCAGGCGCATGCCTTCCAGAATCGCCGGCTCGTTGTCGATCACGAGCACGCGCAGTCCTGAGAGAACGGTCATCGGTGCCTTCGGCGGCTCGGGTGCGGCAATGGTTTCGGGCAGAGCCGCGACGACTGGCACCTCGACGCGGAAGACCGAGCCCCGCCCCACCTCCGACTTGAGGGTGACCGGATGCTTCAGCACGCGCCCGATGCGCTCCACGATCGAGAGCCCAAGACCGAGGCCTCGCGCAGCCTTCGCGCCCTGGTCGAGGCGCTGGAACTCGCGGAAGACGATTCTCTGCTTCGAGGGCGGAATGCCGAGACCCGTATCCCAGACCTCAAGGATGAGATGCGTGCCATGCCGGCGCGCGCCGACGAGAACGCGGCCCGCCGGCGTGTACTTGATCGCGTTGGACACAAGGTTCTGCAAAAGACGGCGCAGCAGACGGCGGTCGGAACGCACGGTGAGCGAGGAGGGAACGAAGGTGAGCTTTAAGCCCTTCTCCTTCGCAATCGGGTCGAACTCGCGCTGCAGCTGGCGGAGCAGCTCGTCCATGCGGAAGCTCGACCATTGCGGCTTCATCGCGCCCGTATCGAGGCGCGAGATGTCGAGAATGGCCGTGAGGATTTCCTCGACCGCATCGAGCGAGGCGTCGATGTTCTCGGCGAGCGTCGCGTCACCTGCCTCGCGATCGCGCTCCACAAGCGATGTCGCATAGAGGCGCGCCGCATTGAGCGGCTGCAGAATGTCGTGCGATGCGGCGGCGAGGAAGCGCGTCTTGGAAATATTCGCTTCATCCGCTTCCGCCTTCGCGCTGCGCAGCGCCTCGTTGAGGCGCGTCAGCTCTTCCGTACGCTCGCGCACGCGCTGCTCGAGCGTCTCGTTGGCGCGGCGGCTTTCCTCTTCCGCCAGCACGGCCTCGGTCACATCCGTATAGGTCGTCACGTGGCCGCCATCCGGCAACGGGTTCGAGCGGATCTCGATGACTTTTCCGGAGGGGTAGAGCTTGAGGCGCACAGGCTCCACATCATGCTGGAACGAGTGCAGGCGCGCGGCGACCTGATCATCGATCCGTCCCGGACCGTAGGATCCGCGCGCGGCGTTGTAGCGGACGATCCGGTCCATGCCGATGCCCACCTGCACGAAGTTGGGTGGCATGTCGTAGAGATCGATGAAAGCCTGGTTCCAGGCGAGCAGCCGCAGGTCGCGGTCGATCACGGTGATGCCCTGCTTGGCATAGTTGAGGGCGTGCTGAAGCAGATCGCGGCTATGCTGAATGGCGGCCGACGCATCATCGAGCAGCTTGAGGGCCGCTTCCGTCGAAACGGTGCGGCGCCGCAGCAGAAGCGACAGCGCCAGACGCGAAGAGGCCGAGCCGATGGCGGAGGCGAGGAGGTGCTCCGCGTACCGCAGAAGGTGAATATCGGCTTCGGCACGCGGTTCCAGACTCTGCCCGCGGCTGTGGCTGAAGCCCTCGAAGGAGCGGGTCGTGCGTTCCTCGCCCAGATAACGGGAAACGGTGGCGCGCAGTTCGTCGACGGTGACGCTCGCGCGGAAGAGACGGAAGCTCGGAGCAACGGAGGTATGCGGCTCTCCGACGAAAACATTCGCCTGGATCTGCTCCATCGCCGTGGCGGGGCGCCAGAGCGAGAAGCCGATATAGCAGAGAATGTTGAGGGAGAGACTCCAGACGACGCCGTGCGTGAGCTGAGGCAGGTCGACACCGAAAAGTGCGGTGGGTTTAAGAGCTTCGATGCCGAAGGGACCGGAGACCACCACGTCCGACCAGAACACGCCATCCCAGACGAGGCTCGGCAGCAGAAGCGTATAGAGCCAGGTGAGGAAGCCCACGACGAGGCCGACGCTGGCCCCGAGCGCGGTCCCGCGCGACCAGATGAGGCCGCCGATGAATACAGGCGCAACCTGCGCGACGGCAGCGAAAGAGAGAAGGCCGATGGCTGCGAGCGCAGCCTCGCCGGAAGCGCGGTAATAGGCATAGCCCAGCAGGATCACCAGCACGATCGAGATGCGCCGCACGGCGATGACGAAGCTGCCCGGATCCACGCCGGCAAAGGCGCGGCGGCGCAGGACGATGGGCATGACGAGATGGTTGGAGATCATCACCGCGATGGCCACGGAATCGACGATCACCATGGCTGTCGCAGCAGAGAACCCCCCCAGGAAGGTCAGCACGGCGATCGTGCCGGCCTGATCGGCCAGCGGCAGCGCCAGCACGGTCATGTCGCGATCGATCCCATCGCCGGGGAACATCACCATGCCGGCAAGCGCGATCGGAATGACGAACAGGTTGATGAGGATGAGATAGAGCGGGAACATCCAGGCGGCCCGCTTCAGGTCACTGATGGAGTGGTTCTCAACCACCGTCACATGGAACTGGCGCGGCAGCAGCAGGGTGGCGCAACTCGAGAGCAGGATGAGCGTGATGAAGCTGCCGAAGCCCGACGTCCGCTCGATCAAGCTGTCGCTTATGCCCTGAGCGACAAGGCGTTCCGTGATGCCGTTGTAGCCATCGAACATCACGAAGGTCACGTAGCCGCCGACCACCAGGAAGGCGACGAGCTTCACGATGGACTCGATCGAGATCGCCATGATGAGCCCATCCTGATGCTCGGTGGCATCCGGATGGCGCGTGCCGAAGGCGACGGCGAAGCCTGCGAGGACAAGGGCGACGACGAGCGCGAGATCGCCGATGAAGGGCAGATCCGGCGGCGGCATGCCGTTGGTTTTCGTCAGGAACACATCGAGGGACGACGAGACCGCCTTCAGCTGAAGCGCGATGTAGGGAACGGAGCCTATGAGCGCGATCAGGCTCACGATGGCGGCGACGCGCTCGCTCTTGCCGTAGCGGGCAGCGACGAAGTCGGCGATGGAGGAGATGTTCTGCGTCTTGGCAACTTGGATCACACGCCGGACGAGGGCGTGCCCCAAAGTGATCACCAGGATCGGGCCGATATAGATGGCGAGAAAATCGAGGCCCGAGCGGCTGGCCAGCCCTACGGAGCCGTAGAAGGTCCAGGAGGTGCAATAAACCGCAAGCGCCAGCGAGGCGATGGTGGAGCGCCATGGCCCCTGGACGAAGCGCCTGCCTTCATTGTCGCCCCAATAGGCGACCGTGAACAGGAAGCAGAGATAAACCAGCGCCGATAAGACAACCGCCCAGGTGGCGACCATATGCCCAAAACCCCAAACTCTCAGCTGGAACCAGCTTTACTCTCTGAAGGGGCTGAACGCTACCGTCAGAGACTGCCCAGAAAGGGTGGGTCGGAAAGTCAAAGCGCCGCGCTCCGTCCATTAGACCTTCACGTCCTCACCGGCCTTGGGCCGGTGATCTCGTTTCGCTGAGGCGCAGCGCTCTTCGGATCGGGATGGCCGGGACAGATCCCTGGATCAAGTCCGGGGACGGCCATGACGAGGAGTGTGGTCCGCGCTTCACTGGTTCAAGCTCTCACCCAGCCAGACCACCTCACTCCTCCTTGTAAAAGGGGAGGGAACGGGCGGCTTGTCATTGATGAACCAGGCTCTCAAGACAGCGCGAAGACACATCTCACTCTATCAGGGTGAATTGATATTCTGCGGCATGGATTATCATCCCTGTCGGAATGAGGTCATATGGAGGTCATCGAGTTTCAGGAGATCCCCATGATCGATACCCGCACTGCTCCCTATGCCGCGCTCATCCTGCGCGTCACCCTCGGCGCTCTCTTCCTGGCCCATGCCGGCCTGAAGATCTTCGTCTTCACCCCCGCCGGCACGGCTCAGTTCTTCGGCAGCCTCGGCCTGCCCGGGTTCCTCGCCTATGTGGTGATCCTGGCCGAGGTTGTCGGCGGTGTTGCCTTGATTGCTGGTTTCTATGCCCGCTGGGCAGCTTTGGCTCTCATCCCGATCCTGCTCGGCGCCATCTTCACGGTGCATGGCCCGGCCGGCTTCTTCTTCTCCAACCCGAATGGCGGCTGGGAATTCCTGGCGTTCTGGATCGTGGCGCTGCTGGCGCAGGCTCTCTTGGGTGAGGGCGCCTATGCCCTCAAGGCTGGATCGGAGAAGGCCTCTCCCGCGTTGTCCGTTCGCTCGGCTTGAGTGAAGCGGCCATGATCAAACCCATCTCCAATGAGGCCGCCGGACTTCCGGCGGCTCGTCCCATCGATCCGGGCGTCCGGATCGGCCATGTCCACCTCAAGGTGGCGGATCTCGAGCGCTCGCTCGCCTTCTATTGCGGCGTGCTCGGCTTCCAGTTGATGCAGCGCTATGGCCGTCAGGCCGCCTTCGTCGCGGCAGGCGGCTATCATCACCATATCGGCCTCAACACCTGGGAGAGCCAAGGCGGCTCCCCGCCGCCTCCCGGCACGACGGGGCTCTATCACGTGGCGATCCTCTATCCCACGCGGGCGGCTCTGGCCGATGCTCTCCATCGTCTGATCGAGGCGCGCATTCCGCTGCAGGGCGCGAGCGACCATGGCGTGAGCGAGGCGCTTTACCTGAGCGATCCGGATGGAAACGGCATCGAGCTCTATGTCGACCGTTCCGAGGACCAGTGGCCGCGCGCGCCGGATGGTGAACTCCAGATGGTTACCCGCCCCCTGGACCTGCGCAATCTTCTCGCCGCCCGCGAGGCTTGACGATATTCCTTGACCGGGCACCTTTATGCTTGTCGGCCAAGCTCAAGGAGGTCCGGTCATGTGGAACGAGTTCAAGCAATTCGCCCTGCGCGGCAATGTGGTCGATCTTGCCATCGGCATCATCATCGGCGCAGCCTTCGGCAAGATTGTGGATTCCCTCGTCGGCGACGTCTTCATGCCGATCATCGGCGCCGTCACGGGCGGCCTCGATTTCTCGAACTACTTCACGGCGCTGTCCGGCAGCGTCACGGCGCAGTCGCTGGAGGAAGCCAAGAAGCAGGGCGCGGTGCTCGGCTGGGGCAACTTCATTACGGTCGCGATCAACTTCCTTATCATCGCGTGGATCCTGTTCCTCCTCGTCAAGGGCATGAATCGCCTGCGCCGCGCCGAGGATGCCAAGACCGGCACGGCCGAGAAGCCGCCGGAAATCCCGGCGGATGTGAAGCTTCTCACCGAAATCCGCGATCTCCTGAAGACCGGCCGTACGGTGTGATCCATCACCCGTTTCGATGGAACTCTTCGCTTCTTGTCATGAGTGACGTGTGAAGGCTTGCCTTCGGCGGGTGGACAGGTCATCCCTGTCCACCCTTATGCCAAGGATCAGCCTCTGATGAACGCATCCGTCTCGATTCCCTCGACCTTCAATCTGCGCGTGGAAGCTCTGCAGGCTCCCACCAGCGGCATCGTGGATGTGTTCTCCTATGGAAGGAACAAGCCCGGCATCATCCCGCTCTGGGTCGGCGAGGGCGATTTGCCGACGCCTTCTTTCATCTGCGACGCGGCAACGCGCTCGCTGCAGGACGGCGAGACCTTCTACACCTATCAGCGCGGCATCCCGGATCTGCGCCAGGCGATCGCGCGCTATCACGAGAAGGTCTATAGCAAGGCCTTTGATCCGGAGCGCTTCTTCGTCACCTCGGGCGGCATGCCTGCGATGCAGATTGCGTTTCGCATGGTCTGCGGCAATGGCGACGATGTGCTGATCCCCACGCCCGCATGGCCGAATTTCGCCGGTGCCATCACCATTGCAGGCGCGCGTCCCGTCGCCGTTCCCATGAACATCGACGAAAAAGGGTGGCATCTCGATTTCGAGCGGCTGGAAAAATCGATCACGCCGCGCACCCGCGCCGTCGTGTTGAACTCTCCCTCGAATCCCACCGGCTGGACCGCAAGCCGTGACGATCTGCGCGCCGTGCTCGACATGGCGCGCCGACACGGATTGTGGATCGTGGCCGACGAGATCTATGGCCGCTTCATCCACGATCCGGCACTCACCCTCGACGGGCGCGCGCCGTCCTTCCGCGATGTGATGGAAGCGGAGGATCGCATTCTCTTCATCCAGACCTTCTCGAAGAACTGGGCGATGACCGGGTGGCGTCTCGGTTGGCTCGAAGCGCCGCCTGTCCTGGGTCAGGTGATCGAGAACCTCGTCCAGTATCAGACCTCCGGCACGCCCACCTTCATCCAGCGCGCAGGCGTTGCGGCCATCGAGCAGGGCGAGGAGTTCCTGGCCGACCAGATCGCCAAGGCCAAGCGCGGGCGCGAGATCGTCAAGAAGCTGGCGGAAACGGGCCTCGTGGAGCTGCCGCCGCCCAACGGCGCGTTCTACGCCTTCCTGAAGATCAAGGGCGCGAAGAGCTCCAAGGACATCGCCTTCCGCCTCATCGACGAAGCGAATGTGGGCCTTGCCCCTGGAAACGCTTTCGGCGATGCGGGGGAGGGCTATTTGCGCCTTTGTTACTTGCGCAGGTCCGAGGATCTGGAAGAGGCGGTGAATCGCATCGGCGCAGCTCTGCCCAAGCTGGTGGTGTGAGATCGTCGATGGCCGGCGGCAGCCTGCCAGTGCATACCCCGCCCGCAAATCTGACGATTGACCTGAACGCATGTGGCGGTCATTGAGTGAACAGAGCCTCTGAAGGGCTCTGTTCATTGCTCGACATGCATCTCATTCTTGCTCACGTCGCTCAAATCCTGATCGCCGGTCTCGGCGGTCTCGTCTTTTACTGGCTCGGCGTTCCGGCCGCATGGCTGTCGGGCTCTGCCATTGCGGCTGCGTTGTGGGGCCTTTCGAGTTTCGCCGTGCCCATGCCGCGTGCGCTCGCTGATGCTGCGATGCTCGTCTCCGGTGCCGCCATGGGAGCCGCCGTTACGCCTGCTGCCATCGATGCCATGGGACGCTATCCAGGCAGCCTCATGCTTTTGGTGATCGGCGTCTTCGCGATTTCGCTTACCTCCTCGCTCTGGCTCACGCGCATTTCCGGCTGGCACAAGGCCGATGCTTTGCTGGCGTCCGTGCCCGGCGCGCTCTCGACGGTGCTCGCCGTCGCTGCGGACCGGAAGGCGGATGTGCCATCCGTCGCCATCGTGCAGAACGTGCGGCTCTTCGTGCTCATCGCACTTCTCCCGAGCGTTGTTGTCGCAACAGGTGGAGGGGGCAACATGAACGCGCTGATCGGACAGGGCATGCCGGTTGAAAGTCCGGGTGGCATGGCTTTCATCCTCATCGGCGGTCTTGCGCTCGGGCTCGTGTTCAAGAAGCTGAAGGTCGCCGCTCCCATTCTTCTGGGCGCAACCATCGTCAGCTCCGTCAGCCATGGCACCGAATTCGTCACCGGTGTCATTCCGCCGGTTCTTGCCACCGGAGGCCTCGTGCTGATCGGCCTCTTCATCGCCGAGCGCTTCCGCAACATTCAGCGCTCCACCTTGCGGCGCGCACTCGTGGCGGCTTTGGGCTCTTTCTCGGTCGGCATGGGGGTTGCAGTGATCTTCGCGGCTCTCGCCGCATGGCTTGCCGGAGTGAGCTTCGCCAACAGCCTCGTCGCCTTCGCGCCCGGCGGCTTAGAGGCCATGACCGTGCTTGCGCTGATCCTCGGCCTCGATCCACTCTATGTCGGCATCCACCACCTCGTCCGATTTTTGGGGATCGGCCTGGTGCTGCCATTCATCGTGGGCTGGCTGCAGCGCGGAAAACTGGCTGACGCCGAATAACCCTCACGGCTTCTCGTTGCGCAGCCTCTCCACCGCCTCCATGCGAGGCTTTGCGGTCTCCCACAGACGTTTCGTCACGGCGGCAACGAGCGCTTCGGTGATGAGCAGGAGACCTGTTGACGAGTCCCAGTTCGAGGGTGCCACGATGTGGGCAGGCAGCACGTGGCGGGCGACGCGCGCGATGGGCGAGAGCCAAGGATCGGTGAGCAGAACGACCGTCGCGCCTTGCTTTGCCGCCGTTTCACACAAAGCCGTCACATCTTCCTGATAGCGGCGGATGTCGAAGGCGACGATCACGTCCTTTTTGCCGATTTCGATCATCCGGTCGCGCCAGAGAGCCGGCTGGCCTTCGATGAAATCCACTTGGCTTCGCACGATGCGGAAATGACTTTCCGCATAACGTGCAAGCGCACCCGTGAAACGTCCGCCCGTGAAGTGGATGTGGCGGCGTGGGTCGCTCAAGAGTTCCACCACCGCGTCGAACTCGGCAGGCGCGATGTTTTCCACCGTTGCGCGCAGGTTGCCGATCACCGCCTCGGCGAAAGAAGCGAGCGCCGGGGCGCGCTGGCCCTTGTCCGAGGGGCTCGCCTTGGCGAGGGGGGAGAGGAGCTGCGCCTCGAGTTCCCCGCGCAGGTGCTTCTGGAAATCCGGGAAGCCGCTGAAGCCCAGCCTTGTCACGAAGCGCAGAACCGACGGAGCGGAAATCCCGGCGCGGGTGGCGAATTCCGCCACCGTATCAAGGCCGGCAAAGGGATAATGGCTGAGCAGCAGGTGTGCGGCCCGCTTCTCGCTGGGCGTGAAGGAATCCATTTCGAGGCGGATGCGCTCGGCCAGGCTTGGCGGATCGACAGGGGGGATCATGCTGTCATCTTTCATGTTGGAATGTTTCGTCCCCCTCCTTGACGGTTTCCAAAAGCTGTACCAAAAATTTCAGCTAAGAAAAATCTGTAAGAAACGTACCAAGCGTTCAAACGAGGGCTTCAGCCTGCTCCCCGCAGGCAAACGGAGGACCGCATGGCGCATGCGAGTCGGATGGCAGCCGGTCAGGAACCCGCTACCCAGGCGGCGGAGCCGGCTGCTCTCTTGGAGAACCCCCAGGGGCGCTCACCCATCCTGCTCATTTGCGAACACGCCTCCCGGCACCTCCCGGACCGTTACGGCACGCTCGGCCTGACCCCTGAGCAGCTCGAAAGCCATATCGCATGGGATCCCGGCGCGCTCGGGGTCGCCAAGGAGCTTTCCCGGCTTCTCGACGCGCCGCTGATCCATGCCACCGTCTCGCGCCTCGTGCTCGATCTCAACCGCGATCCGTCCGCTCCGGATTCCATCTGGACCCTGAGCGAGCGCACCTCCATTCCCGGCAACCAGAACCTCGATCCGGCCGAGCGCGCCTGTCGCGTTCGCGAGGTCTATGATGCGTTTCACGGTGCTGTGGACCTCTTCATCGAGCCTCGCCTGAGGGCAGGGCAGACGCGCAGCATCGTATCCATCCATTCGTTCACGCCGGTTTACCGGGATGTACCGCGTCCCTGGCAGATCGGCCTCATCTACGATCACGACGCGCGCTTCGCGCTGAGCGTTGAGGCCGGATTGCGCAAGGATCCGGCCCTGAATGTGGGCATGAACGAACCCTATTCGCCGGCGGACCGGGTGTTCCACACCCTTGAGCGCCACGCCGAGAGGCGCGGGCTCGCACCGCTGATGATCGAAATCCGCAATGATCTGATCCGCACGGAAGACGGACAGGCATCGTGGGCTCACCGTCTTGCGCCGCTTTTGAGGGAGGGCGCGCAGACGCTTTGACGACAGCCATGGCGCATGAGGTGCCATGGCTAGCGCATCGTGCGGAACCGAAGGTCCGCGTCAGCGAAAAGTGGATCCGGCTTTCCGCATGAACGATGCGCTACTGAGGAGATGAGCATCGGATCGATCCCAAAAGTGGCGTCCACTTTTGGGTCCGATGCTCGAGAGGGGACAGACTATTCGTGGAGGAAGAGTCGATGTCAGTCGGACAAGGAAGTCCTGGGGTTCACGCCCCGCCGGCCGGGGCGCAAGGCGCTGCCGGCGTCACCTACAATACCGTGGATGAGAGCTACTTCGAGGCACGGCGTCTCAGACGTCATGCGCGCGTGTGGTCGCTCTGGGCGCTCGGCGTGGGAGCCGTGATCTCGGGCCATTATTCGGGTTGGAACCTGGGCCTCGCCAATGGCTTCGGCTCCATGTTCTATGCGACCATCATCATCGCCATCATGTATCTCGGCCTGACCTTCTCCATCGCGGAGATGTCTCCGGCCCTGCCGCATACGGGCGGTGCCTACTCGTTCGCACGCACCTCCATGGGGCCGTGGGCGGGCTACATCACGGGCATTGCAGAGAACATCGAGTTCGTGCTGACACCGGCGGTGATCGTTTTCTTCATCGGCTCGTACCTGTCGGCGATCTTCGGCACGGCGCCGGAGTTCCAGCCGGTCTATTGGGTGCTCTGCTATGCCCTGTTCGTCGGTCTCAACATCGTCGGTGTCGAACTCTCGTTCAAGGTGACCGTCATCGTGACCCTGCTGGCGCTGGCATGCCTCGTCGTGTTCTACGTCGCGGTGCTGCTCTCCGGCCAGTTCGACTTCTCGCGCTGGGCGCTGAACATCGGCCCCGATGGCGCGGAGCTGCCGAATGGCGGCGGGCCGTTCCTGCCCATGGGCATCGGCGGCATCTTCGCCACCATGCCGTTCGCCGTGTGGCTCTTCCTCGCCATCGAGCAGTTGCCGCTGGCCGCGGAGGAATCCCACGATCCGCAGCGTGACATGCCCAAGGGCATCATCGCCGGCATCCTGACGCTGATCGTCTCCGCCTTCTGCGTGGTCTTCCTGAACTCGGGGATTGCGCCGGGATCATTCGGCATCGCGAAGTCGGGCGAGCCGCTGCTCGACGGTTTCCGGACGCTCTTCGGCACGGATATCGCGAAGATCCTGGCGGCTGTCGCCGTGATCGGCCTCATCGCCTCGTTCCATACGATCATCTTCGCCTTCGGACGGCAGATCTACTCGCTCTCGCGAGCCGGCTACTTCCCGTCCTTCCTGTCGGTCACGCACGGCACGCGCAAGTCGCCGCATATCGCGCTCATCACGGGTGCGCTGCTCGGCTTGGCGGTGATGCTGATCATCTGGTTCGTCAGGGGCTCGGAAGCCGGTGCGACCGTCATCGGCGGCACGCTGCTCAACATGGCGGTGGCAGGCGCGATGCTGGCCTACTTCATGCAGGGCATGTCCTACATCGTGCTCAAGAAGAAGTTCCCGCATCTGGCGCGGCCCTACAAGAGCCCGTTCGGGATCGCAGGCGCGGTTGTTTGCATGGCCATTGCCGCCGTGACGCTGTACTTCCAGTTCACGGATCCCGTGTTCCAGACGGCCGTGATCGGCGTCGCGGTCTATTACGCGGTCATGATGGCCTATTTCCTGGTGCATGGACGCCACAAGCTCATCCTCTCGCCGGAGGAAGAGTTCGCCGTGTCCAAGGGCGAGGCCGAGTACAAGTCCTACTGATGACGATCGGGGGCGCGCATCCTGCGCGCTCCCTTCATCTTTCTCGTTGGGGTTTCGAGCATGACCGCTCCCAAAATCAAGAACGCTGCCGACGCAATCCAATACGTGCGCAGCCGCGACCTGCCTTTCGTGAAGATCGGCCTCACCGATGTCGACGGCATCATGCGCGGCAAGTACATGGCCCGCGACAAGTTCGAATCCGCCCTCGAAAAGGGGTTCGGTTTCTGCGACGTGGTGCTGGGCTGGGACTCCAACGATCAGCTTTATGACAACACGACGCTGACCGGCTGGCATACGGCTTATCCCGATGCCACCGCGCGCGTGCTGCCGGAGACCATGCGCCTCGTCCCCTTCGAGAACGATCTCCCGTTCTTCCTCGCCGAGTTCGAGGGTTATGCGGAGCCGGCCTGCCCGCGCGGCGTGCTGCGGCGCGTGTTGAAGAAGGCGGAGGACATGGGCTTTGCCGTCTCGGCGGCGGCCGAGTTCGAGTTCTTCCTCTTCGAGGAAACGCCGCACTCCGTGCGCGAGAAGGATTACCGGAACCTCAGGAACATCACGCCGGGCTTCTTCGGCTATTCGGTGCTGCGCTCGGGCGTGCACGCGGATTTCTACCACGAGCTGCTCGACCTCGCGAACAAGATGGATTTCGAGATCGAGGGCCTGCACACGGAAACGGGCCCCGGTGTGCTGGAAGCCGCGATCCGTGTGGATGATGCGCTGAAAGCGGCCGACAAGGCAGTTCTGTTCAAGACCTACACCAAGATCCTCGCGCAGCGTCGCCGCTGGATGGCCACCTTCATGGCCAAGTGGTCGCGCGACTGGCCCGGGCAGTCCGGCCACCTGCACTCGTCGCTGCGCCACCTCGACACCGGCAAGGGCGCGTTCTATGACCCTAACGTCGAACACAACATGTCGGAGACCATGCGCTGGTATGTGGGCGGCCAGCAGAAGCTGATGCCCGAGATCCTCGCCATGGTGGCCTGCACGGTGAACAGCTACACCCGCCTCATTCCGGGCTTTTGGGCGCCGACGGATTCCGCCTGGGGCGTCGAGAACCGCACCACGGCGCTTCGCGTCATTCCCGGTTCCGAGAAGTCGCAGCGCGTGGAGTATCGCGTCGCCGCCGCCGACATCAACCCGTATATCGCGCTTGCCGCCGCCATCGGATCCGGCCTCTGGGGCATCGAGAACCGCGTCGATCCTGGCGAGCCGATTAAAGGAAATGCCTATGCGGTGGAACATCCGAAGGAGCGGGCCCTGCCGCGCTCTCTCGGCGAGGCCGCCGAGCGCCTGAAGGGCTCCAAGGCTGCGCGTGAACTCTTCGGAGACACCTTCGTCGACCATTATGCCGCGACACGCGAATGGGAGGAGAGGGAGGCCCGCAAGGCCATCACCGACTGGCAGCTCGCACGCTACTTCGAAATCATCTAAGAGACTTCAGGACTCAAACCAGGAGAAGACGATGGTCCTCATCAGACCATCGTCTTTCAAACGTAAGATCATGGCTGATACCGATATCGTCTGTATTTCCCCCATCGACGGCCGCGAACTCGTCCGCCGGCCGATCATGACCGATGCCGCCATCGATGCGGCGATCACGACCGCCCGCGAAGCGCAAGTTGCGTGGCGCCACGTGCCTCTCTCCGAGCGCGCGAGCAAGGTGTCGGCCTTCCTTGATGCTCTGCTTGCCATGAACCAGGAAGTCGTTCCGGAAATCGCTCAGATGATGGGCCGCCCGGTGCGCTATGGCGGTGAGTTCCGTGGTGTCGAGGAGCGCGCGCGCTACATGATCGGCATTGCGGAGAAGAGCCTGCAGAATATTCCCGCCGATGACGAGAAGGCGGGCTTCCGTCGCATGATCAAGCGCGAGCCCGTGGGCCTCGTGCTCGTGATCGCGCCCTGGAATTATCCTTATCTCACGGCCATCAACACCATCGTGCCAGCGCTCATGGCCGGTAACGCGGTGCTTCTGAAACATGCGTCGCAGACGGTGCTCGCGGGCGAGCGCTTCCAGATGGCGATGGATCGCGCCGGCATGCCGAAAGGCGTGTTCCAGAACATGCATCTGAGCCACGGTCAGACGAGCCGCATTCTTGGCAATGGCCTCGTCGATCACTGCAACTTCACGGGCTCGGTCGGCGGTGGTCGCGCCATCGAGCGCGCGGCAGCAGGCTCCTTCACCTCGCTCGGCCTCGAGCTCGGCGGCAAGGACCCGGCCTATGTGCGCGAGGACGCGAATATCGACCACGCCATCGAGAACCTGGTCGATGGCGCCTTCTTCAACTCGGGCCAGTGCTGCTGCGGCATCGAGCGTATCTATGTGCACGAGAAGCACTATGACCGCTTCGTGGAAGGCGCAGTCGATCTCGTGAGCAAATACGTGCTCGGCAATCCGCTTGAAGAGTCAACGACACTGGGTCCCATGGCGCATAAGCGCTTCGCAGATCTCGTGCGCGGGCAGAATGCGGAAGCGGCGGCGAAAGGGGCGAAGGCGCATATTGATACCAAGCGTTTTGCGGCTGACACAGGCAATACCGCCTATCTCGCGCCGCAGGTGCTCACCGACGTCGATCACTCCATGAGCGTCATGCGCGAGGAGAGTTTCGGCCCCACCGTCGGCATCATGAAAGTGAAGGGTGACGAGGAGGCGATCCGTCTCATGAACGACTCACCCTATGGCCTCTCCGCTGCCATCTGGACCTCCGATGTGGATGCGGCCGAGGCCATCGGCGAGAAGCTCGAGACCGGCACCGTGTTCATGAATCGCTGCGACTATCTCGATCCCGCTCTCGCCTGGACAGGCGTGAAGGATACGGGCCGCGGTGCCAGCCTCTCGCGCCTCGCCTACGAGTCACTCACCCGTCCGAAATCGTACCATCTCCGTCAGATCTGATTGAAAGCATCATGACCACGTCTCCCCGCTCCAACTGGAATTATCCCACGGCGGTCCGTTTCGGCGCAGGCCGCATTTCGGAACTCACTGAGGCCTGCAAGTCGGTCGGCATGTCGTCGCCGCTCATCGTCACGGATCCGTTCCTCGCCACTCAAGCCATGACGAAAGCTGCGCTCGACCAGCTGATCACCGCTGGCTTCAAGGCTGCGATCTTCTCGGACATCAAGCCGAATCCGGTCGAGACGAATGTCTACAAGGGCCTCGAAGCGCTGAAAGCCGGCAAGCATGATGGCGTCGTCGCCTTCGGCGGCGGTTCGGCGCTCGATGCCGGCAAGGTCATCGCCTTCATGGCGGGCCAGACCCGTCCCATGTGGGACTTCGAGGATATCGGCGATTGGTGGACCCGTGCGGATCCTTCAGGAATCCTGCCGATCATCGCCGTGCCGACGACCGCTGGCACGGGCTCGGAAGTGGGCCGCGCCGGCGTCATCACGCAGGAGTCCACGCACACCAAGAAGGTGATCTTCCATCCGCTCATGATGCCGAAGATCGTGATCTGCGATCCGGAACTCACAATCGGCATGCCGCCCCACATCACGGCAGGCACGGGTCTCGATGCGCTTGCGCATTGCATCGAGGCCTATTGCGCGCCCGGCTACCACCCGATGGCCGACGGCATCGCGGTCGAAGGCATTCGCCTCGTGAAGGAGTACCTGCCGCGCGCCTACCGGGACGGCAAGGACATCGAAGCCCGCGCGCAGATGATGTCGGCCGCCGCCATGGGCGCCACCGCGTTCCAGAAGGGCCTTGGCGCGATCCATGCGCTGTCGCATCCGACCGGTGCGCTCTACGATACGCATCATGGTCTGACGAACGCGGTCTTTATGCCGTATGTGCTGGTTTATAACCGCAAGGCCATCGAGACGAAGATCGAGCGTCTCGCCGCCTATATCGGTCTCGAGCCGTCGTTCCAGGCCTTCCTCGATTGGGTTCTGCAGCTGCGCAAGGATCTCGGCGTGCCGCACACGCTGGAGGGCTTGAAGGTCGACAGCGCGCGGTTCGACGAGATGTCCGAGATGGCGCCCAACGATCCCACTGCCGGCGGCAACCCGGTGCCGATCACCAAGGAGAGCGCGCGCAAGCTCTTCGAGGATGCGCTGGCCGGACGGCTTTGAGTGTCGTTCTCGATTGCCTAAACAGCTAAAAGACGGCGCATCGGATTTGCTGATGCGCCGTTCCTCTATCCGGCCTTATCATGGAGAAGGCATCGTGGAAAAAGGTCCAAGCCGCGATATTCAGGTCACCCTCACGCAAGCGGCTGGTCACCTTTCAGCAGAAAGCCCATTCAAGACTTTTTTCGAGCAAGGCGAGGAAATCGCTGTCGAACTCTATGCGCCCGTCGGCACCGACAAGCAGACGCCTCACGAGCGGGATGAGCTTTACATCATCGCGTCAGGACACGGCACCTTCAGCCGCGGCGAGGAGCTTGTCACCTTCGAGCCTGGCGATCTTCTGTATGTGCCGGCTTATATCCCGCATCGCTTCGAGACCTTCTCGGAGGATTTCAAGACATGGGTGATCTTCTACGGGCCAAAGCGCGCTCGGCCTGCATGAATAAAGAAAAAGACACCGCTGTTCTCCGCAGCGATGCCTCTTGTGTGTTGAGCGTTTGGCGCCGGTTACGCAGCCTGAGCCTTGGTCTGCAGCGACGCCTTGTGCTGGGCTCGGAGGCCCTTGAGGCTCTCAGCCCAGCGGTGCAGCTCGTCCAGCATCGTGGCAGCCGAGGTCTTGTAGATGTCGGCGGGCTTCAGCTTTCCATTTTCCAGGTTCTGGAACACCATCGGCATCGGCACGCCCTCCATAATGGGCATCACCTGGAGCGTGGTGAGGATCTGCTTGGTCATTTGAACTGAGCGCAGGCCGCCCGAGATGCCGCCATAGCTCACGAAACCGGCGGGAGTGTAGTTCCACTCGAGCGTGAGATAGTTCAGCGCATTGAGCAGCGAGGGCGGAGGGCCGTAATTGTATTCGGGCGTGACGAACACGAAGGCATCGGCCGAAGCCACGCTCTCGCTCCAGGCCCTGGTGTGGGCGTGATGATAGTTCCTCAGGCGTGGATGCTCGGGCTCGTCAAAAACCGGCAGGTTGAAATCTGCGAGGTCCACCAGAACCGGGTCGAACTTGCCGTGCTCGGCGGCGAAGTCGTTGAACCACTGAGCGATGCTGGGGCCGACGCGTCCGGGGCGGGTGCTGGCCACGATGGTGTGAAGCTTGAGCGTCATCTGAAATCCTGAATTTGCAACGGACCGGAACCGGGATTAGGTTCCCTTTGGTAACCGAGGCTCATTAAGTAACTTGCCGAGGCTCGTGCAAGGAGGCACTTTCATGACACCCAGTCACATGCATGTGCCCACCAACTGCCGGACCGTGACGGAGATCCTGTCCCGGATCGGCGATAAGTGGAGTGTCCAGGTCGTGGTCCAGCTGGGCGGCGGACCTAAGAGATTCAATGAGTTACGGCGGGTCGTGAGCGGGATCTCGCAGCGGATGCTGACCTTGACGCTGCGGGGGCTGGAGCGCGACGGGCTCATCACGCGCACGGTCTATCCCACGATTCCGCCCCGGGTGGATTACCAGCTCACAGATCTGGGTTGCAGTCTTCTCAGGGCTGTACGGGCTCTGGGAGTCTGGGCCATTGAGAACCGGGACGAGATTCTGGAAGCGCGGCGGCGCTTCGATGAAGGTGCCGAGCCCAAGCCGCAATCCGATGCGGCCTGAGCTTGAGGCTTCAGGCAGCAGCTCGGCTGTTCAGCACATCCCAAAGGGCGGGGGCGTGGAAATCCTCGATGGTCGCATCCGCTCCCACATCCCGCATCTCCTGCGCGGTCAGGCCGGTCAGCATGCCGAAGGAGAAGAGGCCCGCAGCCTTGGCGGCTTTCATGCCGGAGGGGGAATCCTCGAAGGCGACAGCTTCGTCCGCACGCACACCGAGCCGCTCCAGGGCCGTGAGGTAGGGCAGGGGATCGGGCTTCCCGCGCGCCACCTGATCGATGGTGATCTGAACCGGAAAACGTTCCGTGAGGCCAAGCACATCAAGCATATGCTCCGCATTGAGCCGCGGGGCATTGGTGACGAGCGCAACCTTGATACCGCGTTCTCTCGCCCAGTCGAGAAGAGCCACAAGCCCGTCCAGGGGCTTGAGATCGAGCGCCAAGCGGCGGAAGGCCGCCTCCTTCTCGTCAGCGAAAGCCTCTTGCTCCTCGATCGTGCGATGGGGCAGGAGGGTGGCGAAGATGGACTCGTTGGTGCGGCCGATGATGGTGGAGCGATAGATATGCTCGTCGACCGCCACACCTTCCGGGCTCAGAACCTCGGCAAAGGCCTGGAGGTGAACAGGATCGCTGTGCACCAGAGTGCCGTCCATGTCGAAAATCAGAGCCTTGAGCATTGTTCCGTCTCGCGAGGGGATTGTGGCTATCAGGTAAGCCGCTTCGGCTCAAAAGACACCCTGTTAGAATTGCAGGGCTGCCTTATAGATAATGTGAGGCCCCCGATCCAGGAACCATGATGTCGCTCAGGTCTTGCACTCTCCTCAAGATCAATGGCGAGGAAGCTCGATGAGGGTGGTCGACAAGCTTAAGTTTCTCTACGAGGCGGATGCGCCGGAGGCTCACCGCTTCCGCTACGCCCTTCTTATCTTCGATATCGTCACCATTCTTTTCATCGTCGTTTCTTCCTTCCTGCCGCACTCCATCCTGGTGCAGGGCATCGACATCATCATCGGCCTCATCGTGCTCGCCGACTTTTCTGCGCGCCTTGCGATCAGCCCGACACCCTGGAAGGATCTCCTGCACCCGGCCACCCTGGCCGACGTGGCGGCCATCATCTCTTTCCTGGCTCCCATTGTCGGAGAGGGAATCGGTTTCCTGCGCATCCTGCGAACGGTACGGTTGCTTCGCACTTACCAGCTTCTCGCACGCCTGCGTGCCGATAGCGTTTTCTTCCGATGCAACGAAGAGCTGATCATCGCAGCGGTCAATCTCAGCGTCTTCATCTTCATCATGACCGGTTTTGTCTATGAAACGCAGCGCTGGACCAATGAGAAGATCGGAAACTACGTCGACGCGCTCTACTTCACCATGGCGGCGCTTACCACCACCGGGTTCGGCGACATCACGCTCACGGGAACGCTCGGCCACCTGCTCTCCGTCATCATCATGATCTTCGGCGTGACGCTGTTCTTGCGCCTCGTGCAGGTGCTCTTGCGGCCCAGCAAGGTGCGCCATCCCTGTCCGGTCTGCGGCCTGCAGCGGCATGACAGGGATGCCGTTCATTGCAAGGCCTGCGGCACCATCCTCAACATCCCTGACGAGGGCGCCGTGTAGGCGTTATGCGCCAGGAATGATCGCGATGCCGCGCTGAGCGGCAAAGCAAACCGAGATCGGTGTGCCTGGCGCAATCGTGTCCTTGCGGCCATATTGGACCACGAACAGATTTCCGATGGGGCTCTCCACCTCATACTCCATCTGCGTGCCAAGATAGGAGGCCTTCCTCACCGTGCCCATGATCCTGCCGGAAGCGCCGGAAACGTCATCCAGCACGATGGCATCGGGACGGACCGCCAGCTTCACCGGGCCCAGTCCTGCGCCGCGACGGGGCAGCTGGATGTTCAGGTTGCCGATTTTCACATTGGCAATCGGTCCTGATTCATCGACCACTTCGCCGGAAATGATGTTGGCGTCGCCAATGAAGTCGGCAACGAAGAGATCCGCAGGCTCCTCATAGAGCTCCCGCGGCGTGCCCGTCTGCGCGATGCGGGCGTTCGACATCACGATGATATGGTCGGAGACGGCAAGCGCCTCCTCCTGATCATGCGTGACATAGGCGACCGTGAGGTTGAGGTTCTGCTGCAGTTCGCGGATGTCCTCGCGCACGCGGCGGCGCAGCTTGGCGTCGAGGTTGGAGAGCGGCTCGTCGAACAGCAGCACCTGCGGCTCGAGCACCAGGGCGCGCGCGACGGCGACGCGTTGCTGCTGGCCGCCGGAGAGTTCAGACGGCGCGCGCTTCTCAAGGCCTTTGAGGCCAATCAATTCGAGCTTCTCCATGGCCATCTCGCAGGCATCCTTCTTCGAGATGCCCTGCACGGTCGGGCCGTAGGCAACATTCTCCAGCACCGACATGTGCGGGAAGAGCGCATAGGATTGGAACACCATGCTCACGTCGCGATCCGCGGCGGAAAAATGCGTCACGTCGCGGTCGCCGATCAGGATCTGGCCTTCGCTCGCCATTTCGAGACCGGCGATCATGCGCAAGGTCGTGGTCTTGCCGCAGCCCGAGGGACCGAGCAGGGTGACGAGCCGGCCGGGCTCGATGGTGAAGGACACGTTATCGACGGCCGTGACGCTGCCGTAGCGCTTCGTCACGCCACGGAACTCGACCGAAGCGGCCTGCTTCTTGGAGGCCGGGGAACGGGAAAGGGAGCTTAAGGATGACATGTGGTTCATGGAGTGGCTTGAGCGGCAACGGGGCTGGCTGACGTGCTGAGCGTACGGCGTCCGAGGCGCCGCTCGCCGACCGCAAGCTGAATCGCGAGGATCGCAAGCAGCATGACGATGATGAGCACGGTGGAATAGGCGATCGCGAGGCCGAACTCGCCCGCTTCGACACGGCCGACGATGTAGGTCGTCGCCATGTTGTATTCGGCAGTGACCAGGAAGATCACGGCGCTGACCGCCGTCATCGCGCGCACGAAGGAATAGACGAGCGAGGCGACGATGGCCGGGCGCAGAAGGGGCAGCACCACGCGGCGCATGGTGGTGGCCGAGCGGGCGCCGAGCGTGAGCGAGGCCTCGTCCAGGCTCTTGTCGATCTGGCTCAAGGTGGCGATGCCGGAGCGCACGCCCACGGGCATGTTGCGGAATACGAAGCACATCACGAGTACGAAGCCCGTGCCGGTGATCTCGATCGGCGGCACGTTGAAGGCGAGAATGTAGGACACACCCACCACGGTACCGGGGATCGCGAAGCTGAGCAGGGTGCCGAACTCGAAGGAACGCTGACCGGAGAAGCGCTGACGGGTGAGGAGATAAGCCGTCAGCAGGCCGATGGCTGCCGTGAGGGGCGCGGAAAGAGCCGCAATCTTCACGGTGGCGAAGAATGAATCCCAAGCCGATCCGGAGAAGTAGAGGCCCCAATCCGTTCGCTCGATACGGAAGGCGGTGAGGAAGTGCTCGAGGGTCGGCGTGTAGTCGCGGCCCATGGAGCGCACGAAGGCGCCGACCAGAATGGTCGCGTAAACGGCGACCGTGAACAGCGCCCACGGAATGGCCGTGAAGTAGGAGGCCAGGGCCACGCGGCGGGGCAGGGGCAGGGGAATGCCGGCATCCCCCTTTCCCGTCACTGTCGTGTAGACCTTCTTGCCGAGCCAGGCATGCTGCAGCCAGAAGGCGCCGAGCGTGAAGGCGAGCAGAATGATGGAGAGCACAGCGGCGCGGCCTTGATCCTGTTGCGCACCGACGACGGCGAAGAAGATCTTGGTGGAGAGAACCTCGTAATTGCCGCCTAGCACGAGAGGATTGCCGAAATCCGCGAGGCTTTCCACGAAGCCGAGGAGGAAGGCATTCGCGAGACCGGGGCGCATGAGCGGCAGGGTCACGGTGACGAAGGTTGTCCAGCTCTTCGCACGAAGAGTCTGGGATGCCTCCTCCAGCGTCGGGCTGATGCCCTGCACCACGCCGATCAGAACGAGGAAGGCGATAGGTGTGAACGCGAGAAGCTGCGCGATGAAGATGCCGGGAAAGCCATAGATCCAGCGTGAGCGCGGAACGCCGAACCACTCCCACAACAGGGAAGAGAGCGCGCCGGAGCGGCCGAAGATCAGGATGAGAGCAAGACCGATCACGAAAGGAGGCGTGATGATGGGAAGCACGCTCATCACGCGCAGGAGCTTCTTGTAACGGAAGGCCGTGCGTGTGGCGATGAGCGCGAAGGCAAGACCCAGAGCCGTGGTGCCGACACCGACGAGGAGGCCGAGAAACAGCGTGTTCCAGGCCACGCCGCAGCGCAGGTCGCTCGAGATGCAATCGAGTCCCCAGATCGACTTGTCCATGAACTTCGTCAGGAACACGAGAGGAGCGAAGTTGCCATCGTTGTCCGCAAACGCGCTCGCAAGGATCGTCGAGACCGGGAAGAAGACGAAGACGGTAATGAGTGCGACGACGATGCCAATGGAGGATGTGACGAAGGCATCACCGCGGCACCAGCCGCGCGCCGCAAGCCCATGACTTAGAATGATAAGGAACGCGGTCGAGGTGAGTGCAGCACCATAGCCCATGCCGCCCTGGCTTGGTCCATTTCCGCCGGTGAGGGCTTTAAGGATGTCGAGCGTCCAGCCGTTCAGGCCGATGGTGAAGCCTTCGATCACGATCAGCGCGAGGCCCAAAAAGCCGGAGGCGATGAGCCATGTGCTGTTGTCTGCCCGCGAGGGCAGAAGGGCAGGGCGCAAGCTTATCAGAAGCGGCACGAGAATGGGCAGAAGCCACCAGGCGCCGTTCAGGCCATGAACGAGGGCCGATCCGCCGATGACGTAGTCGGCAATGGTCGGAACGGCCGTGCGGTCGAAACCGTACCAAGGCAGGAGGGCAAAGCCGACCCAGCCTAGAACGATCCAGCCAAGGGTTGCCCGTGACATGTCTGTTCTCGCGTCAACGTCGATGCGGGTTCCATTGGGAATCCGACTTCGAAAGAACTGGTCAAGAAATGGCGTTCCGGCGAAGCGCTCTGGCTCCGCCGGAACGGATCGCTCAGCCTATTTCGGTAGGTTCTTCACCTCGGCGTCCCACTTGGACAGCAGGCGCTTGCGCTCTTCCGAGGAGCCGTATTTCGCGAAATCGAAGTTGATCAGCTTGATGTCGGTGAGCTTCGGAGCCTGCGGCGGGATCGGCGTGCTCTTGTTGGAAGGTACCTGATAGGACTTCGCTTCCGCGCCGATCTTCTGCGCGCCCGCCGTGAGAGCCCAGTCGTAGAACTTCCGTGCATTTTCCAGGTTCTTCGCGCCCTTGATGATCGACATGGAGCCGATCTCGTAGCCCGTACCTTCGCAGGGAGCCACGACCTTGATCGGCGCCTTGTCCACGACCATCGTCACCATGTCGTGCATGAAGGTGATGCCGGCAGTCGTCTCGCCCTGCGCCACGGCCTTGGCAGGCGCCGCGCCCGACTTGGTGTACTGGTTGACGTTCTTGTGCAGGGCCTTCAGGTACTCGAAGCCTTTGTCCTCGCCCATGATCTGGACGATGGAAGCGAGCAGCGTATAGGCCGTGCCGGAGGAGTTCGGATCGGCAACCTGCACTTCGTCCTTCAGCTCGGGCTTGAGCAGGTCGGCCCAGCATTTCAGCTCGGGCACGTTGTTCGCCTTGGCGAGTTCGGTGTTATAGCCGAAGCCCAGCGCGCCGGAATAGATGCCGACGGTGCGCTGCTTCGACTGCTCCCACTGGCGCACGGCCCAGTCCTGAAGCTCACCCATCTTCGGAGATTTGTACTCCACCGTCAGGCCTTCCTCGGCGGCCTGCATGTGAGGATCGCCCGTGCCGCCCCACCAGATGTCGGCGCGCGGATTGGCGGCCTCCGCCTTGATCTGGGCGAAGATCTCGCCCGAGCTCTTGCGGGTCATGGATACCTTGATGCCGGTGTCACGCTCGAAGGCGCCCACCATGGCGCGGCACCATTCCTCCTGCACGCCGCAATACATGACGAGCGCGCCCTGAGCCTGGGCCGTTCCGGCCGACAGGAAGGAGAGGGCGGTCATGGAGCCTGCCAGCATCGTGGCGGCAACGATATTCTTCTTCAGTGTCATCGTTTTCCTCCCATAGGGTTTTATCGTTATTGTTTTTATTGGTCGGCTAAGCTCCCTCCGATAGAGCGCTTGGTCAAGAGCCTAGCCGACGATGCGGAACTGAATCTTTGGACTCATTGCCCGGCGTCAGGGCTCCTTGGCGATGCCTGTTGCTGTCATCAGGGCTTCTGCGAGCTCCGGTGTGCAGGCGAGGATCGGGTTGCCCTCGCGCAATCCGTCCTTCGCCAGAAAGTTGTTGGTCCAGCCGCCGGCTTCCTCGATGATGAGAAGACCCGCCAAGGCATCCCATGAATTGATATGCAGCTCGCAATAGGCGTCGATCCGGCCGTCCGCCACATAGGCGAGGCCAAGCGTGCCCGAGCCTGCCCGGCGCACATTCGCGCCGCTCTTCTTCAGCCGCTCGACGACGGCGACGTAGGGCTCCGGAGGCAGGCGGGACGACCAGCCGGCCTCGACGGTGGCCTGGCGCATATCGGACAATCCGCTCACCTTGATCGCTTCGCCGTTGAGGATCGCGCCGCGTCCGCGCTGGGCGGTGTAGAGATCCGCATGCATCACGTCGTAGATCACGCCGATCTCGACCTGGCCGTCGCGCACAAAAGCAATGGAGATGGCAAAATGCGGGATGCCGCGGGCGAAGTTCGCCGTGCC
This sequence comes from Microvirga sp. KLBC 81, assembly GCF_003075415.1. GTDB lineage: Bacteria > Pseudomonadota > Alphaproteobacteria > Rhizobiales > Beijerinckiaceae > Microvirga. The sequence continues at coordinate 48,522 of NZ_QDAH01000008.1, forward strand.
GTCGATAGGGTCCACGACCCAGACATCACTGCCGAAAGAGCCACCACCTTCCTCGCCGAAGAACGAGTCCTTGGGAAAGAGAGCGCTCAAGCGGCGGCGGATCAACTCCTCGACCTCCGCATCGGTGACCGTCAGGAAGTCCTGCGGGCCCTTGAAATCCGGGCGCTGGGAGCGCGGGCGCTCCAGGAAGCGCTTGCGCGCCAGCACACCTGCCTCGCGCGCGATGGCGCAGGCGGCGGTAAATCTCATATCCAGGCTGTCGGTCGTCATGGCGTTCAGGCGTTCCTCAAGGATCAAAAATGGCGGCCGGTTTGTTGTCAGACATTCACGATGGTTCGTGAGAATGCGGAGAGCCGCGTACTCCTTCAAACATGGAGATGTCCCAAGAACCTGTCGAATTGATCCTTTATTAGCCGGCTCAGGTATACTATGTTATAGACTAACCGCGTGGAAACTCTACTCTCGTCGAATGCCCCGGACGCCAAAAGAAGAACTCAGCCAGGTCGCAGCGCTCCCCTTCCGCATCAAAGACGGCAAGGTCGAGGTGCTCCTCGTCACGTCCCGCGAGACCAGGCGCTGGCTGATCCCGAAGGGCTGGCCGATGAAGGGCAAGAAGCCGCACAAGGCTGCAGCCCAGGAAGCCGAGGAGGAGGCCGGCGTGAAGGGCGAGATCAAGCAGAAGCCGCTGGGCCATTATGATTACTGGAAGCGCCGCTCCACGCATTTCGATCTCTGCCGAGTGAATGTGTACCCCCTCGAAGTCTCCAAACAGCTCAAGTCCTGGCGGGAAAAGGGGCAGCGCCAAGCACAATGGTTCGAGGTCGAAGACGCCGCTCACCAAGTGCTGGAACCCGCTCTCGCGGAACTCATCCGCAGCCTGCCGGAGCACGTCTGACACGCCCGTTCTTTTGAGATAGCGCCCGGAAAATTGCACCCTTCCGGGAACGCAAAGCTCCCCAAGAAGTCTTTTCCCATATCGAGGCGGCCATGCAGCGCAGCTTGGCCGTTTTCAGGCATGCTGGAAGGAGATGTCGATGAAGGCGCTTGTTTGGCACGGCACCACGGATATCCGCTGCGATTCCGTTCCTGATCCGCAGATCGAGCATCCGCGCGACGCGATCATCAAGGTGACGAGCTGTGCCATCTGCGGCTCGGATCTCCACCTCTACGACCACTTCATGCCGGGCATGAAGAGCGGCGATGTCATGGGTCACGAGATGATGGGCGAGGTGGTCGAGGTTGGACCTGAGACCAAGGGCAAGCTCAAGGTCGGAGACCGCATCGTCGTTCCGTTTACGATCATCTGCGGCGAGTGCGAGCAGTGCAAACGCGGCAACTTCTCCGTTTGCGAGCGCACGAACCGCAACGGCCACATTGCAGCCAAGGCCTTCGGTCACTCCACCGCCGGTCTTTTTGGCTACACGCATCTCACCGGTGGCTATCAGGGCGGGCAGGCCGAATATCTGCGTGTTCCCTTCGCCGATGCCACGCATATCAAGGTGCCAGACGGTATTCCTGACGAGAAGCTCCTCTTCCTCGGCGACATCTTCCCAACCGGCTGGCAGGCAGCCGTGCAATGCGACATTCAGCCGAGTGATACGGTGGCGATCTGGGGTGCAGGCCCTGTCGGTCAGATGGCGATCCGCAGCGCCGTCCTGCTCGGCGCGAAACAGGTGGTCGTGATCGATCGCGTGCCGGAGCGCCTCGCCATGGCGAAAGCGGGCGGCGCGATCACCATCAACTTCGATGAGGAAAGCGTTATCGAGCGCCTGAACGAGCTCACCAATGGCAGGGGCCCGGAGAAGTGCATCGATGCCGTCGGCATGGAGGCGCACGCGGCCGCCACTGTCGATGCCATGTATGACCGCGTGAAGCAGGCCGCGATGATGGAAACGGATCGCCCGCATGTCTTGCGTGAGATGGCTTATGTCTGCCGTCCGGCGGGAACGCTCTCGATTCCTGGTGTCTATGGCGGGCTTCTCGACAAGATCCCCTTCGGCGCAATCATGAACAAGGGACTCACCATCCGCACAGGTCAGACTCATGTGAACCGCTGGACCGATGATCTGCTGCGACGCATCGAGGAAGGGCAGATCGATCCGTCCTTCGTGATCACGCATACCGTCGGGCTCGAAGACGGGCCTGAGATGTACAAGGTCTTCCGCGATAAGCAGGACGGCTGCATCAAGGTCGTGCTCAAACCTTAAAGGTGAACGTCATGCGCTACGAAACCGAAAGAACCCGTCGGCGCGGTCATGCCGACACCGCGACGGACACGCTCGCGCGTGGCCTTGGAATCTTCTCGATTGCCCTTGGCATCGCAGAAATCGCCGCGCCTCGCGCCCTGGCGCGAGCGCTCGGCATGAAAGGGCAGGAAGGATTGATCGCGGGCTATGGGCTGCGTGAGATCGCAACGGGCGTCGGCATTCTCGCGTCGAAAGATCCGACGCCCTGGATCTGGGGGCGTGTGGCTGGCGATGGTCTCGACCTCGCAACGCTTGCCACGGCGCTCGAAGGCAACAATCCGAACAAGACCAATGTCGGCATCGCCATGGCGGCCGTTGCCGGCGTGACGGCGCTTGACGTGTACTGCGCGCAAACGCTCAGTCGCGAAAGTCCGCATCCGTTGCCGCCGATGCAGGATTATTCCGATCGCACCGGCTTCCCGCGTGGCGTGGAGCAGTCGCGCGGTGCGGCAAGCGATTTCGAGGTCCCCCGAGACTTCCGTACGCCGGAGGCCTTGAGACCCTACACACAACCCGACTTGCCACAGCGCCCGATGCCGTCCATGTAAACGGGATGGCAAAGCCGCAGGTTTTTACGATCGGTTACGAGGGAGCGGATGTTGACCGCTTCCTCACCACCCTGGAGGACGCGGGCGTCGAAACGCTCGCTGATGTGCGCGCCGTTGCGCTCTCCCGCAAGCGCGGTTTCTCGAAATCCGCTCTCCGGGATGCGCTTGCGACCCAGGGCATCGGCTACGAGCATTTCATCAAGCTCGGAACGCCCAAGGAAGGCCGCCAGGCGGCCCGGGCCGGCGACGGTGAGCTGATGCGCCGGATCTATTGCGACGAGGTTTTGGCCACGGAAGAAGCGCAAGCTGCCTTCCGGGATTTGGAGACCTTGGCTGCCGCAAAGCCGATCTGTCTTCTCTGCTTCGAGCGCGATCCTGCCAATTGCCACCGGCGGGTTCTGGCGCGGCGGCTTGAGGGCCTGGGCTTCGAGACGGTGGATTTGATGGTTCTGTAAACGAGCATGTCTTGCAGCCGGCAAGCTCGGCTTCAGTCCCCGATAGGACAGACTGGACAAGCAAGGCGAGGGCTCATAAGTGAGTCCCATGTTCGAAGCCAAACCCCTTCCTTCCTCCGCCAGCAAGCGCGACCTTTATGCCTCGCTTGCTCAACAGCTCGCCGCCCTCTTGGAGGGTGAGCCCGACGCTATTGCCAACGCGGCGAATATGTCGGCGCTGATCTATCAGATCCTTCCCGACCTGAACTGGGCCGGATTTTATTTCATGCGCGGTTCGGAGCTCGTGCTGGGGCCGTTCCAGGGCAAGACGGCCTGCGTGCGGATCGCCGTCGGCCGTGGCGTTTGCGGTGCGGCCGTGGAGCGCAAGGCTTCCATCGTCGTGCCTGATGTTCATGCTTTCCCAGGTCATATCGCCTGCGACAGCGCCTCCCGCTCGGAGCTGGTGGTTCCTCTGATCAAGGACGGACGGGTCATCGGCGTTCTCGACCTCGACAGCCCGCATCCTGACCGGTTCGATGAAGAGGACCGTGAGGGATGCGAGCAACTCGTACAAATCTATCTCGAGGCCTCAGAGTTGCCGGCGTAAGAGCGTTTGCTTCTCTGCCATGTGGCGGGGCAATCACGACGAAGCCTCCGATAGGCCGAATAGCTTCTATCGGCCTATCACACCTGCAGGCTCGCTCTTTTGAATGTTCCCTTGGACGGCGGCATGCATTTGGCTCAGCAGCCGTGCATGCTGTCCATTAAAGCCATAAGAGGGATGATCGTGCCGAAGCATCCCTCTATAGATAGAAATCGCTGCTGGCCATGCTCGTGAGGCCAGCCATGCTCACCGCAAAATCGGCACTCTTGTCGCCGTTCACATCAGCCGAGAGAACACCACCTGAAAACCTGAGCTGTCCCGCCTTCGTGAACGCCGTTTGACCGATAAAGGCGAAAGCCTGATTGCCGGTGATCAACGTGTTGGCGTCGATGCTCCGCAGGTCGATATGATCTTCTCCACGCTTGAAATCATGGATCGTATCTCTCGTCAGTGCCGGAGAGTCGCTCGGGGTTCGAAATATGAAAGTGTCGGCGCCGGTACTGCCGTACATGCTGTCTTTGCCGCTCTGGCCAATAATCCTGTCGTTGCCGGTGCCGCCTTTGAGGATGTCGTTGCCACCGCGCCCGTAAAGCAAATCGTTGCCGCTCCGGCCCTGCAGATTGTTAGTGCCGTCATTGCCTTTGAGCACATCGCTCGCCGACCCGCCGAGCACATTCTCGATCAGAGATCGGGGGTCATCATTGTAAAGAAGGGCGTTGGCGATGTTGCCGGCAGCGAGTTTGGAGCCGCCCCAGGAGAGTTTCGCGCGCTGCGCCTGAGACGTGATTGTCCACGCACCGGGTGCCAGATCGACTGTGAGACCAGTCGTATATTGCGAGAAGTTATAGGTGTCGTTCCCGCCGCCGTCCCACACGGTCTGGAAAATCCGGTTGTTGCCGGGAGCGCTCTGCAGGACGCCGTCAATGTAGCTTTGACCTGAGGGCGTCCAAGTGTATTTCGTGTTTCCGCTATTGGTCGTGTAATTCGCGCCATAGAGATGCTGAATCGCGGCGATGTCGTACATCATCAGCGACTGCGCATAGCCCCAGGTCTCGTTGACGTAGCCGGACGACAGGGAGGCGTTCACGTGGGATCTGTAGCTCATGACCGTGTATTCCATGGAATCACGGCTGAGCGGCATGATGGTGCTACCCTCATGCGGATGTTCCAGGCCGAGCGCGTGGCCGATCTCGTGAATGATCGTCAGATAAGCGTAGTTGCCCTTGCGCGGCGCGTCGTAGATTCGGCTGGAGTTGTTGATCCAAACATCCCCGCCTGCTTCCTGTGCGCTCGGAAAGTACGCCCAGGCTGTGCTGGGTTTATCCGAGCGGGCAAACCGAATATCCGCGTGCTGAGTTCTCGTCTCGGTGATCGCCGTGAAGGTCAGATTGGCGACCGAGGAATAGAGCTTGAGGGCCGCGCGCGCCGCAGCCTGCTGAGCGCTCAGGAACACACCAAAGTTGGTCAGCGGCTCGTTGCTGCCATAGGGATCGCTGTAATGGACGGAAGAGGTCGGAAAGCTGTAGGTCAGGCTGTTTGTCGCCCATTTCCGGTCACCCAGAAGAGCGTTGATGTAGGTGCTGCTTGTCGTGGCGACGGACGAGGTGGAAGGCATTGGTCGGCTCAATCTCGTTTAAAAAATGGATTGATTGGGCAGGAAATAACTTGGCTGTTGCGTCTGCTGATATTGATGAAAGGCAGAAACTTTGCGCATTCCAAAATTACGTAGAAGTGCAACCTGCATGCCCCACTCTTTGAAATCCTGATTGTTCTTGATGCGAAGCTTTTTGGCCTGTGAGAACTTTAGCCTAAATCTTCCGGGCCAAGAAGTGAGCTGGGTCGAACTTCCGCTTTCCTGGACGATCTGACGCAGCGAGGTCGGAACGCATATCCACGAGCATGCTGCGGCTCGCATGGCCCGCCTTATGTCAGATGATTCTTCAAGAGAAAATTCTGCCTTCAGAAGAAGGTCGCTGGTGCTGCCGGAGAGGATCGAACTCTCGACCTCTCCCTTACCAAGGGAGTGCTCTACCACTGAGCTACGGCAGCATCGTCCAGGTCGAGCCGGGTTCTGCTCCATAGCGAAGGAACCAGAAAACCTTTCAAACCAAGCTGCTTCGGAGCTTGTGTATAACTGGTCGCTCAACATGAGCAAGCAGTTTTGGATTGCTACTGTGTAGCGGCAGATGCGAAGGCATCCAGTGTGACGGATCGCGACGAGCCGGGGACCACCAGAGGGGGAACGAGGCTGAGCGGGTGTCGAGCGATAGGCCCAGACAATTTTGCAGCAGAAACGAAAGGTCGTTGGCGAGACTATCCATGCCAGCGGCAAGGGTAGGACTCACAAGTCCATCCCTCCCGGTCATGCCGTGGCGAGTATGCTTGGTTCCAGCTTCGATGCTTTCCTGGAGCGTTGCTTCGCCTGATCAGGGCGGACGGTGCCGAAGAACGTTCTCTTCGTCTAACCTCCTCATAGACCTCCAAGCCGCCGCCGCTGACAAGCTCTTTGCACCACGAAAGATGAAGTTAGTTAATTGCTGTTGTCAGCAATAGAGACCCTATACTGGGCCCGTAAGTCCTCAACGGCCTGAACAAGAGGGAGGCGACTTGCCTCGTGATTGGCCAGAATGTCCTGTCTGACAAAGTCCTTCAACTCCTCATCGGCGGGACTCATCTTGACCCGTTCCAGTTCCAAAGCGATCCTTTGATCCATGTTCTCCAGGGCATCCAGGAGGTAATCCAGTTTTGCCTGTGTCTCTGAACTAAGGAGTGCGGGATAGGTGTCCGCGATGGTCCGCGTTTCAGACTTGAGCATATGCTCCATAACTTCCCCTTTTCTAGAATCCTGGAAGACGCGATTTTCTCAACTGATCAAGAATAAGGGCATGTCATCATCTTACCTGCAACACTTGCGTCACGGTTTAATACGTCTTGGCTAGTCAGCAGTTACGGATCAGGTCCCGATATACCTCATTCGGGTAGCTGATCAGGCTGACGAGGATCATCGATTCTGCGGCCATCATCATCCTTGAACGATCGTCATGCCTGGGAGAGCTGAGCAATAGCGCGAAACGACCGAAGGTAGGGATGTGAATTTCTTCGCATCTAACGCCGAGGCTTCTGCGCCTCAGCAGTTAATCTAGGCATATCCCTTATCATCCATGCGACCATTTCATCCGCGGTCTTGAGATGGTCAGGGATCGGGATGAACGGGCCATCCATGTCGTAGATTGTTGCCTGATCCTTCGGGTCTAAGATTGGGTCGATGGCGCTCTCTGGCTCGGGCTCTATGGTCATGCCACCGAACCACATGAGAAGCAGCAGAAGCATACCGAGAGAGCCGAGGACGATGGCCAGAAGTGATATTGTTATATTCGCGACCAACTCATCATCCTCATTACCAATAACTTAGCTGAGGCTCGTTGAAGCCTAACATCTCGCTATCTTTGCTCCAACAAGAACCATCTTGAGACAATCGGGTTAAGGCTGGAAGCAGCTTTCCGAGTCGCGGCTGACACGAAAGCGGGACTGGTGGATCCCGCTCACGCTAACAGCCGTGGGGGCAGGCTCATAAGCCCAGCCGTCTCCCTCCCGGTCACGCTATGGCCGAAATCAGTTTCTTAATTGTAGGTTTCTGATGGGCTACTCTTTAGGACTAGAGCATACCTCTTAGGTGTTAGACTGCTTAGTCTATGTCTTGATCAAAGCTGATATTTGCTCCCTCATATAGGAACTTATTAACTTCAAGTGTGCATCTCGGGGGCGCATATATGTCAAACGAATTAGCCGAGCGCGAAGCCAGCAGATACACCAACTTTATCGGAGTCTCTGCCAGTCGCACCAAAACGGCAAACGCCGTCATCATCTGCAACAATTCACTGATTGGTGTAGGCATTACGCATCTTTTAGCTGGAACCAGCTTTGTCACGACTGACCATTTTACCAATGCTGCTCAAGCAGCCGAGACCTCTTACCTTTCGGTTCCTGATCTGTTTGTCATCAGTGCGAACGTCTCCCCCGAAGACACAGCTGAAGCGGTGAGACACCTGAGAGGGAAGTTCCCTAAGGTGCGTATTGTTGTGATTGCCGACCACTACAATCTTAGCTTTGTGAAGCTCTGTCGCGGTGCAGGAGTTGACGGCTTCTGCCTGACGGGGAGCAGCCGCGAAGTTCTCATCAAGTCCCTTGAGCTAATTATGGTCGGGGAACTTGTGCTGCCTTCCGCTTTGATGGCCTCTCTGCTGAATGGCAGTGAGGCGATCCCTACACCTAAGTCCCGAGATAGCAGCGCTGATGCCAAGCTGCCTTCGGAAGACCCGAGGGTGAGGAAGCTCTCGGCAAGAGAGGCAGAGATACTGAGTCATCTCATGGACGGAGCGGCTAATAAGGTCATTGCGCGGAAGCTGGATGTCGCCGAAGCCACCATTAAAGTTCACATCAAAGCTATCCTGAGGAAGATTGGAGCCGCCAATCGAACACAAGCCGCCATGTGGGCTTCGGAGCACCTTCCGACCAGAGATGCATCATCCCTCGCCGCCTAGCTGGATAGTCAGGACGATCGATTCCTGGCTGAGCCTGCAACCAATCGAGAAACAGTCGACACCTATCCGCAAAGTAATATCTAAAACTCCCCTGACAGACCCACAGATCAGTCAACCCTCTCAGATGCGGTCGCTAGTTTCCGAGAGGGTAGCAAAGGGTCTAGCCCTGATCTTCTGCGCCTATCCTGGGCCTACTTCTGCCCCATCATAATTTGGAACGTCAGTAGGTGGCGGCTCAATAGGGCTTGGATAGCCGTACTGCGGAGGCGCTCGGCGCGACCAAGGCTCTGCGGTTGATACTTCGCCCGTAGGACCACAAATGCGATCGCGCCTCACAACCTCATCGCCATAGGTGTTGACCCGCCGTCTGACAACGGTTCGACACCTCTCGCTTTCAATCCCATGGGCAGGGTCTGAGTAGATGTTATGCTCATAGCTACGCTCAGTCCCGCCATAACGGTCATATTGATACTCACTGTATGAGACTTCGGTACCTGTGACGCAGCCGCCAAGCGAACTTGCAAGAGCTATCAAAGCGGCAGTGGAGCTTACTCGTTTGGACCAGCCCAACATGGGGAGCCTCCTGTGCTGACTGGCGACGCAGAAAGCATCGTCCAGCATGACAAGAAGGTTCCGGCGGTACGATTGAACCGTATCTGAACGGTTCGCTGGCCGTGGCAGATTAGGCATCTTGACCTGTGGATGGAGATAGGCGTCAAGAACCTTTATCGGGATAGCCGCTATCTCACCCTTCGAGCGTGCCGAGGCGCCTCAGCGGCCCTCTGAGAATTAACTGAGGCCGATCTCAACAAGCTGGGAGTGCTTCCGGATGAAACTTCCGTAGCAGGTCGCTTTAGTTTCGGCTTTGAGCAGGCAAGCCTCAATCAGCGGAATCCTCCCCCGCCACTGACATAGACCGTATCGGCTGTCATGAATTGACATGCATCCGAGCACAGGAAGAGGACCAGTTCACCGATTTCGTCCGCTTCGGCGTTCCTCTTCATCGGAATGTCGTTCATCAGCCGCTCGGCCATCTCCTTCGACGTTCCCGATGCGGCTTGAAAACCCGTGTTGACCGCTGCCGGCGAGATTGAAAGGCACCGGATCCCGCGATCCGCGAACTCGCGCGCCACGCCCATGGTCATCGTTACCACGGCGCCCTTTGCCGAGGCGTAATGGACCGATGTTCCCGGGCCGCCCCGCTTGTGCGCCATGCTAGCCACATTCACGATGGTACCGCCGCCATTCTCCAGCATGTGCGGAAGCACCTCCTGCATGCCGTAGAAAGTGCCTTTCACGTTCAGGTCAAAGCTTAGATCAAACAGCTCGTCGTCGATCTCAAGGAAGCCGCAGCGCTTCAATGCCGATCCGGCCGAGTTGAAGAGGAAGTGAATGCGCCCGAAGCGTTCCACGCCCGCTTGAACGAAGTTTCGGACGTCCGTGCGCCTGGTTACGTCGGTCTTGACGAAAATCGCCTCGCTTCCTTCGGCCTCGACAGCCCGCACGGTCTCAGCGCCGCCCGCATCATCGATATCGCCGCAAACGACCCGTGCGCCCTCGCGAGCGAAGATCACAGCCGCAGCCCGGCCGAGGCCACTTGCGGCTCCCGTTATCGCGATTGTCTTTCCTTTGAAATAGTTCGGTGTTCTCGCCATCTTGTTCTCTTGAAGAAGCTGTTTGTTGCCACTCCCGCCGCACGCTTACGGAAGGGCTTCAGGAATCGCCGCGCTTTGGGCTTTGCAGTTCTCAGCCGCGTGAATGCCCGCGATGCGACCATAGACGGCACCGCGCAATACCGAAGTGGCGCCCGTGTACCGGCCGTAGTAGATGCCCATGGTCTCGCCGGCTGCATACAGGCCGGGTATCGCACGCCCATCATGGTCAACGACCTGCGCCGAGGTGTTGCAGCGAAGTCCGCCGAATGTGAAGCAGTTGGCGGAGCTGATCGGCCATGCGCGGTAGGGCGGCCTCGCGATGGGACGGGCCCAGTTGGATTTGGGCGGCTGTAGGCCGCGGGTCGCAAGCCCATCCTTCTCCAGCGGCTTGAATTCGCCTGGCGCGGTCGCGGCGTTGAACTCGGCTACCGTTCGTTCCAGGCTGTCGGCAGACACGCCGATCTGCTCAGCGAGTTGAGCCAGCGTATCCGCCTGATAGGGTTTCTCGTCCGTTCTGACCGTCCGCTGCCAGTTCGGCACATCGTCGAGACCCGCGTCGGAGATTGCGTACGCGATACCGCCCGGCAGGCGATTGATGACCCGTGAGATGTTCTCGTAAATCGCGTCGACGGCGTCCGAGGCTTCGTCGATGAAGCGCCTGCCGTTCTGATCGACGAGAATGCCGTAGGGAAACATGAACACGATCGGCTCGGAAACGCCGGACCGCGGATCGATCGGCTCCGCGTGGTACTCGGTGAAGTCACCGCACGGTGCAGCGCCGACCGCCAGCCCCATCCGTATTCCTTCGCCCCTGTTGTAGTACCCGCCGCGCGCCACCGGCCGAACATAGCGCGACGCCGGGCCCAGATAACGGGCCTGCATCTCGGCGTTACCCTCGAAGCCGCCGCACGCAAGCACGACGGCTCCCATGAAGCGGTGATTGCGGCTCTCGCGCGATGTTGCACGCAAACCTACAATTCGACCGTCCTCGTTCTGAAGCAGTTCCTCCGCCGTCGTTTCGTAGAAGAACTCGACCCCGAGCTCGTCGGCTCCTTTTGCAAGTGCCTCCAGCAGTGCCCATCCGCCGCCGACCGGGCTGATGCGTGTCGTTGACTGCGTGATCAGGTAGCTCGCCATGTCCGAATAGGTGATGCCGAACTGCTTCATCCATTGCAGTGTCGGCCCTGCTTGCGCGGCAAGGGTCGCGATGATCTCGGGATCGGTGAACGACAGCGATTTTACAATGGACGGCCATTGTTCATAAGGGCCCGCCGTTTCCTGAACCAAGCTCGGATCGAGGTGGAAGCCCGAGTTCGCCATGAAGTGCTCCTCGAAGTCGTCCGACACCTCATTCTCGTTTTTCATCCGCAAGAATGCCTCGGTCCACCGCGTATTGCCGCCACGCTCTTCGAAAGGCGCGCGCTCAAGCACCGCGACCTTCGCGCCTGCTTGGGCTGCCGAGACCGCCGCTGACAGGCCGGCGATTCCGCAACCAGCAACAACGACATCATATGTCCGTATCATGGTGTCCTCTGTGATAAAGCTTGCTCACGCTTTCGTTTCCCAGCGGGTGAAGCCGAGCTGGGACGGATCAGGCCGCATGTCCGCGTTCGACTGGCGCTCTTGAAGGACCCAGCGGCCTTCCTCCTGGATCAGCTTGTCGGTATAGACGGTTTGCAGGTATAGTTTCGGGGCTTCCCCCTTGCTTACTCCTGCCAGCAGGAGATAAACGGAGCTGGAAACCGTTCCATCGCCGTTGCGTTCGACAAGCACTTGGTTGTTCCAGTGTCGTGTCTGGATTCCCTTGTCGCTCCAACGCTTGAAATGGTCCGATGCGAAGACCTCCAGTTCGGCCCGGCCATTGCACTCGCCAAACGTGGACGAGAGATACCGCCCATCCTTCGCATAGCATTGTGCCCAGCCGCGGCCATCGCCCGAGTCGATCGCCCTCGCGTAGCGTGCGTAGAGTTGCATGATTTCAAAATAGTCGTTGGCCGATATGTCCATTGGACGCCCTCCCGCGCCGCGTCGTTGTTCTGGCGTTTTTCCTTTCGCAGTGCCCGAACTGCGTCCGGGCACTGCCTTTTCGGGGTGAAGTGCTGGGAATCAGACCTTGATGGCGAACGGGTCGCGCTCCTCGTCCGAAAAGTCGATCATGACGTTCTTCGTCTGGAGGAACTCTTCCAACGCAATAACGCCGCGTTCCTTTCCATAGCCGGAGTCCTTGAACCCGCCGAATGGCGCCATGACCGATGCCGCACGATAGGTGTTCACCCAAACCGTTCCGGCATGGATCGCGCGGGACATGCGCAGCGCACGTGAAAGGTTCGTTGTCCAGACGCCTGATGCGAGACCGTACTTCGTGTCGTTTGCAATGCTGATTGCCTCTTCTTCCGTGTCGAACGGAATGATCGAGAGCACCGGACCGAACACCTCCTCTTGAGCTAGCGTCATGGAGTTGTGGACATCGGTGAATATCGTCGGCTCGATAAAGAAGCCTTTCGCGAGATTTTCGCCGGTCGCAGCCTTTCCTCCGCAGGTGAGGGTCGCGCCCTCTTTTACGGCGTTGTCGATCGAGCCGAGGATCCGCTTGAACTGGGGCTCATTGGCGGCAGTGCCCATTTCAGTGCTCTTGTCGAGCGGGTTGCCCAGCTTGATCTTTCTCGCCCGCTCGACAAGCCGTTCAGAGACCTGCTTATAGACGCCACGCTGTACGAGGAGTCGTGACCCGGCGATGCAGGTCTGCCCCGTTGCGGCAAAGATTCCAGCCAGTGCACCGACAACAGCCCGGTCGAGTTCGGCATCGTCGAAGATGATGTTCGGGGACTTGCCGCCCAGCTCCAGAGTCACCGGCACCAGGGCTCTTCCCGCATCGGATGCGATCTGCCGACCGACAGCCGGACTTCCGGTGAAACTTACGCGGTCGACGCGGCCGCTCGTCAGAAGTGCCTGGCCCGCACGGTAATCGCCCGTGACGACGTTAACGACACCCGGTGGAAATCCGGCTTCCTTGATGAAGTTAGCGAATTCGAGCGTGGTGACTGAAGCGTGCTCAGATGGCTTGATGACCACGCAGTTGCCTGCGGCGAGCGCCGGTGCAAGCTTGTTGGACAGAAGGCCCATCGGCGAATTCCACGCCGTAATGAGCACGGCGACTCCCACCGGCTCGCGACGGGTGAAGTCGAATACATTCCGCTGGTCGAGCGGAATGGTATCACCGAAGATCTTGTCGGCGCAGCCGGCGAAGAAACGGTACGCACGCGCCGCAAAGCCCATCTGGCTGTAGGTTTCACGGATCACCTTTCCGTTGTCGGTGGTTTCCATGATGGCCATGCGTTCGGCATTCGCATCCAGAATGTCGGCGAGCCTGTGAAGAAGCTTGGCGCGATCATAGCCGGAGGTCTTGCTCCAGACGGTGTCATAGGCATGACGCGCGGCGGCAATGGCATCAGCCACCTGGGCAGTGCTCGCCTGTGGGATCGATGCCCACTCTTCGCGCGTGTACGGATTGATGGCGGGGAAATACTCCTGGTTCTCGGTCCTCACCCGTTCGTTGTTGATGAAGAGATCATAAGTCGTAGCCATGGCCGTTGCCTTCCTGGGTCAAGATCTAAGCGTGGATGGAGCCTGATGACGTGTTCAGGCCGCGATTCTCGGCCGCAAGGTCTGACGAACGACCTTTCCGGCTGAGAGGAGATCGAATCCCTTGTTGAGGGTAGAAAAACTGACATCGCCGCTACGGAGTCGGTCGACGGGAAGGCGTCCCGCCAGATAAAGCTCCATGAACCGGGGGATATCGCGCTGCGGAACACAACTCCCCATGTAGCTGCCCTTGATGGTCCGCTCGTCAGACACCATCGGTGCATGCGCGTAGGCGACTGTCTTCGTCGGATTGGGCAGACCGGCGCTGATGGTCGTGCCGCCTCGGCCCGTGATGGCATAGGCGGTCTCCATTGCCGGGATCGAGCCCGCCATTTCGAAGGCGAAATCGACGCCTCCGTCGGTTAGATTGCGCACCTCGTCCACCGTCCTGTCCGTGCCGGCGAGGACGGCGTGAGTGGCGCCGAGCGATATGGCCAACTCCAGCTTCTCGGTGCTGAGGTCTACGGCAATGATCGGATAGGCTCCGGAGGCGACAAGGCCGATCAATGCGTTCAAACCGACACCTCCGAGCCCCACCACCGCCGCGCTATCACCCGGACGGACCCTGCCCGTGTTCATCACGGCGCCGACGCCCGTCACTACGGCACAACCGAACAGGGCTGCCACTTCCAACGGAACGCCCTTGTCGATCTTGACAAGCGAATTTTCCGCGACGACTGCATATTCCGCGAAGGTCGATAGTCCAGAGTAATGATGGATTTCGGCACCGTCGCACGAGATGCGCCGCGCCCCGGACTGGAGCGTTCCTTCCGCGCGCGCCTGCCAGGACCGTGTGCAGAGATTGGGGCGGCTGTTGGAGCAGTGGCGGCACTCGCCGCAACTGGCGACAAAGACAGCCACGACATGATCGCCAGGGCTGAACCGGCGCACACCTGCCCCGACTTCCCGCACGATGCCGGCCGCTTCGTGCCCCATCACAGTCGGAACCCTGCGCGGGCGCAGCCCCTCAATGGTCGACAGGTCGGAATGGCAGAGTCCGGCCGCCTCCACCTCGATCAGAACTTCGCCCTCGCCGGGAGGATCGAGCTTGACCTCCTGGATGCGGAGTGGGAGCGATCTTTCATAGGGTTGCGGCAATCCTTGCTCGAAGAGAACAGCAGCTTTCATCAGCATGGTACTTGCATCCTGTTGATCTTACGGTGGTCAGGCGGCAGCGGGATCGACATCAAGACGCACGACATCTCCCTCGAGACTGCTGGACATCGCGGGATAGCGCTTGAGAACCAGCGGATCGTGTCCTGGAATGACATGATCTGGGCTATCGGCAAGCGAGAGGCACATCTGGTAGCCACGCACCGTGTCCTGGAAATTGTAGAGCACTGGGAAAGGGTTGTTCTGCTGGAAGTTGACGTAGAAATGCGAGGCATCGGACGCCAGCACGACCCAGCCGCGCCGGGTGTAGACACGCACCACTTGCATGCCGGCAGAATGACCCCCGACCTCATGAATGCTGACGCCTGGCGCGATCTCGCTCGACTTCTCATGGAAGGTGACGCTACCTTCGAACAAGCGCTTCACGACCGTGCAGACGTCGTCGACCAGGAAAAAGTTATTTAGCGCAGGTATGCCCATGTCCTGGCTAGTGACATTGCGCATCTCGGCGACCTGCAGATGCACCTTGGCATTGACGAACTTGTCTATGTTGCCGGCATGGTCCCAGTGCATGTGAGTGATGACGACGTCCTCCACGCCCGCAGGATCGATTCCGATTGCCTTCAAGCCGTCAGTGGGGCAGCGGATAAACTCATGCCCGCGCTGCTTGCATTTCCAATCGCGCGATCCGGTGTCGACGACAATGATCCGCTGCTTATTGCGGATCACCCACACGAAGAAATCCATTGGCATGAGAGCATCATGCGCATCCTTGCCATGGCAGAACAGGCAGTTGTGGAACCGCATCCGATAGGGGCTCGTGGCGTAGCGTATCGCATAGATTTCATAAGGCTCTGGCGTGCTCATTGGCCCATCTTCCTTGTCTCGTTACTCTGCGGAAGTGATGTGCGCAGCCGGATCTGCGTCTTGTGAGCGGATCCGGCTGGTCATCAGCGCATCATGACGGTCGGTAGCCATAGGGTGATCTCCGGGTAGGCCAGCAGGAGGCCTAGCGTGATCAGCTCCAGGAAAACGAATGGAATTGCGCCCGTATAGACCTGTCTCGTGGTCACCTTTCCTCGTCCTGCCCCGGCAACCACGAAGAGGTTGAGCCCCACCGGCGGCGTAATGCAGGACAGCTCGATCAGTTTCACCATGATGATGGCGAACCAGATCGCGTCGTATCCGAGCCCGGTGACGATGGGATGCACCACCGGCACGGTCATGACCATCATGGAGATCGGGTCCATCAGCATGCCGAGCACGATGTAAAGCGCGACCAGAGCCATCAGCAGCACCCAGGCCGGCAGCCCGAGGTCCTGGATCACGCCCAATGTGTCACCGATGAAACCGGTAACCAGCAGCAGCCGGGAAAAGGCAAGACCGCCGATCACGATGAAGAACATCACCGCAGTGGTCGTGGCGGCCTCGGACATGCTGCTGGTGATCGTGTGTCGGCTCATGCGACCCGTCACCATGATGACGACGATGGCTCCGACTGCGCCGACCGCGCCAGCCGCCGAAGGAGACACCAGTCCGGAATAGATGCCGCCGACAACGATGAGTGCGATAAAGGCAATTGGCCAGACGGACTTCAGGCTTGCAATCCGCGTCTTGAGCGGAAAATGACGCTGTGTCGGCGGTGCCCAATCGGGCCAAATACGCACGAAGATAGCGATTCCCACGAGATAGACCAAGGCAGTGAGAATGCCTGGGACAATACCCGCGATCAGGATCTGTCCGATCGACTCGCTCGTGAGCACGCCGTAGAGCACCATGGTGATTGACGGCGGGATCATGGCCGCGAAGGTGCCGGCGGCCGCGATGCAGCCAGCCGAGGCTGCCTTATCATAGCCAAGCTTGATCATCTCGGGTAAGGCGATGCGCGTGAACAGCGCCGCACCGACGATTGTGGAGCCATTGACGGCGCCGAATGCCGCCGAGGCGCAGGTGGTCGCCATGTAGAGACCGCCCCTCACTCGGGCAAGCCACATGTCGGCCGAGCGATAGACGTCAGCAACGATACCGGACGATCCGGCAATCACGCCCATGGCCACGAACATCGGGACGGCCGCGAAGGTGTAGGAACTGGCAGTGGCGAAAGGCAGTGTACGGAAGGTGGTGAGCGTGAAGCCAGAGCCGGCGGTGAGATACATCCCCACTGCGGATGCGGTGATCATCGCGACCGCGACAGGCAGTCCGATGGCGATCATCAGGAGCATTCCGACGATACACAGGCAGGCGATTGTAAAAGGATCCATCAGTCTTGCTCCAGATGAACCGCTTCTGCGCTCGCAGCGCCGCGGTGCGACAGGGCATCTTTCGGCCAGAGGATCGTCCAAACGATCTGACGAGCGGTTTCGAGGACTGCGATGATCAAGCCAGCAGCCGACAGGAGCTTGGCGAGCCAAATGGGCACGGGCACGTAACCGGCGGATACCTCCGACGCCAACCATGCGGAGTGAGCACCATCGACGGCCTCAATCGCGAGCAACAGGAAAGACAAGAAGGTGAGTACGAGCGCGAAGAAGAAAGCGATGAGCTGCCACCGTGTGGAGAAACTATGAACGATGATGTCGACGACGACATGCTGGGCATGTCGCTGCGCATGCGGCAGCGCGAGAAAGATGGTCGTTGCCAACAAGGACTCGGTCAGCTCGACCGCGCCCATCAGCGGACTGTTCATGACGGCGCGGCCGAAAGTGTCGACGGTGCCGATAATAATGATGAGCGCGACGCAGATGCTGGCGATCACCATGGCAATGAAGCACAATCCACCAGATACGTGGTCGATCACGGCTGCTAGTCCCTGCGGCCTTGAAGCCGCAGGGACGATGTTGTGGTCAAGATGATGAGAGCCGGAGGCATTGCTCACTTGGCAGCCTCCATGACCTTGCGAGTGTCGGCGACCACGCTCTTGGCCTGCTCGCAGAGATTCTTGCTGCACATCGTTTCTTCCCAGGTCTTGAGCATGTCCGGGAAGGTTGCGTTAAGTTTGTCCTGCTCTTCGAAATGGATGACCTTGGCGCCGGCCTTTTCGGCGTCGGCCAGATGCTTCTTCTCAGCCACTTCGAAGTTCTCCTTCTCCCAAGCAACCGCAACGTCATAGGCCTCCTTGAAGATCTTCTTCAGGCTTTCCGGATAAGCCGCGAACTTTTCTGCATTGGCGAAGGACGAATAGGCGGCGATCGCACCGAAGTTGATGTCGCTCCAGTTCTTGGCGACCTCATAGAGCTTCAGGAAGCCCGAGTTTTCAATGGGATTGTAGCCACAGTCGAGACTGCCGCGCTGCAGGCCCTCGTAAATCTCGCCGAGCGGGACGTTGACCGGCACGGCGCCGATCTTCTGCATCACATAAGGAGGCCAGTCGCCGAAGGTGCGGATACGCTTGCCCTTCAGGTCCTCCATGGTCTTGATAGGCGTGGTGCACTGAAGCCTGTAGGGAGGAAGCCCGTGTATCAGGACGACCTTCAGCTTGTTCTTAGCCAGCTCGTCCTGGATCGCCTTGTTGTTCGCGATCTGATATTCCTGGATGTCCATCGCGAGCTTCGGATCCTGCCAAGTCATGGGCAAGCTGTTGATCAGGCCCATCATCGGCCACTGCGCTGGATAGTAGGTGGGCGGGAAACTGGCGAAATCGACCGCGCCGCTTGCGACAAGGTCCATCAATTCGCTTGGCCCGCCGAGAGCGCCGGACCAGAAGAACTGGATCTTGACCTTGCCGTTCGTACGCTTCTCGATTTCTTTGGCGAAGAGCTGTTCAGCCTGCGCTGACCCCCATGCTGGCGGTGCGAAATGCGCCCACCGCAGGTTCATCCTCTTGATATCGTCCTGCGCACTCGCGGTGCCAGAAAAGGCGACAGCGGTCATGGTCAGCGCGAATGCACCGGATACTAGTTTCGAAAGTTTCATTTCGTTCCTCCTGATCGTTATTTCGATGCCTGAAGCCGTCGCATATCTGCGTTGATGGCTGGCATCTCCAGCGTTCTGGCGCTTTTTTGATCTCGCTCTCTGGCGCCGGATGTCAGAGGAGCGAGTTCTCGATCAACCGCAGCCTGCTCCGAAGCGCAGCTGGGGCAGCCAATCAACGACAATCGCCGCTCGGAATCGTATCGTCGCATCGAAACGAGGCGCGAGAAACGCGCCGGCAAGATGCGCGGATGTCGCCATGTCCAGAGTGACGGCGTTCAATGTTGGACAGCTCCTTTGATCTGCGAGGGGCGATTGTCTGAAAGAAACGGGATAAGAATTTCTCCAAGCTCGCGGGCGCGTCCTTCAAGGGTGATGCCGTCACCATCCTCGTGCTCAATCTCTGCCAACTCCGAATTTCGGATCAGGGCGCATACCGCACCGCCTTGCCTGCCGATGAGCGCATCCTCTTCAGGTGTGACGATTTCCAGGACGAGCGTCTCGACGGGGATTGCGCGGAAACCTGAAGCGAGGTCGTAATCGAGGTTGGCGGAATAGAGCTTCGCTGATCCGTCTGCTGCTTGAAGTGTGTCAAGCACCTGCGCGTAGGCAAGAGCCTCTGCATGAGACGTGGGATCGCTGAGAATCCCAGGCTGCCACCATACCGATGATATGGTGCGGTAGGTCAGAGCCCATTTCTCGAGCTTGAGAGCTCGTGCATCGCGCATCTCGGCGATCTGGCGATAGGGCCTTACAAACTTGTCAATGGCCTTGTTGCGGGCGACCTGATCCGGGATGATGCTGTGACTTTGCCCAGCCAGCACGAGGCGCTTGACTTTGTCCGGGTGGCGTCCGGCGAGGGCCGTCGCTATCTTGTTTCCCGAATGATGTCCATAGACATGGGCTGCGCCTGCGCCGAGCGCAACGATGACCTCTGCGCAAAGATCAGCGAGGTCATCGATGGTGATGCCGTCCTCCGCGGGCGCGGAGTTTCCGAAGCCTGGAAGATCGATGGCAACGGCCCGGAAGCGATCGCTCAGCACGCCAACAAGATCCAGAAACATCCGCGATGAGCGGCCGGATTGATGGATCAGCAGGACGATATCGCCATCTCCACCGGCAGTGTAGTGGATTTGGCCGAACCGCGTTGAAAGGTATCCCCGTTCCAAGACAGCGCCTCCAGTCAACGTGACAACTGTAGACAGTTAATCGATTTACAGTCAACATATGTTTTCGGAAAAGGGCTGGCACCGCTCTGTCGCCTCTTTGCCGCATCGAGCCGATCAAGGACATCCTATGAAACTGACCGTTAGAGGGGCCTACGCTCTCGCTTTCCAGGCGATGAGGGCCGTGGGCCATTCGGAAGAAGACGCAGGAATCATTGCCGATCATCTGATCGATTGTGAACTGCGGGGGATCGGGTATGGAGGGCTTGCCAGGGCGCTGTCGGTCGTCGAGCGTATCCGAAAACGTCCCGAGGGTCGCCGCCCAATTTCCGTCGTCAGGGAAACCCCCGTCTCGGTGCTCCTCGATGGTGGCGATCAGGCAGGTTATCTCGTTGGATACCGCGCAACAGTGATGGGGATCGAGAAGGCGAAGGCAAATGGCATTGCCGTCGCGGGAATGCACAACACGTGGTATACGGGGATGTTCGCCTATTACATGGAGATGGCGACAAAGGAGGGGCTGGTCGGCATGGCGGCTGGCGCCTCTGATTGGCGGGTCGCCCCTGCCGGCAGCAATCAGGCGCGGTTCGGCACGAACCCTATTGCCTTCGGATTTCCCTCGTCAGGAGACCCGATCATCATTGATGCGGGCCTCTCGTCTGTGATGATCAGCGAGGCGACGCTGGCGAAGCGTCTTGGGCAGGAATTGGCTGATGGTGTCGCCTATGATGCCGATGGGTTCCCCACGAAGGATCCTGCAAAAGGACTCGAAGGGGCGTTCACCGTGTGGGGAGGGCACAAGGGCTCTGCCTTAGCCACCGCCGTTCAGATGTTCGGACTCCTATGCGGCAGTGCTCTCAAACCGGATCCTCTCTCCGATTGCGCCCTGTTCCTCATGTTCATGAGGCCGGATCTCCTCATTGAGGAAGACATTCTGCGCAGCCAGATTTCAGCCTATGCGGAAGCCGTTCGCTCCGCGCAGTCCATCGATGCACTTGATCCGCCGAGAATGCCCTTCGACCGCTCCGCAGACGAGCGTCGCCGTCGTCTCGCTGAGGATTCCATAGACGTTTCCGATCACGTTGTTCAGAGCCTTGAGGCTATCGTCACGGAATCGGAGCGTATGGACGCCGCAATTTGAAGCCTGTGGCTGCGTCTCCCTGATGACAAGGTCTAGGAAATCGAGGTTGACGGCGGCTACTAGAGCATCGGACGTGGAAGTGGATTTGCACTTTTAGGATTCATCCGATGCTTTTGGGAGGAAGAGAATGGATCGTGCAATCCGTTGTGTTCTCATGCGGGGTGGGACGAGCAAAGCCGTCATCCTCAAGGAGGCCGACCTGCCAGTGGATCCGGCCGAGAGAGACCGGACCATCCTGTCCATTTTCGGATCTCCGGACCGCCGTCAGATCAATGGGCTCGGCGGAGCCGATCCCTTGACGAGCAAGGTCGCGCTCATCGGTCCTCCACGGGCTGGCGTGCCCAGCGCTGCCGGCGCACATATCACCTACACATTCGGCCAGGTTGGAATCGCACATCCTGAAATCGATTGGCTCAGTCTTTGCGGCAACATATCGGCCGCGGTTGGCGCCTTTGCCATTTACGAGGGGTATGTCGAGCCGGCTTCACCGATCACGCAGGTCAGAGTCTACAATTCCAATCTCGACCGGATTCTCTCAATCGAGGTTCCGGTCAAGGACGGGCGCCCGATCGAGAAGGGTACTTATATCGTGCCAGGGGTTCCGGGATCCGGCGCCAGGATCGTGGTCGATTTCGCCCAGACGGCAGGGGCCACGACAGGTGCATTGCTGCCGACCGGAAACCCGATCGATTGCCTGGAGGTGGAAGGCTTCGGCAATCTTGCGGTCTCTCTCGTCGATATCGGCAACGCGCATGTCTTCGTGAGAGCGCGGGACCTCGGCCTCAAAGGCACTGAGACGGCGGCCGAGATCGATCGAGACACGGAGCTTGCAACGGTCCTTGAGCGAATCCGAGGCGCCGCCGCCGCCCGCATGGGCATGGTTTCGACTCCTCATCTGGCGCGCGAGGAGAGCCCGGCGACGCCTTTGCTCGCCATCATAAGCCCGCCGGCATATTATCGTGACGTAATAGGGGACAGGAACATCTCCGCTGGCGATGTCGATCTTGTCTCCCGACTCATGTTCATGCAGCAGATGCACAAGACCTACGCGGCGACGAGTACGGCCTGCACTGGTGTGGCGAGCCAGATTCCGGGATCGATCGTCCATGAGGCGACCCGGCCGGAGGCCCGCACGGCACTGCGCAACAGGCGTGAGGTGAGGATCGGACATCCGGCCGGCGTCATCGAGACGGAGGTCGAACTGGAGTACGCCAACGACACCTATTCGGTGCAGCGTGCGACAGTTGGCCGGACAGCCCGGCGGATCATGGAAGGATACGTCTTCGTGCCGGAAGCTGACGGGCAACTGGCTTGATCCGTTTAGGATTCGCGTCCAGAGGCTCAGTGCTCCCCCAATGATCCGTCCGGTTCCGCAGGAGAGGTGCTGAACCCGGTTTTCACGCCTATCATGTTATTGAAACGGCAGGGTGGAGGTCGTCAGAGGTTCGACGTGGACCGCCTGCGCTTCCTTCAGCAAAGGATCCAGATCAGCCCTGTGATAGGGAATGCCCGTCGCCAAACGTAGTTTCTCCTGTCGTGCCTCAGGCTCGCCCGGCATCAGGACCTCATCGAAACCTTCTGCGCGTGGAGTGGAATGAATGCGCTCGCCGAGCACATCCATGCGAGCCCGATATTCGTCGATGCCGATGAAGAGGTCCGGCCTCATGGCCAGGAAGAAGTGACCGACGTTCTGGGGCTTCTCGAAATTCTTGTATTGATCCTCCACGTCTCCTGCGAACGCAGCGCCTGATATGACGCCGCTGAGGATATCCATCAACATCGAGAGACCCGATCCCTTGGGACCTCCCATCGGCAGGACGACGCCCGCGAGCGCGCGCGCCGGATCGGTTGTCGGCCGGCCCTTTGCATCCAGGGCATAATCCGGTGGGATCGGCTGTCCCAGCCGGAGAGCCTTGCGGATCTTGCCGCGAGCCGCGACGCTCGGAGCCATATCCAGAATGAACGGGCCATGGTCACCGCCTGGGGCGCCGGCTCCGAACGGACTCGTTCCCAGCAACGCTTCACGACCACCCCATGGGGGCATGGACCGGGATGCATTTGTGAAGACCAGCGCGATGAACCCGGCCTCCACCGCCTGAAGGAGGTAGTTCGCGGCCATGCCGAAATGAGTGCTCCGCTTGACGGAGACCAGCCCAAGGCCTGTTGCCCGTGCGATCTCCATGGCCTCCTGCATCGCGCGTGTGGCCACCACGAAACCGAATCCGTTGTCACCGTCGAGATGAGACGCGACAGGAGAGACCCGTTTCGGCTGAAGCACGGGACGCGGATTGATCAGATTTCGTCGGACACGATCAAGATAACCTGGCAGTCGTGCAATGCCATGAGTATCGACACCGCGGAGATCAGATCTCACGAGACACTCCGCGACGATCCGGGCATCATCTGGAGGAACACCATTGCCGGCAATCAGCGCCGTGACGAAACGCCGAACGTCCTCGGCTCTCGCATAAACTGTTCCTTCATGGGCTGACATATCGCTTGGCATGTTTCGTCCTGTGAAACGATTGATTGCAGATATCAAGGTCGTGGCTCAGATCATTCCGGTGAGGCCCAGCAGAGCCGCTCCCGAGAGGGCGATCAGCGGGTTTATCCGTGTGAACAGAACACAGGCCACCGTCGCCGCCGTGATGAGATAGTTCACCAGGCTGAATCCCGATGCGCTTGTCAGGAGCCACCCGCTCGCAGCGATGAGCCCGACCGTGATCGGTACGACACCGCGCTCGAAGGTCTTGTACCATTGAACCCTGTGCCATCGCTCCCAGACCTGCGCGGCTCCATAGGCAACAATGAAAGCGGGTCCTGTCATGGCGGTTGTCGCCACCAATGCACCTGGAACGCCGGCCACATGCCAGCCGATCAGGGTGACGACGATCACATTGGGGCCGGGTGCCGCTTGAGCCAGAGCGAACAGGTTCGCAAAGGTCTCGCTCGACATCCAGCCATGAACGTCGACCACGGCTCTGTGCATCTCGGGCAAGACCGCGGCGGCACCGCCGATGCTGACCAAGGAGATCAGCGCAAACTGGATCGCAAGCTCGGTCAGAATGCCACGTTCGTTCATCGGCGCATCATCCAGGCAACGACGATGCTTGGCGGCACCAGCACCAGGAGGATCCAGATGAGCGGCAACTTCAAGACCAGAACCGCCCCGATGGTAAGGGCCATGAACGTTATGGCGCGAAAACTGCGGCGCATAGGATAGGCCATCTTGATGGCCATGCCGACGATCAGGCCCGCAGCTGCCGAGGATATGCCGCGAAATGCATCCTGAACCGGCTTGATGTGCCCATAAGCGTCATACAGCATGGCCAGCAGAATGACGATGATGACCGGCACGGCGAGAATGCCGGAAAGAGCCGAAAGGGATCCGCGGAATCCGGCGAAACGGGCCCCGACGCAAATCGACACGTTGGTGATGTTGGGGCCCGGAAGAAACTGGCAGAGGGACACGATATTGGTGAACTCCTCATCCGTCAGCCAGCGTCTTTGTTCCACCAGCATGCGCCTCGCCCACGGCAGGACGCCTCCGAAGCCTGAAAGCCCGACTGAGCAGAACGCCATAAAGAGTTCAAGGCATTCGACGTGAAGCTTGAGAGGGGCCGCTTCGGAGGAGGGGACTTGCAGCATCGCTATTCTACGTTTTACGTCCAGCCGGGGTTGCCAGGATGTCGAGCATCGACAGAACATCGTCGATGGCCAGTTCGTCGAAGCGGCTCGCCTTCTCGATGATTGTTTCAACCTGGTCGGGGTCGAGGACGGCGCTGAGGCAATCCCGTGCCTTGCCGACGAGGCGCTCGGGCTCGGCGGGGCGCCCCCAAATTCCCGGAGGGCCATCGCAGAAGCCGCTGACGGTCCGACCATCGTCGAGCTCAACCTCGACATCGAGACTCATCTGGTCGAAGCGTCCCTTCCGATCAGGGTCGACCTGGATCTCAACCCGTTCGAGCAACGCGCAGACGTCAGGCGAGAAGCGACGTTCATCGGTGAAGCTGCGGACGGTCACGGATCCATCGAGGATCGCCACCACGGCCGTGTATTGAAAACTGAATTTTCCAGCGAGGCCCGTGGCAGGTGCCGAGCGGTGTACGTAGGGCATCGGCGGCGAGATGATGCGAATGCGCTTGATGGCGGCATCCGGTGGCAGCATCTTGCGCGCGTTCAATGCGGCCGTGATGACGAAGTGAGTGCCATACTGACTGGGATAGAACTTGAATGCCGGCCCAGGCTCCACGATGTGGAGCCTGCTCGCTGGCTTCGTCAGCCATTCAGGCGCAAAGGAACTGCCGAAAAAGGCCTTGCCGAAGCCACGCGCACCTGACAACGCATCTGCATCCGCCGTGAAACCTCGAGCTGCCAGAACCGCCGCCTCAAGCCCTGCCGCCGTAGCGCCGCCGCAATGAAGTGCCTTGGTCATGCTCCCGACATTGGCCAGGATGCCCCCCGCCCGCGAGGCAGCGATGCCGATAGCGTTTGATAGGCCGAGGGCATCGAGTCCCAGCAGCATCCCGCACGCAACCGCACTTCCAATGGGGCCGACCGCACCAGGCGGGTGAAACTGCAGATGCGCGGGTTCGAATTGCCCTGAGGCAAGACGCAACCTTGCCTGTGCCTCGATTCCGACGGAGAGGGCGGTGAGGAGATCGACCGCGCGAGGAACCCGGCCCTCGACGCCTGTGTGCCGACGGGCCAGCATCTCCGTAAGAGCAAGAATGGCAGGAAGGGTTGTGGACAAGGCATGGTTCGCCGGATTCCACATGGGCTCATAGTCGAGGACATGCATTGCTGCGCCATTGGCGCGCGCGGCATCCGTTCCAGCTACGCGAGCCGAATGTCCGATCAGCGTGGCGACCGGCGTGCTTCCTGTCTCGACAGCCAGTTGTGCCAGAATCTGAGGTCCGCGTTCCCGTGCACCGAGGGCGGCAACCGCGAGCCCATCAAGAAGAAGCTCCCGCGCAGCCTTGCTCGCGGCATCGTCAAGGCCTTGGCGCCAGAGTTCGAGAAGAGACTCGGCGAAGAGCAGGGTCATGTTCGAGCCGGCAGGATCATGATCCTCGTGCGCTCTGGCCCCCTGACGCGCTGCGGATGCCATGGTTACCGACCTTGCCTGTAGAGAACAGCTCCCTCAAAGAGGCGGCGAGCCGTTCGATAAACCGCACCATATTCCGCATGCAGACTTTCCGCCGAATCGGTGCCGCTTACCTTGGCGTCCACAACTGTAACGCCTGACGGATGAGCAATTCGGATCGGTTCATCCGTTGCGTGCGCAAGAATATTCGGAACACTGCCTGGAATGCGGGCCGCAACGGCAAGGCAAAGCGCGCCCGTTATCGGCACGGCTCTGTGAGGCTGCCCTATGGAGATCATGCGCACGAGAATGGACATATCCGAAGGCGTGAGTGAACGACCGGACAGAGTCGTCATGGCTCGCGGAGCCGCTACGATGGCGACTTTGGGAATGCTTGGCACCCGGCCGGCCTCATCAATGTCCTTGGCAATCCCCATGTGCACCGATGCGGCGCGGCGGATGGCCTCCATCCTCTCAAGGAAGATCGGATCGGCCTCCAGCGCGTCGGGGAGTTCGTCGCCGCGTTTGCCGAGGTCGGCCGCATTGACGAACACGCAAGGATTGGCGGCGTCGACCAGGGATGCATCGATCACGCCGATCCCCGGAACTTCAAGCCTGTTAAGCGCGGATCCAGACGGAAGAAGGCGGCCGGTCTTCGCTCCGCCGGGATCAGTAAACTCGAGGCGGATCGGGGCGGCGGAGCCCGCCACGCCGTCGATGGACAGGTCACCATCGACAACGGCTGCGCCGTTTTCGACGCGGAATCGCGAAACGATGATTTTGGATGTGTTGGTATTATGGATGCGGACCACGGCTTCCCCATCTCCCGTGATCGGCACAAGGCCCTCCTCGACAGCAAACGGCCCGATGGCAGATGACATGTTCCCGCAATTGGCGCTGAAGTCCACCGAGGCATCGCGCACCGAGATCTGGGCGAATGTGTAATCAACATCCGCGTCGGGCCGGGTGGAGGGGCCCACGACACAGACCTTGGAGAGCGACGAAATTCCTCCCCCCATTCCATCCAGCTGACGGCCATTCGGATCCGGCGAGCCCATCACAGCCAGGAAGATGGCGTCCCATTCTCTGCGATCCGCCGGAAGGTCTTCTTGCCGGAAGACAACTGCCTTGGACGTGCCACCACGCATGAAGGATGCTCGAATCCGTGCCTGTGTCACGTTAAAACCTCATGGCTTCATCATGTTGAGAATAGGTTTGCCTTGATGTGCGCTCATGAAGGGCGCCCGACGGTATGAAGGACGGGTCAGCTGCCGGTATAGCGGGCTTCCAGCGCATCGAACGCTTCCTTGGCGACAACTCGCTGGCGCTCGGAAAAGCTCGCCAGCTTCTCTTCAGCGCCCGATAAGGAGCCCTGTTCCTTTAGATGCCCGAGGACGTCCTGCACCGCACGGATGGTCGCTTGAAGTGCGGCGTTCGCATAAAGCGCAACAGCAAAGCCAAGTTCTCGCAATTCGTCGATCGTCAGAAGAGGCGTCCGGCCGCCGATGACCAAGTTCGCCAGCTGCGGAGCCGGTAGTTGAGCGATGGCTCGCAGTTCCTCTACCGATTCCGGGGCTTCAACGAAGATGATGTCAGCTCCCGCTTCCGTCATGGCATGCGCCCGCTCAAGCGCCCGCTCGAAACCTTCGACGGCTCTCGCGTCGGTTCTTGCGATCAGAAGGAGATTTTCATCCTGCCTTGCGTCGAGTGCCGCGTGGATTTTGCCGATCATTTCCGGCAGAGGCACGACTCCCTTTCCGGAGAAGTGGCCGCACTTCTTCGGAAAGATCTGGTCCTCGAGCTGGAGCGCCGCCGCTCCGCTGCGCTCCAGAAGTTTCACGGTGCGGTGCACATTCAACGAATTGCCAAAGCCCGTATCGATGTCGACGATCAGCGGCAGAGAGCACACATCTGCGATTCTCGCCGCAGTCTCGGCGAGCTCCGTCACGGTGACGAGGCCGAGATCGGGCATGCCGAGATGAGTGTTGGCCAAGCCGGCGCCGGTCAGATAGGCTGCCTCGAAGCCTAGATCCTCGATGATCCGCGCGTTGAGAGCATTCGCCGCGCCGGGAACGAGAAGGGCGTTCCGCTGCTCGACCAACTGCTTCAGGCGAACTCTGGCTCCAGAGGGTGATTGCGACGTCGTTCCTTGGTGGATCATGCTGCCTGCCATTCTGTCCGCTAAGCTCGCCTGGCCGCGGGTTCACTGCTCGGTCTGTCATATATAAGGACCCCGTTTTTTAGTCAACTGTTGACAGTTCGCTGTACGCTGCTAGCCTACCCCTAGGGCACTTAAGAAAAACAATGATGCTCAGTATCACGGAGGAACGCTCTAATGATGAAATCAAGCTGGTATTCAAAAGCCAAGTCATGGCTCATGAGCGGGGCCATTGCAGCCACTGCTCTGGCGGCGGCCCTGTCCTCGCCGGTCAAGGCTCAGTCTTGGGACGACACCGTGGCTGCCGCCAAGAAAGAGGGGAAGGTCGTCTTCTATAACAACCTGCAACCTAACGGCATCGAGCCATTGCTGCAGAAGTTCCGTGATAAATATCCCGAGATCCAGACGGAGCATATCCGGCTTGGCAGCAATCCGCTCATCGAGCGTTTCCAGACCGAGTTCAACTCCGGCCGTCACATTGCCGACGTTTTCATCACCTTCCCGGACGAGCGCGTCACCGAGGGCATGAAGCAGGGTTGGATGGCGCAGTGGACGCCACCGGAACTGTCCAACTTCCCCGCCAACGTGAACCAGAACAACATGCTCTTCACGCTGCAATATGCGCGTGAGGCGATTATTTGGAACAAGGGCCTCGTGAAGGATTCCGAGGCTCCCAAGGAGTGGGCTGATCTTTTTGATCCCAAATGGAAGGGCAAAGTGGGCATGAATCCGCCTTGGCGGTCAGTGTCGATCCAGCAGATCGTAGCCTTCTGGGAGGATAAGGGCTTCCCTGATGCAGCCGAGAAGCTGAAGGCAAACGACGTTCGCTTCTTCGAAGGCTCGGGCGGTATCATCCAGGCGGTGATCCGCGGTGACGTGCGTGTCGCAGAATTGACCGATCTTCCTCTCAATCCACTGCTCGAAGACGGTGCTCCTATCGGGTATGTCTACCCGAAGTCCGGCACGACCTCCTCGGCCAACGTGGCATTCGTTGCGAAAAACGCCCCTCATCCGAATGCAGCCCGTGTCTTCCTCAACTGGCTCATGTCCAAGGAGGGGCAGGAGGCTCTTCAGCAATATGGCGGTCTGTCCGTCACCCGGAACGGCATCCCGCCGCTTTCCAAGCTCCCTGCAACCTCTCAGCTCTCGAATGTCGTGAGCGGTGAAGAAATTCTGACCCCTGAACGGCAGAAGAAGATCGTCGAGCATTGGCGCACTGTTTTCGGCGTCCGCTAAGATGAAAAGATCGATGGCCGCATGGCAGACATGCGGCCATTTCCATCATTGGCGAGTAGAGTTGGGAACTGAACAATGACCGATAAGGCGATCACCGCGACCGCCGATGAGTTCGTGGCCGGGAAGGTCAAACGACGGCAATCACACGACCGTGTGCTCAAAGCCGTATACGTTGCGACATATGCCATTGTGATACTGCTTGTCACAATTCCCATTGCGGCCCTCATTTACGGCAGCCTGCGCACCAGCGCTCCGGGAATCGAAGGTGAATGGACCCTTCGCAATTATGCGGGCCTCTTTTCCGGAGGTGTTCTGTCGACCATCGCCACGACCCTTTGGATCGGGCTTTTGTCCTCCGCTCTCTGCATCGTTATCGGAACGGCGATCGCCCTTGTGGTTCATCGCACGGACTTCAAATACGGCAATATCATCACGGCACTGATCGGGCTTGCCTTCTACTTCCCTTCATTCATCCTCGCGATGGCCTGGATCATCATCGGTGCGCCCGGTGGCATCTTCAACGCGGTCGTGGACGATGTGTTGGGAATGCCATGGCTTCGGATCGACATCTATACGGCCCTCGGCATCGTCATCGTCATGGTGCTGCATCAGGTGCCATTCGTCTATCTGACGATGCGCGGCCCGATCATCAGCATGGATGCGATCTATGAGGAGGCTGCCCGTACCTCAGGTGCGAAGCCCCATGCGGTCCTGTTCCGGGTGACTCTGCCGCTTCTGAGCTATTCCCTGATTTCGAGCTTCATTCTCACCTTCATCATCACCATTGAGCAGTTCGCGATTCCCGCTCTCATCGGCATTCCGGGCCAGGTGACCATGCTGGCAACCCAGCTCTATCTTCTCGTCCGGTTCTCGCCGGCGGATTATGGACTGGCCGCCGCCGTGGGCCTGGCTCTCAGCGCCATTACAGGAAGTGCGATCTGGGCTCAGCGACGGGTCACGCGCTCCGGGCGCCTGACCACAATTACCGGCAAGGCCGGGCGGGCGACACCCATCCCGCTCGGACGCTGGAAGTGGGCCGCCTACATCCTTTGCTTCGGCTTCGTGTTCCTCGGCCTTCTCCTGCCGATGGTGATCCTCGTCTACACGTCTTTGCTGAAATGGTTCACCGCGAATCCCATGAACGGCATGTACACCTTGCGGAACTACATGTTCATTTGGGAAAGCGCTTCGACCATGCGCAGCTTCTGGAACACGCTGATCGTCTCGGGAGTGGGCGCGGCCGTCGGCGTCGTTCTGGGCCTTCTCTGCTCATACTTCACCCTGAGGCTGAGGCCGACGGGGTACAGAGGGCTCGATTTTGTCGCGAGCCTCCCGTTCGGAGTGCCGGGCATCGTTCTGGGCCTCGGACTTCTGTGGGCCTACGCCTATCTGCCGATTCCGCTTTACGGCACGCTTGCCCTGATGATCATGGCCTTCATCACGCGCTTCCTGCCGTATGCGACCGAAACAATCGGTGGGCAGCTGGTCCAGATCGACAAGAGCCTGGAAGAGGCAGCCTGGGTGGGCGGAGCAACGCGGCTCGGATCGGTTTTCAAGATCCTGCTGCCTCTTGCGCGCCCGTCGGTGCAGGGAGCCTACTTCCTGCTGTTCATGGCTTTCTTCCGTGAAATCTCGTCCGCGATCCTCCTCTACTCGGCGACTACATCCGTGGTGTCCATTTCGATCTGGTCGTTCTTCGAGCAGGCGAATTGGGGCCTCGCGAGCGCATTGTCCGTGGTCGCAACCGTCATCATCTTCGTAGCAATGTCGCTCATCATCTGGCTGATGCCATCCGCACGACGCGGCTGAGAGAAAGTGTAGGTAACGCTATGAGCATCGTCGTTCAGAATCTCGTCAAGCGTTATGGCGCCTTGACCGTGGTCCACGGCATCTCGTTCCAGGTTGCCAAAGGGGAGTTCGTGAGTCTGCTCGGCCCGTCTGGTTGCGGCAAGACAACGACCCTCAGGTGTATCGCTGGATTGGAGGATGCCAATGGCGGCGTGATCAGGATCGGGGATGAGGTCGTCTCCGCACCTGAGCAGGGTGTTCTGATCCCTCCCCACGAGCGCAACATCGGTATGGTGTTCCAGTCCTACGCGATCTGGCCCCATATGTCGGTGGCTCAGAACGTCGGATTCCCGCTCACGATCCGCAAGGTCCCGGCAGCCGATGTCGCCAAGCAGGTCGATGAAGCGTTGGAAGTCGTCGGGATGCGCCACCTCAAGGACCGCCAGCCATCTCAATTGTCGGGCGGGCAGCAGCAGCGCGTCGCGCTGGCGCGAGCGATCGTGGGCCAACCGAAGGTTCTCCTCTTCGACGAGCCGCTCTCCAATCTGGACGCCAAGCTGCGCGAAGGAACGCGATCCGAGATCCGTCGCCTTCAGCGTGAACTCGGGGTCGCGGCCGTCTATGTGACCCACGATCAGGAGGAGGCGTTATCCATGTCGGATCGCGTCATCGTGATGGAATCCGGCAGGATCATGCAGGCCGGCGAACCCAAGGATCTCTATCGTCGGCCGGTGAACCGCTTCGTTGCCGACTTCGTCGGGCGGGCGAGCTTCATCGACGTGACTCCGAGCCCGGATGGCCGGACCTGGGTCACGCCTGACGGCACGCAGATCCAGCTTGAAGCTTCCAATTTCAGGGCCAATGGTGAGTACCAGGCGATGTTGCGCCCCGAGGCCGTCCACTTGTCGGATGCAAGCCGGGAGGCGGCGCATCATGAGTCGGCGAACCGGCTGAGAGGACGCGTGGAGGAGGGACACTACATGGGGGCCTACACGGAATACTTCGTAAGGGCCGGCGGGACCATCGTGAAGGTGCATTCCGCGCTCGACTTCACCCCCGGAGCAGACGTGATGATCAGCTTTGCGCCAGCAGACTGCCATCTTGTGGCCGTGCCTGAGAAGACCGCCAAGGCGGCCTGACGCCATTCTCCAATGGCGTCACGACCATCAGTTTCACGAATTCCATCATCGAAGTGCTCCGGCCAGATGCCGCGCGCTCGATGGCTTCAGCATGAGCCCGCCGATGCAACTTCAAGAGATTGCTCGTGTTCTGCGCAGCAAGAACGCCGGTCCCTGTCTCGTCACCTTCGATCTGATCTTCGATCGTCCTGAGGATTTCGAACGCGTCCGTTCGCAAGTGGCTCGCTTGCGGTCCGAGGTTGCCGCCCGCTATGGGCGTTCGGAAAACGAGGTCCGGGTGATCGATTATGCGCCTGCCCAGGCAGTCAAGATTACGATCCCCCGTGATATCATGTCAGGGGATCCTGGAGATCGCGATGTCTATGGCGCGCAGCAGCATGCGCCGTTGCTGGAGATTGAAGTATGAGCGCTATCGAACGCCTCATGAATGAGTTCTCCGGTGGACGCCGCCGGCCGCTCCGCATCCTCGGAGCCTCAGGGCAACTGGGCTATGGAATTCCGACGCCGGCGTTCAATGAAGGTTTGCGCCGCAATCCCGATATGATCGGGTGCGACATGGGCTCCATCGACATAGGCCCGCACTATCTGGGGAGCGGTACGATGGCGCCGACGCGCGTGGGCGCCAAGCGGGACCTGCGGAAGGTGCTGAAAGCCGCGCGACAGCTCAACATTCCCCTGATTATCGGCTCTGCCGGCTCCGCAGGAGCCGCCCCGCATCTCCAGCAGACCGTCGATCTCGTGCGGGAGATTGCCCGCGAAGAGGATCTTCACTTCAGGCTGGCGGTCATTCCGGCGGACATTCCGCGGGAGGCGGTAAAAGCCGCAATCAGGGCAGGGCGCGTTCATCCTCTGGATACGATGCCGGATCTCACCGAAGAAGAAGTCGACGCCACAACCAATCTTGTGGGCCAAATGGGCGTTGAGGCGTTCCGCAGAGCCTTGGAGGCCGGAGCCGATGTGGTCATTGCGGGACGGGCCTGCGACACCGGCATTTTCGCGGCCATTCCGATCATGCTGGGCTTCCCGGCCGGCATTGCAACCCATATGGCCAAGATCGTCGAATGCGCGTCGCTCTGCTGTGTTCCAGGCGGGCGTGACACCATTCTGGCGACCTTGGACGATGAGGGGTTCGATCTGGAAAGCATGGCGCCCAACCGTGCGGCGACGCCGAGTTCCGTGGCCGCCCACAGTCTCTATGAACAGGCCGATCCTTACGAGATCCGCGAGCCAGCCGGCCGCATCGATTTGAGAAACGTCACTTATACCGCACTCGATCCGCGAAGGACTCGGGTCTCCGGGGCTGTCTTCGAACCAGCCCAGCAGCTGACCATCAAGCTCGAGGGCGCACGATCGGTGGGATATCGAGCGCTTCTGCTGTGTGGCGCCGCGGATCCACGCTTCATTGCACGCCACGGGACGCTGCTGGAGAGCGTGAAGGCGGTCGTCCGCGATCTTGTCTGCGAGGATACCGACGAGGATTACAAGCTGTTCTTCCGCGTATATGGGGCGGATGGCGTTCGGGACTGGGGGGCGGCTCCAGACCCGCTGCCTCGCGAGGTTTTCATCCTGGGCGAATGCATTGCCCCCAGTGCGCAGAGAGCCGAGGAGGTCGTCAGAACGACCAAGCAATACCTTCTCCATCACGGATACGAGGGGCGCATCTCAACGGCCGGCAATCTGGCGTTCCCTTTCACTCCGCCCGAGGTCGTGACGGGCTCAGCTTATCGTTTCAATGTGTTCCACCTGATGGAGGTCGACGACATGGTCAGCCTCTTCCCTGTCGAGATCGAGGAGTTGTAGGAACAGTTCAATCTCCGTGGAGATATCAATGCGCATTGCGATCCTCGACGACTACCAGCGTATCGCGCTCCAGTATGCAGACTGGGACACGCTCGGGCGGGACTGCGACATTCAAGTGTTCGCTCGCAACCTCTCGTCCATCGATGAGGCCGCGGACGCGCTGGCGGACTTCGATGTCTTGTGCCTCATGCGTGAGCGGATGCCGTTGCCGCGAGAGCTGATCGAGCGCTTGCCTCGTCTCAAGCTCGTGATCGTGACCGGTGCCCGAACCCGCACCATTGACTTGGAGGCGGCCGCCAAGCACGGAGTGACCGTGTGCCATACCCATCCGGGAGAATCGCAATATGCGACGCCTGAGCTCGCATGGGGGCTCATTCTCTCCTGCGCCCGCTCAATTCCGGAGGAGCATCGCCACGTCCGGGAGGGAAGATGGCAGGAAACCATCGGTCTCTCCCTGGGCGGCAAGACGCTCGGTCTCCTTGGCCTCGGCAAGCTGGGGAGTCGCATGGTGCCCATCGCGCGGGCCTTCGGCATGGATGTCGTGGCATGGAGCCAAAATCTCACTGAGGAAAAGGCCGCGTCTCTTCAAGCCAAACGCGTCGAGAAGGACGAACTGTTTCGCATCTCGGACGTGGTTTCGATCCATCTGATCCTGAGCGAGAGAACCCGCGGGCTCGTGGGCGCTCACGAGTTCGGCTTGATGAAGCCGTCCGCCATCCTCGTGAATACCTCCCGCGGCCCGATCATCGATGAGGAAGCGATGATCCAGGCCTTGCAGACCCGGCGAATTCGTGCGGCGGGCCTCGATGTGTTCGACCAGGAGCCACTCCCTCCTGACCATCCCTTGCGCACAATCCCGAACGCCGTGCTGACGCCCCATCTCGGATACGTCACGGAGGGTGCCTACCGGGCATTTTTTGAAGACACCGTCGAGGGCATTGCCGCTTGGCGGGCAGGCAATCCGGTGCGCGTGCTCGCAGCACCTGCCTAGACCAAGCCAGACGAGCCCGAAGCATTTCACGCATTCTAATTGGCTATTCCTGTACGCTGGTGAGACACGACGGGACTCGACCAGCGTACACACGTCAGCTTGTTGGTGAATAGCGCACTGGAATCAGGCGCGCCGATCGTAGCGAAGGGCATTCGCGAGTTGTTCGACCGAGATTGTGTCGAGCTGCAAAACGGCATCCCGGATTTCTTCCGCCTTCGAGCGCGACACCGCCAGCGACGCCGAGGCCATGAATTTCGCCACGACGCCTTCAAGCGGCAGAGACCGCTCTCCGGCGCCGCTGTTGACTCTGACGTGCCGTGTCAGCTGGCGCCCGTCCCGGGTTGTCACCCGTACGCCTCCCGAGAAAAATTTCGGGAAGGCGGTATCCGGATCCGCCTGGCAGCGTACCCTCGTGGCCAGATCCCGAACCTGCGGATCGGCGAGTGCATCGGCCTGGAGTTCGGGCAGGCCGAACCTGCCCTTGATGAGGCATGTCGCGACAACGAATTGCGCACTGAACTTGGCCTCGTAATCGGAAGTCGGACGCTCCTTCGAGTTTGCCGGCTCGGCGATGATGTGAAGTGTCTCCTTCGGCAAAAAGGCCTCGACCTCCGCAATGTCCTCCGGATCGATTTCCTGATGAAGCTCGATTGCGGCATCCGCGCAGCCATGAATGAAGTGGCAGACCGGATAGGGTTTGATGGCGGTGTCGGCGAAATGCCAATACTCACCGAGCCGGTCGCTCATCCAGCTCAGGTCCACGTCCTTTGCATGTTCGTGAAGGTGGGTCTGGAAGAGACCGAACTTGCCTTCGTAAGGGCGCGACGGACCAACGAAACCGTTCTCCGACAAACGCGCCGCCGTGATGCCCGCGACGGCGGCCCAGCCTGGATGAAAGCGTTTGGTCCATGCGCCCTCTTCGAGGAAAACCTGGATCCCTGCGGCAGTGCTGGCCGCAATTCCCTGGGCGGCCACGATACGCTCGGCAGGCAAGCCGAGGAGCTTTGAGGCAATGATGCTTGAGCTGAAATGGGCGACAACTCCCGTCGCATGGAATCCGACATGGTGGAACCCGCCTTTGACAGATCCGCCGATTCGAACCGCAGCCTCCATACCGGCGGCATAGGCCGTGAGCAGCGATTGACCACTTGCCTTCAGGGACTCTGCGAAAGTCAGAGCGCAAGGCAAGCATGCAGCTGTCGGATGAACGATGCTGGTAAGATGCGTATCATCGAAATCCAGCCCATGGATGAGGACTCCGTTCGCCAGAGCCGCGTCGCGGACAGGCAGGCGTTCAGAGCGTCCGATCACGGAGCAGGGGCCGCTCCCGCCCAGCGCAACGGCCCCGGCAACGGCCCGTTCAGCATAGTCATAGGCATTCGACGCGAGGCCCACGCCCAATGCATCGAGAATAAGCATCTTGGCTCGACTGATGGCAGAGGCGGGAATGTCGCCGTACTGCAGGTCCGCCGTGAACCGCGCCAAGCTGCGCGCTGGCCCGAGGGGTGTGGCGACTTCGGCATTGTGACCGTCATGGAGCATGGGCCATCCAATCTTTGTGACTTTCGGGTGCTGCATTGACAGCACCCGACGTGTCGAATGTCAACAGTTTACGAAAACTTGCAATTCGGAGTCGCCCATGCTACAAATTTATGGAGTTCAGATTGACGTCATGGTGAGAAGGCTCGAGTGAGGCCATCGCTCCAATACGGGGTGTTGATCCCGAACAGCGCGCCCGATCAGGCGCCAAAAGCATGTAACGCGTTGATGTAGCGGTTGTTTGTCGGCTCCTATTGCCAGAAAGGTCCGGCGCCCATAGGAGTGGGCGCAATCCACGGCTTCCACTCGGCAGTCTATTAAGGTAATAGAATTTCTATGAGCGATCTTTTGAACAGCAGGGTTCAGGCCCAATCCTTGGTAGACGTCGTCGCGGAACGACTTGAGGCCGCTGTCATCAGTGGAGAGCTTGCTCCAGGCAGCAAGATCAGCGAGCAAGCGCTTGCGAAATCCCTCGGGGTGAGCCGCGGACCTTTACGGGAGGCAATCCGTCGGCTCGAGGGACGCAAGCTCCTTCAGAGAACGCCGAACATCGGCGTACGCGTGGCGGCCCTGTCGGTCTCGGATCTGTCTGATATCCTTGTCGTTCGCGAGGCCCTGGAGGGAATCGCTTGTGGCTTGGCGGCTCAGCGAATGACTGATGAAGAAATTGCTGGCCTTGAAGCCCTGCTGAAGGAGCATGGCTCTCGCAAGAGTATCCAGGTTGGGACGGGCTATTATCAGGAAAGCAAGGATTTCGACTTCCATTTCCGGATCGTGAAGGGAAGCCGCAACGAGCGCCTGATTCAAATGCTGTGCGGTGATCTGTACGATCTGCTGCGTGTCTACCGCTATAAATCCAGCACCCTGCGGGGGCGCGCGAGAAACGCCTTTGAGGAGCATAAGGAAATCGTCGCTGCTCTCGTCAAACGGGATCCAGAACTCGCAGAACAGAAGATGCGCGAGCATATCCGCAATGCACGGCTTCACGTTGAGGCGCAACTCGGAGCCTCCTCTGAGGCGAATGGACCATCCTCATCCGCAGAAATGCCGACCGCTTCAAAGAAAACCGCACGGCGCAATTCTAGAACGACAGCGACCTAGCGCCCAGCTTCGCAGAGAGCGGGCTTAGAGATATCTGCCATCTGAATGCATCGAGCCGCGCCAGTCCCGGGCGCGGCTCGATGCATTTTGGCGTATGCTGCCAATGCATTTCCGTCTGCCCTGATCCGTCCTTGGTGCAATGCAGGAAGCATTGCATTGCTAGAACCTTTCCTGTAGAAAACTGACAACTGTCTACAGTTGGCGGCAAGCTCCCGGTGGAGCGACAATAGAAAGATGACCGGTTGCTAGACCCTTGTCCAGCAGGCCAGGCGCGGAGGAAACTAGACCATGGAAGAATATGATGTCGTCGTCGTTGGTGCCGGTAATGCTGCATTGGCAGCCTCCGTATCTGCCAAGGAGAATGGTGCAGAACGGGTTCTGGTGCTCGAGAAGGCGCCTCGTGAAATGCGAGGCGGAAATACCCATTGGAGTGGCGGAGTGCTGCGCTTCGCCTTCGACGATCCCCGAGAGATCGCACCCCTTGTCCCCGGCGCGGATGAGAAATACGAGAACTTCTACGAAGGCATTTCGCCTTATACAAAGGAAGATTATCACGGAGACCTGATGAGGGTGACGAACGGGCGGACGGATCCCGTGCTCTCGAAGGTCCTCGTCAACAATTCCAAGGACACGGTCTTCTGGATGAACAAGACCGGCCGCGTGAAGATGGAGCCGGCGATTACCCTGTCCGCCGTCAGAAAAGACAACGTGATGATCTGGGCGCGTGGCCTTGTTGTTCGGGCGGAGCATGAGGGCGTCGGTCTGTCCCGGAGTTGGTTTGCGACGGCGGAACGGATGGGAATTGACATCCAGTATGGTGCCGCTGCGATCGAACTTTGCCTTGACGAAAAAGGGCGCGTCAGCGGCGTAAAAGTCCGTGACAACGAAGGCATCCGTACGATCCGCGCGAAATCGGTCGTGCTCGGCTGCGGTGGGTTCGAAGCCAACGTGCAGATGCGCACTCAGCACATCGGGCCTCTGGTCGGGGCCGCCAAAGTGCGTGGAACGCCCCACAATCAAGGCGATGGCCTACGCATGGCCATGGCGATCGGTGCGATGCCGTGGGGACAGTGGAGCGGCTGCCATGCAACGCCCATCAGCGCAGATTGGGGCGAGTTCGCTCCTCGCGAGTTGACGGATCGCAGCAACCGCTTGAGCTATGTCTATGGTGTGATGCTCAACCGTCGCGGACGTCGCTTCGTGGACGAGGGTGAAGACGGGGCGCTCTTCACTTATGCGAAGTTCGGGCGGGCGATCCTCGCCGAGCCCGGCGGAAAGGCCTATCAGATCTTCGATTCGAAAGTCGTCCATCTTCTTGAGCCGCGCTACGAAACCAGCACGCCGATCGTATCCGATACGCTTGAAGGGCTTTTGGAGCAGCTCGATATCGACGATAAGGAGCAGGCGCTGAAAACACTGCTCGAGTATAATGCGGGCGCCCGTGATCCCCAGGATGGATACGATCCGACCCGCAAGGACGGGCTGCGGTCCCGTGGCCTCAATCCCGAGAAGACAAACTGGGCGCTGCGGATCGATAAGCCGCCATACTATGCCTACAGCGCGACCGGCGGCATCACGTTCACCTTCGGCGGCCTGAAGGTCGACGAGAATGCGCAGGTGATCGGGACCGATTGGCGGCCTATCCCGGGGCTCTTCGCCTGCGGCGAAATGGTCGGTGGTCTGTTCTATGACAACTACCCGGCTGGAACCGGTCTTGTCTCCGGAGCCACATTCGGCCGCATCGCCGGCCGGAATGCTGCCACACAATCATGAGGAGGCGCTCATGAGCGACGTAAACCAACCGGCACAGGTATCCCTCGCGGCGCGCCTCGCCGAGAAAATCTGCAGCTTCAATAAGCAGCAGGTGACGAAAAAGGCCCTTCAGCAGGCCAAGACATGCTTTCTCGATACCGTGGGCGTGACTTTGGCGGGCATTCCGGAGGACTGCACCCAGATCCTGCTGCGAACGCCTGGTGTGGCCGAGGCTCCCGGCAACTCCCTGATCGTCGGTACGGATCGACGCACGAGTGCGCTCGATGCAGCTCTGATCAACGGAACGGCCTCGCACGCGCTTGACTACGACGATTTCAACAGCGTCTTCGGCGGGCATCATTCGGTACCCCTCGTGGCGGCTCTCCTGGCGGTTGCCGAGGAGCGGAAGTATTCCGGCGAGCAGGTCCTTCTTGCTTACATCGTCGGGGTGGAAACCGAGCTCAAGCTCGCCCGCGCCGTCCACTACCACCACTACGACAAGGGGTGGCACCCCACCGCGACGCTCGGAACCTTCGGGGCCGCGGCTGCCGTGTCCTATCTGATCGGGCTGGACCAGCAGAAGACCACGATGGCTCTCGCCATCGCTGCTTCGCTCGCAAGCGGTATCAAAGCCAATTTCGGCACCATGACGAAGCCGCTTCATGTCGGGCAATGCGGGCGCAACGGCCTGCTCGCAGCGTTGCTTGCCGAAAACGGGTTCGACGCCAATCCCTCGGTTCTTGAGCACCACCAGGGCTTCCTGAACGTGTTCAACGGACCTGGGACATTCGATGTCGAGAAACTCTTTGCCGGCTGGGCGGAGCCACTCGAGATCGAGAGTTCGGATGTTGGCTTGAAACAGTTTCCATGCTGCGGAAGCACGCATCCTGCCATCATGATGATGCTGACCTTGGTCCGTGAGGAGGGGATCACGGCAGACGATGTTGCACGGATCGAGGTTCTCCCTCACGGACGTCGGCTCCGTCATACCAACACGCCACATCCGAAAACTCCCATCGAGGCGAAGTTCAGCGTTCAATATGTTGTGGCGCGCGCCCTGCTGGATGGAGCTGTTCGTCTCAAAGATTTCGAGGGAGAGGCTCACAATGAGCCCGCCATCCGCCATCTTCTTCAGATCACGGAGGCGCGTCCACATCCCGAAATGGCCGACGATGCCGCGGAGCAGTGGGGCGCTGAAGTGATCGTGGAGCTGAAGGACGGACGCAGGCTGTCGAGGCGGGTGGACAATCTTGTCGGGCGCGGCGGCGATAATCCCATGAGTTCGGATGAACTCTGGGAGAAGTTCGAGGATTGTGCGAGCCGCTCATTGCCGCGGGAGCAGATTGCTCCGCTCTTCGAGCGGCTGGAGACCCTCGAGTCCGTCGCGGACATCGGCCAATTGACTCGCTTGCTTCAGGTGAGCAGCCTTCGGGGGGCTCGGAAGGTCGAAGCGCCGGTTTCCTTCGCAAGCCGAACGGAGCAGGAAGCACCCGAGACAACCTGGGTGCCGTAAGAAGCGATTGCATGCGCCAGGACCGACGTTCTCGGAGATGTCTCCGAGAACGTCGGCGGAATGGATCAGCCACAGCCTCGTGGCTGAGCAAAAGATGGGAGGTCATCAAGGATCTCATGGTTGCGATTCATGAGGATACTCAGGACCAGACCGGCTATGGGCCTTGGCGGCCCATGGAAACCGCCCCGAAGGATGGCACGGAAATTTTGTGCTTCACGAAATATGGAGATTACGAGATTTCCCATTGGCGGGCGGTCACCCAATGCTGGGTCAGCAAGCGCGGTTTCTTCGTTGAGGCGAGCTGTTGGTGCCCGCTGCCGGAACCGCCTGTTCACGCGCGGGCGCAAACAGCCGCTTCTTGATTCAGGAACAAAGAAACCTCTTCAACATAAAGGTCCAGCCTATGCGCGTAGCGATCCTTGATGATTACCAGGCTTCAGCTCTCAAACTAGCGGATTGGGGCAGCATTCCCAATGCTGTTGTCGTGCCGTTTACGGACCACGTCCATGAGGAGAAGCAACTCATCGACCGCCTGAGCGAATTCGAGGTCGTTCTCAGGATTCGGGAGCGGACGGAGTTTCCCCGTTCGACGCTGGAGCGGTTGCCCAAGTTGAAGCTTCTCTTGGCGACCGGCATGCGCAATGCGCGCTCCATCGATCTTCCGGCGGCCCGGGATCTCGGCATCACGGTCTGCACGACGGAGGCCTATCACCAAACCACCGTGGAGATCACCTGGGGCTTGATCCTGATGCTCATGCGCCGGATGTCCCTGGAGGCGGCTTCGTTGCGGAACGGCGGCTGGCAGCTGGGCCTCGGGCTGGGCTTGGCCGGCAGGACACTCGGAATCCTCGGCCTAGGAAATATGGGTCAGCCCGTCGCCCGCATCGGGCAGGGCTTCGGCATGCGGGTCGTCGCCTGGAGTCCCAATCTGACGCCTGAGAGAACCGCACCACACGGGGTCGAATGCGTGTCCAAG
The DNA here is from genome assembly GCF_003075415.1 of Microvirga sp. KLBC 81. Lineage (GTDB taxonomy): Bacteria > Pseudomonadota > Alphaproteobacteria > Rhizobiales > Beijerinckiaceae > Microvirga. The sequence goes on from NZ_QDAH01000008.1 coordinate 90,600, forward strand.
GAGGAGTTGTTTGCCAACTCGGACGTGATCACGATTCATATTCCTCATAGCGACACGACGGAGGGCATCGTATCGGCTGCCGATATCGCCAGGATGAAGCGCTCCGCTTTTCTCATCAATACGTCGCGCCCGAGGCTGGTCGACCAATCTGCGCTCCTTGACGCCTTGTTCCACCACCGGATCGCAGGTGCGGGTCTTGATGTCTTCGACGTCGAGCCCTTGCCGCTTGAACATCCCTACCGCTATCTGCAGAATGTCATTGCGACGCCGCATATCGGATTCGTGACCGAGGAGAACTATCGGCTGTTCTTCAACCAATCGATTGAGAACCTCAAAGCCTTCCTCGACGGAAAGCCCATCCGGGTCATAAGCTAGCGCAATGATCCGGAATGGTTCGATGTGCTCTGGTGAATACGAAACTTCGAGGGGGCTGCATGAAGACGGATATCAATGAAAGCCTCAAGGTTCTAGCCCCTGTCGGAAGCCTGCGTGTTGCAATCGCAGTGGGCAGCGCAGTCTCGGCGGTCTGGACCACCCGCGATGCTGAAACGGGCGAACCTCGTGGCCCGACGGTAGACCTCGCAAGGCTGATTGCTGCACGCATTGGAGCCCCCCTGACACTGGTCGAGTATCCAAGTTCCGGTGCGATCATCGCGGCCGCGTCAACGGGAGCGTGGGATGTTTCGTTCACGCCTGTGGACGCTGAGAGAAAGCAGGTCGTCGACTTCGGCCCGAATTACTTCCTCGGCGAGAGCACCTATATGGTTCCGGCCGGATCCTCGATCCGCGGCATCGAGGATGTGGATCGTGAAGGCGTGCGGGTCTACGGGGTCGAGAACACCGCCACGATCCGCAGCGCGCGGAAATCGCTCACGAATACGACTGCTGTTGGCCTTTCGAACCTTGAGGATGCTCTCGAGAGGTTTCGCAACGGCGAGGTCGATGCGCTTGCGCTCGGCAAGGAGTCTCTCCAGAGTCTTCTTTCACAATTCCCTGGTGCCAGAATGTTGGACGGCCATTTCCATGCCACCGGCACTGCGGTGGCCGTACCAAAGGGCCACACCAAAGCGCTAGAGGTCTTCAGCAGTATTATCGAAGAGCTGAAGAGCGACGGGATCATCAGAAAGATCTTCAATGCTCACGGCATGGAGGCCGCGACGGTTGCACCTGTCGGATCACGTTCGTAAAAGAAAAGGAGCCCAACATCGCTTCAGGGGGCAGATCTGAGTTCATCAGGCGCATGGGATATTGCCAACAGAGTTCGATGAGGAGGAACCCGCAGTGGCGGACTGGAATGCAGGGCAATATCTCAGGTTCGAGGACGAGCGCACACGCCCGTCAGTCGATCTGCTCCGGAGGGTCCCGCTGCCGGACCCGCAACATTGCGTGGATCTTGGCTGTGGTCCCGGAAACAGCACCGAATTGTTGGTCAGGCGCTTTCAAAGCGCACGGGTGAGCGGCCTCGACAACTCTCCCGGAATGCTCGCCAAGGCGCGAGAGCGCCTGCCGGGTCTGACGTTCGAGGCGGCTGACATTGCGACATGGCAGCCGGACGAGCGTTTCGATCTGATCTTCGCCAATGCCGTTCTGCAATGGATCCCTGACCACCCGGGCCTCCTGACCCGTCTCGTCTCGTTCCTTAAGAATGGCGGCTGCTTGGCCGTGCAGATGCCTAACAACTTGAATGAGCCGTCACACCGCCTCATGGAGCAGGTTGCCAATGAAGGTCCATGGGCAACGAAATTGACATCGGCCTCCGGGTCAAAGGAGAAGATCGGCTCGTTTGAGGATTATTACGCGTGTCTGCAGCAGGCTGGATGCACGGTCGATATCTGGCAGACGATCTACGTTCATCCTCTTGATGGTGCCGGAGCCATCGTCGAATGGTTCAAGAGCACCGGCCTGAAGCCGTATCTCGACCCGCTATCGCCGGAAGAACAGGCCGAGTATCTCGGTCGCTACGAAGCAGAAATCACCAAAGCCTATCCGACTCAGGCCGATGGGAAAGTTCTTCTGCGTTTCCCTCGGTTGTTTTTTGTCGCGCAACGGCTGTGATCCAAGGAGCCGATGATGCGTAAGATCGGCAATTGGCACGAAGCAGAAGTAACTTAGCGCATCGTGCGGAACCGGAGGTCCGCGTCAGCGACCCGAAGGGCCACGGCAGTGAAAAGTGGATCCGGTTTTCCGCTCTCAACGAGGCTCTAGAAGCGCTTAGCTGCTTGGCGTCCACGGGTTGTGCCAGCGGTCTGCTGCCAAAGAATCCATCGATCTCCGGCTCCGGCTGGAAGAAGAATGCCGAGCCGTGACAGAGTGGTTGCCCAGGCTGCGACTGCATTGGCCGGGTGGTCAAAGGGCGTTCCGTCCGCCCGAATGGCGGCGGCTTCCGCATCCGTGAGCCCGCTGAACCGGCGGCGCAGCCAGCCCCGTTGCCGGATCTTCCGCAAGGCACCGGCGGTGGTGATGAGAGGTTTGCCGCCCGAAGCCGCGAGATCCACCGCATCTGCCAGAATAACGGCCTGCCAGTCGCGCGGCGGAACCGTGAAGCAGCCGATCCCGGGCACCTCGATGCCAACGGCATGGGCCAGGTGGCGGGCGGCGATCCGGTCATATGCCAGACAGGAGGTTCGCATTGAGCGGACCTCCGCACAGGCCGCCAGGTAGGCTTTCCGTAAGGAAGTTGCCGCCCGGTCCAAGACCTGATCCCGCTCCCGGCCTCGTCTTTCCAATTCAACTTGCGCTGCGCGGAGTTTCGGGTTGTGCAGCCATTTCCGTGGGGCCGTGGTGAGGATGGCCTTCTCGAGATCTGCGCGGGCGGTGTCGCGAGGAAGCCCAGACAAGTCAATCTCAATAGCGGCGATATCCATAGCCACGATCCGGGCGATCTTCGCTTCGTCACAGGTATGCGTGACCTGAAATTCGACCAGGAGGTGGCGCTCGCCCTTGCGGACAATCACATCGGGGATGATCTCGCCCAATCTGCTCTCCAGGAAGGCAGCGTCGAAACCATAGATCCCTCCTGGGTATCCGATCCATTTGCCTGGCCCCTCGCCGATCACCAGGGGCGGGAGCTCGAGCTCAAGACGGCGGGCGAGCACCTCCTTGGCAAATCTGTGCAGGGCTGTTTCCGGACCGGTCTGGCAGGGCCGACCATCCTCGACCCCATAGTGCCCGAAGTGATGGTCGTTCTTATCGCCCTTGCGAGCCACGAGACGGGTCCCGCATCCCGGGCAGAGACAGTTGCACTCGAGACCTGAGGAGACCTCTGAGATGTGAGCCATGGTGCCGTCTGTCCGCTCTCCAAACACGAGGCTCTCCCGCCCGTCACGACAAGCGAATCCGGTCAGAGGCGATACCTTGGGAGACGCTGATGACTGCTCTGGGTTCATTGGGCGTGAAGCAAGCTCACAGATCTTAGAGGCGATGAGCGGAAACGTAGCGATCGACGAAACAGTGCTGGACTCTAGCTGTTCAGGATACCTGGTGTCGATTGCTCAAGGAGGAGTCCATGGCGGAAACATCCGAGAACCTGCCCACCGGCGCCAGCAGGGTCGCACAGACCTATCCCGATCTCTGGAATGCCTTCGCCGCCCTTGGGCAGGCCTGTTCCGAGGCCGGTCCGATCGAAGGCCATACGCTTCGCCTCGTGAAGCTTGCGCTGGCTATCGGAGCCCTGTCTGAGGGTGCCGTCCACTCGCACACCCGCCGCGCTCTTGCTGAGGGCATCTCCAAGGACGAGCTCAAGCAGGTGGCGCTGCTTGCCATTCCGACGCTCGGGTTCCCGCAGGGTGTCAAGGCACTGACATGGATCGAGGACATCACCGGTCCGTCACCGGCCGAGAGAGCAAGCCGGGAAGTTTAGGTTGCTAGTTCCTTCCAGCCCCCAAGGATCGGTCGCCGATGGTGGACGTCACCGGGAACCTTTTTGAGCACATCCTCAGCGAGACAGTCGATGAGGAGTTCACGGAACTCTTAGAGCATCGTGCGGAACCGAAGGTCCGCGTCAGCAAAAAGCGGACCCGGTTTTCCGCGCAAACGATGCGCTCCTGCAGAGAGTGAGCATCGGCTTCTGGTACGACCAGGCATGATCGGAGTGGGTGCTCGTGCTCTCTGGATCGGCTGGCCTCCTGTTTGAGGACGAATCTACGCCCAAAGAGCTGAAGAGAGGGGATTATCTGCTTGTCCCGGCGGGTCGACGCCACCGCGTGGAGTGGACAGACGGGACGGAGCCGACAATCTGGCTTGCTGTTCACTTCGGCTTGTCCTGCAGGAGGGCGGCTGAGGCCGACAATGCATCGTCTGAACCTGGCCTCAGGTCCGGTTCCTCACTCGTGAAGTCCGATGCTCATTCTTCTCACTCAGCGCATCGGTGGAGCGGAAAACCGGGCCTCTTTTCGCTGACGCGGACCTCCGGTTCCGCACAAGGCGCCAAAGCACCTTGAAGCATCGACTGACACAGGGCTTAACCCTTCTGCTGCGTCGGCTTGAGCCTTGTTGTCGGATTTATCGCGTTGGCGGAGCAGAATTTGCGGGATGCGCACGAGTACGGCCACGGGTCGATCCGGCCTTGGCTGCCGGAGACCGCTTTGCGGCAGGAGTCTTGCCGCGGCTGTCGCCATGGCCGGCGCTCGCGGTTGCAGGCGACCGGCTCTTGCGGATTGTCGCCCCGTTCGTGTCCTCTGATCTCGCTGCCCTGCGAGAAGCGTGTGCATCGAGAAAAGCCCTGCACGCTGCAAAGTCCGTCGTGATCTCTGGTGGGCACTCCATGCCGTGTTCTTCGGCCAAGGCCCGCGCATAGCGCACCATCGCTTCACTCGGGGGGCGAGGGCCATTCCGAGGCCGGTGTTCTACGGGTTCGGACGATCGGGCTGGCGCATGCTGGTCCAGGAAAGCCCGGCAGATGGCGCTATTGCTCTTCAGGCCACGAGGTAGTTTCACCCCTTTCCGTGCTGCAAGCGCGGTGGCGAAGGCAATCATGGCCTTGGTTGGCGGCTTCCCGACCGGGGCAGTACTCGCCGGGAACGTCGTTGGATCTACGGCAACAGTCTGCGACTGTGCAACGGCCCCGATCAGCTCCTGCACACGGGAGCGGGTCCGCTCCTGATAGGCTGCGGCTCGACGAATGGCCTCTTCCCGTGTGGTGGCGCGCCCGATCTCGGCGAGATCGGCCTCGAACATCGCCCGGCCGACAGGATCGCCATAGTTGGGAAAGACACGACGCACGGCTGCGATGAAGGCGAGCCCGATTTCCGTCACTTGGATCGGTGGATCCTTGCCCTTCAGCAACTCGACGTACCGGCTCTTCTGGAGCTTGGGCAGGATCGTGTCGCGGGTTGCCGCGGTCCCGAGACCTTTAGGCTCGTTCGGGTTCGCCGGATTCTCGAGAGCGGCCTTGAGTGTCGGGTCTTCCACCTGATCGACGAGTCGGCCCATGACGACCGGCAACTCGCCGCGGGTAATCCGACGCGGTGGCTCGGTCTTGGCCGTTTCGATCCGGGCGTCGGTTGCTTTCCCGGGCTCGTTATCCTGGACGGGCGGCAGGCGCCCCGTGGTGGGCTCTTCCTCCGCCTTGGCTTTGCCCGGAACAGCTTCGGTATCCTCGTCAGCCTCCGCCCCGTAGACAGCGCGCCAGCCAGGGGACTTGATCACGCTCCCGCTGATCGAGAACCGTTTCGGGCCGTGTGGCGTCGGCACCTGAACGACGACGGTGGTCCGAGCATCAATGCCGTCCGGCAGATGCGCCGCCAGGAAGCTTTTGGCCACCAATTCCCAGAGACGGAGGTGATCGCTGCCGATGCTCCCCGGCTGGGGCACCTTGCGCAGCGGCACGATCGCGTGGTGCTCGCCTGGATCCTTGACGTAATGGCCCTTGTTACCCTTGCGGAATACGAGGTCAGCCTCGGCCGGTATGAAGCTCGCGAGATCGGTCAGGATGCCGACAACGCTCCCGATCACGGCGCGGGCATCGCCTGTCTGGCTCTCCGGCAGGTGCTCGGACTCAGTGCGGGGATAGGTCAGGTATCCCTGATCGTAGAGGTCCTGGGCGAGTTTCGCCGTATGCTGCGGATCCCAGCCGAACCGCTTGGCGCAGCGGCGGGCGAGGGTGTCTTTCGAGAACAGGCGAGGGGGCGACCGACGAACGTCCTTCTGCTCGACGCCGAGGGGACCCGACCAGGAGATAGCTGCCTGCTGGATCGTCTCTGCGAACTGCTTGTCCAGGATCTTGTCTTTCGGAGCGTGCCAGAGGGTGATCTCGGCACCGCTGTCCGCCATCACTTTCAGAGCAATCTTGAAATAGTCCTGCGGAACGAAGTCGCGGATGCGTTGCTCAAGGTCGGCCAGGATGGCAAGCGTCGGGGTCTGCACCCCGCCAAAACGCCAGGGCTCCCGGAACGCTGGCGGGCGAAGCCGCAGGGACATGGCCCGGGTGCCGTTGAGACCGAGGTGATAGTCCTCATACTGGCGGCAGAGGGCCTCGAGATAAGCCGCATAGTCGCGCTCGCCGGAATCCGGTTCCTTGGCCATCACTGCAAAGGCACGGCGGATCGAGACCTCATCAAGTGCCCCTAGCTTGAGACGATCCACGCGTCCTCTGTACCCGAGATGCTCGAGCACCTCCCAGGCGATCATCGAGCCTTCCCGGCCCGGGTCGGTGGCGATGATGACCCGCTCCACGCCTTTAAGCGCCTGCTTGATCGCCTCGATCTTCGGCTTGTGCGACTGGCCGGAGCGGTTGGTGCCGTAGGTGACCGGAATACGCTCGAGCACGATCGGAAGGGCGTCGAAGCGCCAGGGCTTCCACTCTTCTCGGATACTGCCAGGCTCTTCCGCTGCCAGGAGGTGACCCTCGGCCGAGACGCAGATTGTGCTTGGTGACTTGAAGAACCTCTGCAGCTGGCGCATGGCCGAGGGCTTCTCGAAGAAGAACAGCGTGCGCGATGCTGATTGAGCGGTCATGACTCAAGTGGCTTTGAGCGGAACATAAAAGGAACATTAGTCGTGCAGCCTCACCCGGTCAATGACTGGGGGTCGCTGTGGCGAAATGGCCAGACGAGAGGCTCTTAATTTTGAAAAGGAGTGGCGCCATATCAACGATCGGGCGGAGCTAGCGACCCACGGTACCTTGGAAGACTAGGGGAAAAACAGCTGCCGGGGCTCTGATTCCGCGGTGTTCTAGACTCCACTGCGGATCATCCCTTGGACAGGTCTGCTCTGGCCCAAGCCGGAGCAGGCCTTTATTGTTTTTAGGGAACTTTAGTCTGGCGTTCCCTGTGGGCTTGGACGGCCATCTACGCTCCACGGCTTTCAAGATAGGCCCGGGCCGTTTTGATGGCGCTTTCGCACTGCGGCGATGTGCTTAGCACATCTTCGGGGGCCGCCCTGCCGGTCCAGACGTCGAGGGCGGTTGTCACCACCCAGACAGGCTCCGCCATGGCTCGTTCCGCAAGTCTCGGCAGCGAACCCTCGGCACATGCTCTCACATCCGCAATGATAGCCTGAGGCGCTCGCACTTCCGCGAGTCGCTTGTTCATCTCATCCTGGAGAGGATCAACAACGAGCAGGTTGATGACGAAAGCGAGAATGTCCTGGAGCATGCCTACCTCTTTGCTGGCCGTCAGATCAGTGGGGATCCGACATCACGTAAGTGCCAGCTGGCTCACGTCAGAGGGGTCCGGATCAAGGGTCTCCCGTGAGGTAAGCGTAACCGGGAAGGGTTCAAGGCCTCTTTTCTGAAAACCGGGCAGGGTTCTGCTGATTGAATGGCCGAGGCTCCAACTCGACAAGACAAATATACCTCGTGATTACCCACTCTTGAGAATTTATCGGAACCTTCCGCGAATTTTCCTACTTCCTTTGGAGAGGGGGCTCTTGAACCGCTTGTCCAAGGGAGAGTGGAAATGAGTTCATCTGGATTGCTGCGCCGACATCGCAAGGAAACACTGACAGGTGCAGCTCTGTTGCTTGTGTCGTGCTTGGCTTGGCAGCCTTCTGTTGCCCAGGTCGGTGTCGGAGGCGGGGCCGGCATCGGCGGCTCCGGCGGGATCGGTGCTGGTGTCGGTGCGAGCATCGGTGGATCTGATGGTGTAAGCGCTGGAGCAGGTGCCAGCATTGGCGGTTCGGGCGGGATCTCTGCAGGTGCGGGGGCAAGCCTTGGCGGCTCCAGCGGCACCAATGCAGGAGTTGGCGCCAGCGTGGGCGACTCAGGTGGCGTGACGGCTGGGGGTGGCGCCAGTCTAGGCGGTTCCAATGGAGTCAACGCTGGTGCGGGAGCCAATATCGGTGGATCTGATGGCGTCAGTGCTGGTCTGGGTGCCAGCATCGGAGACTCGAACGGGATCAGCGCTGGCGGCGCTGCGAATGTCGGCGGCTCGAGCGGCGTGAATGTCGGAGTAGGTGCCAGCATTGGCGGCAGCTCCGGGGGCGGGGTTTCGCCGGGCAGTCCCGGTGGGGGCGGCTCCTCTCCTCCCGTGCAGCCTGGAAACATTCGGAATCCCGCCACAACAGGCAGCATCAATCCAGACCTGGCCGCACCGGGAACGGTCGATCGTGCAACAACGGCCCGCCTTGCGGCCGAACTCAACCGCATGAGCGAAAACCAACGTCAGCAGTTGCGGCGAAGCTGTGCAACGGTGCTTGCTTCCCCCAACAATTACGAGGCGGATATGACGGCTTTGTGCAACCTGATGAGCCGGATGTCCTCACGGTAAGAGGCGCAAAGAGGGTGGAGAGGGGGCCTCCACCCACTTCCTTTTGCCCACCTCCTTTTGCGACCAAGCGCGACAGTATGCTTTGAGCGAACATCGCTTCCCTTGAAGCGCCTCTTGATCGTCAGTCTGATCTTCGAACGAGGTTCCTCATGTTCACACACGAGCAGATTTGGGCTGCATTCGAAGTCATTGCGGAGAGGTGCGGAATGTCATTATCCGCCCTCAGCAAGAGCGCTGGCTTGGACCCGACATCGTTTAACCTGTCAAAACGGTATGGTCCTGGCGGCCGGAAGCGATGGCCATCAACCGAAACCCTCGCAAGGGTTCTCCAGGTCGCCAACCTGGATATGAGAGCTTTTGCTGAGATTCTCGGTACTGAGGCAGAAAACTGAGCACATGGATCTCCGTCATCGCATCGCAGGTGCAAGCGTTTCCCGACCATTCTGGAAGGGTGCGTCAGGCTTGAGGCTCAGGCACATTCTATCCCATGCCGCATCCGTGACCTTTCGGCGACTGGAGCACGGATTGGACTGGCCGCAGATGTTGAACTCCCAGGCGAATTCGAGCTGAACATCCCCAGGCTCCAACTATCCCTGAAGGTTCGTTTGGTCTGGTCCAGAGCTAAGAGCCATGGCGTGATGTTCCTCGAGGATCTCGGCCAGACATCAAACGGCGATGTGATGAGCTTTCTCAACGCGCTCGCAGCTCCAGACGACGGAAACTATTCAGATGCCGTCTCGGAAAGATCCACTCCGCCATTCAAAGGAGCACGCGAGAAGCAGTTGCCGCTCCTGTCGCGAAAATCAGGTTGAACTACCGCGTTTCATGCGTCTCACATGTCCTCAAGGCGTATGTGAGCGGCGACGACAAAAACCCGCCAACAGACCTGAACGGTGCCTGTCGTCGAGGCTATGGCATGAAGGGATGAAGTCGGGTTAGGAGCGCCATGCTCAATAAGGCTGGATTCTCGTTCGGTTATCCGTCGGCGGTTGGCTCATGCTCGCCGATCGGGCCGACAGCAAAAACCCCTCTGCCAGGACAAGTGCTTCATCAGGGATCATAGCTATGAGACGCCGCTGCCGGCGCCCAACCACGAAATCCTGTGGTGTTTCGGCATCCTCAAGAACCGTCAGCACATCCTGCCTGTCGAGAGTTCCTGCGGAGAAACTGTCGAAGGCTTGATCTGATCGCGGGCAAGGGGATCGTCAGGCATGATGAGTATGATCCCGATCGGAAGGATATGGTCACCTGCGTATCAGGCAGGCATGGCTTCTCGTGTGCACGGCAGAGCGCCCTTGCGGCTAGCGCATCGTGCGGAACCGGAGGTCCGCGTCAGCGACCCGAAGGGCCACGCCAGTGAAAAGTGGATCCGGTTTTCCACTTTTCACGTCCGAGGCTCTAGTGAACGCCTCCTGTCGTAACCGACATGCTCGCGAGCAGGTCCCAAATCTCAGCACTCTGCTGCACAGGGGTCACCAGAACCGTCCGCCCGTCCGCGTCGGTCACTTCGAAGCGCATCTTCGGCTGAACGGTCGTCTCTCTCGCGAATTCGTCTGCGCTCTGAATGACTTCCATCAGCAATGCGACGCGATCGGGCAGTTCGATCCCATCCTGATCCTCGATCAGGCCGAATTCGTCCCGGATATGGAAATAGTAGATCCCCATCTGGGTCCCTGCCGTCTGATGTTTCATTGCTGCGCCGTGCCTTTGGTAGGCCGATAGAGCTCCGCTGCCTATCCGGCTAAATGGCCTAATCCGATTCCTCTCCTCCGGTTATCTGTCCTAAGGAACCCGCGCGCCTCCGCATGCATTCCTAACTATGGCTTTATGGGTACTCCCAAAGGAGAAAGGCAATGGACAAGGCTGACCAAGTCGCGTTGGTCGCCGGCAGGAACGAATACCTCCGGCTGGCTCTTAAGACGATTTTGACGGATCAGCTTGGATTTACCGACATTGTTCAAGCCGCCTCTCTTGACGAGGCCATGGAGCAACTCTCTCACAAGCCCAAGAAATCGCTCGCGCTGTTTGATGATGCGCTGCCTGGAATCAAGAGTGTTGCCTGCCTGACGGCAGTGCGGGACTGCTTCCCGAATCTTCGGCTGGCGGTCCTGTCGAAGTCGCACGAGAAGCAGGATGTCCTTGCAGCCCTGGAAGCCGGTGTTCACGGCTATGTGCCGAAGGCGATCGGCCCAGCTCAACTGACAGCGGCGCTGAGGCTGATCATGGATGGCCACATTTATGTTCCGCCAATTGTTGCTTCGATCCGACCTGCCTCGGAGGGCGTGCAGGTGCTGCAATCCGTGCCGCCGGTGAAGCCCCCGATCGACAACCTGACCCCGCGCCAGAGGGAGGTTCTTGAGCTTCTGATGCAAGGCAAATCAAACAAGGAAATTGCCCGCGACCTGAAACTCGGCGAAGGAACGGTCAAGATACACATGGCGGCGCTGTTTCGGGTGTTCGGTGCCAGGTCACGGGCCGCCGTGGCAGCGGCGGGATCACAATTACTATCCAGCTGATGGAAGTGACAGTCGCACCCGGTTCCGAATGGATCATCCCGTCATGTTGGCCAACGAGAGCATCTGGAGCAGAAGACTTTATACACCAGCTCCAATTGCATATGCGGATCTCATGGCTCACCTCGGGCGAGAGTTGGCCCTCGTATATGACGTCAGCGTACAAGAACCTCTACCGGAGCGGTGGTCGCAACTCCTCAATCGGCTACCGTGACCTGCAGAGAGCCGAGACATGGAGGGGTTACGAGCCGATCCGCTCTCGTCATTAAGTGGACTGGAGCTGTTTCCATTGGCCTGGAATCGGCTCTCGTCTTTGCCGGGCCGCATTTTTGACGGTGAACCGGAGCCACTTCACCGAAAAAGGCTCTAGTGGGCCTCAGGCAGCGCCCTACCTTCTCCCGGTAGGAACAGCCGGGAGCATCCAGATGTCTGACCATATCTATAAGGTGGTTGAACTCGTTGGTTCATCTGAGACCAGCATCGAGGATGCCATCCAAACCGCTATCAAGCGCGCGGATCAGACTCTCAGGAACCTGCGCTGGTTCGAGGTCGTGCAGACCCGGGGCCAGGTCGAGAACGGTGAGGTCCGCCATTATCAGGTCGTGTTGAAGGCTGGCTTTACGCTGGAGGGTGAGTACCCGTAGCACGAGGGTCACGGGAGCACATCACTCCAGCATCAGACGACAGGCCCAGCCCCTGCCGAAGCCCCATCTGCGGCTTCCGGTTCGATCAATCGGGAATGATCTTGATGTCCCTGCTCCCGCACCTGGAGCACTTGAGCTTCAACCCAATGTCGGGAACGGATATCTCATCCGGCCGTCCATCCATGTTCACGATAGCCTCTTGGCCACAACCGAGCGTCTGGCAGGTGGCTTCAACCGAGCGGGCTCCGTATTCTCGCATGCTGGCGAGGTCCATGGGCACAATCTCGTTGCCGTCCTTGTCATAGGAACGGCGAGGATTGCGAGGCGCGAGACTTCAGGCAAGGAGTGCCGAACTCAACGGCGCTTTTTGTCGGTCACGTCAATCGTGACCTGATTCCCGGAGATTGGATCGAGAATGGTCATGAACTGTCTCCTTCCGTTCAGGCACGAGGGAAGCGCCGTTCGCCTGGAAAAGGGTCAGGTGCTGCTGCAATCGTGGTTAGGGAGCATTTAACGCACTGAAGCAATCGCCTCCCCAAAGCAGAACGAGACGGTACATCCGCGCCTCGGCTGCCTTGTGGGAGTGTGCCGGTCCACTCAACCGGATCAGAAAGTCCATGCTCAGGCCAACATGGTTAACATACGATTAACAGGGCTCGCCAGCTTGAAGGGCCCTGCCGCCGTGAAACACATTCGGGTGCTGTTTTGAGTATCCTGCCCCAGAATCTATCTTTTAGGGCGAAGCGTCAGGTGCGATCTCGATAAGGATCATGCGTCCGTTCCCGGAGAGCAGAATGAGATCATGTGTCGCTTCCAGGGCAAGGGTGTCGAGACGCTGGAGCGAATGGATCGTTGAACCGAGCGTCACGTCAAGGGAGCCATCAAGCACAACAAGGAATGCTGTCACGGTCTGTTCCGACAGCAGCGCCACACCGGATTCCACAAACCGTGTGTGGTGCCGGAACTGTTCACGCCGCGTCATGACGTTAAGATCGCGGATCGGTCCTGAGGAGAGCCGACCGCAGGTCATGTCATCGCCGGAGAAGGAGAGCTTGGGCGACGTTCCGTCGAGCGTATAGACTATGCCTTCCACCTCGAGCTCGAGGTCGCCACCTTCGACCAAGATCAACGTGCGGTCGATCCCTGGAAAGACCGAAAACGGCCCGTCCGATGCCACATCCGCCATGCTGATGCGCCAGCTGAAGTTCTCGAAGCTCGAGCCTTCCGGAAAAGCGGCGACCTCCGCGGTGGTGCCGCCGCCATTCTTCCACGGAACGCGGACGAGATCGCGATGACGGATGACGCGTGCTTTCATCACCGCAGGCTCGGCATGTTGAGACCGAACTCGCGGGCGCAGTCGACGGCGATATCGTAGCCCGCATCCGCATGGCGCATCACGCCGGTGGCCGGGTCGTTCCAGAGCACGCGCTCGATGCGCTTGGCGGCTTCGGGGGTGCCGTCGCAGACGATCACCATGCCCGAATGCTGCGAGAAGCCAATGCCGACGCCGCCGCCGTGGTGCAGCGACACCCAGGTGGCGCCGGAAGCGCAGTTGAGAAGCGCGTTGAGCAGCGGCCAGTCGGAGACCGCGTCCGAGCCGTCCTTCATGGCTTCCGTCTCGCGGTTCGGGCTCGCAACCGAACCGGAATCGAGATGATCGCGGCCGATCACGATGGGTGCCTTCAGCTCGCCTTTAGCGACCATCTCGTTGAAGGCGAGGCCGAGGCGGTGGCGGTCGCCGAGGCCGACCCAGCAGATGCGGGCCGGCAGGCCCTGGAACTTGATGCGCTCCTTCGCCATGTCGAGCCAGTTGTGCAGATGCTTGTTGTCGGGCAGCAGTTCCTTCACCTTGGCGTCGGTCTTGAAGATATCCTCCGGATCGCCCGAGAGCGCAGCCCAGCGGAATGGCCCGATGCCGCGGCAGAAAAGCGGGCGGATATAGGCCGGCACGAAACCCGGGAAGTCGAACGCGTTCTCGACGCCTTCCTCCTTCGCCATCTGGCGGATGTTGTTGCCGTAATCGAGCGTCGGCACGCCCGCCTTGTAGAAGTCCAGCATGGCGCGCACATGCTCGGCCATGGATTGCTTGGCGGCATGCTCCACGGCCTTGGGATCGGTCTCGCGCTTGGCCTCCCATTCCGCGAGCGTCCAGCCCCTCGGCAGGTAGCCGTTGATGGGATCGTGCGCGGAGGTCTGGTCGGTCACCGCATCGGGGCGAATGCCGCGCCGGTAGATCTCGGGAAAGATCTCGGCGGCATTGCCGAGGAGGCCGACGGAGACCGGCTTCCTGTCGCGGCAGGATTGCTCAATGATGGCGAGCGCCTCGTCGAGGGTATCGGCTCGCCGGTCGAGATAGCCAGTGCGCAGGCGCATCTCGATGCGGCTCGGCTGGCACTCGACCGCAAGGCAGGAGGCGCCGGCCATGGTGGCGGCGAGCGGCTGCGCGCCGCCCATTCCGCCGAGGCCTCCGGTGAGAATCCAGCGGCCGGAGAGATCGCCGTTGTAGTGCTGGCGGCCCACCTCCACGAAGGTCTCGTAGGTGCCCTGCACGATGCCCTGCGTGCCGATGTAGATCCAGGATCCGGCCGTCATCTGGCCATACATCATGAGCCCCTTGCGATCGAGCTCATGGAACTTGTCCCAGGTGGCCCAGTGCGGCACGAGATTGGAATTGGCGATCAGCACGCGCGGGGCATCTGGATGCGTGCGGAAGACGCCGACGGGCTTGCCCGATTGTACGAGCAGCGTCTCGTCCGCTTCCAGGTTCTTCAGCGCGGCCACGATGCGGTCGAAACTCTCCCAGTCGCGGGCGGCACGGCCGATGCCGCCATAAACGACGAGTTCGCCGGGCTTCTCGGCAACGTTGGGATCAAGATTGTTCATCAACATGCGAAGTGGCGCCTCCGTCAACCAGCTTTTGGCCGACAGTTCGGTGCCATGGGGAGCGCGGATCACGCGGGCGTTGTCGATGCGGGTCATGGGACGGATCCTCGATCAGGCTTTGGAATGGGCAAAGGTGAGACAGGTTTGGAGAATGCGGGTCAGTGCTGCACGCATGGGAGCGGCATAGGCCTCGTCGTACGGCGTTGGCCACTGGCCCTCGGTGACGGAGCCCAGCGGCTCCTTCATGTAGCCGCGGCAGGCAAGCTCCATCTGGACGGCATGAACTCCGGCTTCAGGCCGGCCGAGGCTGCGTGTGATGTAGCCGCCCTTGAAGCGTCCGTTGACCACATGACTGAATCCGCTGCTCGCGCAGATCGTTTCGATCGCTTCACTCAAGGGATGCGCGCAGGTGGTGCCGCCATTGGTGCCGATGTTGAAGTGGGGCAGCGTGCCGTCGAACAGGCGCGGAATGACCGAGCGGATCGAGTGGCAGTCATAGACCACCACGTTGGCGTGCTGCGTCCGCAGCCGCTCGATCTCGGATCGCAAACTCGTGTGATACGGATCGAAGAAGCGGGCGCGGCGTACGGCGATATCATCCGCACTCGGCTCCGCTCCCGGCTCGTAGAGCGGCTCACCGTCGAAGGTGGTGGTGGGGCAGAGTTCCGTCGTCGCCTGTCCGGGATAGAGAGACACGCCGGAGGGGTCGCGGTTCACGTCGATCACGGTGCGGGAGATCGCAGTGCGGATCACGGTCGCACCAAGACCGGCAGCGAAATCGTAAAGCCGCTCGATCCACCAATCCGCATCCTTGCGCGCGAGCCAGGGTAAGACGAGTCCGCGCTCATATTCGGGCGGAATCTCGGTGCCCGTATGCGGCAGGCTCACCACGAGAGGTGCCTCGCCGCGGATCACGGTGAGCCAGTCGGGATGCTCGCTGCTCATGACAGAGCCTCATCCGTCACAAGCGGCAGCACATCGCCGCCCACGGCTTCGGCCAGTGCACCGGATGCGACGAGCGCCGTGGCTCGTTCCATGTCGGGAGCCATGTGCCGGTCGTCATCGAGATGCGGAACCTTCGAGCGCAGCAGGGTGCGGGCACGCTCCAGGCGCTCGCTGGACTTCATGGGAGCATGGAAGTCGCAGCCCTGGACAGCAGCCAGCAGCTCGATGCCGATGACATTCGCGGTATTCGCCGCCATCGGCAGGAGACGCCGCGCGCCATGAGTTGCCATGGACACGTGATCCTCCTGATTGGCCGAGGTCGGGATCGAGTCGACGCTCGCCGGATAGGCGCGCTGCTTGTTCTCCGAGACGAGAGCGGCGGCCGTGACCTGCGGGATCATGAAGCCGGAGTTAAGTCCCGGCTTCGGCGTGAGGAACGCGGGCAGCCCTGAGAGGGTCGGATCGACCAGCATGGCGATGCGCCGCTCGGCGAGAGAGCCGACCTCGCACAGCGCCATCGCGATCATATCGGCCGCGAAAGCGACGGGCTCTGCATGGAAGTTGCCGCCTGAGATAACCTCCCCGGTTTCGGAGAAGACGAGCGGGTTGTCGGAGACGCCGTTTGCTTCCGTAGCGAGCGTCTCGCCGGCCTGACGCAGCAGGTCGAGCACCGCGCCCATCACCTGGGGCTGGCAGCGTAGGCAATAGGGGTCCTGCACACGATCGTCGTTCGTCAAATGCGAGGCGCGAATGGCGCTGCCCTGCATCAAAGCCCGCAGGGACGTGGCGACCTCGATCTGCCCACGATGGCGCCGCAGCTTCTGGATGCGTTCGTCGAACGGTCCGTCGGAGCCTTTGGCGGCATCGGTCGCGAGCGCTCCCGTGACGAGTGCAGCGCGGAATACGCGCTCGGCTTCGAAGAGACCTGCCAGCGCCAGAGCGGTCGAGACCTGTGTGCCGTTGAGAAGCGCCAGCCCTTCCTTGGGGCCGAGCGTCAGCGGTGTAAGCCCTGCCCGTGCGAGTGCAGCCTCCGCCAGCATGCGCGCACCATCAACGAAGAACTCGCCGACACCCATGAGCGCCGCCGTCATATGGGCCAGGGGAGCAAGGTCGCCCGAGGCGCCGACAGATCCCTGGCCGGGAATGACGGGAATGAGATTTGCCTTAAGGCAGGCCGTCAGATGCTCGATGGTGGACCAGCGTACGCCCGACGCGCCCTGTGCGAGGCTCGCGAGCTTGAGAGACATGACGAGCCGCACCACTGAAACCGGTAGTGGCTCGCCGACGCCCGCCGCATGGGAGAGCACGATGTTGCGCTGGAGTGTCGCGAGATCCTCGGAGCCGATGCGCACGCTCGCGAGCTTTCCGAAGCCCGTGTTGATGCCATAGACCGGATCGCCTTTGGCGACGATGACCTCGATGGTCTTGGCTCCTGCTTCGACGGAAGCGCGGCAATCCTGATCGAGGGCAACGTCAGCGCCGAAATAGACGCGGCGCCAGTCGGTCAGGGCAACGGAGCCGGGGTGAAGCATTACGGGTTGTGTCACTGTCCCCTCCAGATGCGGGCATGAAGCGGATTGAAGCCGATGCGGTAGACGAGCTCCGCCGGCCGTTCGATGTTCCAGATTGCGAGATCGCAGGACTTTCCGGGTTCCAGGGTGCCGATGGTGTCGAGGCGACCAAGGGCGCGCGCCGCCTCGCGCGTTACGCCGGCAATGCATTCCTCGACCGTCAGGCGGAACAGGGTCGCACCCATGTTCATGGTGAGCAGGAGCGAGGTCAGCGGCGAGGTGCCGGGATTGCAATCGGTCGCCAGCGCCATATGGGTGCCATGCCTGCGGAAGGCGGCGACCGGTGGAACCTGTGTCTCTCGCAGCATGTAGAACGCACCCGGCAGCAGCACCGCGACCGTGCCGGCCTTCGCCATCGCGGTGGCGCCTTCCTCATCCGTGAATTCGAGATGATCGGCAGAAAGAGCTCCATAATCGGCAGCGAGCTTCGCGCCGTGCAGATTGGAAAGCTGGTCGGCATGAAGTTTGATCTTCAACCCGAGCGCCTTTGCCGCATCGAAAACGCGCGCGGTCTGTTCGGGAGAAAACGCAATGCCTTCGCAGAAGGCATCGACTGCATCAGCCAATCCTTCGCGAGCAAGAACGGGCAGCATCTCGGTGCAGATCTTCTCGATGAATGCATCCTTGTCGCCATTCGCCTCCGGCGGCAGGGCGTGGGCGCCGAGGAAGGAGGTGGTGACGGAAACGGGGCGCTCCTCGGCAAGGCGCCGCGCTGCGCGCAGGCACCGGGCCTCCGTCTCAAGGTCGAGACCGTAGCCCGACTTGATCTCAATGGTGGTGCAGCCTTCGGCGATAAGATGGTCGAGGCGGGGCAGGGCGCTCGAAACAAGCTCGTCCTCGCTCGCCGCACGGGTCGCCTTCACGGTGGAGACGATGCCGCCGCCGGCGCGGGCGATCTCCTCATAGCTCGCGCCCTTCAGACGCAGCTCGAATTCATGCGCCCGGTCGCCGCCGAAGACGAGGTGGGTGTGGCAGTCGACGAGACCGGGGGTGATCCAGCGCCCGTCACAGTCGATCCGCTCGACCGCATCCTCATCGGTCGGGAGATCATGGGCCGGTCCGGCAAAGGCGATGCGGCCATCCTTGGCGGCAACGGCTCCGTTTTCGATGATGCCAAGGTCGTCGCCGACCAGCGTGGCGAGGCGAGCGTTGAACCAGACCCGGTCGAAGCGCATGTCTCTGCTCCGGTGTGTTCGCGATAATGTCTATACATAATCGCAGAAGATCGATATTGTCTAGACGTATTCGATCGGCTCTGATGGTTGGGCGTCGGCATGGCTTTTTGGCGGCTGCAGGCGTCCTGGGTTCAGGGGCCGCTTCACAGCAAAGGTGTCAGCGATGCGCAGGCTCATCCTCGATCATGCCCTCCTTCCTGAAGGCTGGGCCCGGAATGTCGGTCTTGATATCGAGGACGGCGTGATTGCTGGCGTGCATCGGGATTCCCCTCGCGAGGACCGCGAGCGCGTCACCGGCATCGCGTTGCCCGGATTGCCGAACCTGCACAGCCACACTTTCCAACGTGGCATGGCGGGGCTTGCCGAAACCCGAGGGCCGGAAGGGGACAGCTTCTGGACCTGGCGGCAGGTGATGTACCGCTTCCTCGGGAGGCTCACGCCGGACGATATAGAGGCTATCGCGGCCTTCGCGATGATGGAGATGTTGGAAGGCGGGTTCACCTCGCTCGCCGAGTTCCACTACCTCCACCACGATACGGACGGCCGGCCCTATGCCGATATCGCGGAGCTCTCCGGGCGCATTGCAGCCGCGGCGCAGGAGACCGGCATGGGCCTGACCCTTCTTCCGGTCTTCTACGCACAGGGTGGATTCGGCGGGGCCGCACCTGCCGAAGGACAGCGGCGGTTCATCAACGATGTCGAGAGCTATTCACGCCTTCTGGAGGGGGCTCGCAAGGCTGTGACCAATCTCCACGATGCTGTCGTCGGCATCGCGCCGCACAGCCTGCGCGCCGTCACTCCCGAGAGCCTGAGCGAAGTCGTCGCGAGGACAGGCGAGGGGCCAATTCATATCCATGTCGCCGAGCAGGTGAAGGAGGTGGAAGATTGCCTTGCATGGTCGGGCCGCCGCCCGGTCGCGTGGCTGCTCGATCATGCGCCTGTGGATCAACGCTGGTGCCTGATCCATGCCACGCATCTTGATGCGCAGGAGATCAAGGGCATTGTTATGAGCGGTGCGGTGGTTGGCCTGTGCCCCATCACCGAAGCCAATCTGGGCGACGGAACCTTCGAAGGCATCGATTACCTCGCTGGCGGAGGGCATTTCGGCATCGGATCCGATTCCAACATCGAGATTTCGGCTCCGGCAGAACTCAAGCAGTTCGAGTACAGCCAGCGCCTCAAGCACCGCGCCCGCAACGTCCTCGCCGAACGCGAGGGCCAATCGACAGGGCGCAGCCTCTACGAAAAAGCGCTGTCGGGCGGAGCCCAGGCTCTTGGCCGCCGCATCGGTGCGATTGCCGCAGGGCATCGCGCCGATCTCGTGGTGCTCGACGCAGATCACCCCGATCTTGCCGCTGTTTCCGGAGATCGCTGGATCGACTCTTACGTCTTCGTCGCAGGCAAGGCTGTGATCGATACAGTGCTCGTTGCAGGCCAAGCCATGGTAAGGAGAGGCCGGCATGTAAATCGCGACGCGATCCGCGCCCGCTATACGCGAGCGATCGGCCGCATCCTGGCATGAGAGAAGAGCCGTCCGGCATGAAACATCTGCATCAGCGCATCCGCGAAGATCTCGAGGCCCGGATCATGTCCGGCGAGTGGCCTCCGGGCCATCGCATCCCCTTCGAGCATGAGCTGATGGCCGAATATGGCTGCTCGCGCATGACCGTGAACAAGGTGATGTCGACACTGGCTGCCAACGGTCTCATCACCCGCCGGCGCCGGGCAGGCTCGGTCGTGGCGGAGCCGAGCAGCCAGCAGGCGGTGCTGCAGATCCAGGATTTCGCTCTCGAAGCGGCCCGCGCGGGCACCGAATATCGCTTCAAGATCCTGCACCGCTCCATCAAGCCCATCGATGCTGCCGCCGCGCAGCGCACAGGGCTGCCGGCGGGCACCGAGATGCTCTGCCTCTCCACGCTTCACGTGATGAATGACGTGGCGCAGGCTTTCGAGCAGCGCCTGATCAATCTCGCTACCGTGCCCGAGGCGGACGAGGAGCCTTTCAAGGCCGACCCGCCCGGCACCTGGCTTCTGCGGCGCGTGCCATGGACGGATGCGGAGCACATCGTGCGCGCAGTCAATGCCGACAGCGCGATGGCGAAGAGACTTCAGATTCAAACGGGAGCGGCGTGTCTCGTGCTGGAGCGGCGGACCTGGCAGGCAGGCGCCTTCGTGACTGAGGCGCGGATTACCTATCCCGGTGAAAGACATCACTTGATTGGACGCTTCTCCCCATCGCTTAAGGGAGGCACAATCGATCAATCCGTAACCTGACTGGAGAGATAGGTGCTGACACCAGCTAGCGCCTCGTGCGGAACCGAAGGTCCGCGTCGAACGATGCGCTCTCTATAGAAGCGAGCATCGGCACACCGTTTACGGGTTAGATTGTCGCTCGACCAAGTTAGCAGATATACCTGACCTGTTCAGGATCCTTCCGAGTGCTATCGGTGATCGGAGCTGACGTTCGTTGAGAGGCCGGAATTTCAAAGTTTGACACCTTGCGCCTCATGAACAATCCACTGCCGGAATGCCATCAGCGGCGCATAGGAGGAGCGGTTTGAGGGCCAAGCAAGGTAGTACTGCTCTGTGCTCTTCATCGGCATGTCCAAGGCCCTGACAAGATCCCCTCGCGCCAGTTCATCCCGGATCAGGAATTCAGGGAGAAGCGCCAGGCCAAGCCCTGAGATCGCCGCCTGGGCCGCCGTCGCAAACTGGTCGAACAGCATGCCATGGAGCGGTTCGGTGAGCGCTTCGTGCATCATGAACCAGCGCTCCCAGGCATCCGGCCGTGAAACGAGGTGCAGGAGCGGAGCCCTCAGAAGGTCGCTCGGCTTCTCGAATTTGTACTCTTCCAGGAGCGAGCGGTTGCAGGCCGGCACGACCGTCTCGCTCATCAGGAACTCGAGCTCGGCGCCCGGCCAGTCCGGACCTCCGAAGTGGATGGCGGCGTCTGCCTGTTCCAGGCTGAAGTCGAATGGAGCGAGACGGGTCGTCAGATTGATCGTGATCCCGGGGTTGTCCCGCAGGAATCCAGGAAGGCGAGGGGCCAGCCAGCGGGTTCCGAAGGTCGGCAGGATCGCGAGGTTGAGCGTGCCGCTCTTCGGGTTGGCGCGGAAGCTGAGCGTGGCGCTGGAGATGCGCCTGAGCGCTTCCCTGATCTCGCGGGCATAGGTTTCCCCGGCCGGGGTGAGGCGGACCGTCTGCCGCTCCCTCAGGAACAGGTCGGATCCGAGCAATTCCTCGAGTACCCGGATCTGCCGGCTGATCGCGCCTTGCGTCAGGTTGAGCTCGGCGGCTGCCGCCGTGAAGCTCTGGAGCCGGGCAGCGGCCTCGAAGGCCCGCAACAGCGACATGGACGGCAGAAAGCGGCGCGCTGTGCTCACGTCATTACCTTTGTCAATGACTCCATGACCAAAACTGGTTTGATCCCGATCAAGATCTTAGCGATCTGATTACAGGAGGGAATGAGGTCAGGATAGGCCGGACCTCACAACGGCAAGGTAGGGGCGCCATGATGCGCAGCAGGAAATTCGTCAGCTCCGATGACGTCCGCACGATGTTCTCGCGGGCCATGTCCGACATGTACCGGGCCGAGGTCCCGCAGTACGGAACCCTCATGGAGCTGGTCGCCGACGTGAATGCCGCGACCTTGGCTGCCAACCCGGACCTGAAGGAGCAACTCGCCCGGGCGGATGAGCTGGAGCGGCTGGACCTTGAGAGGCATGGAGCGATCCGGCTTGGCACGGCCGATGAGCTTGCGACCATGCGGCGCCTGTTTGCCGTCATGGGAATGGCGCCGGTCGGCTACTATGACCTCTCTGTCGCCGGAGTGCCGGTCCATTCGACGGCCTTCCGGCCCATCGATGATGCCTCCCTTGGGAGAAACCCGTTCCGCGTCTTCACCTCGCTGCTGCGTCTGGAACTCATCGAAGACGAGGCTCTGCGTAGCGAGGCGGCGGCTATCCTGGAGCGGCGGCAAATCTTTACGGACGGCGCACTCCGGCTCATCGAGAGGTTCGAGACAGCAGGCGGGCTGACGCAACCTGAGGCGGAGGAGTTCGTACGCGAGGCGCTCGAGACCTTCCGCTGGCACAGCGAGGCGACGGTCGACGCCAATACCTACAAAAAGCTTCACGATGCCCACCGCCTGATCGCGGATGTCGTGAGCTTCAAGGGGCCGCATATCAATCACCTGACCCCGCGCACCCTGGATATCGATGCCGTTCAAGCAGGCATGCCCAAGCGGGGCATCGCCGCCAAGGCGGTGATCGAGGGGCCGCCGACCCGCGCTTGTCCCATTCTCCTGCGCCAGACCAGCTTCAAGGCGCTGGAGGAGCCGATCCTGTTCAAAGGGGAGGGGGATGCCCAGAGCGGCACCCATACCGCCCGCTTCGGTGAGATCGAGCAACGCGGTATCGCGCTCACGCGCAAGGGTCGTGCGCTCTACGACGAACTGCTGGCCTCGGTTCGCGATGAAGGGAGCGCAGGCAATTCATTCTCGGACTATCCCACCCGGCTCGCCGAGGCTTTCCGGCGCTTCCCGGACAGCTATGAGGGGATCCGCGCGCGGGAGCTCGGCTTCTTCCGGTATTCATTGACGGAGTCCGGCGCCGCCGCTTCCGGCTTGGACCTGATGATCATGGACGACCTGATCGCAGCCGGTCACGTGAAGGCCGATCCGATTGTCTACGAGGACTTTCTGCCCGTCAGCGCAGCCGGCATCTTCCAGTCCAACCTCGGCGGCACGGAGCAGAAGAGCTATTCGGCCAATGCCAACCGCGATGCCTTCGAGGCGGCGCTGGGAGCGTCCGTCCTGGACGAGTTCTCCCTCTACGAGCAGGCGCAGGCACGCTCGATCGAGGCGGTTCGGGCAGCCCTGCGGGACGGGCGTCAGTCATCTGCGGCCTGACCACGTCTTCCGCATCTTGAAGGATAATCCGCATGAGAAACGATCCACGCAGCCACGGCCTCTGGGAACGCTCGGCTCCCCCGGCCCCTCCCACATCACCTCTCTCGGCCGATATGACCGCCGACGTCGTGGTGGTCGGCGCGGGTTTCACCGGCCTTTCCGCGGCGCTCCATCTCGCAGAGGCAGGTGCGTCCGTGGTGGTCCTGGAGGGCGTCGAGATCGGCTTCGGCGGTTCGGGACGCAATGTCGGCCTCGTCAATGCCGGCATGTGGGTGATGCCTGACGACCTACCGGGTGAACTGGGCGAGGTCTACGGCAACCGTCTGCTTCACCTGCTTGGCGACGCGCCAAGGCTTGTGTTCGAACTGGTCGAGAAACACGCCATTGCCTGCGAGATCGAGCGCACCGGCACGCTCCACTGCGCGGTCGGCGTCAAAGGCTTTGCCGAACTCCAGGAGCGGGCGCGGCAATGGCAGGCACGGGGCGCACCGGTGCACCTGCTCGATGCGGAGGAGACGGCTCGCAAGGTTGGTACCACCGCCTATACCGGCTCGCTGCTCGACCTTCGCGCCGGAACCATACAGCCGTTGGCCTATGCCCGCGGGCTCGCCGCGGCGGCAATCAAGGCGGGAGCCCGGATCTTCACCTCAAGCCCCGTGGTGGACGCGCAGGAGGCCGATAGCGGATGGCTGGTGCGCACCGGGGGCGGCTCCGTGCGGGCCAGGTGGGTGATCGTCGCCACGAACGCCTACACGACCAGCGTGTGGCCGCAGATCCGCGCCGAGCTCGTGCATCTTCCCTATTTCAATCTTGCCACCAGGCCGCTTGGCGACAACCTGCATAACACGATCCTGCCGGAGCGGCAGGGTGTCTGGGACACGAAGGAGATCCTGAGCTCCTTCCGCTTCGACCAGCAGGGGCGGCTTGTCTTTGGCAGCGTCGGTGCACTTCGGGGGCCGGGCCGCTCCATCCATCCCAACTGGGGTCGCCGTGCACTCCGAAAGCTGTTCCCCCAGCTCGCAGACGTTGAGTTCGAATACGAGTGGTACGGCAGCATCGGCATGACCACCAACAACTTGCCGCGGTTCCACAGGCTGGCCCGGAACGTGGTCTCGTTCAGCGGCTACAACGGCCGCGGCATCGCGCCGGGAACCACCTTCGGGCGCACGCTTGCGCGGCTTGTCCTGGGCGAGATCGCCGAGGCTGATCTGCCGCTGCCGCTGACCGATCCCGAGCCGGTCCGGTACCGGGCGGTCAAGGAAACCTATTACGAGGTCGGGGCCCAGATCGCTCATGCCGCCACGGACCGCCTCTGACAACCGCGACACGTAAGCAAGCCGTTCAATCGCCATCCTCTTCATTTCGACAAAGGGTTCCAAGATGTCCCGATCCTCCATTACTACCGAGGTCCACGGCCTCCTCCGACAGTTTGGCGTCTCCATCAACCGCTTCACCGGCGACACGCTCGAGGTGCGTTCACCGATCACTGGCGAGGCGATCGCCAATGTTGCCGAGGTCAGCGCTGCGGAGGCCCGCGAGACCATCGCCCGGTCGCAGGCTGCCTTTCTCCAGTGGCGAAGTGTTCCGGCACCTCGCCGCGGCGAACTCGTGCGCCTTCTGGGCGAGGAACTGCGCGCCAACAAGGAAGCGCTCGGGCGGCTCGTGACCCTCGAGGTCGGCAAGGTCATCTCCGAGGGCCTCGGGGAGGTCCAGGAGATGATCGACATCTGCGACTTCGCGGTCGGTCTCTCCCGCCAGCTCTACGGACTGACGATCCAGTCCGAGCGGCCCGACCATCGATTGACTGAGCAGTGGCATCCCGCCGGCGTGGTCGGCGTCATCTCCGCCTTCAACTTCCCCGTGGCCGTCTGGTCGTGGAATGCGGCGCTCGCCTTCATCTGCGGTGACTCGGTGGTGTGGAAGCCGTCCGAGAAGACGCCACTGACGGCGCTTGCCGTAGACGCCTTGTTCCGCCGGGCCGTGCGGCGCTTCGGCGACGCACCGGAGGGGCTGAGCACCCTGCTCATCGGCGGCCGCGACATCGGTGAGCTGCTGGTCGACGATGCACGCGTGCCCGTCGTCTCCGCCACCGGATCGACCCGGATGGGGCGCGCGGTGGGCGAGCGGGTCGCCCGCAGGTTCGGAAAGGCGATCCTGGAGCTCGGCGGTAACAATGCCTCCATCGTCACTCCTTCGGCCGACCTCGATCTGACGCTCCGTGCCGTCGCCTTCGGCGCCATGGGCACGGCCGGCCAGCGTTGCACGACGCTCCGACGCCTCATCGTTCATGAGAGCGTCTATGACGCGTTGGTGCCGAAGCTCGTCTCGGTCTACCAAGGGATCTCGGTCGGCAGCCCCATCGACAGTGACGCGCTCGTGGGGCCGCTGATCGACCGCGGTGCCTTCGAGGCAATGGAGAGAAGTCTTGACGCAGCGAGAGCCTGTGGCGGGATCGTTCATGGCGGCGAGCGGGTGAAGGTGAACGGAGAGGCGTCCTTCTACGTCCGTCCGGCGCTGGTGGAGATGCCGGAGCAGACCGGCCCCGTGGTGGAGGAAACCTTCGCGCCGATCCTGTACGTGCTCAAGTACCGCGACCTTGACGAAGCCATCGCGCTCCAGAACGGAGTGCCGCAGGGATTGTCCTCCTCCATTTTCGCGACCGACATCCGCGAGGTGGAGCGCTTCCTCTCCGCTGCCGGGTCGGATTGCGGCATTGCCAACGTCAACATGGGCCCCTCGGGCGCGGAGATCGGAGGGGCCTTCGGTGGGGAGAAGGAGACCGGCGGAGGACGCGAGAGCGGGTCGGATGCCTGGCGCGGCTACATGCGTCGTCAGACCAACACCATCAACTACGGCCGCACGCTCCCCCTTGCCCAAGGCGTGAAGTTCGACGTCGATGCAGGCTCGGCCTTGGCGTAGCGGGTCGGGTCTGCCACCACTGCGCAAGATGACACGGTAAAGCCGGGAAGAGGCCAACTCATCCCTTTCCTGCTTGGACGTTCAGGTGAATGTCTCCAATCTCTCGCGTCCCGGAAGTAACGCTTTGGTCTACTCGCCCGGCCCCAGGCAGACTTTCCCCAAAGGGATCTTCAGGGTCTGACCCGATGCCGCCCTTCGCGTCGATGGCGTGCCCGACCCGGGGCGCGACCAGCCCGTGTCGGCGGCGATCGGCTGGGCGAGCACGGCGGGCAGGTAGAAGGACGAGCCCCCAGGCGAGGATCTGGGTGAGGCCGAGGGTGGTGATGACCACCCTCTGGCTCGGCTTCGATGTCGCTGAACTTCCGGCGACGGCTTCGCTCAATGACTGGGACACCTGCGGATCTCAACAGCAGCAGGCCAGTTCAGCAATCTTCTCCGAGACCTTCCGATCCGGCATATCCATAGGGCCGCAGCCGCAGCCCGACTTGCCCTCGGCTTTTGCCTCGGCATCCGCAGCGCAGCAGGCATCGACCTCTGCAGGGGCAGGCCCGCCGCAGCATCCCGACGATGCGGTCGCCGCATCCGCAGGAAGGTTCGTCGAGCATACGCCCGTCTCCGGCAGCACGAGGTGGATGTCGTCCGCTGCGGCCAGATCACCGGCAATCGCCGCCACGACCGAACGCACCTGCTCGTACCCGGTGAGCATCAGGAAGGTCGGGGCGCGGCCATAGCTCTTGATGCCGACCGTGTAGAAGCCCGGCTCGGGATGGGCGAGCTCGCGATGACCGTGCGGCGGGACGGATCCGCAGGAATGCAGGTTCGGGTCGATCAGCGGCCCGAGCGCCTTCGAGCTCTCCAGCCACGAGTCGAGGTCGAGCCGCAGCTCGCGTGTGAGATTGAGGTCCGGGCGCTGTCCGGTGGCGGCCACGATCCGGTCGATCGGGCCAACCTCGCGGGTGCCCTGTGCCGTTTCGCCCTCGACCACGACCTGCCCGCCAACGGCCCTGACGCGGACCACGGAGAGCCCGGCCACCAGGGTAACTCGTCCGCTGTCGACGAGCGCCTTGAGGTTGGAGCCGAGTTCGCCCCGCGCCGGGAGCTGGTCGGCCCGGCCGCCGCCGTAGACCCGCATCAGATTCTCCCCGCGGGTCGCCCACACGATGGAGGTCGCGGGATTGCGCTCCGCCAGTCGGGCGAGGTCGAGGAGCACGTTGGCGGCCGAGTGCCCGGCGCCGACCACCAGCGTCGTCCTGCCCTCGTAGGCCGCGCGGTCGCGTCCGAGCACGTCCGGAATGCCGTAGGCGATATGCCCGGCATACTCGGCCTCGCCCTCGGCGAGGATCCCGCCCGCCCCCAAAGGATTCGGGGCCGTCCACGTGCCGGAGGCGTCGATCACCGCCCGCGCCAGGTCGCGCCGTATCGCACCGTTGCCGTCCGATACGGCGAGCACGAAGGCCCTGGTCTCGCGGCCCTTGCTGAGAACCTTGTCGGCACCCCGGCGGGTGATGGCTGTCACCTTGGCACCAGTCTCGATCGCGGCCGCCATCTCGGGCGTCGCGGCCAGCGGATTGAGATAGGCTTCATAGAGGTCTGCTCCCGTCGGCATCGCCTCGCCCGGCGGCTCCTGCCAACCATGGGACCGGAGCAGGGCGCGCGCCTCCGCGTCGGTGTTGTACTCCCATGGCGAGAACAGGCGGACGTGCCCCCAGTCGCGCACATTGGCGGCGACGGTGGCGCCAGCCTCGTAGACCTTCACGGGCAGCCCGCGCCGGATCAGGTGGGCGGCGGCGGCGAGGCCGACCGGGCCTGCGCCGATGACGGCAACGGGAAGGTTATCAAGCGAGGTCATGAGAAGGCTCCTTGGTCAGGATCGGCAGCAGGAGACGGGTGCGGGGGCGATGACGCTGCGAAGGCGGGCGACGAACTCGGCCCAACGCCGCGCCATGCCGGTGCAGCAGACGCGGCGGAGGCGCTCCACGGGGACGGCGTAGAGGTCTGTCCGGCGCAGGCCGATGTCGCGCAGGATGTGATCACCGAGATCGGCAAGCGAGAGCATCTCGCGATGCGTGGGGGCAGGACACTCCCGGCCGAGGAGGGAGGAGAGAAGGAGCAGCATCGGCATCTCCTGTATCGCTATTTCCGGTACAATGGAAATAGCAGGCAAAAATAATCAGGCGGCGTTCTCCGCCTGGGTTGTGCATCCGGCGTCGGCGCAACACTCGTCGGCCAGGAAGCCGATGAGGCCGTTCATCGCCGGGTAGCTGGCCCGGCAGATCAGGGTCGTGGCCTGCCGCTCCTGCGTCACCAGTCCGGTCAGCAGAAGCCGCTGGAGGTGATGCGAGAGCGTCGAGGCCGGGATCTTGAGGCGCTCCTGGATCTGCCCGACGGGCAGTCCCGCCTCTCCGGCCCGCACCAGCGTACGGTAAACCTGGAGCCGGGTGGTGTTCCCGAGCGCTTCGAGCTGCTTGGCTGCTTGTTCGATGTTCATGGAAATAACGTGAAGCTGTTGGCAGGCGCTGTCAAGCGCTATTTCCAGAAATTTCGAAATAACTGCCGGTATGGACGCTCGTCACCCTCGCGGCGCTTCGGTTTCTCTCTTTCGCCAATGTGCCGGGGCTGCAGATTTACGTTGCCGAGCCCGCTAAGCAGTGTCGCCCGTGCGCGGTGATGTCGCCTAGGCGCTCAACATCGCGACCTTCAATCTCGGCATCGCTTTCGGGCGTGGGTTGGCGGCCACGGTGGTCTCATCACCCCTCGGGCTCGGCGCCACCCTGTGGGTCGGCGCAATCCTGGTTGCCGTCGCTCTCGTGCTGACGGATCTGGAGCGGCGCCCTCGACCGCTGCGCGGAGCCGGTCGGCCAGCCTGCATGACCGCTCGAGGCCACCTGCGAACTTTATCCCCTCAACCATGAAAATCGGCCCGACGACGAGTGCCGGGCCGAACATACAGGAGAGCCCCTGCGCCTCTCTATGAGAAGCCGAGGTGCTTCAAAGGGAGAATAACTGCTGAAAGGCTGAAGGTGGATCGCCAAGCAGACTTGGAAAACTGCAGAGCTTTCACGATGGGCGCGTAGAGGGCGGCTTACGGAAAGTGACCAAGACTCCCGCGCAAGTGCTATAATGCGTTTGCCATGGGCGTTCGTGAGCTGGATGGCCCTCCCGTGACCAGTGCAGCCTGAACGCGGTCCAGGGCCCGGGAGAGACGCCATGCTGACGGCAAACGATCAACGCGCCACATCGGCTCTGAAGCCGACCATTACGCCGCCTGTTTTTCCGGGGACACCAACCGAGTTCATCAACCTCATAGCGCATTACCATCGCGCCGAGATCGCGCGGATGGCCGGCTGGCGGGACCGGATTGACCGCACCACCAACTGGGCCATCACAGTCGTGGCCGCCATGCTGTCGGTTTCATTGTCCACGCCGACAGCTCACCATGGTGTCCTGCTGTTCGCCATGATCCTGGTCTTGCTGCTGTTGGTGATCGAAGCGCGCCGCTATCGCTTCTTCGACGTCTACCGCAACCGTGTGCGCCGGATGGAGCGGAACTACTATGCGCAGATCTTTTCGCCGGAGGATGGAACAACAGACGATTGGATTCACAAGCTGGGCGATGACCTGAGAAAGCCCCTGTTTCTGATTGGTCTCAACGAAGCGATCTCACGTCGTCTCCGCCGCAACTACTGCTGGATGTTCCTGATCCTGCTGCTTGCCTGGCTGGTCAAGACCACATTCATCAGAATGCAAGACAGTGCGATGGAGGCTCACATCGTGACATCCGTCGGGGAATGGGTGCGAAATGCAGCCGTTGGTCCAGTGCCGGGCTGGGCAGTGATCGTGGCCGTCACAATCTTTTATGGCTGGATACTTTATGCCTCGCTGCGCCAACCCAAGGGAGAGGGCGAGCTTGCCTTCGGCAATGTGCATGTCTGAGGCGGCGTTAAGAAGATGGCTGGCTGGTCGTCCCCACCTCGCGCCTATCCCTTCAATCCGGCATCACGCGGCTGAGTTGATTTCGGGCCGTGACAGTCGCGCTGAGTTTCGACTGCCGGCTGTTCCTCCCGCAAGAAACGCTGCTACTGAAGAAATCCGACTCTCAACCAGATCTGATGGCTCTGTCGCACCGCGGGTGTGCCCCGGAATGCAGGGCTAGAGCTTCGGACCCGAAAGTGGATTTCACTTTCGGGTCCGAAGCTCATTCTCTGGAGGAGCGCATCGCTTGGCGCGGAAAACCGGGTCCACTTTTCGCTGACGCGGACCTTCGGTTCCGCACGATGCGCTAGGTCCTCGGAGCGGCATCGCGCCGCCCCAGGGCAATTACCGTCTGCGGAAGACGGGGGCACGCTTGTCCTTGAAGGCTTCCCGCCCCTCGGCGGCATCCTCCGTGGCAAAGCAGATCGTCTGCAGGTCGCGCTCGTACTCGATCGCCTTCTCCAGCGGCATCGTATACGCCGCGCGCAGATTCAACTTCGCCGTTTCCGCCGCAATCGGCGCTCGACTCGCAATCACCGACGCTAGGACCTGCGCCCGCTCGATCAGGCGTCCCGGCGCCGTAATCTCGCTCACCAGCCCCCATGCGAGTGCCCGCTCGGCATCAATGGGGTCGCCCGTCATCAGCATCATGGCCGCATTGGACGGGCCCACGGAATGAGCCAGAAAACTCGCCATGCCGCCACCACCGATCCAGCCCAGCCTGATCTCGGGCGCGGCGAACTGCGCGTTGGGCGTGCACAGCCGAATGTCGCAGCTCATCGCCATCTCGAGTCCGCCGCCGAACGCATACCCGTTCACGGCGGCGACGCTGGGCTTGAGCAGTCGACGGATGGCATCGCAGTAATCCGGGCGGTTGCGGAAGTTCCAGGGCGTGTCGTACGTGTCCAGTTCGCGAATGTCAGAGCCCGCGCAGAAAGCCCTCTCGCCGGCTCCCGTAAGAATGACGCAGCGCACCCGGTCATCCGTGTTGCAGGCCTGGACGGCGGCCAGCACAGCGGATGCCATCTCGGGTGTCATGGCATTGAGCTTGTGCGGGCGGTTCAAGGTGATGGTGCCGATGGCACCGTCAATCGAAAAACTCACGTCCTCGGTCATTGTATGTCCTCAGTAGCGTGTTTCGCCAATGGCATTGGTTGCGATCAGACGATCAATCTGTTCGTCGCTCATCCCGCTCTCCCGCAGGATCTCCCGCGTGTGCTCACCCGCCAGCGGTGCGCCGCGCTCGACCTTTGACGGCGTCCTGGAAAAGCGGATCGGGAAGCCAGGTGTCGTCACCACGCCTTCGGTCGGGTGCTCGTAGGACACGAACGTGCCGTTGTGCTTGATCTGCGCGTCCTTCACCAGATCCTGATAGCCATAGACAGGTCCGGCCCAGACGTCATTCGCCTGGAACAGATCCAGCCATTCTGCGGTCGTTCTGGCCTTCAGGCGCTCGCGCGTCTTAGCAAAGATCTCATCGCGGCGAGTCCAAGTGTCGGTCTCGTCGTTCATGGTCAGAAACGATGGTTCGCCGATCAACTCGCCGAACGTCTTCAGGCTTGGAAAGGCCACGATGATATAATTGTCCTTGGTGGCGAAAGCCCCGTAGGGGGCTCGGATGTATACATGCGCATGTGGCTCTGCCGAGCGTTGTTGCGGCTTGCCGGCCACCGTGAACACCGACAACTCCTGCATCTGGATGGTGGTGATCGCATCCAGCATGTTCACCTGCACCAACTGCCCTTCGCCCGTGCGCTCTCGGTGCAGGAGCGCCGCCAAGGCTCCCTCGAAGGCCGTATAGGCGGTAATTGCATCCACCAGGTACTGCCCGGCCGGATTGGGCGGTTCGCCGGCGCGGCCAGCGGAGAGCATGGCTCCGGACATCCCCTGCAGGATCAGGTCCTGGCCGGGACGATTGACGTAAGGGCCGTCCTCGCCGTAACCCGAAATGGACACGTAGACCAGACGCGGATTGATGGCGGCGAGCGTCTCGTAGTCCACTCCAAGACGCTTGGCCACGCCAGGGCGGTAGTTCTGCAGGAATACGTCGGCATTTTTGACCAGGTCGAGCAGAACGGCTTTGCCGCCGGGCGATTTGAGGTCGACGGCCAGCGAACGCTTGTTGCGGTTCAGCGACAGGAAGGACACGTTGACCTTATTGCCGCGGGCTCCGCCGGCCGCCACATGCCGCTGCCATTCGCCGGTCGTCGGCTCTACCTTGACGACGTCCGCTCCCAGATCGCCCAGCCGCTGAGCCGCGAACGGGCCTGCCATTGCGATCGAACAGTCGAGAACACGGTATCCACTCAATATGCTCATGTTTCTATCCCGTTGTGTCGGTCAGGCTGCGGCCTGCGTAAAGATCTGGCGGGCGGCAGACGCCACTTGGTCGATGGTCTGGGCTTTCGAGAGTTCACGGGCGCAGTAGCGCTCCATCGCGGCACCCGCAGCGGCCTGGAAGCGGATATACCCGGCCTGTCGGGGACGGATCCATGCGGTTTCCATCGAACGTCGCACTCCTGAATAGAAGCCGTTGAAGCGCGCGTTGTTGTCCGGGTCCTCCCAGGATGTCACCAACGCCGGCTGTCCGTGATGCTCGGGAATGATGCGGTCCTGCGCCGTGCGGGACAGAGCGAAACGAACGAAAGCGAGCGCAGCCTCCGGGTGCCGGGACGAGGCTGAAACCGCGAGGCCAGTCCCACCGAGCATGGAGCCGGCTTCATAGGGAGTTCTCAGGCCGCAGAAATCGGAGAAAGTCAGCGGGGCACGCATATCCGCTTCGGCATACGTCGCGTAGCCGTAGACACAGGGTGTGAAGGCGATGTCGTCACGGGCCACCATTGCTTCGTGCAGATCGATCGAGTTCCACTTGAGCGTCTCGGGGTGGGAGAATGCGAGCACGTCGTCGAGAGCCTCCAGGGCCTCGGTCATGGCGGCGTGGTCGAACTCGCAGGATCCTGCCGGGTCGGTGCTGATCGGCTTGCCCAGATTGGCCATGAGGCTCGCCACTGTCGCGAAGGCGTGCGGGGTTGGAACCGGCGTTGCGAGATAAAGACCCTTGGCACGCAGGCGGCGGCCGAGAGCGACGGTCTCCGCCCAGTTCTTCGGCAGGGCTTCGCCGGCCTGCTCAAGCAGGTCCGCCCGCGCCACTGCGTGCGGGGTTGCCGCATCGATTGGCGCCGCCCAAACATGGCCGGCGAAGCGGTAGCTCGGCAGAGAAGGCCCCACATAGAGTGCATCCGCCTGCGGTCCGAGCAGGTCGGGCAGCGCCTCGTCGAGAGCCATGAAGGCATGGGCCGCCGCCACATCGCCGCAGAAGGGATGATCGACGATCAGCAGATCGTTCTGTGCCGCGATGTCCCGGATCGGCTGATGCTCGAAATCGGAGAGGGGCCGGACCACCCACTCGATCTCGACGTCGGGGCGGCCGTTCTGGAAGGCCTTCGTCAGGGGCGCCAGTGGGCCGGTCGCTCGGCGATGCCCCCAGGCAAGGCCGCGCAGGCGAATGGTGGTCATTGGAAATCCTCCGGTTGACGATTAAGTTGATGTTGCTCTAGGACCTTCCGCCCATGGATGCGCACATCACCCCTGATAGGTCGGCTCAGCTCCCAAGGGGTGCGAGTCTGGTCGACATGGCCCATGAAGAACTGCTCCGGCGCATCACCGACGGACTGCTCGCGGATGGCGACCGCATCGTGATCGATCAGCTCGCTCGCGACTTGAGCATCAGCCTGATCCCCGTGCGCGAGGCGCTGGCGCGTCTGCACGCCGAAGGACTGGTGACCTTCGAGCGCAACAAGGGGTACCGCGTTGCACCACGGCCGTCCGTAAGCGAGCTGCGTCGGCTCTTCGAGGCACGCCTTGTGCTGGAGCAGGGGGCTTGCGAGCTTGCGCTCGCGCGTGGGGTGCCGCTGGCGCTGGGAAACCTGGAAGCCGTGAACAAGCTCATCAGCCGCGGCGCCTACGGCACCACCTTCCGGGGCTTCCGGGAGTTCGTGACATTGAACGAACGCTTCCATAGCGAACTCGTGGCGTTGAGCGACAATCCTCACCTCGAGGAAGCCTATCGCCGGCTCGGCTACCACCAGCAGATCACCCGGCCGACCTACGGCCACGGTGTTCCCGATCTGGATCTGATCGTGCGCGAGCACGAGGCTATCCTCGACGCCTTGCGACGAGCCGATGTCGTGGAGGTGCGGAAGGCGTTGCGAGAGCACATTCTCGGCGGCCATGACCGGCTTGCCACCGTGCTCGGTCGCAGCAGTAAGACAGAGCATGGGCATTGGGCCTAACCCCGCTCGCGCTGCTTGAACGCCTCGGGTCCGCTTTGCTGCGCCCCTAGGGCAAAGGCCAGGGCCATCAGTTCACGCTCCATGGCAAGGCCACCTGTCAGTCCGCCCTCCATTGCGGCGCGAATGCCGGCCTTGTTGGTGACCGTCGCCACCTCCGGATGTGCAGCGATTTCAGCCGCGAGGCGGCGGGCGGCCGCTACCTCTTGCCCTTCCTCGACGAGGAACTCACATACGCCGATGCGATACGCTTCGGCTGCATCCATGGTGCTGCCGGTGAGCAGGATCCGGCTAGCCTGTCCGTAGCCGACCAGGCGGGTGAGACGTTGTGAGAAGCCGCCGGCTCCGAGCCATCCGTGCTTCACCTCGGGGGCTGCGAATTTGGCCGTCGTGGAGGCAATGCGGATATCGCAGTTCAGTGCGATTTCGAAACCGCCTCCCATTACCCAGCCTTTCAGAGCCGCGATCACGGGCTTACGAAACTCGCCGAACTCCAGCGCATAGTTGACGGAGTGCCGCCAGGCCCATGCATCCTCGTACACCCCAAGGGTGCCGAGGTCGGTGCCGGCACAGAACGCCCGCTCGCCTGCGCCGCGGACCAGAATGCAGCGGACCGATCGGTCGGCATCGAGCGCATGACGGGCTTCGCGGATCGCCGCCGCCATATTCGGCGTGATCGCGTTGTGCTTGGCCGGTCGGTTCAGGACAAGTTCGGCAGTGTTGTCGCCGGGCCGAAGGATTTCGATCTCGCTCATGCGACGGCTCCCGTCGCTTGCAGGTGCCGGATGTCATCGGGGCCATATCCGAGCGAGGCGAGGATCTCGCCGGTGTGCTCGCCCAGAGCCGGAGCTCCGGTAATCTGCGGTTCGGGCGCGGTTGAAAAGCGGATGCTTGGAGCCGTCGTGGTGATGGCGCCGGCACGCGGGTGATCGTAGGTGACGAAGAAGCCTTCGAACTGGGGGTGCGCCTTCACGGCGGCGTAATCATTGACAGGGCCGGACCAGACGCCCGCCTCGAAGAACGCACGGACCGCATCGTCGGTCCGCCAGGTCGCGAGACGCTCGGCGACAACAGGATAAATCCGGTCACGCCAGGCATTGATGCCCTCGCGGTCGTCCGGATCCTGCGGCTTCTCTCCCGCAAGACGGGCAAGCTCGTCCGCGCCGAGCACTTTCGCGACGGCCGCGAGACTCGATTGGGCGATCGCGATGTGACCGTCGGCGGTCGGATAAATGCCGTAAGGAGGCTCCATCCAATTGGAGGCATAGGGCACGTTGTTGCGCGGGCATTCACGTCCGGTGGTGAGATAGGTCGAGATTTCCTGGATCTGAACTTCGAGGGCGGCCCCCAGCAGGGATACTTTGACCTCGCTGCCACGGCCCAGACGATCCCGTTGCAGAATCCCGGCCAGGACACCTTCGCTCGCCAGGTGCGAAGCCATGACGTCGATCATGTAGACAGGCGAGGGATGGGGCAGGCCGCCCGCGACACCGGCGTTCCAGGTCAGGCCGGAGAACGACTGGACGAGCAGATCCTGCCCGGGCCGTTCGACCATGGGGCCGCTGTCGCCATAGCCGGAGATCGAAACGTAGACGATGTCGTCCTTGAGCGGCTTCAGGTGTGTGTAGGAAATGCCGAGCCGCTCCGCGACCCCCGGACGGAAATTCTGAACGATGGCATCGGCGGTTTCGACGAGGCGGTACAGGACCTCTCGCCCGGCTTGAGTCTTCAGATCGACCGCCAGCGACTTCTTGTTGCGATTGAGGGTCAGGTACGGCGTTGTCTCCCCGCCCAGCAGCACGTCCCCCATCGGGGAGTTCCGGGTAAAGTCCGGCCGCCCCGGCGCCTCGATCTTGATCACGTCGGCGCCCATGTCAGCAAGGCGCTGGGTCGAAAGTGGACCGGCCATGGCCAGTGTGAGGTCGATAATCCGTAGCCCCGCGAGGGGGCCTTCGCCAAGACTCGTGCTGGGCGAGGTTTGTGTCTGCATGGCGTCGCTCCCGGTACGGCCGCTCGTCGAAACGGTAACCGCTTGTCGTGTTCGGACGATTCTTATCGACAGGAAGCGCAGGACGCAAGATCATATATGATCTCATATCCACTAAAGGATTGTTTGCTTATTCAGTCATCGACAGGCAAACGGGTAGCGATTCTGCCGGTAAGGCCATAACTCACCGTAATTGTCTACGTAATTGGTCTTAGGAACACACGGCTCGCCAGAGATGTTTGACAATCCCCTCCAGGGCTGATCATATATGATAAAGGGGTTCGGTGTTAGGTCGCGATCGGATCCAGAAAAGGCTGCGACCGGAGGAAACGCTATGATCAAACGCCTGATGGGCGCTGTGCTGCTGCCCGCCTTCATTCTCGCGGCTGCTCCGGCAATGGCGCAGACCACCGCAACGTTCGGCGGCTCCGATGCCGTTGGATCAATCTTCGACCGCCAGAACAAAATGTTCACCAAACTCGTGAACGAGCGGGCCGGCGGCAAGCTCAAGATCAACTTCATCGAAGGCGAGCAGCTCGGCAACGACACACAGGTCATCGAACAGATGATGGGCGGCATCGTTCAGGCTTACGGTGATGATCTGAGTTGGTACGCCCGTTGGGTGAGTGACTTCAATGTCGTTACATGGGGCTTTACGCTTCGCGATGCCAATCATACCGCCGCCTTCGTCAAGAGCGACGCCTTCAAGTCCATGGCCGAGCAGCTTCGGACGAAGCATAACCTGCGCATTCTCGCCGCTGCGCCGAGCCAGCCGCGCATCACCTTTGCGGTCAAGCCGCTGAAGTCGGCCGACGATTTCAACGGCATGAAGATGCGCGTGCCCGAGATCAAATCCTATCTCACTCTGTGGGAGACGCTCGGCACCCGGCCGACGCGTGTGGCTTGGGGCGAGACATTCCTCGCCCTGAAGACAGGATTGGTCGAAGGCGCCGAGGGTGGCGTTTCATCAGCCTACTCGGCCAAATTCCACGAGGCCGCCAAGAACGTGATCCTGACGGACCACATCTACATCATCGGCAACATCACGGTGAACGAGCCCTGGTATCAGAGCCTGTCTCCGGATCTGCAAAAACTCGTGACGGAAGCCGCGCAGGAAGCCGTGCAATGGGCGTCCGAAACCATGAAAGCGGAGACAGACGGCATCATCGCCAAGATGAAGGCGGAGGGTGCAACGGTTTCCACCATCGACACTCAGCCGATCCGCACGAAGGCCCTCGACGCTGTCGCCAAGTTAGAGGCCGAGGGCTTCTGGCGGCCGGGTCTGTGGAAGGAAATCCAGGCCATCGGCACGACCAACTGATTCATTCCCCGTTTTATAGAGCCGGCGCGTTCCGCGCCGGTTCCGGACCTGGAGACATGTCATGTCTGTCTTTCTCCGTGCGTATGCGGGGCTTCTCCGCTGGACCGGCTATGCCGAGGCGGCCCTCCTGACCGTGCTTATGGCCGTCATCGTCCTGTCGATAGCCCTTCAAGTGGTCATGCGGTTCGTCTTCGGACATCCCATGGTGTGGGTCGAAGAGGTTTCAACCTACGCTTTCGTGTGGATCACGTTCATGGGAGCGTCGGTCGGCTTGAAGCAGGTCAGGCACGTCAAGGTGGAGTTGCTGAACGAGCGGCTGTCCCCCGGCGGGCACTGGAGGATGAAGCTGGTCGGATACGTCGCCGTTCTCGCGGCTGTCGGCTATTTGGCGTTCAAGACACCAGGGGTCATCCGCATCGAGAGTTTCAGTTCCACGGTTTCGCTTCCGGTCGAGATCCCCCGCGCGTGGTTTTACTCAATTCCGTTGCTCTATTGCTGCCTTATGATGGCAGCGACCGCTCTTTACGAAATCCTGTCTCTCCTGGTTCAAGGTGACGAGGAGGTTCTCGTATCGTTTGCGCTGGCTGAGGAGATGCACGAACCCTCCGCCAGCCCGGCGGCTCCCCAACCTGTGCTGAGCTGAGCCATGATTGTCATCGCCCTTTTTCTGATCTTCGTGCTGCTCATTCTCGTCGAGGTGCCCGTTGCGTTCGCGATGATTCTGGCGGTCTTCGCCAGCATGCTGGCCTTCACCTCAACCCCGGTCGAGATCATCGTTCAGCGCATGCCGTCAGGCATCGACAGCTTTCCTCTGCTCGCGATTCCGCTGTTCATTCTGGCCGGCAACATCATGAACGGCGCCGGTATCGCCAACCGCATCTATGACTTCTCGATGGCGGTCGTCGGGCACATCCGCGGAGGCTTGGCACAGGTCAATATTCTCGGCTCGATGGTCTTCGCCGGTATGTCGGGCGTGGCGCAGGCTGATGCGGCCGGTCTCGGCACGATCGAGATCAAGCATATGAAGGAACGAGGATACGATCCGGCGTTTGCCGCGGCCTGCACGGCGGCGTCGGCGATCATCGGCCCCATCATTCCGCCTTCGGTGATCATGGTCGTGTACGCGGTCACGGCCGAGGTATCGCTTACCGATCTTTTCCTCGCCGGTATTGTTCCTGGTGTGCTGCTTGGGCTGACCCTGATGGGGCTTGTCTACGTGCAGTCCGTCCGCGGCACGATCACGGCGCCAATCGAACCCCGCAGCAGCGTACCGGCCCTGGGAACGGCATTCGTGCGCGCGCTGCCGGCGCTGGCTGCCCCGACACTTCTCACAGTGGGTCTGCTGTCCGGTGTCGCGACCCCCACCGAGTTGGGGGCGCTCACCGTCGTCTACGCGGTCTTTCTCGGATTCCTCACCCGCGATCTCACTCTCCGGTCGCTGCTGATTCACATGCGTGACAGCGCGATCACCACTGGCATCCTCACTTTCATCATCGCGGCGGCGGTGCCGTTTGGATGGTTGATCTCGGTGCAGAACGTGTCGGCCGCACTGCAGGAATTGATGACCTGGATCAATGCCGACAAATACACGTTCCTGCTGATCGCCAACGCGATCCTGCTTCTCGCTGGCCTCTTCATGGAGACCACGGCGATCCTGCTGATCGCCACCCCAGCCCTTCTGCCCGTCGTCAAGCTCTATGGGATCGACCCGGTGCATTTCGGGCTGATCATGATCCTCAATCTGCTGATCGGCTCCCTGACGCCGCCGTTCGGGGTCATCCTCTTTATCTGCAAGCACATCGCAGGCGTCACGTTCAAGCAGATGGTCAGGGCGACGATACCTTTCTATGTGCCGCTTGCCCTCATGCTCCTGCTGATCACCTACGTTCC
This sequence comes from Microvirga sp. KLBC 81, assembly GCF_003075415.1. Taxonomy (GTDB): domain Bacteria; phylum Pseudomonadota; class Alphaproteobacteria; order Rhizobiales; family Beijerinckiaceae; genus Microvirga. The sequence continues at coordinate 130,323 of NZ_QDAH01000008.1, forward strand.
GCAGATCTCTCTGTGGCTTCCGTCAATGTTCAAGTGAGTGAGGCTACGATGAACGGAACTGCCTTCGAGGACTATGCCATAGGATTCGAGCGTGAGAGCTTCGCGCGCACGGTCACAGAGGCCGATATTGTTGCCCACGCTGGGCAGACGGGTGATTTCTTCCCGCATCATGTCGACGAGGAGTTCGCGCGGACAACCCCTTTCGGCGGGCGCATCGCTCATGGCACCCTGATCCTGTCCATCGGGATTGGGCTCCTGGCCCGTGAGATCAACCCGCTGTCATTCAGCTACGGTTACGATCGCCTGCGATTTGTCCGTCCCGTGAGGATCGGCGACACAATCCGGGCGAGGGCGACGGTCGTCGCAAAACAGGAAGATCCGAAGCGGATGGACCATGGGCGCGTCATCGAACGCTGCGAGGTCATCAACCAACGGGATGAGGTTGTTGTCGTCGCAGATCATATCAGAATGGTACGGAGGAGAAACGCCGTCGACTCCGATCGGACGACCACGGAAGAGAGCGTCTTGCCCGCCTGATGGGGATGATCCTGGCCGGTCCCTTTGGGGTGGTTCATCATCGCTTCTACAGCATCGGACGTGAAAAGTGGACCTGCACTTTTGGGACCCATCCGATGCTTTCTCCTTCAATGAGAGCATCGTTGAGAGCGGAAAACCGGATCCACTTTTCCGCACGATGCTCTAGAGCCTCGGACGTGAAAAGTGGATTTGCACTTTTGAGGCTCAGCCATGCTCCCTTTTATACAAAGCGCATCATTGACTGCGGAAAACCGGATCCACTTTTCAAGCACGATGCGCTAATGCATGGTTGGTCTTGGCATTATGCTCCGAGTGGCAGTCGGAGCTGACCAGAGCACCGTTTCTGGTGGGTGCTCCGGCAGCGCAAGCAAAGATGCAGGCACCCCATGTTCGAATGCCGGTATCAGCTTTCAGAGATCGCTTCAGCCTCCCGCAGGGTGTAGGAGATCTCTCCCTTCGGCAGTTCATTCCGAAGTTGAAGGAAACCGGGTAGGCTCATGCTGCTCTCCGGGTGAACAACTTCCCCAAGAAGCGTGTGGTCTCGGCCGGAACCGGCGCAGGGCTTTTTGTCTCGCCTTTCAGCCGTGCGGCAGCTTCAAGGTAGGCTCGGGCCGGTGCACTGTCAGGGCTGCCAATCGTTACTGGTTCGCCAATGTTGGATGTGCGCAACACCTCCTTACTCTCCGGGATGATGCCCAAAAGCGGAACGGAGAGAATTTCCAGCACATCCTGCACCTTCAGGATATCGCCGCGCTGCGCACGGGCTGCGTCATACCGAGTAAGGAGAAGATGCTTCTCGATCCGCTCGCCGTTTTCAGCCTTCTCGGTTTTTGAATCGAGCATGCCAATGATGCGGTCAGCGTCGCGAACTGACGAGACCTCCGGATTGACCACAATGACAGCCATATCTGCATGCCGCATCGCCAGGGTTGCGCCTTTTTCAATCCCAGCTGGGCTGTCGCAGATCACCCAGTCGAACTTTTCCTTTAGCTGATGGATGACCTTCGCAACGCCGTCCTCAGTAAGACTATCTTTTTCACGAGTCTGTGAGGTTGGAAGCAGTGTCAGCGTCTCGACGCGCTTATCTCGGACCAGAGCTTGCGAGAGCTTGGCTTCACCCGTGATGACGCTGATCAAATCGTAAACTACGCGGCGTTCAGCGCCTAAAACCAAATCAAGGTTTCTCAGGCCGACATCGAAATCAACAACGACTACATTCTGTCCTGCCTTTGCTAAGGCAGCTCCTAAAGAGGCCGTTGAAGTCGTCTTGCCGACCCCTCCCTTACCGGAGGCCACAACGACAACTTTGCCGGTTTTAACGTGTGGCTTCGATTTGCTGTGCCTTGGCCGCGGTTTCTTCATGGTTGGCGTTCTCCTTAGCAACCGTGATGGGGCACGGCACCCACTCAAGCACAAGTGTAACGCAGAGAAGGCAACACCGAAGCAGAACGATGGAATGCCTCAAGTGAGGTCGCTCTGATTCTCGTCGGGTCAGTTGATTTCGTGCCCTGGGCGGTTAACAGGAGGTTAAATGTCCTGGAGGTAGTTCGAATGAAGGTGTGAGTTCGGAATGTCTCCTAATGCCATATCTGAGACATTACGCCTTCGTCAGCTCACAGGCGTGAAGCAGACGTCCCCGCGGGGCGGGGAAGACCCTGATCCGACCCGTTGCCGACGCTCAGTGCCAACTTGTGTCTCATTGCGATAAAGCGCGCGATGTTCTGCTTACGCAGATGTTCTGCTTACGCATTAGACCCGCGCACGTACTCGGAGTGCGCGAGGCAGAAGCATCGTTCTGGGCGGAGAACCCGGCCCACTTTTCGCTGACGTGGCCCTTCGGGTCACTGACGCGGACCTCCGGCTCCGCACGATGCGCTAGGGGCCGATCCGGCTTGGCGGAACGAAGAAGCCATCCATGAGACCGCCATGATGGATCCAAGAGTGTTCTGATTAGAGCAACGCAGCCATCCCGAAACGACACTAGCGCCTTTTGTGTGGCTTCTGAATCATTGACTCTGTCGATCACAGGGGGATGCCAATGAAATCAGAGGAAATCGCCGAGACAATCTCATGGCGGCATCATTTGCATCGCAACCCGGAGCTCGCCTTCGAGGAGCATGAGACTTCGACCTTCGTTGCCCGCATGCTCGACTCGTTTGGCTTGAAGGTCTCCACGGGGCTCGCGGGCACTGGTGTGGTCGGAACGCTGTCGCGGGGCTCTTCCGGCCGATCCATTGGGATCAGGGCCGATATGGACGCCCTGCCGATCGAGGAACTCGGCCAAGTCCCGTACCGATCGCTCAGGCCGGGCAAGATGCATGCCTGCGGCCATGATGGCCATGTTGCCATGTTGCTCGCCGCGGCTCGGGACTGCGCCCAGTCCGGCCGCTTCGATGGTACCGTTCATTTCATTTTCCAACCGGCCGAGGAGAATGAAGGCGGCGCGCGGCGGATGGTGGAGGACGGGTTGTTCACGGAGTTTCCGTGCGACGCCGTCTACGCGCTCCACAACTGGCCAGGGATGCCGGTGGGATCATGCGTCGCCCGAGACGGCGCCATGATGGCCGCCTTCGGCACGTTTGAAATCGTGATCGATGGAGCCGGAGCGCACGGGGCCATGCCGCACGAGGGCGTCGACCCGATCGTCGCCGCCTGCGCGCTCGGAACCTCCCTGCAAACGATCGTGAGCCGGAACGTGTCGCCCCTGGAGCCTGCCGTTCTTTCGATTACCCAGATTCACGCCGGCGAAGCCTGGAATGTCATTCCGCCCAGTTGTGTCATCCGCGGCACGACACGATGGTTCGATAATGCCGTTGGCGACCGTATCGAGAGCCGTGTGACCGACCTCGCCAACTCGGTCGTGAACGGCTTCGGATGCAAGGCCACAATCCGCTACGAGCGGCGCTATCCTGCGACCATCAACGATGCCGCCGAGGCGGCGTTTATCCGCTCCGTGGTAGGTGCCCAGACGAAAATCAGGATCGAAGACGCTCCGCCGAGTATGGCCGCCGAGGACTTTGCCTTCATGATGGAGGCCCGACCGGGGTGCTACCTGTGGCTCGGAAGCGCCCGTGACGGAGCGAACCCTGGCCTCCATTCCCCTTACTTCGACTTCAATGACGAGGTCATCCCCCACGGCGTGGACCTTTGGCGCAGGGTGGTCGAGACGAGGCTCTCCTCCTGCTAAGGGGAGTTGGATGGGCCACCGCATGACGGCGGTCCGGGAGGCTCGGACGCAGGCGTAAATGAGGCGAGCAATGAGACGAAATTATAGCGCCGCTTCGAAATAGGGCTTGCCCAAAACGCCCGCCGATGCTGACTGTGCGTCATGTCCTTGGATGCGTTAGACACCCGCGCGCTTCGTCACTTCCTGGCCGTGGTCCGAACCGGCTCGATCAGGGCCGCCGCGGATCATATCAGCATTGCGCCCTCGGCGGTGAGCCGCCAGATCGCCGATATCGAGCACCGCCTTGGCCTGCCCATCTTCGAACGATCGGCCAGAGGCGTCGTCCTCACCGAGGCGGGTGAACTCCTGGCAGAGCACGCCAAACGCATGGTCGAGGACGAGGAACTCCTGCGCGAGCAACTCGGTCGCCTGAAAGGCATCAAGCAGGGGCTCGTCAGGATCAGCTGCGGAGACGGGTTCGTCGCGGACATGATGGCGAACGGGCTCAGGACGTTTGCCCAGGTCTATCCGGATATCCGGTTCACGATTCAGCTTGCCGGAACCGCGGGCGTTCTTGCGGCGGTCTCGGATGGCGATGCCGATGTCGGTCTCGTCTATAATCCCGTCATCGATACCAGCGTCCGGTCGATTGCCATCGCGAGGCAGCCCCTTGCGGTCATAACCCCACCGGGCCACCCACTCCTGACGCGGCCGAGCATCAGTCTGGCTGAAAGCCTCGCGCACCCTTGTGCGCTGCTCATTCCGGGCCATGGCGTCCGCCAGCTCGTCGGGCGCGTGGCGGCCGATTGCGGGCTTGCCTTGTCGCCTGCACTGGAGACCCCCTCGATCGACGTTCTCCGCCAATTTGTCCGCGCCGGGCTCGGGATCACCTATCTCCCTCCGTTTGCGGTCGATACGGAGTTGGCCCGCGGCGAGGTCGGTGTCGTCACGCTTACGGATCCGCTGCTGGTCGAGGCAAGCGCCCACATCATCGTGCGGGCGCGGCGGCGCCTCCCAGTCTCAGTCGAACAACTGGTCGGTCACATCGCACGCGAAATGGTCGCGTTCCGGGTGAAGCATCCCTACTGAATTGGCGTGTTGCTGACCCGGCAACACCTTGTTCTTTCCTTTCGTCTTGCTGGCAACAACTCCGTCCCTGACTGTTGCTCGAACATCGGATCGCCGGAAGGCGGCGGCCTGGAGGAAGGAACATCGAATGAGCAAACAGGATCGTGAAACGGTCGGGGTTATCGGCCTCGGAAGCATGGGCCTGGGGATGGCGCAGACGCTTGCCGGCAAGGGTTTCCGGACCCTGGGCTACGATGTCTCGGATGCCCGTTGCGATGCCGCCGCAGCAGTAGGGGTCGAGCGCGCCCGGACAATCGGGGATGTCTTCGCCGACGCGAGCTTCGTCGTGTTCTCGCTGCCCTCCGCGCGTGAGGTGGAAGCGGTCGTGAAAGCTCCGGGGGGCCTGCTCGAACGCAAAGGGGCAAAGCGGGTCATCATCATCGATACGTCGACCTCGGAGCCGGATATCAGTCGGACCCTCGCCGCGGAGCTGGCCACCGCCGGGCACGGCTTCATCGACGCGCCTGTCAGCGGGGGCCCCCTAGGGGCCAGCTCGGGCAACCTCACGATGATGATCGGCGGCAGCGAGGAGGAAGTTGCCCTGGCTCGCCCGGTCATCGAGGCGATGGCCTCCAAGATCCTGCATGTCGGCCCGACCGGCGCCGGAAACGTGGCGAAGCTCGTCAACAACATGCTGGTCGCCGCTCACATGATTACGACGAGCGAGGGATTGCGGCTTGCGGCTGCTGCCGGCGTGGATCCTGACTCGGCCCTGCGGGTCGTGAACGCCGCCACCGGACGATCGGCGCTCAGTGAGATTCACTTCCCGAAATGGATCATGTCGGAGCGTTTCGACAGCGGGTTCTCGATGGGACTGATGCGCAAGGATGTGCGTCTTGCCAGGGAGCTGGCGGAGCGGGTCGGGGTCGATCTCCCCATTGCCCAGGCCGTTTCGCGGCAATGGGGACCGGAAAGCGACCACTTGGCCGATACCGACGATTTCACGCGCATGGGCGCCGTTTCGTCCGCTCTCGCCTCCTCCAGCAAGAAGGTTGCCTGACATGAACATGCCCCTCGCTAATACTGACAGCAGCGCACGCGTTCTGGAACTTCTCCAGGATCTCCTGCCGTCGAAGGAGATCGGAAGCCTTGTCGCCGGTCAGATCCTTCCCGGAAATGGAGAGGCCGTCGATTTGGTCGATCCTGCAACCGGCAAGGTCTTCCTGACTTATGCGGACGCCGGATCGGCCGTGGTCGATGCGGCGATGGAGGCTGCCCGGGAGGCGCAGGGCCGCTGGATGGCGCTGACCGCATCGGCGCGCGGCAGGGTGATCTGGGAGATCGGCAGGCTTCTGCGCGAGAATGCACCAGCCATCGCCGAGCTGGAAAGCCGGACCGCAGGCCAGCCGATCCGCGACACGCGCGGCTTGATCGGCAAGGTTGCCGAGATGTTCGAGTACTATGCCGGATGGGCCGACAAGATGTACGGCGATGTCATCCCCGTACCGACCACCCATCTCAACTATACCCGCCACGAGCCCTACGGCGTCGTGGTGCAGATCACTCCTTGGAATGCGCCTTTGTTCACAGCGGGCTGGCAGATCGCTCCGGCCATCTGCGCCGGCAATGCCGTCGTGCTCAAGCCTTCTGAACTGACCCCGCTGACATCCCTCGTCCTCGGCGCCCTCTGTGAGCGCGCCGGAGCTCCGAAAGGCCTCGTGAACGTCATTGCAGGCGTCGGCCGGACGTCCGGCCAGTATGCGGTCGCCCATCCGAAGACCGCCCTGGTCGTGTTCGTCGGCTCGGCAGCGGCCGGTTCCGCCATCGCTGCAACGGCAGCCCGCAATGTGGTGCCCTGCATCCTGGAACTTGGCGGCAAGTCGGCCAACATTGTCTTCGCCGATGGCGACATTGACCGAGCTGTCGTCGGCGCCCAATCGGCCATCTTCGCGTCCGCGGGGCAGAGCTGCGTGGCCGGATCTCGCCTGCTCGTCCAGCGCACCGTGCACGCCGAGTTCGTCGAGAAGCTCGCGAAGGCCTCCGAGAAGATTCCCGTCGGAGCCCCTCTCGACAATCAGACCCAGATCGGCCCGATCAACAACGAGCGGCAGTGGAAGAAGATCGACGAGATGGTCCGGCAGGGCATATCGGACGGCGCCCGGCTCGCAACTGGCGGATGCAAGCCCGCGCATCTCGAGGCAACAGGCGGTTTCTACTATTCCCCGACCATCCTGGATCGTGTCGACCCGGCGATGGAGATCGCCCGGGAAGAGGTCTTCGGACCCGTTCTGGCCGTGACGCCGTTCGATGACGAGGCCGAGGCGATTTCCATCGCCAATCGCACTCCCTACGGTCTTGCGGGAGCAGTCTGGACCGAAAACGTCGGGCGTGCACATCGCGTGGCAGCCAACGTGCGCGCCGGGACTTTCTGGATCAACGGATACAAGACCATCAGCGTGATGTCTCCCTTTGGTGGCTTCGGCCGCAGCGGCTACGGCCGTTCCAGCGGCAGGGAGGCTCTCATGGCCTATACCCAGACGAAGAGCGTGTGGGTTGAAACCGCCGAGGATCCGGCAATCACGTTCGGTTATCACCCGGTCGATTGAGACCCGACAATCCGGCAGACGGGATTCAGGTAGACCTGTGTCCCGTCGGCGATCGCAAGGGCCCTTACCTTGCGGGCTCGCATCCTCACTGGAGGCACATCGCGCAATCTGCGCAGCTTGGATTGCCATTCTGCAACGGGATGGAACAAGCATGCCTCACCTTATGGCGATTCCGCGCCACCAGGGCTACGGCGTTGCCCAATCGGCAACACCTCGTTACGAAGAAGTGGTCTATTCGCCCGTTTGGCCGCCTTCATACTTCGTAGCCGCCTCACAAGGGGGCTGAGACGAAAAGCGGCCCAGCCGCATGTGCTCGAGGGAACCAGAAATATGGCACAGACAACATTGGAGAGATACGGAGGGGTCGGGCTACACCTCTTCGTTTTGGGAATCGTGGTGGTAGCCGAGGCCATAGGGCTGATCCGTATCCCCATTGGCACCGCTGCCGTGATCCTTTTACCAATCCTTTACGCCTTCGCGATGGGTATCATTCTGAACCCGAACATCATGAAGGGCACTCGGCGCGTCCTGTCCGGCAACGCCACGAAGGTCGCCGGCACCATGATCGCCATCTCGATCATGCCGTTCATCGCGAAATTCGGGACGACGGTCGGACCGCAGATCCAAAAGGTGATCGAGACCGGACCGGCCCTGGTGCTCCAGGAGATCGGCAACCTGGGCACCATCCTCGTTGCCTTCCCGGTGGCCGTCTTCCTGCTCAAAATGGGGCGTGAGGCGATCGGGGCGACCTATTCCATCGACCGTGAGCCGAACCTGGCCCTGATCGCGGACAAGTACGGGCTCAACAGTCCCGAGGGCGCCGGGGCGATGGGCGTCTACGCGACCGGGACGATCATCGGCACCTTCATCTTCGCGATCATGCCGCCCCTGATTCACAGTCTCGGAATCTTCGACGTCAGGGCACTCGCAATGTCGTGCGGAGTGGGGTCCGGCAGCATGCTGGCAGCCTGCACGGGCGCACTTGTGTCGGCGGCGCCCGCGGACAAGGATACGATCCTGGCCCTGGCCGCGGCGAGCAACATCCTTACCTATGCGACCGGCCTCTATGCCGGTGTGTTCGTCGCATTGCCGCTGACCGAATGGCTGTACCGGATCAGTCGCGGCGAACGGACGTCCAGCATTTCCCGGGAGGCACGGTCATGACCACTGAAACCATCAAGAACACCGCCGCATCGGCGGATATCCTGAACGTGGAAGATGAACGTCGGATCGACCTGGCTCATCACGCGTTGCTCCTGCTGGTCGCCTGCGTACTTGGCCTGATCAGCAACTGGGTCGCGACGAAGGTCGACCCGATGGCCGCACTGCCCGGGATGGCGCTCCTGTATGCGATTTCGATCGTGGGCCTTCTCCTGGCAAGGTTCGCACCCTTCTATCTCCCCAGCGTCGCGTGGATCTCGCTTGTCGCGATCCTGGCAACGATTCCCGGCGTGCCGGGCTCAGCCTTTATCGTTGAACAGGTTGGAAAACTGAACTTCCTCGCTTTGGCAACACCCGCGCTCGCCTATGGCGGCCTGGCGCTGACGCAGAACGAATTCCAGATTGCCCGCACCTCGGGCTGGAAGATCGTCATCGTTGCGATCTGCGTCATGTTCGGGACCTACATGGGCTCCGTCGTGGTCGCAGACGTGACCCTCAAGCTTTTCGAATGAGAAGCGAACAGGCACCAGCGGGAGGCGCGCGAGAACGGAAGCCCCCGCTGACCTGCCGGCAAGCACCGACCGGCGCGCAGGTGTCTTAGAGCATCGTGCGGAACCGAAGGTCCGCGTCAGCGACCCGAAGGTCCACGGCAGTGAAAAGTGGATCCGGTTTTCCGCACGATGCTCTCATTGACGGAGAAAGCATCGGACCCAAAAGTGCAAATCCACTTTTCACGTCCGAGGCTGTAGACAGGATCCTCCCCACTTCGGGCTGCCGACCAAGGCAGCCCATTTTTTGGAGCGGGTCCAATTCTTTCGTCCTGAGGCTTCCACATCGGGACCACGTCGGCATTCTCGATGGCGATGTTCGTGCCGGTGTCGACCGCGAAATCAACATCAGCCTCGGCCAGAGCAGGGGCATCGTTGATGCCGTCTCCCACGAACGACGCAAATGGTGCAAGACTGCAGGAAAGCCTGATCCCGAGAGGGAGCCCTATCGAATGCCGATCCTGAGCCCAAGGAGTTTCGGGAGTTTGGCAACGGCCCGAGCCAGGACAGGAGCATGAAGATCCTGCTCGTCGGCCTCTTCGCATGCGAGAATGGCGGAGCGGATGGCGCTGGCGCCGGTAAAGCGGAACGGCTCAGGCGGCAGCCGCGGCAGTGATCGCGTGCAGAACGGCAGCGTCGACCAGCGATCCTTTTCGTTGAGGACCAACGATGCGAGACACTGCCCGGCAATATAGGTGGCGTTCACGCCATGTCCCGAGAAGCCGCAGGCATAGTGGATTCGCGTATCGGGTATGGTCTTGAAGAAAGGAAGACGGTCGGCGGAGACATCGATCGCGCCGCCCCAGGCGCGTGCCAGCGGGACCTCCCTCAACTCGGGAAGCAGCCGACGAAGCCCTGCCTCCGCCCGTCCGATGCTCGCTCTGTCATGGGTAAGATGCCGCGCCTGCGCATCATCGCCGTAGCCTACCGGTCCGGATCCAGATCCCATCAGGACGCGGCCGTCCGGTGTCTTGCGGAAGTAGTGCAGGAACATGCGCAGATCCGCGAGGCCTTCATCGCCCGTCCAGCCCATGGCAGCCAGCTGTTCCGGCGCAGGTTCGGTCATGACGACATAACTGGAAAAGATGCTGACATGCGGCCGGACCTCCCGCCGCTCGCTCAGTGCGGCATTGGTCGCGAGCACGACTTCGCGAGCGACGATGTGGCCGCGAGGGGTTTTGACTCGGCATGGATGCCCCGGATCGACACTCAACATCGGCGTATTCTCGAAAAGAGCCACCCCGCGGTCGATTACGGCCTGCCGAAGCGCGCGTGCCAAGCGAGCAGGATGCACCGTCGCTGCATCGGGATAGAAGAGGCCCCGCCGGAACACCGGTGACGCGCAGCGCGCCTGAACCTCTTCCACGGAAAGTACCGCGACATGGTCTTCCGCGCCCAGTTCGCGGGCGTGCTGCACGACGTCCGCGATCTTCTCCTCCTGCTGCGAAGTGGTGGCAACCACGAGATTGCCTCCCTCCCGCCACCAGATGTCGCGATCGCATTCGGAGGCGAAGTTCCGGATACCGTCCTGAGCCCAGTCGCCGGCCTTCGCGATCGCAAGAGCGCCGTCCCGTCCGAGAGCCTGGACGGCGGTGCCCAGAGAGGACCAGTAGCCGTGAACTTTTCCGCCGTTCTTGCCGCTCGCACCGGAGCCGCAGATCGCCGCTTCGATCAGCGCGACGGAAAGGTCGGGACGACGGCTCTTGAGAGTAAGCGCGGTCCAAAGCCCGGCGAACCCGCCACCGACAATGGCGACATCGGCCTCACAAATTCCTTCGAGCGGCGCGGCGGCAGGCACGCTGCCCTCGTCCGTCAGGGCTTCATCAAGCCACCAAGAGCGATCGGATGGATCGATGGAGGGCAGAGAGGATCTCATGGTGACAATGCCGTAATGTGCCGCGCCGAACCTGAACGCTGCAAGCGCGGGCGCTGGGCGACGCGGCAGCGGGAAGCCTGGAGTCAATCTTGTTTCTGTAGTCTTGTGCGCAGGTCCTGCATCGACCGGTGGACCTCCTCGAGGTCGGCCACAGCAAAGCCCTCCGCCAAGGCGGGGGAGTGCCGAGCCAAGCGTTCGCGCAAGACACCCGTGTAGCGCGCCCGCCGATCCGGGCCGACGACGAGGCCATTCTCTTCCTCGAAGCGTGCGTTCCACGCCACGGCCTCCTCCTGTGACAGAGATGGCGGCAGGTTGAGCGACAGGACGCCGCCGGCGAGCTGCACCGGATAGCCTCCAGGCAAGCCGTAAGGGCCAGGAACATGGCCGGCCCATGGGCGTCCTTCCGCGAGGGCGAGGATCAGCGGCACGCCGCTGGCTCCGGAGATGTCGATGACCGGCTCTGGCGTCAGCTTCACATTCCGGAACGTGCCGAACACATCGCTAATCTCTTCGTCGTCGATCCAGACCCTTGGCGATGGTCCCGAACGTGTTTCGGCTGGACGCCGCCACGCTCCAAGATTTTGATAGTGCGCAAGAACCTTGATGCGGCTCCTGTCCATCAGATTGCGATCGGCCGCGAAGGCATTGGACAAGATCGCGACGTTGCCCATGCCGCAGGTGACCTGGTGACCGAGCGCCTTGATCAATCCGTTCACCACGTCCGGAAAGCTGCAATTGATCAGGGGAGCGGTGCTCCCGAGACGCGTCATGGCTGCCGCCACACGAGTGCTGAGAAGCGCCTGGAAAACCGCCGTCGCGCTCAACCCGCCCTCGGCGACGAGTCTGCTCCAGGCGTCGCCCGATCCTGCGATCACGGACGAAGTTTGCACGGAAGCCGCCTGCACGACCACGTTCGGCGCCGTTTCTTCGAGCATTTCGACGGCAGCGCCCTCGGCAAGAAGATCGGTCTCACGTGGAACGATGGTCACAGGCGTGTCGAAGATCGCCGCACGGGCACCCGCCGCGACCTTCAGCCATTGCAGGCGCTCGCGGTTGCGCCCCGCCAGAACCACACGGGTGGGGACGGTTGCGATGGCTGCGATGTCGAACAGGATGCGGGCAGCGAAAGCGCCGGTTCCGGTCAGGAGGATGGTGGATTCAGCCGTCATCTCAGGTCCCTTGAGCGAGCCTATCCCAGCAATCGTCGAGACGCTTGGACAGCTTGTGCTTCATGATGCGCTGGCTCGGCGTGCGCTCGAACTCGTCGACGACGGCGATGTAGCGGGGGTTTTGGTAAGTGGCGAGGCGAGTAGAAAGCCAGGCGGAAATCTCTGCAGGTTCCACGTTGGTCCCGGCCTTCGGTTTGATGAAGAGCTTGATGTCCTGCTCGCCGACATCCGCCGCGACTCCGATCATGGCGCAATCCTCGACGGACGGATGATCGGCGGCCACGCGTTCGACTTCCCAGGCAGAGACGTTCTCGCCGCGGCAGCGGACGCTGTCGGTCATGCGGCCGTGAAAGATCAGGTTGCCTTCCGGGTCGTAGGAGCCGAGATCCCCTGTGTGCAGGGCACCGTTTCGAAGGGCCTTCTCGCTCGCGGCCGGATTGTCGAAATAGCCTGGAAAGATTGCACCCGGCTTCGAGGTGCGCACCACGATTTCTCCCCGCTCGCCCTGAGGCACTGGATTGCCGTCGGCATCGAGGAGTTCCACCGTGAACCACGGCACTGGATTGCCGACGGAACCGACGATCCCCTTGTCGTTGAAGGTGGTGATGCTGGAAGCCTCGGTCATGCCGTAGCATTCCCGGATCTGCACTCCGAACCGGTCCTGGAACGCCTCCCAGATTTCGCCCGGGCAGCCTCCGCCCCAGGCGATCCGCACACCATGGTCACGGTCCATCGGCGACGGAGGCTGCTTGAGAAGGATCTGCAGGATGCCGCCGAGATAATGGATGTGCGTTGCGCGGTATTCCCGCACTTGGCTCCAGAAGCGGCTCGCGCTGAAGCGATCCACCATCGCAAGGACCACGCCGTGGGTCATCGGCAGGCCAAGGAGCTGAGCCCCGCCGATATGGTAAAGCGGCTCCCATACGAACATCACGTCGCCTGCCCGGGCGGCCGCGACGAGGCCGACCGCCTCTCCCGCCAGCCGCATCATATGGTTGGAGACGATCACGCCTTTCGGCTGGCCGGTCGTGCCGGAGGTGTACATGATGGCGAAGGGCGCATCCATGGTGGGTGCCGGTTCCGCGAAGGGGGTTCCGGTGCTCAGGACATCGGCCAAACGTGGATGATCCTCGTCTTTCCCATGAACGAGAAAACCGTGCCGGGGATGCTCTGCGCCGCATTCGGCAATCGTCGGCAGGAGCTCGGCATCGGTGATCACGAGGGTCGGCTTCGAATGGTTGATGATGTACTGCAGGCCTTGGCCGCGCTGCTGGGCATTGAGCGGCACCCAGACCAGACCGGCCTTGGCGAGCCCGAATACCACCGCAAGAGTTTCCACGCTGTTGCGCATCATCACCGCGACATGCTCGCCCGACCGCAAACCGCGGGAACGCAGCCAGGCTGCCAGAGCTGCGGACTGCGTATCAAGCATGGCGAAGGTGATGGGCTCGCCGTTGAAGCGGGCGAAGACCCCCTCGGGATTCTGCTCGGCATGCAGGCGCAAAAGGTTTGCGAGACTGGTACCATCGAGTGACATCGAGATCTCTCAGATTGTGAGTTTAAGTCGTGCGGCGGAAGCGTTCGGCGAGGAGAAGGAGGACGGTCACGATCACGAAGACAACGACAGACACCGCAGCGAGCGTCGGATTGAGCTGCAGGATCATGTCGTCCCACATCTGCTTGGGAAGCGTCGTCTTGATCCCACCGCTGACGAAGATCGCAATCGTGAGCTCGTCGAAGGAGGTGATGAAGGCGAACAGGAAGGCCGCGACCAATCCTCCCTTCACGAGGGGGACCGTGACGAGAAGCAGGGTCTTGAGCCGGTTGGCTCCAAGCACCGCCGCCGCCTGATCGAGACGCCAGTCGTAATTCTTCAGGATCGCCGTGATGGTCACGAAGGCGAAGGGAAGGGCCAGGACGGTATGACCGATCACCAGACCCAGATCCGTCGCGACGAGGCCGATCTGAGCGAACAGATAAAACAGGCCGACCGCGATGATGATGCGCGGGACGATCAAGGGAGCAAGGAACGTCGCAAAGACAACTCCGCCCCAGCGGGTGTTGGAGCGCGCCAGCGCCAGTGCCGCCAGTCCCCCGATGAGGGTCGCACATATTGCGGTCGCGGCAGCCACGCCGAAGGAGCGCAATGTGGCGGAAAGCCAGACGGGCGAGGAGAAGTACGTCTCGAACCACTGCAGGCTGTATCCGGGAGGTGGAAATTCCAGGAACTGCGAACTCGTGAAGCCGATGGGGATCACGAGGAGAGTCGGCAGAACCAGAAACACGAGGGCAAGCGTGCAGTAGAGCGGCAGCAGCAGGCGTGCTCCGCGAGTTCCGATCACCTGCCGGACGGCGTCGGCCAGGACGGCGCTCGCCTTGGCGACAATCCGCAGGATCGCGAGCCCGAGCAGACGCAGGCGTCCCGATCCGCTGTCTTGCGTCGAGGTCTCGCCTGAGAGCGACGAGAGGCCGAAGAGGCGGTCATAGACCCAGCAGGTGATGAGGGCTGCGACCAGCATCATGGCAGCAAGCGCCCCGGCAAAAGCCCAATTGAGGAGTTCCTGCACCTGCGTGATGATGAGCTGCGCAAGCATCGTCTCGCGCCGTCCGCCCAGGAGAGCAGGGACGATGAAGAAGCCCAGAGACGAGATGAAGACAAGCAGGCCGCCGGCCGTCACGCCGGGCAGGGAGAGCTTGAAGTAGACCAGCCAGAAGGATTGAGCCGGAGCGGCACCCAGCGCCTGCGCTGCCTGGATCAGGCGCCGGTCGATGCCGATCATGACCGGGAGCATGGTGAGCACCGCGAGAGGGACCATCGCATGGACCATGCCGACCATCACGCCAAACTCGTTGTAGGCGAGAGGAAGCGGCTGGGAGGCTATGCCGCTTCCCGTAAGCATGCTGTTGATCACGCCGGTACGGCCGAGTATGACCATCCAGGCGAAGGTCTTCACGAGGTAGCTTGTCCAGAACGGCACCATCACGAGCAGCACCATGCGCTCCCGCAATCCTTCCCGCAGTCCGGCCAGCCAATAGGCCAGAGGATAGCCGAGGAGCACCGAGAACAGCGCCGTATTGCCGGCGATCTTGAACGTGATGCCCAGCACCTGAAGATACACGTCCGTGTTCGCGATACGGGCATAACTCGCGACGCTGAGGGCGCCGCTCGCCGGATCCTGCACGCTCAGAGCCAGAAGACGCACGACCGGATACAGGAAGAAGACGGCCAGGAACGCGAGCCCCGGTGCTGCCAGCCAGAGCGCATTGGGACGTAATAGGCGCTGGCGCAGCGGGAGGGCGGGGGCGGTGATTGCTGTCATGCCTGCGATTCCTTTAGCGTTCATGGCACCAGGACCGCTGCGTCCGGATGCCAGCCCAAGGTTGCGCGCTCTCCATATGCGGGAGCGGTCTGTCCCGGCGGCAGGCGCACGATCACCGTTTCGCCCTCGTCGAGATCAACGATGAGGCGCGTCTCGGAGCCGGCGTAGACGGCATCGGTGACACGGCCCACGATGGTGTTTCCTTTGTCGCCTCCGAGGCTGATTTGCTCGGGGCGAACCACGATGGCGGCCTCCGCACCGGAGCACGTGGCGCCTGCGGGCAGGCGGAATTTTCCATGCGGCGTCGAAAGACGGATCTCCCCGTTCGAGGCAGTGTCGACCTGCCCGCGGAAGATGTTCGAGATCCCGATGAAGTCGGCCGCGAAGGCCGTCGCCGGACGGGCGTAGATATCCTGGGGAGAGCCGAGCTGCTCGATCCGTGCATGATTCATCAGGCAGATCCGGTCGGAGAGCGCGAGCGCCTCCTCCTGGTCGTGCGTCACGTAGATGATGGTTGCACCGGTTTCACGATGCAGCTGCTTGATCTCGATCTGCATATGCTCGCGCAGCTTCTTGTCGAGAGCGCCAAGCGGCTCGTCCATGAGGATGATCGACGGCTGGTAGACGAACGAGCGGGCGAGCGCGACACGCTGCTGCTGTCCGCCGGAAAGCTCCCGTGGAAAGCGCGCCGCAAGATGGTCGAGCTGCACCATCGCCAGCGCGTCCTTGACCCGCTGCTTGACCTCCGCGGCGGACAGCGCGCGCATGCGCAGAGGGAACTCGATGTTCTCGGCAACGGTCAGGTGAGGGAACAGTGCGTAGTGCTGAAACACAAGACCGATGTCGCGCTGGTGAACCGGCGTCTGCGTCTGGTCGCGGCCATCGATGAGAATGCGCCCCGAACTCGGCTCGACGAGGCCGCAGACCATCTGCAGCAGCGTCGTCTTGCCCGACCCCGAGGGCCCGAGCAGGGTGAGGAACTCTCCCGTCGGAACGGTCAGGTGCGTCGGCTCCAGCGCCGTGACAGTGCCATAGCGCTTCGACAAGCCTTCAATGATCAGCTTCGGCGCGGTCACGCCATGCTTCGCTACCGTCGTCATCGCAGCGTATTCCTTCCTTCGTCTCGAAGCCGTGTGCGGGCGCGGTATCGAGCGGATCCGCGACACCCGCCCAACAGAAGAATGCAAGAAGAGCCGGCTCTGTAGAGCCCAAGAGCAGCCGCGGGACACAGGCTCCGCGGCCGGGCCCTCGGGCATCGGCGAAAGCTCACGCGCACCCGGTTCGTGAGCTCCAGCTCAGTCCCGCCGGAACGCGCCGCCGCTTCAGAAGTCCGTCTTCCGGATCGAAGCGGCGGCGCTCGCCATCAGGTCAAGAGCCAGCTGTTGAACCGCTCGGTCACTGCGGCGCGGTTCGCGCTCCACCAGTTTTCGTCGGCGACCCGCATCTTCTTGAGATTCTCGGGCGAGGTCGGCAGCACCTTCGCCCGCTCCGGCGAGATGCTCTTGTAGGCCTCGAGATTGGTCGGTCCGTAAGCCAGAACGTCCGTGAAGGCGGCCTGACGGTCAGGGGCGGAGCAGAACTTGATGAACTGCCTCGCGGCGTCCGCACGCGGGCATCCCTTCGGAATTGCCCAGCCCTCGATGGAATAGAGACCCTGCTCCCAGACGATCGTCGCCGGTGCGCCGCCATCGATCGCTGCCTGGAGGCGCGCGTTCCAGCCGCTGATTAGATCGACCTCGCCACTCTGCAGGAGCTGCGTCGACTGTGCGCCGCCTGTCCACCACACGGCAATGTGCGGCTTGATCTTGTCGAGGCTCTTGAATGCGCGGTCGACGTCGAGCGGATAGAGCTGATCGAGGCTCACGCCGTCGGCCAGCAGGGCCTGCTCAAGGGAGTCGATGGGATTCTTGCGCAGGGAGCGGCGGCCAGGGAACTTCTCTACGTTCCAGAAGTCCGCCCATGACTTCGGCGCATCGTTCTTGAAGCGGTCGGTCCTGTAGGCGAAGACCGTGGAATAGACGTCCGTGCCCATCCAAAGATCGGTGATTGCCTCCGGCATCAGGCCGGGCGCTGCATCACGAGTGAAGCCGATGGGTTCGAGGAGGTTCTGCTTCG
Source organism: Microvirga sp. KLBC 81 (assembly GCF_003075415.1). Taxonomy (GTDB): domain Bacteria; phylum Pseudomonadota; class Alphaproteobacteria; order Rhizobiales; family Beijerinckiaceae; genus Microvirga. The sequence continues at coordinate 147,889 of NZ_QDAH01000008.1, forward strand.
CCAAGATGTCCCGCGCCGAAAGGGTCAGCGTGCAGACATCCCAAGTGTAGGACTTCGTTTCGACAATCGCCTTGAACTGTGCCGTGGGTTCGGCCTCACGGGCCACGCTGACCACTTTGATGCCGGTCGCCTTTTCAAACGGGTCGTAGAAGGCTTTCCGGAAGGCTGGGCCAAAGGGGCCGCCGGGATCGGCGACGGTGATCGTCGTCGCCGCCAGAGCCCGGCTGGAAAGACCCGGCATTCCGAGGGCCAGGGCTGCGCCGCCTGCCGTCTTGAGCAGGTGCCTCCGGTTCATCGTCAGATTGGTATCGCTCATGTTCGTCCTCCTGTTTCGCAGGTCGTGAACCCGCATTCCCTCACGCTGTGGCGGGGCTTCAGCCCTTCTTTGCCGCGGCCTTGCGAGCCAAAAACTGTTCCATCATCCGGGCCGGCTCTCCGGAGGCGTATGCTTCGCGCTGGATGCGGATGCCGGCAGCGAGGCTGTCGCGGAAGCCTTCCTCAGTCATTTCACGGAAGCGCTGGCGGTCCAGACGCATTGCGACAGGAGGTTTGCTCGCGAGGAGTTCTGCAAGTGCAAGGGACTCGCTCATCACCTTGTCCTGGGGCACCAGACGATTGATCACGCCGATGCGGTGGCATTCATCCGCATCCATCATGCGGCCAGTGAGCGTCAGGTCAATGGTTCGGGCGAGGCCAATGATCTCGCGCATGATCCAGGGACCCGTGGTGCTGGCAATTCCGGAGTTGATCTCTGGCTGGCCCATGGTCACGCCAGGGTGACCGACCCGGAGGTCGCATAGGAGCGCCACCTGAAAGGCCGAGCCGGCAGCGACGCCGTTCAACGCCGCGATAATGGGCTTCGAGAGCGACCGGATGCGGTCGTAGAGGCGCTCCCACTCGCCGATCCACTGCTCCGCCCGATCTGGGTCGAAAGTCTTGGTCTCGTTGAGGTCCTGCCCGGCCCCAAAAGCGCGGTCACCAGCACCGGTGAGGATAATAGCGCGGACTTCCGCATCCTCCTCCATGGCCGACAGGGCGGCGGTCAACTCGTCCCGCATGGCCACGTTCCAGGCATTGAGAACCTGGGGACGATTCAAGGTGATGATGCCGACTGCACCCCGCCGCTCACTCAAGACAAATTCGGCCATGGCCCGGATCCTTCTGCTGATTTTATTGCAATGCAATAGCTCTTATTGTATGTTCCGCCCAATCTAACGCTATTGTCAACTCCCTTCGAGATTTTTATCGAACTCGCTTCAATGAGAGAGAATTCAAGAATGGCGATCAGCAAAATGAAGAAGATCGAAGATGAGGCACCGGCAAAGCGCGGTCGTGCCACAGATCCGCTGATGGTGATGTCGGTCGAAAAGGCTTTCCGTGTGCTTTCGGTCTTTGATCAGCTGAGCGCGAACCTGAGCCTTTCCCAGATCGCCGCCGCGACCGAGATGGATGTCAGCGCGGCACAGCGCTTCACACACACGCTGACCCGGCTGGGCTATCTGCGCAAGGACCCTGGGACGAAGCGGTTCGAGCTGACGGCCAAGACGCTCCAGCTGGGCTACTACTACCTGCGCAGCAATCGTCTTGTGGAACGGGCGATGCCCTATCTCATGCATCTTTCCAAGGAGACGGAAGAGACGATCAACCTCACCGTGCTCGACGATACCGAGATCATTTTCATCTCTCGCTTCATGAGCCGGCATATGCTGAACACGAATGTCATCATCGGTTCCCGCATGCCGGCTTATTGCACGGCTCCAGGCATGGCGATCCTGTCGCGTCTGCCGGAGGATGAGGCCGTTGCGATCCTCGAGCGCTCCGACCGGAAGCCGATCACTCCCTCAACAACGTGGAAGCTCGACGATCTCGTGAAGAAGCTGCGCGTTTCGCGGGAGCAGGGATACGCCACCGCCTTCGATGAGTTCTATCGGGGCGATGCATCCATCGCCGCAGCGGTCATCGCGGCAAACGATCGTCCGGAAGGCGCAGTCAACATCGCGGTTCCACTCTCGCGCTTCTCGCGCGAGGAAGTCGTGGAGCGCTTTGCACTGCACATCATTTCTGCGGCGCATTCCGTCTCGTCCACCTGAGCCGACCACCTCTGCCCGGCTGATAGCTGAGCCGCATTGCCCTACCGGCTGAGGCACCTTTTTCTTGACAGCGGTTTTCCAGCAATTTTACCATTCCACACTTTTATTGCATCGCAATAAAAGTGTGGTGGTCAAGGATGCCGGATGAGGCAAAGCAGACGGCGCACAAGGGACAGTTCGTGAGGGTTGTCCCCCGTCACGGCACAATGCTGCGTCTTACGATTGACGGAAACGCGGTCGAGGCTGTCGAGGGCGATAGCCTGCTTGCGGTGCTCCTGCTGAACGGAAGAGTTGTGCGGCATCTCGAATTCGGTGGCGAACCCCGCGCCGGCTTCTGCCTCATGGGAGCCTGCCAGGATTGCTGGGTCTCGCTCGAAGGCGGCGAGCGCGTGCGGGCATGCACGACCCTCGCGGCTGATGGTATGGTCATATGGACCAATCCCCAGAAGGCTGACGCCGATGCCTGATGTGGTGATCGTCGGCGGCGGCCCGGCCGGTATACGGGCAGCATCCATCCTGGTCGAGGCAGGCCTGAGGCCGGTTCTCGTGAACGAGACAAGCCGGGTGGGAGGCCAGGGCTACCGCACGCCGGCCAAGAGCCTTGCCCTCGATATCAACGCCCTGATGGGCTCGGAGGCAGGGAAATACCAGCGCCTGCATTCACTGTTCGCTTCCCTCCGAGAGCGGATCGATTATCGACCCGGCACCCTCGTCTGGGGCATTCATGAGAAGATGCTCCACACGCTGTCCGATGGTGTGGCGGGTACGATCCCCTACGATGCGCTTATCCTCGCAACCGGCGCGACGGATCGCATCATGCCTCTGCCGGGATGGACATTGCCCGGCGTCTTCACCTTGGGCGGCGCACAGGTGATCCTCAAGGATCAGGGATGCCTGATCGGCAGCCGCGTCGTCTTCCTCGGCAGCTCGCCGCTGCTGTTCCTGGCGGCGCTGCAATACCACAGGTCCGGTGCATCGATTGCGGCCGTCGTGGATACGACTCCGTCCTCCGCAAAACGGGCGGCCATACGCGACCTCGCGGCGAGCCCGCGAACGCTGGCACGGGGGATCATGTACCGCACGGCACTCCACGTGGCAGGTATTCCTGTCATGGATGGCGCGACGCCGCTCGGGATCGACGGCAAGGACCATGTCGAGGGCGTTCGGATCAAGGATCATCGGGGCCGCGAACGAGTCATTTCCTGTGATGCCGTCGCGTATGGCCATGGCCTCAAGCCGGAGACGCAATTGGCCGAGCTGGCCGGGGCTCGCTTCTGGTTCGATCCGGTCTTCCGGCTCTGGTTGCCCGAGACGGATGCCGACGGACGGGCCGGGGCCGACCTCTACCTGGCCGGCGATGGGGCAGCGATCGGCGGAGCGGACGCCGCAGAAGCCAGCGGTGCGCTCGCCGCTCACGCGCTGCTCACGGATATGGGCAGGCCGCAGCCGGAGACCGAGCTGGTGCGCCTGCGGCGGCAGGTCGAACGCCTGCGGCGATTCCAGAGGGGGCTGGCCCGGGCTTTCGCATGGCCGGTCGCGCAGGCGGCCGCACTTCCCGACGAAACCATCGCCTGCCGATGCGAGGCGGTGACAGTGGGCGAAATCCGCGCTGCCGTTCAGGCCCCGCTCGGCCCGCGGGAGGTCAATCGCGTCAAGGCTATCACGCGCTGCGGCATGGGACGATGCCAGGGGCGTTTCTGCGGTCCGGTCCTCCAGGAGATCGTGGCGGGAGCTTGCGACGCACCAATCGCGGAAGCTGGTCGTTTGCGCATACAGGCGCCGGTGAAGCCCATTCCTCTTCATGCGGCTTTGGAGCTGGAGCCATGACGACGAAGACGGCACAGGTTGCCATCGTCGGAGGCGGGCTCATCGGCACCTGGACAGCCTTCTTCCTGGCCAAGCGCGGATGGGATGTGATCCTGATCGAGAAAGGCGTTGTCGGGGCCCAGTCGAGCGGGGTGAATTTCGGCAACCTGCGTCTGCAGGGACGCTATCCGGGACAATATCCGCTTTCTCTCAGGTCGCAGGCGATCTGGGAGGAAATCGAAGAACTGATTGGCGACCGTTGCGAGTTCGAGCGAACCGGCCACCTCTACGTTGCGATGAACGAGGCCGAGCAGGAGAAGCTGGAGCAGCATGCACGGGTCGCCGAGGGGCATGGACTCGTGATCGAGCGGATCGGCCGCGATGAACTTCGCCGCCGTTGGCCATGGCTGGGGGAGGGGCTTCAGGCGGCAACCTATTCGGCACGAGACGCCACGGCCAATCCTCGTCTCGTGTCGGTGGCCGTGGCAAGGGCCGCGCAGCGCCTCGGCGCCGAGATCGTCGAGCATACGCGCGTGACGGAGGTGCGTCGGAACCGCATCGGCTTCACTGTGGAAACGGATACTGGGCTCGTGGTGGACTGCACCGCAGTGGTGAACTCTGCTGGTGCCTGGGCCCTGGCCATTGCCGAAGCCTTCGGCGAGACGGCGCCCATGTTCGCAGCCGGGCCTCCGCAATTCGTGACCGAGCCTATTCCCTATCAAGTCGTGCCCTCCGTGCAGGCGGTGGACGGTTCCGTCATCTTTCGACAGATTCCGCGCGGCAACGTCATTTTCGCGGGCTATCCGCGGACCGCGGCAGATCCGGTGCTCAACCGAGCTCCCGTGCCGCCGATCAAGACCCTCAGCGGCATGCGCAATCTCGTGAGGATTGCTCCGTTCCTGAAATGGGCGCAGGTCATTCGCGTCTGGTCAGGCATAGAGGGCTATCTGCCCGACATGTTGCCGGTCATCGGCGAGAGCGAAACGACTCCCGGTCTGTTTCATGCCTTCGGGTTCTGCGGGCATGGTTTCCAGGTGGGGCCTGGAGTCGGTGCGGTGCTTGCCGACCTCATCGTGGATGGCATAACCGACACTCCGATTGCTCCTTTCTCCATCAATCGCTTCAGGAATGCGGTTCAGGTCTCGGACAAGCTGGCGCATGAATTCGATGCACCGGCCGCTCCCGGCAGTCGAGCAGGGTGAAGGCAATGAGGAAACTGCTTTATCTTTCGAGCGAGGACATTGCCGCACTCGACATAAAGCCTCGGGCCGCGCGAGAGGCGCTTGCGCATGCCTTCCGGCTGCATGCCGAGGGGAGGACCCACGTTCAACCGAAGCTCACCGTGCCCGTAGGTCCGGGGCACTTTTTTCAATCCCTCTGCGCTGCCATGCCCGATCCGCCATTCGCGACGACGAAATGGGTTGGGGTTGCCGCGGGCAACAACGAGCGCGGGCTGCCGAACGTCAACGGCCTGATCGTGGTGAGCGATTTCACGACCGGAGTTCCGGTGGCGGTTCTCGACGGAACCAGCCTCACGGTGCTGCGCACGGCTGCCATGTCGGCCCTGGCAGCTTCCTATCTTGCTCGTGCCGACAGTTCCACCATAGGCTTCATCGGATGTGGCGCCCAAGCCTGCGGGCATCTCGCCAGCCTCCGGGATGTGCTGCCTGGGCTTAGCAAAGTCGTATGCAACTCACGTCGCCGCTCGTCCGCGGAAAAACTCGCGGCATTCGCGCGGGAATCCGGCCTTGATGCCGAGGTGGCGGATCATCCGGGCGAGGCACTCGCCTGCGACGTGGTCGTCACGACGGTTCCGGCGCAACCCGGACTCGAGCCGTTTCTTGACGCTTCGCTCCCGAGGCCCGGGTGCTTCGTCGCCGCGGTCGATCTCGGCCGTCCCTGGCGCGGCGAGGCGCTGCGCACTTTCGATGTCCTGGCCACCGACGATCATGCTCAGGCGGCCGATCCGGCCAACCGGGCCAAGCTCCGCTACCCGGGTCCCTTCGATGCGGATCTGGCATCCCTCGTGGCCGGGACTGCTGCCAGCCGCACGGATGAGAAGCAGCGCGCCATGTTCCTTTTCCCGGGCTTCGCTCTCGGCGATCTCGCCATCGCGGCCGAGGTCATCGCCGAGGCCGGACGAACCGGCCGGGGACTACATCTGCCACTTTGAGGGAGGGGGCCTTGGCCAACATCGCCATTGTCGGAGCAGGCGTCATCGGGATCTCGTGTGCTGCCTTCCTCCAGCGAGACGGGCACTCGGTTACGATTTACGATCCGTTGCCACCGGGGGAGGGATGCTCCTTCGGCAATGCCGGAAGCATCGGCCCCGGCTCCGTGGTGCCCCTGTCGACGCCGGGCATCGTGCGACAGGCCGTGTCGTGGATCACCGATCCCGACAGTCCGTTGTGGATCGACTGGCGCTATCTGCCTCGCGCCCTGCCTTGGCTCGTGAAATTCATTGCGGCGGGGGCACGGCCGCGCATCGACGGCATCGCAAAGGCGCTCCGTTTGCTCCACGCCGACAGCTTCAAGCATTACCGGACGCTTCTGGGTGTTGATGCCGGAAACCTGCTTCATGTCTCCGGTCAGCTCTATCTCTATGAAAGCGATGCAGCCTTCGCCAAGGATGCTCTCGGCCGAGAGCTCAGGGCTTCGCTCGGGATTCGTTCGGAGATTTTGGGACCCGACGAGATCCGTGAACTGGAGCCTTCCCTGGGGCCTCGATTCGCGAAGGCGATCTACCTTCCCGATTCCGGTCATTGCAGCAATCCGCATCGCCTTGTGGCGACCATTGCCGAAGACGTCGCTCGGAACGGGGGACGCTTCGTCCGGGCATCGGTCAGGGATTTCGAGCAGGATGCCGGACAGGTCCGTGCCCTCGTGACGGATGCCGGCCGCATTCCGTGCGATATGGTGGTTGTCGCAGCCGGCGCATGGTCTCAACGCTTGGCCGGGCGGCTCGGCCTCAGGATCCCACTTGAGAGCTTGCGCGGCTATCATGTGATGCTGCCCATGCCGACGCCGGCTCCAAGCCGCCCGCTCTATCCGCTGGCCGCAAAGATCATGATGACGCCGATGGAGCATGGCCTTCGGATTGCGGGAACGGCGGAGATCGCTGGTCTCGACGCGCCGATGAACGAGCGGCGTGCCGCCGCACTCGGGAAGATTGCGAAGCGCTATTTCCCTGGCATAACCGGCGAGCCGATCTCCGTTTGGATGGGGCATCGCCCAGCAACACCCGATTCACTGCCGGTTATCGGACCTTCGCCTTTGCACGGGAACGTTCTGCTTGCTTTCGGTCACGGCCAGACAGGGCTGATTGGTGGCTCGACAACAGGCCTGCTGGTCTCTGACTTGGTCGCAAGCAGGAAACCAACGATCGATCCTTATCCTTACCGGGCAAACCGTTTCTAGAGCATCGCATTGTTGAAAACGACCCGAAGGGCCGCGCTAGCGAATAACCGGGTCCACTTTTCACTGGCGTGGCCCTTCGGGTCGCTGACGCGGACCTCCGGTTCCGCACGATGCTCTAATAGCCCATGAGTGGAAGGTAAGATCCGCAACATAGCGAATTGCAGACGAGCGGGCGTCAGCAGAAGCACAATGAATGAGAACGCACGGACCACAATCCCTGGAGCTGAATTGCTATCGGGCCATCCAGCCACCACGACACGGATAAGTTCAGATTGGGACGCGCTAACGAACGTTGGCTACATCATTATCTGAGATATACTAGCGGTTATACTCGATTTCCCGCAGATAACTCTGAGGCGGCTTTAGTAAAAGCTGCATGCCATCCGAATCAAACGGCTGCGAGGCAGTCAATATCAGCTTTGCCTTGACTCGTGGGTTCTACCCTGACGAATCGCTCGACTTCTGTCTTTTCAACAAATCTGTGGTCAGTCTTAACCAATTCTTACGGATCGACTCCACGTGCAACACCGAATCGGACATCTCTGACGGCGCTACGAGACAATGGAGTTTGCACCGTCGGTACGCTGAGTGCCGTGGTCGTCAGCGCTTCCGAGAAACCTGTCGCTGAACAGGATTCCGGGAGGCCGATGTGCTTGGCATGTGAGATCGCCGGTGGGGGTTCGATACCCTCGCACGGCGCACCGGAACTCACCGGCATGCAATCGCCCATGGTCCCGCAACGCTCTTCGAGCAGGAGACGACAAAAGTGAACTGAGGCTAGGCAAAGCAAAAGGCCCACGAAGCTGGAAACTTCGAGGGCCTTTGGAGTCACCGAGGGACGGCGACGGATCTGTTTGGCGACAATCCTTATGCCATCCCGACAAGCTGCGTGTCAACAACATCGGTTTCGGTGAGCGCTCTCGCTTTGCCCTCACATTGGAGGGACACGATGCAGCTTGCATCGTCTGGAGGTCGGCGGCTGAGACATGCTGCTCTGGCCGCGAGGAAGTTTGTGCTCGAACCTGGGCGCACCGTCACACGAAAGGAACTCTCGGCCTCTGCGCGGGAGGCAGAGAAGGCACTCGGGCTGAGTGCGCCGCAACGTCTGGTGTTGAGCCAGCTGGTGGCGTGCTGGGGCGAGCAGGAGATGGATCGACTGCTCGTCTGGCCCTCCAATCAGCGCCTGATGTCGACAACTGGCTTGTCAGAGCGCGCTGTGCGTAATGCCGTCCGTGCCCTGATCGAGTGCCAGTTGGTGATCCCGAAGGACTCTCCGAATGGCAAACGCTATGCCGTACGGGATGCCACCGGAACCATCGTCGATGCCTTCGGGTTCGATTTGACACCGCTCTACGCCCGTAATGGTGAGTGGACGGCAATCGTCGCCGAGCAAAAACGCCTCAAGCAGTGTCTGAAGCGTTCGTTTGATGAGATCACCATCTGCCGTCGTGCGGCCGAGGAAGCGTTGAGCGCGCTCGCCCAGTACCATCCTGCCGTCGATCGCTCCCCAATCGAGGATCGCCTTGCGATGCTAAAAGCTCGTACTCCCAAACGCTCTGGAACTGCCCTTCCGGAGGGACTGCTCGAAGCGTGGAAAGAAATACGAAAACACGTGGAAGAAGCTTTCTACCAGGCGGGCTGTGGCGGCACGGAATGCCGACAAATAGAAGCAGAGAAAGGATCTCCGAGTGAGACTTGTGACAAGGGCATCCAGGTTGTTGCTCAACCCGCTGTTCAAACCACTTTACCCGCTCAGCCGCTGGTTCCGGCCTTGGTCGTCGAAGCCTGCCCGGTAGTTTCAAATTACTCACAACCGATCAGAGATGCTGTTGACCTCGTCGCGGCAGGCCGCTTCCTAAGAGCATCTCTCGGGGCTCACCCAAGCGCCTGGGATGAGGCTGTCGAGGAGATCGGCGCAATCCAAGCTGCGACTGCGGTGATTTATGTCCTGCAGCTCTATGATGATGACGTGTCGAGCGGTCGAAACAGGATCCGAAACGCTGGGGGCTATTTCCGGTCCATCGTGCGCATGATCAAGGCTGGTCAGCTCGACCTGGATGCGGAGCTGCTGGTTCTACGGAGACGCAAGATGGCGTGACCCGGCCTGCAAGGCTGAACCCTGAACCCGACGGCTAATCGCGATCTTAGTTGCCTTGGTGTGATAAGGCCCTGACGAAACCGACAGGCGACACTTACGTCGCACCGAACCCGCCTATCCTCCTCCATAGTTTATAGATAAACATTTCCTTCGCAGGCTGCGCCGGCATCGCGCCCAAGAACAACAGCAACACCCGGGTCCAGAATGAGTTTTCCAATCTCCTCCCAGCCGTCGCCGCATCAGGATCAACCTGATCATGATGATATCGTCTATCCGCAGGCTATCCCCTTTGTCCTCGTTCACGTGGCGTGCTTCGCAGCAATCTGGACCGGCGTGACCTGGGAGGCCGTCACCCTCGGTGTGGCACTCTATTGGTTGCGGATGTTCGGGATCACGGCCGGCTATCACCGCTACTTCTCGCACCGCTCCTACGCCACGAGCCGCGTGTTCCAGTTCGTCCTTGCCTGCCTGGCTCAAAGCTCGGCTCAGAAGAGTGTGCTCTGGTGGGCGGCCAAGCATCGGCACCACCACCTGTTCTCGGACACCGAGCACGACGCGCACTCACCCCGTCAGAGCGGGTTTCTCTTTGCCCATCTAGGCTGGATCTTCGCGCGCAAGCACGACACGGCCGATCTGGTGAAGGTGGGCGACTTCACCACCTACCCAGAGGTGATGTGGCTGCATAAATACGAACTCGCACCAGCCGCTGTGCTGGCCCTGATCACCTTCCTGATCGGGGGCTGGTCGGGCCTTGTGGTTGGGTTCTTCTGGAGCACGGTGGCGGTCTATCACGCCACCTTCTGCATCAACTCGCTTGCCCATGTGCACGGTTCGAAGCGCTATGTGACAGGCGATGACTCGCGCAACAACTGGCTGCTGGCCTTCTTCACCATGGGCGAGGGCTGGCACAACAACCATCATGCCTATCAGGCCAGCGTGCGCCAAGGCTTCCGTTGGTGGGAGATCGACCCGACCTTCTACATCATCAAGGCGCTTTCCTGGATCGGGATTGTGTGGGATCTCAAGAGCCCGACCGAGGCGGTGCTAAAAAACGAGCAGAAGCTCGGCTCGAGGGTGATCGACCGGGCTGCAGGCGACCTCGTCGCCACCTTCAACATCGAGAGCATCTCGGCCAGACTGGTGCATGCACTGGAGACCACGCCGAGTCTTGCTGATGTCCAGGCTAAGCTGGCAGCTGCGCAGCACAGAGCCCATGAAGTGCTGACACATGTACATCTTCCTCACTTGCCGACACGGGAAGAGATCGCCGCACGGGCATCAAGCATGTTCGTGAAGACACGTTCGCTGGACGACATAGTCGAGCGGGCTCACCGGATGATCCTGGAGGCTGTTGGCAGGCGGCTGACACTCGCCGGAACCTGATAAGGAATAGTAGAAGGGCCGCATGATGCGGCCCTTTTGCAGAGACGGTTTGGCATGATCTCTCCAGATCGAGATCCAGAATTGAGAGGAAGGGAGCAATACTCCGTTTTCAGGCTTAAGCTGGTGTTCTAGAGCAACGGCAGTTCTGACGGAATCGTTGGGGCTATGCGGTGTGGCGGCTTCGTGATTCACTCATCTTGGCTCTC
>NZ_QDAH01000009.1 GCF_003075415.1 Microvirga sp. KLBC 81
GACATGCTCTACATGGCCGGCGGCGGCCGCATCACCCGCGTGCACGGCCCGTTCTGCTCCGACGAGGAGGTCGAGAAGGTGGTGGCGCATCTCAAGCGCCAGGGCCGGCCGCAATATCTCGAGGCGGTCACGGCCGACGAGGAGGAGGCGGGCGGGGCCGACGCGCCGGTGTTCGACCAGGGCGAGTTCGGCGCCCCCGGGGGCGATCTGTACGATCAGGCGGTGGCGGTGGTGCTGCGCGACAAGAAGGCGTCGACGAGCTACATCCAGCGCCGGCTGCAGATCGGCTACAACCGCGCCGCCTCACTGATGGAGCGGATGGAGCAGGAGGGCATCGTCGGGCCCGCCAACCACGCCGGTAAACGCGAAATCCTGCTGGAGAGCCCTCACGGCGGAGACGACTAGAGCATTTTCCGGCGAAGTGGATCCGGTTCGCCGTCAGAAAATGCGGCAGAACAAGAAAGAGAGCCGATTTCACGCAAGGGGAATCGGCTCTAGGCCTATATAGATGGAACCTTGGCCGCGGCCCTGCGTCATCTTTCGGCGCTGCGCACAAGCGCGGCTGCAGTCATAGTGTCTATCGAAGGAAGGTTCGAATGCGTCTGTTCAGCTTTGCCGGTCTGATGACCGCGGCGTCCGCTCTTGCGGGCCCGCTGCCGGCTGCCGCGCAGACGCTGCCCATGGACATGATCCTGCCGCCCAAGCGGCCGGTCAGCCAAGGATTCAATGCCTCCGCGCCATCGCTTCCGACCTCGTCCTTCCATCAGGCTTCCTCCACCGCGACGGGCCCGACCCCGGTCAATGCCGCTGTTCAGCCTACCCGAGCCGCCATTGTGAGGCCGGTGAATGCCGAGCAGGTGCTCGCAGCCACTGCGCCCCTGCCTCCGGCCCGGCCGGCTTTTGCTGAAACACCGACACCGCAGCCTTCCGAGGCCGAGCCCATCACCATCACGCCGAAGCCCATCGTGACGGCCTCCATGGGTCCGGTCGGCCAGGGCCAGCCCCTGCCGAACAGCGCCATCGTGGAGCGGGCGAACGCCTATTTCACCAATCTCAACACTCTCATCGCCGATTTCACTCAAGTTGGCGGCGACGGGCGGCGGATGGGCGGCACACTCTATCTTCAGCGGCCCGGCAAGGTGCGCTTCGAATACGATCCCCCGGCCACCCTCGAGGTGATCGCCGACGGTCGCTCGGTGGCCGTACGCGACCGGAAGCTCGCCACACAGGATCTCTATTCGATCTCCCAGACGCCGCTGAAATTCCTGCTGCGCGAGCGGGTCAGCCTCGGCCAGGACATCAAGATCACCGGCATTACCAGCGAGCCCAACGCGGTACGCATCAACCTTGAGGACTCATCCACGCTCGGCGGTACCTCCCGGATCACGCTGTTCTTCGATCCAGAGGTGCAGAACCTCAATCAGTGGCGCATCGTTGACGCGCAAGGGTTCCAGACCGTCGTGGTTCTGAACCAGGTCCAGAAGGGCCGCCGCATCGACCAAGACCTGTTCAGGATCCAGTACGAAGAGATCCGCGGCGACAACAAATAGCTGCTTCCTGCTGAACGCCTCGTCCGACCGCGAACCGGTCTCCACTTCGCCGGACAGGGCTTTCGATCTTCCCTCCGGCGCAAATCTGTCGTAGCCCGGGGAGGTCTCTCGAAGGACCTCCCCGTGAAACTCACCGTCTCTACCTGGAACATCAATTCCGTCCGCCTGCGCATCGACCAGGTCGAACGCTTCCTGAAGGACCGGCGGCCCGACGTCCTGTGCCTGCAGGAGACGAAGTGCCCGAACGACAAGCTGCCGATGAAGGAGCTGCAATCCTTCGGCTATCCGTTCGTCGTCCATATGGGCCAGAAGGGCTACAATGGCGTTGCGATCCTCTCGCGCTATCCGTTTTCGGAAACGAGCGTGATGGAGATGTGCGGCCGCCAGGATGCGCGCCACATCATGGTGACTCTCGGCCAGGCGAAGGCCGCCTCCGGCATCACGATCCATAATTTCTACGTGCCCGCCGGCGGCGACATTCCCGATCCGGAGATGAATGAGAAATTCCGCCACAAGCTCGATTTTCTTAGCCAGATGCGCGCCTGGGGCTCGAAGGCGAAGCCCACGTCAAGTCCCGCGATTCTGGTGGGTGATCTCAACGTCGCGCCGCTCGAACACGATGTGTGGAGCCACAAGCAGCTTCTCGACGTGGTGAGCCACACGCCGGTCGAGACGCAAGCGCTTGAGGAACTGCGCCAGGAAGCCGGGTGGACCGACGCCATGCGCGCCATAAGGCCAGAGCCCGAAAAGATCTATTCCTGGTGGAGCTACCGTTCCCCCGATTGGGCCGCCGCCGACAAGGGCCGCCGGCTCGATCACATCTGGATCTCGGATGGCTTGAAAGGCTCGCTGCGCTCCGTCGATGTCACCCGCGACACGCGCGGCTGGGAGCGTCCTTCCGACCATGCGCCGGTGACGATGGAATTGGAGCTGTAAAAAACGCGCCTCAGACATTCCCCGCAAGGCGTCAAGGATCACCGCTTTCGTCCCACAAGCTCGCCGCAAGCTAGGCTTTGTAAAAGGCAAATAAATTCAAAAGCCATGCCTTGGGGCGAGCGGATGATTCTCAAATTACGATCGATCAAAAGCCGGGTCCTGCTGCTCGCGGGAGCGGGCTTTATCGGTGCCTGCATGGTTCTGACTTTCGCAGGCACGCAGATCATGATGCATGAGGGCCGGAACGATGCAATCCTCACGGTGAACGCTCTCCTCAACCAGTACAAGGGTCTCGCTCAGGCAGAAATCGGCCATGCGATTTCCGCCGCAACGGTCACGAATTCGGCTGTCGAAGCCATCATCTACGATCAAAAGGTCGATCGGGACGAACTTGCCGAAGTCATCGCGAGAACCGTCGAGGGTCAACCCAATCTCATCGGCATGACGCTCGCTTTCGAGCCGGATGGCCTGGACAGGCACGACAAGGATTTTCTGGCCCATACCTATTCGGACCCGACCGGGCGCTTCGCCCCCTACTTCTACTGGACGAAGGACGGGAAGGTTTCCGTCGAGCCCATCAATCTGACGAAGCCGCAAGAGATCGAGAACTGGTACACCAAGCCCCTGCGCGAGAACCGCAACCAGATCGTTCCGGCCTATACCTACAAGGTGGATGGCGAGGACGTGCTGATGTCGACGGTCAGCATCGTCGTGCGCCGCGACAAGAAACCGGTCGGCATCATCACCGCCGATTTGGCCCTCAACAAGATCTCGGAGGCCATCGGCGCGTTGAAGCCGTTCGGCGAAGGAACCGTGAGCCTGATCGGCTCAGGAGGGTTGTGGGTTGCCAGCAAGGACGCGCAGCTTCTCGGGAAGCCGGCCGATGACAAGGTCGTCGCTGAGTTGACGGAGAAGGCCAAGGCATCGTCGGCCGGTTTCGCGGACACGATGATCGAGGATGCCTCGGGCGAGGAGATCTATCGGGCCGTGGTCCCGGTGACCTTCCCCGGAATCGACGAGCCCTGGCTTCTGTCCATCTCGGTCCCGGCCGATGCGATGATTTCGGGCGCCATCGACGCCCGCAACCTGATGCTGCTGACGGCGGCAGGCCTGCTTGTCCTGGCGCTATTCGGTGCCTGGCTCGCGGCCCGCTCGCTCGCCACGCCGATCACGCGCATCACCGAAACCATGAAGACCCTCGCACGCGGCGACACCAGCGTGAAAGTCACCGACATCGAACGCGTCGATGAAATCGGCGCGATGGCGGGTGCGGTTCAGGTGTTCAAGGACGCGTTGATCGCCAAGAAGGAAGCGGACGAAGCCGCCGCTTTCGAAGCCGAAGCCAAGATGCGCCGCGCGCAGGTGCTCGATCAGCTCACGAAGCAGTTCGAGGCCAATGTCTCCGTGCTCACGAGCGGTCTCTCTTCCGCCGCGACACAAATGGAATCGACCGCCCAGTCGATGACTTCGGTGGCGGATCAGACCACGAACCAGTCGGTAAGCGTTGCCTCGGCGGCCGAGCAGACGTCGGCCAATGTGCAGACGGTGGCGGCTGCCACCGAGGAGCTGTCGATCTCGATCCGCGAGATCGCCTCGCAGGTCGGCCAGTCCTCGCGCATTGCGGAACAGGCCGTATCGGACGCCCAGCGCACGAACGAGACCGTCCAGGCCCTGGCCGCCTCCGCCGAGCGCATCGGCGACGTGGTGCAGCTCATCCGCACCATCGCGGCCCAGACGAACCTGCTCGCGCTCAACGCCACCATTGAGGCGGCGCGCGCCGGCGAGGCCGGCAAGGGCTTCGCGGTCGTGGCGAGCGAGGTGAAGCATCTCGCGACGCAGACCTCGAAGGCCACGGAAGAAATCTCGGCGCAGATCGGCTCGGTGCAGCAGGCAACCGCTGAGACCGTGCAGGCGATCCAGAGCATCGCCCGCACGATTGCCGAGATGTCGCAGATCTCGGTGTCGATCTCGGCAGCCATGGAGGAGCAGGGCGCGGCGACCGCCGAAATCTCGCGCAACGTGCAGGAGGCCGCGCGCGGCACGGAAGCGGTCACCGGCAACATCAACGAGGTGCGTCAGGGCGCGGGCGAAACCGGCATGGCGGCCGCACAGGTGCTGACCTCGGCGCAGGAACTTGCGCGCCATTCCGAGACGCTCGGCCGCGAAGTCAGCTCGTTCCTGTCAGGCGTGAAAGCAGCGTAAGGGCTTAAGCACCGGACGTGAAAAGTGGAATGCACCTTTTGTCCGGTGCCTCATTTCTCAAGCGAGCGCATCGTTTGAAAACGATGCGCTCAGATCCCTCACTCGTTATCCGAGGGTTTCGCAGGGACCTCCTCATCGTCGATCGCGATGAGCTTCTGGCGGACCCGCTCCAGGCCTTGAGTGAGGCGGGCGAGCTCCTCGGCCATGGCATCCTGCATGGCGGCCGCCGCATCGGGGAATTCTTCCAGCACGCGGCGCATGAGGCTCGGCGTGACGCGGATCACGGTGGAGGCTTCCTGGGCCGTCGCCGTGGCGGGCCGGGACATGCGGGTGAACAGGGCCGCTTGTCCGATCAGGGAGCCGGGACCGGCGACGAAGGCTGCGGGCGAGCCGTCCTCGCTGGCGTCGAGCGTGATGGCGCCCCGGCTCACCACATAACCGCCATCCGAGCGGTCGCCTTTGCGAAACAGCACGTCACCCTCACGAAGGCTCCGGGTTTCCGACGCAAAGGCCACGAGACGCAGGGCATCGCGCTCCAGCAGGTTGAACAGGGGAGCCCGGGACAGGATCGCGATATCGTCGTCGAGAGCCATGGTTCTATGGGATCAGCTTGTAGCCGCCAGGTTCGGTCACCAGGATTCGGGCATTGGAAGGATCGGCCTCGATTTTCTGGCGCAACCGATAGATATGCGTTTCCAGCGTGTGGGTGGTCACGTTGGAATTATAGCCCCAGACCTCGGTGAGCAGCGTATCGCGCCCCACCACCGCCTGACCGGCGCGGTAGAGATAGCGCAGGATCGCGGTTTCCTTCTCCGTCAGCTTGAGCTTGGAGCCCTTCTCGTTGGTCAAAAGCTTGGAGCCTGGACGGAAGGTATAAGGCCCGATCTGGAACACCGCATCCTCGCTCGCCTCGTATTGGCGTAGCTGCGCACGGATTCGGGCCAACAGGACGGCGAACTTGAAGGGCTTCACCACGTAATCATTGGCGCCTGCCTCCAGGCCCATGACCGTATCGTTGTCGGAGCCCTGGCCGGTGAGCATAATGATCGGGCTGCGAAAACCGTTCTGGCGCATGACCTTCACCGCCTCACGGCCATCCATGTCGGGCAGGCCCACATCCATGATGGCGAGATCGATCCGGTCGCCCTTCACCGCCTCGATGGCGGCAGAAGCCGTATCGACGGTGGTGACCTGGAACTCCTCATGGAGGCCCAACTGCTCGGCCAGGGTGTCGCGCAGGTCCTGATCGTCGTCCACGACGAGGAGGCGGCTGGCATTCGACATCTCAAACCCTTCACACGATGAACAGCATTAGCGCTGGGGCGGCTTTCGAGGAGCAAAGGCAAAGCCTGCTCCCATCCTTCAGGCATGATCCTCTTTGACGGTTAGGCTCTGTAAAGCCCTGCCGGCGCAAGCATTCTGCTTTCAGATCACGCTCGTTGCATTAGAGTAGTCATTCCCAGCTTGACAACAAGGGGCAGGCCCTGCCCTTCCACTGCCTATGAAGCGTACTCGCGTCAATGTCATCCGTGTCCACCGTTCCCCGCTCGACCACCGGCGGGGATGGCTCAGGGCCGGCAACCTCACGCTGCCCTGCGCCATCGGCCGCTCAGGGACGAGCCATGCGAAGCGCGAAGGTGACGGCGCCTCTCCGGTGGGTCGCTTTCGCCTGCTGCAGGCCTTCTACCGGGCCGACCATGGCCCCCGCCCCCGCACGGGCCTGAAGCTGCGCCCCATCCGTCCGACCGATGGATGGTCTGACGAGCCCCAAGACCGGCGCTACAACCGGCTCGTGCCGCTCCCCTGCCCCACGAGCCACGAAAAGATGTGGCGCGACGACCATCTCTACGATGTGGTGATCGACATCGCCTGGAACCGAGGGCCCATCGTGAAAGGTCGCGGCAGCGCCATCTTCCTCCACCTCGCCCGCCCCGGCTTCCTGCCGACCGAAGGCTGCGTGGCGGTGGATCCGCGCATGATCCGGCGCCTGCTGGAACGGATCGGACCGCAGACTCGGATCGAGATCGTGGGATAGGGCGGATCAGGCTTCGTCTCTCAGCCGCTTCCGGGCAATCTCGACATAAGCCTCTTCCGCTTCGAAGCCGATGAAGGAGCGGTTCAAGTCTTTCGCGGCGACCAGCGTCGTGCCGCTGCCGCAGAAGGGATCGAGCACGATCTGGCCTTCCTGCGTCGTGAGATCGATCAGCGCCTGCATCAGGCGCACGGGCTTTTGGGTCGGATGAAGCCCGCCTTCTTTCGGCATGAAGCCGAGATCAAGCACGTTCTCAGGGCCCGGGACGTATGTCAGCAGCGCATCCTGGTTGTATGCGCCGACGCCATGAACAAGCGCGTTGTCGGCAATCGTCGTGCCGATCTTGTACGGTTTCGTCAGCCACAGGATCGGCTCGAAGGTCGGGCGCAAATTGCCGACGCGCCAACCGTCCCATGTCTTCGCAGCTTCTGCATCGCCGCGACGTTCATAAACGGCGCTCAGGCGTTGCGCGCGATGCGGTGCGCGGGCGCGCATCCAGGCGAGCATGTCCTTGTAGGAGAAGCCCGAATCCTCCATCGCCGAAATGCAGCGATGCGCGAGGCGACGGCCTGCAAAGACGAGCGCCGAGCCTCCCGGCTTCAGCACGCGCAGCCATTCCGGCGCCCATGTGAGGCACCATTCGTAATATTCACGCGGAATGGCGCGATCCGCTTCGGACCAGCCGTTGATGGGCTTGCCGCGTTTCTTGAACACCGCGCCCGCCTTCGTCTGCGCAGGGCTGGCGCCGAGATAGGCGGAATTGGTGTTGGTGTGCAGCACATCCCAATCCTCGGCGCCGATGCCATAGGGGATGTCGCTGAGGATCAGATGCACGCTCTCGGACGGCAGAGATTTGATGAGATCGATCGAGTCGCCGGCAAGCACATCATCGAGCGGCAGCGCACGACCTCCAGCGTCGTTGGCCGGAACGATGCGACGGCATTTGGCTGTTGCTTGCGTCACTGAGAACTACTTCAGACCCGGACGGATCTTACGAGAGTGGCAGGAGCACCGGTAGCGCGGAACGACACCCGCCCTGCCCGCTCCACATCATTTATGCCGCAGGCTTCGAGCGCGCTCCAAAAATCGCGCTGCCGACCCGCACATGCGTTGCGCCGAGCTGGATCGCCTCGTCGAAATCGGCGCTCATGCCCATGGAGAGCACCGTCAAGCCGTGACGCTTGGCGATGGTGTTGAGGAGCGCGAAATGAGGCGACGGCGGATCCTGTGCCGGGGGGATGCACATGAGGCCTTCGACCTCGAGGCCATACTTCGTGCGGCAGGCCTCCAGGAAGGCGTCCACCTCACCGGGCGCGATGCCGCCCTTCTGGGGCTCCTCGCCCGTGTTCACCTGGACCAGCAGGCGCGGCTTCCTGCCCTGCTTGGCGATCTCCCGCGCGAGCGCTTCGGCGAGCGAAGGCCGGTCGAGGGTGTGGATCACGTCGAAGAGCTCCACCGCTTCCTTGGCCTTGTTGGATTGGAGCGGGCCGATCATGTGGAGCTCCACATCCGGGTAGCGCTTGCGCAGTTCGGGCCACTTGGCCTTGGCCTCCTGGACGTAGTTCTCACCGAAAACCCGCTGGCCTGCGGCGAGAACCGGCTCGATGGCGTTCCTCGAGAAGGTCTTGGAGACGGCCACCAGCGTGATGCCCGAGGGGGCGCGGTCGTAGTCCGACGCGGCGCGGCGGATTGCCTCCCGCACCTCTCTTAAGGCCTCGACCGCATCGTTCTCGCTCATGGACGTCCTCTCCTGCTTCTGTCATCCCCGGCCGGAGATGGCTTGAAGCCATCGGACGGGAAGGGGATCCACGATCAAGCGTATCGCCATGGATCCCCTTCCCGGCCCTTTCGGGCCGCCGAGGATGACAGGGCGAGCGAAACTTGACCGCCTCTCGCGCGCGAAACCGTTGACCGCGCGGGAGAGCTGTGTCCTAGTCCGCCGCAACGTGGCGGCGCAAGCCGCTTGAATCTCGAACCGACGGATGATTGACGAAAAATGAGGCCCGAGCGCTACAACGCCAAGGAAGCCGAGCTGAAATGGCGGAAGGTCTGGAACGACCGCAACCTGTTCAAGACCAACAACGACGACCCGCGTCCGAAATATTACGTGCTTGAGATGTTCCCCTATCCGTCGGGGCGCATCCATATGGGCCACGTGCGCAACTACACCATGGGCGACGTGGTGGCGCGCTACAAGCGGGCCAAGGGCTTCAACGTGCTCCATCCCATGGGCTGGGACGCCTTCGGCATGCCGGCGGAGAACGCCGCCATGCAGAACAAGGTCCATCCCAAGGAATGGACCTACGCCAATATCGCCACCATGCGCGCCCAGCTGCAATCCATGGGCCTATCGCTCGACTGGAGCCGCGAGATCGCGACCTGCGATCCGAGCTATTACAAACACCAGCAGCGCATGTTCCTGGACTTCCTGGAGGCCGGCCTCGTCGACCGCAAGACGGCAAAAGTAAACTGGGATCCGGTTGATCACACGGTGCTCGCCAACGAGCAGGTGATCGACGGCCGCGGCTGGCGCTCCGGCGCGCTGGTCGAACAGCGCGAGCTGACCCAGTGGTTCCTGAAGATCACCGATTACGCGCAGGATCTCGACGACAGGCTCGACACCCTCGACCGCTGGCCGGAGAAGGTGCGCCTGATGCAGCGCAACTGGATCGGCCGCTCGGAAGGCCTCTTAGTGCGCTTCGCCCTGAAGCCCGACACGGCTCCGAACGGCGAGACGGAGCTTGAGATCTACACCACGCGTCCCGATACGCTCTTCGGCGCGAAGTTCATGGCGGTCGCCCCCGATCACCCGCTGGCGAAGGCCGCTGCCGCGAAGAACCCGGAGCTTGCCACCTTCATCGAGGAGGCTAAGCGCATGGGCACCGCGCAGGAAGCCATCGAGAAGGCGGAAAAACTCGGCTTTGATACGGGCGTGCGCGCCGTGCATCCGTTCGACCCGAACTGGACGCTGCCCGTCTATGTCGCGAACTTCATCCTGATGGAATACGGCACGGGCGCCATCTTCGGCTGCCCGGCGCATGACCAGCGCGACCTGGACTTCGTCAACAAGTATGGCCTCGGCAACACCCCTGTCGTGTGCCCGCCGGACCAAGATCCGGCCACCTTCCTCATCACCGACACCGCCTATGACGGCGAGGGCCGGTTGATCAATTCCCGCTTCCTCGATGGCATGGCTATCGCCGAGGCGAAGGAAGAGGTGGCTAGGCGCCTCGAAAAGGAGACGCGCAACAACCGTCCGGTGGCCGAGCGCAAGGTGAACTTCCGCCTGCGTGACTGGGGCATCTCGCGCCAGCGCTACTGGGGCTGCCCGATCCCGATCATCCATTGCGATGATTGCGGCGTCGTGCCCGTGCCGAAGGATCAGCTGCCCGTGGTGCTGCCGGAGGACGTGTCCTTCGACGTGCCGGGCAACCCCCTCGACCGTCACCCCAGCTGGAAGCACGTGAACTGCCCGACCTGCGGCAAGGCGGCTCGCCGCGAGACAGACACCATGGACACCTTCGTGGATTCGTCCTGGTACTTCGCCCGCTTCACGGACCCGACTCTGGCGGACCAGCCCACCGACCGCGCCACGGTCGATGCCTGGCTGCCGGTCGATCAGTATATTGGCGGCATCGAGCACGCGATCCTGCACCTGCTCTATTCCCGCTTTTTCACCCGCGCGATGAAGAAGACCGGTCATGCGGGCCTGGACGAGCCCTTCGCGGGCCTGTTCACGCAGGGCATGGTGGTTCACGAGACCTACAAGGACCAGAGCGGCGCCTGGGTGCTGCCGAGCGATGT
The DNA here is from genome assembly GCF_003075415.1 of Microvirga sp. KLBC 81. Taxonomy (GTDB): domain Bacteria; phylum Pseudomonadota; class Alphaproteobacteria; order Rhizobiales; family Beijerinckiaceae; genus Microvirga. Next base: position 10,525 of record NZ_QDAH01000009.1, read on the forward strand.
GCGCTTCGAGACGCAAGGCAACACGCGCAAGGCCTTCCATGTGGAGACCGGTGCGGCGATCGAGATCGGCTCCATCGAGAAGATGTCGAAGTCGAAGAAGAACACGGTCGATCCGGACGAGATCATCGGTTCTTACGGCGCCGACACGGCCCGCTGGTTCATGCTCTCCGACTCCCCGCCCGAGCGCGACGTGATCTGGACCGAGGAAGGCGTGCAGGGCGCCGGCCGCTTCGTGCAGCGCGTGTGGCGTCTCGTCGGCGATCTCGCCGACCGCATGAACGGCGGCAACGGCGCTGCCGCTGAGGGCCCGATCGGCCTTGCCGTCCGGAAGGCCGCGCACAAGGCGCTCGCCGCCGTGGAAGAGGACGTGGAGCGCCTGCGCTTCAACCGCTGCGTCGCGCATCTCTACGAGCTCGCCAACAGCCTGCAGGATCTGGCGAACCAGGCCAAGACAGCCGACGAGCCGGGCCTCGGCAGCGCCTTCGCGGAGGCCGGCCGCATCTTCGTGCAGCTGCTGGCTCCCATGATGCCGCATCTGGCGGAGGAATGCTGGGAATCCTTGGGGCAGCCGGGTCTCGTGACCGACACGGCCTGGCCGGTCATCGACCGCTCGCTGCTCGTCGAGGACACGGTCACCCTGCCGGTTCAGGTCAATGGCAAGAAGCGTGCCGACGTCACCGTGGCGCGCGATGCGGACCAGGCCACGATTGAGGCGGCTGTGCTCTCGCTTGAAGCCGTGCAAAAGGCTATGGAAGGGAAGCCCGCCCGCAAGATCATCGTCGTTCCCCAAAGGATCGTGAATGTCGTCGCTTAATCTCAAAGGCCTGGCCCGTCTCACTGTCGTGGCGGGCCTCTCGCTTGGCCTGACCGCCTGCTTCAAGCCGCTCTATGGCCCGACGGCCTCGGGCCAGTCGCTTCAGACGGTGCTGGCCTCCATCGAGGTTCCCGAGATCGACTGGCCGGACAATCAGGCGGTGATGGGCCATTACCTGCGCAGCGAACTGGTCTATGCGCTGAACGGCTCGGGCTCGGACATGCCGAAGCGGTATGTGCTGAAGATGGCTCTCTCGCGCTCTCTCTCGACACCGATTGTCGATACGGAGACGGGCCGGGCGACCTCCGCCATCATCGGCGGTACGCTCAGCTACACGCTGACGAGCCTCGATGGAAACACGGTCTATACCAGGGGAACGGCCACCTCCACGGCGAGCTTTGACCGCTATCAGCAGCGCTTCGCAACCGTGCGCGCTCAGCGCGATGCCGAGATCAGGCTCGCTAAGGTCTTGGCGGAACAGGTGAAAACCCGTCTGGCGGCGACGCTCTCCGCCGGAAGTTGAAGCATTTTCCGCAAAAGTGGATTCGGGCTTGCGAAAGAAGATGCGTCTTTTCAATCACTTAGCGCATCGTGCGGACCCGAAGGGCCGCGTCAGCGAAAAGTGGATCCGGTTTTACGCTTCAACGATGCGCTCTCCCTAGAAGGGAGCATCGGACCCAAAAGTGCAGATCCACTTTTGGGTCCGATGCTCTAGAGCGTTTATCATGAACCTTCATTCACGGGGAACGCTCTAAGATGGTTGCCGTCAAGGCCGGCGATGTGGAAGGGGCGCTGCGGCGTCCCGATCCGCGCATCGGCGTGTACCTGTTCTACGGTCCCGACATGGGTCTCATCAACGAGCGCGCCCGCGCTGTCGCGGAGCGCTCGGTGGACGACCCCACCGATCCCTTCCAGCTCATTCGCATCGATGGCGACGACATCGCCTCGGATCCGGCCCGGCTCGCAGACGAGGCGGGGACCGTCGGCCTGTTCGGGGCTAAGCGCGCGATCTGGGTGAAATCCAGCTCCCGCAACATCGCGCCGGCCGTGGATGCGGTTCTGAAGGGCGAATTACAAAATACGGTGATTGTCATCGAAGGCGGTGATCTCCAGAAATCGTCGCCCCTGCGTACCCTCTGTGAGCGTTCGCAGAGGGCGCTCGCCCTGCCCTGCTATGCGGATACCGGCAAGGATCTTGGCGCGGTCGTGGACGAGACCTTGAAAAACAACGGTTTTTCCATCACCCGCGATGCCCGCACGGCTCTCATCGCGAGCCTCGGCGGCGACCGGCTGGCGACTCGCGGCGAACTCTCCAAGCTCATGCTCTACGCGCATGGAAGGGCTGAGATCACTCTTGAGGACATCGACGCGATCATGAGTGACGTGTCGAGCCTTGCCATGGACGCGGTGGTCGATGCCGCTTTCGGCGGCGACGGCACGAATCTCGAAATCGGCTCACGGCGCCTGGCGGCGGAGGGTGTCAATGCCGCCGTGCTGCTGGGCGCTGCCCTCCGCCATGCCCTGATGCTGCTCACCGCTCGCCTCACCATTGAGGAAGGACGGCCCATCCCGGCGGTGATGGAAACCATGCGCAGCCTGCATTTCCGCCGCAAGCCACTTGTGGAACGTCATCTCCAGCGCTGGACGAGCGAGACCTTGAAGCAGGCCATCGCCCTCCTCCAGTCGAGCCTCCTCGACACCCGCCGCCTGTCGGATCTCGACGACACGATTGCGGCCAAGACCCTCCTCGACCTCGCGCGCATGGCGCGGCGTTAAGATCGCAATCTCTTTTCTTTTGAGGTAAGACTGCCTCATCCTGAGGAGCAGCCGTCAGGCTGCATCGGAGGACCCTTCAGTGCTCGCTGGACGCCCCTTCGAGACGGCGCTGACGCGCCTCCTCAGGATGAGGTTGGTGAGTTGCGGATGGCGTTAACTTATGGATTCAACCGCCGGCACAACCCGTCAAGCTGCTCCAGGGTCTTATAACGGATACGCAATTCGCCGCCGTTGCCCTTATGGTCGATGGAGACGGTGAGCCCCAGGACGTCCTGGAGAACACGCTCCAGCGCACGGGTATCGGGGTCCTTCTCCACCTTGGGCTTGGCCGACTTCGTCTCGAGCTTGGAAGGTTCTGCGCTTTCGGTTTGCGCGATCGCCTCGACCTGACGCACGCTCAGACCAGCGTCGAGCACCTGTTTGGCCACAGCCACCGGGTCCTTCACGGCAAGCAACGCGCGGCCGTGACCGGCGGAGAGCTTGCGGTCGATCAGAAGCTTCTTCACCGGATCGGGCAGATCGGTGAGGCGCATCATATTGGCGATATGGCTGCGGCTCTTGCCGATGATCTTTGAGAGATTCTCCTGCGTGTAGGAGAACTCGGCCATCAGGCGCCCATAGCCTTCCGCCTCTTCGATGGGGTTGAGATCGGCTCGCTGGACGTTTTCGAGGATGGCGTATTCGAGCGAGGTCTTGTCGTCAATGTCGACGACGACCACCGGCACTTCGTGCAGGCCCGCTTTCTGCGATGCACGCCAGCGGCGCTCGCCGGCGACGATCTCGTAAGTGTCAGCCTTGTTCGGCACGGGTCGGACCACGATGGGCTGGATGATGCCACGGTCCTTGATGGACTGGGTCAGCTCCTGAAGCTCCGCATCCTCGAACACCTTGCGTGGATTGCGCGGGTTCGGGCGCAGGAACTCAACGGGCACCTTCTTCTGGCCGCCCTTGTTGCTGCTCTGCATGGTGCCGATTTCGGCACCAACCTCGCCGATCAATGCGGCCAAGCCCCGGCCGAGCGACTTCGCTTCTCTTGCCATTGTTTGTCTCAACTCTTGTTACGCGGCACGTAAGGAACGTTCACGCTGAATGATTTCGGATGCCAAACGGAGATAGGCTTGAGAGCCCGTGCACTTGATGTCGTAGAGCAGCACCGGCTTGCCGTGGGACGGCGCTTCCGAGACACGGACGTTTCGCGGGATCATGGTCTCGTAGACCTTGTCGCCCATGAACTCGCGCACATCGGCCACTACCTGCCCCGACAGGTTGTTTCGGGGGTCGAACATGGTGAGCACCACGCCATGGATCGTGAGATCCGGGTTGAGGGCCGAACGGACCTGTTCGACTGTCTTGAGCAGCTGGCTGAGACCTTCCAGAGCAAAAAATTCGCATTGGAGGGGGACCAGAACCGCGTCAGAAGCGGTCAAGGCGTTGATGGTCAGGAGGTTCAAAGAAGGCGGGCAATCAATAAGGACATAGGTAAAAGCTTCATTTACCTGATCGGCTGCCAAGCCCTGAATCGCCGCGCGGAGACGATGAGCGCGATTCCGCTCGCTTGCGATCTCCAGCTCAACGCCGAGCAGATCGAGAGTCGAGGGCGCCAGCCAAAGACCGGGCACCACTGTCTCGGTGATGCTCTCGGCCAGCGAAGCTTCACCGGCGAGCACGTGATAGGTCGAGACCTGACGGCTCTTTCGGTCAATGCCGAGGCCGGTTGAGGCATTGCCCTGCGGGTCAAGATCGATGATCAGCACCTTCTCGCCGATGGCGGCCAGCGCCGTACCAAGGTTGATGGCCGTCGTTGTCTTGCCGACGCCGCCCTTCTGGTTGGCGAGCACAAGAATGCGTGGTTTCACAGCACGCGCTCCAGCTTCGGATTCGCTGCGGTCGGTCATCATGAATGGCTCTCGATGGAGGTTATGCGAAGAATCCTGGCCTCAGAATCGGTACGGCTTGGCAGGACATCTGCTTTGAATGTCCACCTTTTCCGGGCCTCGGTCAATTCGGACTCGACCTCACGCCCTTTGGGAAAGAGGCCGATTGTCCCCGTTTTCAACATGGGCTCAGTCCATTCCAGCAACTGCGTCAACGAGGCGAGCGCCCGTGCGGACACCACATCGGCCTTGCCCACGAAGCCTGGAATGACGGTCTCAAGCCGCGCCTCGTGCACCGTGGCCGGAGCACCGGTGAGGCGGGCGATCTGGCGCAAGAAAGCGCACTTGCGGGAATTGCTCTCGACGAGGTGAACCTTCAATCCCCTCTCCTGCCCGGCAATGGCGAGCACCAGACCGGGAAACCCGGCGCCGGAGCCGAGATCGACCCAGGTCTTGGCCTCAGGTGCCAGTCCCAGAAGCTGGAGAGAATCGACGATATGCCGATCCCAGATTTGGTCGAGCGTCGCCGGGCCGACAAGGTTCTTGATCGCCTGCCAACGGCGAAGCTCGCGCTCCAAAAGCTCGAGCTTCTCGTGTGTTTCACGTGAAACATTCAAGGTGGTGCGAGAGGATGCGGCCGCATTCATGATGCCACCGAACCCATTGAGCGCGATTCCTTCCTGGTGGATTTCTTCGCATGAGCAGCCAGAAGCGTGAGCGCGGCTGGCGTGATGCCTTCGATTCGAGCCGCCTGCCCCAGGGTCTTGGGACGAACCAGGACGAGCTTGGCCTTGATCTCGTTCGACAGACCCGGGAGGTCTTGGAAGTCGAGCGTCTCCTCCAGCATGATCCCCTCGTCCCGACGATAGGCGGCGATATCCGCCCGCTGCCGGTCGAGATACACGGCGTATGTGGCATCGGTTTCCAGCCGCTCCTGAACCTGCGGGCTCACGGCAGAGAGTTCCGGCCAAGCCTTGACGAGGTCGTTCCAGCCTACAGTCGGATAGGAGAGCAGCTGATAAGCGCTGCGGCGAATGCCGTCCTGGTTCAGCCCGAGGCCGTGGCGGGCCGCTTCCTGAGGTGTGAGGCTCAGGGAGTACAGCTTTTCACGGATGGAACGGATTTCACCTTGAGAGCGGCGGAAATGGACTTCGCGTTCAGAGCCCACGCAGCCGATCTCCAGCCCCTTCCCGGTCAGGCGCTCGTCCACATTGTCGATGCGCAGGCTCAAGCGATATTCCGAGCGGGAGGTGAACATGCGGTAGGGTTCGCTCACGCCACGGGTAATCAGATCATCGATCAGCACGCCGATATAGGACTCGGCCCTGTCGAAGATCACGCTCTCCTGGCCGGCGGCCCGGCGGGCGGCATTGATCCCGGCAACCAGCCCCTGGGCGCCAGCCTCTTCATACCCTGTGGTGCCGTTGATCTGGCCGGCGAGGAACAGGCCCTTCACCGCCTTGGTCTCGAGCCCGGCGGACAGGTTCCGAGGATCCACATAATCGTATTCGATGGCGTAAGCCGGCTGGAGCATCCGCACCTTTTCGAGGCCCGGAATGTGCTTCAGGAATTCCAGCTGCACGTCCTCCGGCAGGGAGGTCGAGATGCCGTTGGGATAGACGGTGATGTCGTCGAGCCCCTCCGGCTCCAGGAAGATCTGGTGCCCGTCGCGGTCGACGAAGCGCACCACTTTGTCCTCGATGGAGGGGCAATAGCGGGGGCCGGTGCCCCGAATATCGCCGGAATACATGGCCGAGCGGTGCAGGTTGCCCCGGATCAGCTCATGGACCTTGGCGGTCGTGCGGGTGATGCCGCACTCGATCTGAGGCGTCGTGATCTTGTCCGTGAGAAGCGAGAACGGCACCGGATCGTCATCCGCCGCCTGCTTGTCGATTCCGGCCCAGTCGATCGTGCGACCGTCGAGGCGCGGCGGCGTGCCGGTCTTGAGACGGCCGAGGGTGAAGCCGAGCCGCGCGAAGGTCTTCGGGAGACCGAGCGAGGGACGTTCGCCCATGCGGCCTGCCGGGATCTTCTTCTCGCCGATATGGATCAGACCAGACAGGAAGGTGCCCGTGGTGATGACAACAGCACCCGTCGTGAGCGTCCGGCCATCCACCAGGAGCAGGCCTGTCACGCGCCCGTCCTGCACGATGAGGTCGTCCGCCTCCCCTTCCACGACAGTGAGGTTTTCGGTCTGGAGCAGCTCGGCCTGCATCGCCCGGGCATAGAGCTTCCGGTCTGCCTGGGTGCGCGGACCGCGAACAGCGGGACCCTTGCGCCGGTTCAGGAGGCGAAACTGGATGCCGGCCTTGTCGGCCATGCGTCCCATGACGCCGTCGAGGGCATCAATCTCACGCACAAGATGGCCTTTGCCGAGACCCCCGATCGCCGGGTTGCAGGACATGGCGCCAATAGTCGCGAGCTTGTGCGTGACCAGAGCCGTGCGCGCGCCCATGCGGGCGGAGGCAGCGGCCGCCTCCGCACCCGCATGGCCGCCACCGACCACGACGACATCGAATATTTCACGCGTTGAGAGCTGACTCACGGGATTCTCCATGCCTGGGGTCTAGGACCTCGCGGCGAAGAGGTCAAAAGGGCAAAATGTTCCACGTGAAACATTCGCTCCGCCCACCGATTTTGCACAGGATCCACACAGGCTGTGCAGAAGGGATTCAGCACCATTCAGCCGATTCGTGAACAGGTATCGCGCCGAGTCACACAGATTCGCTTTATCGTTACCGACGCCGCTACTTGCCGATGCAGAAGCTGGAAAACAGGCGATCCAGCACATCCTCCACATCGACTCGGCCCGTAATTTCTCCGACAGCGCGAGCCGCCAGACGGACTTCTTCGGCGGCCAGCTCCAGGGGACCACGCGATACCAACAGCTCTCGCCCGGCTGCCAGAGAGCGGTGGGTCCGTTCGAGAGCCTTGCGATGACGCTCCCGGGTGAGAATGGCATCGCCTTGGCCAAGAGCGACCTCGGCTTCGTGCTCCAAAGCGGCGATCAACTCAGGCAGCCCCTCCCCGGTCGAGGCCGAGATTAGGAGGTCGCAATCGTGACGGCTCCGATTCAAATCGGCTTTGGTGCCGACCTTCAGCGAACGCCGTGCCAGGGGCGCTTCCGTCTCCGCCCCTTCCGGCGGGACGAGCCAGAGAACGAGGTCGGCGTCTTGCGCGCGGGCACGGGCACGCGAGACGCCCTCCTGCTCGATGATATCCTGGCTCTCCCGCAGGCCCGCGGTATCGACGATCACCACGGGGAGGCCGCCCAGATCGCAATGCACCTCGATGACATCGCGGGTGGTTCCCGCGATCGGAGAGACGATGGCCACGTCCCTCCGGGCGAGCGCATTGAGGAGCGTGGACTTGCCCGCATTTGGAGGGCCGGCAAGCACAACGGTGAAGCCCTCGCGTAGACGCTCGCCGCTGCGGTTCGAGAGCGCCTGCCCGATTTCGGCATGAAGATGATCGAGCCGGTCCAGGATGTCGGCTTCCAGATCCTCGGGAACATCGCCTTCGTCCGAAAAGTCGAGGCTCGCTTCCAGCAGGGCAAGAACCTGGAGGATGCCCTCGCGCCACCGTTCGGCAGCATTGCCGAGACGGCCTTCGAGCTGGAGCATGGCCTGACGGCGCTGCGCCTCCGTCTCCGCATCGATTACGTCGGCGAGACCTTCCACCTGGGAAAGGTCCATCCGCCCGTTCAGGAAAGCCCGGCGGGTGAACTCGCCCGCTTCGGCCGGCCGGCAGCCGGGGATCGCGCCGAGAGCCTTGAGCACCGCCGCCCTCGTGGCGAGGCCGCCATGGATGTGAAGCTCGGCCTGGTCTTCCCCCGTGAAGCTGCGCGGTCCCGGCATCCAGAGCACAAGCGCCTGATCGAGGGGCTCGCCCGAGACGGGCTCCCTTAAGGTTCGCACGGCAGCATGACGCGGCTCGGGCACGCTGCCGCCGAGGGTTTCGAGAATGGCCAAACTCTGCGGCCCACTGATCCGGATGATGCAGACGGCGGCGCGACCATGGCCGGAGGCGGTGGCGAAGATGGTGTCATCCGAACGCATGGGTATGGACCTCTTAACAGACCGAGCGATTATGCTTGTGAGGCGTTCACGCGAGACGGACCCAGGATCGGTCCTGATCCGAATCGATTGCTCCGTTTCACGTGAGCGAACCAATAGGCAGGAGCAGGAACCATGAACCGCCTCGGGAATGCCAGTTCACCCTATCTCCTGCAGCACAAGGACAATCCTGTCCATTGGTGGGAATGGGGACCGGAGGCCCTCGCCGAGGCGAAGTGGCTCAATAAGCCCATCCTCATCTCCATCGGCTATGCCGCCTGCCATTGGTGCCACGTGATGGCCCACGAGAGCTTCGAGGACCCCGGCGTCGCGGCGGTGATGAACGAGCTCTATGTGAACATCAAGGTCGACCGGGAGGAGCGGCCCGATGTCGACCACGTCTATATGAACGCTCTCCATCTTCTCGGCGAACAGGGTGGCTGGCCACTCACCATGTTCCTGACGCCTGATGGCGAGCCATTCTGGGGCGGCACTTATTTCCCCAAGGAGCCGCGCTTCGGTCGTCCCGGCTTCGTCCAGGTGCTGCGGGAGATCAGCCGCCTCTATCACGCGGAGCCGGAGCGCATCCTCAAGAACCGGGACGCACTGAAGCAGCATTTGGCGAGAGGTGCGGAATCCGACGGCGGCACATTGGGTCTCGCCGATCTCGACCGCATGGGCCTGCGTCTTGCCGAGTTGATCGACACGGAGCATGGCGGCCTTCAGGGCGCGCCTAAATTCCCGAACCCGACAATCCTCGAATATCTCCTCCGCTATGCAAGCCGCGCTGGTAACGAAGAGGCTCACAGGCGGTTTCTTCTCACCATGGAGCAGATGGCGCTCGGCGGCATCCGCGATCACCTCGGTGGAGGCTTTGCGCGCTACTCGGTGGATGAGCGCTGGCTCGTGCCGCATTTCGAAAAGATGCTCTACGACAATGCGCAGCTCCTGGAGCTCTACGCGCTGGCCTATGCCGAAACCGGGCGCGCGCTGTTCAAGGAGGCTGCGGAGGGAATCGTGACCTGGCTCCAACGGGAGATGGTGACAGCGGAGGGTGCCTTCGCGTCCAGCTTGGACGCCGACTCGGAAGGCGAGGAAGGCCGCTTCTACGTGTGGAGCCTCGCCGAGGTCCGCGAGGTTCTCGGCGAGGAGGATGCCGCGTTCTTCGCCAAAGTCTACGACATCACCGAGCAAGGCAACTTCGAGGGACACAACATCCCGAACCGGCTGATCACCGGCGAGGCCCCTCCCCCGGTTGAAGAGCGCCTCGCCGCGATGCGGGCCAAACTGCTGGAGCGTCGGGCGACCCGCGTCCGGCCCGGGCTCGACGACAAGGTGCTGGCCGATTGGAACGGGCTGATGATCGCGGCCCTCGTTCGCGCGGCTCCCCTCCTGGATCATCCGGAATGGGTCGGACCGGCTCAACGCGCCTATCGTTTCATTCTCCAGTCGATGAGTCGTGAAGGCAGGCTCGGTCACTCATGGCGCGGAGGATCGCTCATCTTCCCCGGCTTCGCGCTTGATCAAGCCGCCATGATGCGGGCGGCTCTTGCACTCTATGAGCCGACCAGCGACGCCTCTTACCTGCGTGATGCGGAAACCTGGCGGGATGTCCTGCTCGCCGAATTCATGGTCGAGGAGACCGGTTGTCTCGCGATGACGGCTCGAAGCGCCGATCCGCTCGTGGTCCGTCCGCAGCCGACCCATGACGAGGCGGTGCCCAATGCCAACGGCGTCTTCGCGGACGCGCTCGTGCGGCTCGCGCAAATCACCGAGACTCAAGACGATCATCAACGGGCAACGGAGATCCTCACACGGCTCATGGGCGTCGCCCGCTCCTCGCCTCTCGGTCACACCTCAGTCCTCAATGCTCTCGATCTGCATCTCAGAGGCTTGAGCATTCTCGTCGCGGGAAACAACGCAGGGCCGCTTCACGAGACCGCGCTGCGCGTGCCCTATCTCGACCGAAGCGTGCGCCGGCTGCGCGCGGGTGAAACCCTCGACGAGAACCATCCTGCCAAAGCCCTGGCTTCATCGAGCGAGGAAGCACAGGCTCTCGTCTGCGCCGGCATGCGCTGTTCGCTTCCGGTGACGACACCCGAAGCGCTGAGAGATCAAGTGAAGGAGATGACCGCATCCTAGAGCCTCGGACCCACAAGTGGAATCCACTTTTGGGATTGATCCGATGCTCCCTCTCTCGAGCAGCGCATCGTTGAAAGCGGAACCGGAGGTCCGCGTCAGCGACCCGAAGGGCCACGTCAGTGAAAACCGGTGCCACTTTCTAAGCACGAGGCGCTAGGAACAGAAGCGCGTCCTGGAGCTTTCAGCCTCCCACCAACGCGGGAGCGACGATGTTCTTTTTCTTCTCGAACCGGATCGGCTGCGCAGGCTCTCTTCTCATCTCCGTCGGTCTCACCCTGCTCGTCCTGTTCCTGATGGGCGTAATTTGAAAATGGACCAGGCGCCATCCGCATGTCCTGGACCCACCTTCGAGACCCAGCCTTCAGCTGCTCCTCAGGATGAGGGTGGAGGTTTACGAAGGCTGAGGAGACGAGTGTCGCTTCGATAAAATTTGAAGCAATTCGAAATCGGCTCGGATCAAAGCTGCCTTCTTTGCTCGTGGCCAGCCTTTGACCTGACGTTCAAAGGCAACGGCATCGGTGATGCGTCCAAAATGTGCAGAGTAGACGAGGGTTACAGGGCATCGTTTGGATGTATAGCCGCCCAACAAGCCCTGATTATGCTGACTGAGGCGGGTTTCCAGATCTTCGAGCCTGCTCGTGCCGACATAGTAGAGCATCGTGCGGAAGAGTGGATCCGGTTTTCACTGGCGTGGCCCTTCGGGTCGCTGACGCGGACCTCCGGTTCCGCACTCAACGATGCTCTCATTGAAGGAGAAAGCATCGGATGGGTCCCAAAAGTGCAAATCCACTTTTCACGTCCGAGGCTGTAGCTGCCATCGGCGCAGCGCAGAATGTAGAACCAATAGCTCTGCACCATACTCTCCCTCCGTCACATACTCTCACCTCATCCTGAGGAGGTCGCTGAAAGCGACCGTCTCGAAGGAGGGTCCAGTCTGCATGGAAACACCCCCAAACAAAAACCCCACCCTCGGTTGAGAGGATGGGGCAAGATTTCCGCAGCCGGACGCGTTCGGACTCAGGTGTTCATCGAGTCGAAGAAATCCTGGTTCGACTTGGTCTGACGCAGCTTGTCGAGGAGGAACTCGATGGCGTCCACCGTGCCCATCGGGTTGAGGATGCGGCGCAGCACGTACATCTTCTTGAGCGTGTCGCTAGGCACCAGCAGTTCCTCCTTGCGGGTACCAGAGCGGGTGATGTCGATGGCGGGGAAGGTGCGCTTGTCGGCGACCTTGCGGTCAAGGATGATTTCCGAGTTACCGGTGCCCTTGAACTCTTCGAAGATCACTTCGTCCATGCGCGAGCCGGTATCGATCAGCGCGGTGGCGATGATGGTGAGCGAACCGCCCTCCTCGATATTGCGTGCGGCACCGAAGAAGCGCTTCGGGCGCTGCAGGGCGTTGGCGTCCACACCGCCGGTGAGCACCTTGCCGGAGGACGGAACGACCGTGTTGTAGGCACGACCCAGACGGGTGATCGAGTCGAGCAGGATGACCACGTCGCGGCCGTGCTCCACGAGGCGCTTGGCCTTCTCGATCACCATCTCGGCCACCTGCACGTGGCGGGTCGCCGGCTCGTCGAAGGTGGAGGCCACGACCTCGCCCTTCACGGAGCGCTGCATGTCGGTCACCTCTTCCGGGCGCTCGTCGATGAGCAGCACGATGAGGTAGCACTCGGGGTGATTGGTGGTGATCGACTGCGCCACGTTCTGCATCAGCACCGTCTTACCGGTGCGCGGCGGCGCGACGATGAGCGCGCGCTGGCCCTTGCCGATGGGCGAGACGATGTCGATGATGCGCGGCGAGAAATCTTTTCTGGTCGGATCGTCGATCTCGAGCTTGAAGCGCTCGTGCGGGAAGAGCGGCGTCAGGTTGTCGAAGTGAACCTTGTGCCGGATCTTCTCGGGATCCTCGAAATTGATGGTGTTGACCTTGAGCAACGCGAAGTAGCGCTCGCCCTCTTTCGGGCCTCGGATCGGGCCATCCACCGTGTCGCCGGTGCGAAGACCGAAGCGGCGGATCTGGCTCGGGGAGACGTAAATGTCGTCAGGGCCCGGCAGGTAGTTCGAATCGGCCGAGCGGAGAAAGCCGAAGCCGTCCTGCAGCACCTCGACGACACCCGCGCCGATGATTTCCACCTCGCGCGCCGCGAGCTGCTTGAGGATGGCGAACATGAGCTCCTGCTTGCGCATCGTGCTCGCGTTCTCGACCTCGAGCTCCTCGGCAAAGGCAATGAGTTCGGTGGGGGATTTGGATTTCAGGTCTTGAAGTTTGATTTCCCTCATCGGGGAACACTCTCGGGGTAAAATGCGCGGGCAGGTTCACTGTGCGCGGGGAGATCGGGGGAATGTTCGACAGGGCCGCTCAGTTCACGAGGGTGACTTGAGAGAGCCCTGAGGGCCCGTGCAGCGCAACCTGTCTTTTATGGAAGAGGATTCTTTTTACCCTCATTCGGGCCGTTTCACAAGTCCTGTTTGAACAATGCGAGTCGTGGCGGTCATCCATCTGGGATGGCGCGCTGCTCCCCTCGTCATTGGGAGCCGTCGCGGGTGAAGGCGTGGATGCCCGGAACAAGTCCAGGGATGACGATCAAGCATTGTCGTGGTTGGGGAATCCCGGATCTCTGCGCGTCGTCCGGAACGACGCGACCATGGTTAGAACGGCTTCACGATCACCAGGATCACGATGCCGATCATGAGCACCGTCGGCACCTCGTTGAGGATGCGGTAGTATTTCGCCGGACGGGTGTTCTTGTCGGCAGCGAATTCCTTCAGGCGGCGCACATAGACGCCATGCACGCCGGAGAGGATCAGCACGAGAGCAACCTTCGCGTGCAGCCAGCCGGAGGTGTACCAGCCGCCGTCCCAGATCATGTAAAGGCCGAGCAACCAGGTGACGATCATCGCCGGATTGATGATCGCCTTCAGGAGGCGCCGCTCCATGATCTTGAAGGTCTCGGACTGGATGGAGCCCTTCGGTGCGTCGCAGTGATAGACGAAGAGGCGCGGCAGGTAGAGCATGCCCGCCATCCAGGCGATGACCGCGATGACGTGGAACGCCTTGATCCAGAGATACAGCATCGGCCTCAAGCCTCCCGCACGCGAGCGATCATCTGCTCCACATGGGCGATCGGCGTCTCCGGGAGGATGCCGTGGCCGAGATTGAAGATGTGCGGACGGCCGCGCGCGCTTTTAAGGATATGGTCGATCCCCTGCTCCATCGGCGCCCCACCGGCGATCAGCGCGAGCGGATCGAGATTGCCTTGGGTCGCGACCGTATTCGGTAGCGTCGGAAGCACGACGGCCGGATCGAGTGTCCAGTCGAGGGCGAACGCATCGCCGATCCCGGCCGAGGCGAAGCGATGGAGGTTCGCACCGCCGCGCACGAAGACGATGGCCTTGGCCTGGGGACGGGCCGCCTTCAAGCCTTCGACCATCCGGCGGATCGGATTGAGCGAGAGCCGGTCGAAAAGAGCGGGCGGCAGGGCCGAGCCGAAGCTCTCGAAGATCTGCACCGCTTCGGCGCCCGCATCGATCTGGCGGATCAGATAGGCGGTGGACGCCCGCACCAGCCGGTCGATGAGCGTATCCATGAAGGCCGGATCGCGATAGGCCGTGAGTCGGGCCGGCGCCTGGTCCGGAGTGCCCTTGCCGGCGATCATGTAGCTCGCGACGGTCCAGGGTGCGCCGCAGAAGCCCAGAAGGGTGGTCTCCTGCGGGAGGGATTGCTTAAGGCGGTCGAGGGTCTCGAAGACCGGATCGAGCCGCTCCAGCGGCAGCTCATCGGCAAGCCTCGAAAAATCCTTTTCCGAGGTGACCGGATCGAGCTTGGGACCCTCGTTCTCGACGAAGCGCACGTCCTGGCCCAGCGCATGGGGGATGACCAGGATGTCGGAGAACAGGATCGAGGCATCGAAGCCGAAGCGCCGGATCGGCTGAAGGGTCACCTCCTCGGCGAGCCTCGGGGTGTAGCAAAGGTCCAGGAAGGAACCCGCCTGTTTGCGGGTCTCGCGGTATTCCGGCAAATAGCGGCCGGCCTGACGCATGATCCAGATCGGCAGAGGCCAGACCGGCTCGCCGTTCAGCACGCGGAGGATCGCTTTGGTGGGACGCTCGCTCACAGGCCCTCTCTAATAAGAATAATCTTTGAATCTAAGAATCTGATGTTTCTCTTGGGCCGTGAATCACAAAGCCGCAACCCCGTCCACAATCTCTCCACATCGGCCGACCCGTTAACTGTTCATTAACGGATGGGGCAGCCTTGCCCCAATCGTTTCCGAATTCTTAAACCTTAACAGCCCGTTAACGAATTTGAACGAGAGGTTAACGCCAAGCTGAAGGGTGATTCGTGCCGGATTCCCCCATGGTTGAGAATTCAGACTCACACGTGAAGCTGCCCTGTTGATGGCTGACCCGACAGATCACAGGCCCCCTGCCCTGGACCTCTGAATCAAGCCGTTCTATCCACATTTATCGACTCCTTTGCGCATCGTGCGGAAAAGTGGACCCGGTTTTCCGCTCAAAACGATGCGCCACTAAAAAGGGAGCATCGGATGGGTCCCGAAAGTGGAATCCACTTTCGGGTCCGAGGCTCGATCCGGCAAACCGTCCGCGAGGACCGCCCAGGAGAACCACCGTGGTGGGACGCAGCTACTTCCATCTCCATCTCGTCTCCGACTCGACGGGCGAGACCCTGATCACCGTCGCTCGCGCGGTGGTGGCGCAATATGAAGGGGTGGCCGCCATCGAGCACGTCTATCCGCTGGTGCGCTCCACCACGCAGCTCGAGCGCGTGCTCGCCGAGATCGAGGCCGCTCCCGGCATCGTCCTCTACACCCTGGTGGACCGGGACCTCACGTCGCGGCTGGAAGATGTCTGCCGCGCCACGAGCTCACCGTGTCTCTCCGTGCTCGAGCCGGTGCATTCGCTGATATCCTCCTATCTCGGCACCCATTCCACCGCGCGGCCCGGCGCGCAGCACATGCTGAACGCGGAATATTTCAAGCGCATCGACGCCATGAACTTCACGCTCATGCACGATGACGGGCATCTGCCCGACGATCTGGACGAGGCCGACGTGATCCTCATGGGCGTGAGCCGCACCTCCAAAACGCCGACGGCCGTCTATCTCGCCAATCGTGGGTTGAAGACGGCCAATTTCCCGCTCGTACCGGGCATGCCGCTGCCGCCAAAACTGGAAGCGGCAAAAAAGGCTCTCGTCGTCGGCCTCGTCGCGACACCGGAGCGCATCGTGCAGATCCGGCAGAACCGTCTGCTCAGTCTCAATGCCGATGACGATACATCCTATGTGGATCGCGAGGCCGTGGCGGAGGAAATCGCGGCTTCACGCCGGCTCTTTGCACGCCATGGCTGGCCGGTGATCGACGTGACGCGCCGTTCCATCGAGGAGACTGCGGCGGCGATCATCGATCTCTATCGCGACCATCGCCTGAAACTCATCGCGGAGTAGAACAATGCCCGCGCTTTGGACTGCCTCGGAGAAATTGCTGCTCGCATCGACCAGCGCGACACGGCTCGCGCTGCTTGTGAGCGCAGGATTGTCGGTCGAGACACAAAGCTCGAACGTCGATGAACGCGCCATCGAGCAGGCAGCGCAAAGCGAAGGGCTCGATCCGCCGGCTTTGGCCGCACGTCTTGCCGCCGAAAAAGCGCTGGCCGTGAGCAGCCGTCATCCGGAGCGCATCGTGCTCGGCGCCGATCAGGTTCTCGCCTGCGGCTCGACCGTGTTTCACAAAGTGGATGATCGCGACGCCGCCCGCCGCCAGTTGCACGCGCTCTCGGGAAAAAGCCACGCGCTCCATTCCGCCGGTGCACTCGCCATCGGTGGACAGGTGGTGGAACGCTTCGTGGCGACCGCCACTCTCGCGATGCGCCCGCTCACGGACGAGGCCATCGAGCTTTACCTGGAGCTCGCAGGTCCCGGCGTGCTCCAGAGCGTCGGCATCTATCAATATGAAGGTTTAGGTGTTCACTTGTTCGACTCTGCCGAGGGCGATCACTCCACCATTCTCGGATTGCCGCTGCTTCCGCTTCTCTCGGCCTTGCGCCGGCTCGGGTGTCTTTCTCTGTAGGACTTGCACATTATGAAAAAGGCCTTCGTCGTCGGCCATCCGATCAAGCATTCCCGCTCACCGCTCATTCACGGTTTCTGGCTGAAGCAGCACGGCATCGCGGGCTCTTACGAGCGCATCGATGTAGAGCCTGTGAACTTCGGTCGCTTCTTGCGGAATTTCCACGAGCAGGGTTTTGCAGGCGGCAATGTCACGATCCCGCACAAGGAAACGGCTTTCGCCGGCGTCACGCGCAGGACGGAACGTGCTGAGCGTTTGAAAGCCGTCAACACGCTCTGGATCGAGAACGGCGTGCTCTGGGGCGACAACACGGATGTGCTCGGCTTCATGGCCAATCTCGATCAGAGCCTGGGGACAGGCTGGGAGCAAGCTGTGGACAACGTGCTCGTTCTCGGCGCGGGCGGTGCGGCGCGCGGCATCGTGGCAGGCCTGCAGGATCGGCCGATGAAGCGCATCGTCGTCGCCAATCGCACCGTGTCGAAGGCCGAGGATCTCGTTCGCGATCTCGAACGCTACAGCGCGGTGAAACTCGAGGCTCTCGCCTGGGACGAACTCGACCGCGCTCTTCCCACATCGCAGCTCATCGTCAACACCACCTCGCTCGGCATGGCGGGACAGCCTCCAATTCTGATCGATCTCGCCAAGGTGCCAGGAAACGCCGTCGTCTCGGACATCGTCTATGTCCCGCTGAAAACGCCGCTGCTTGCGGCTGCCGAGGCGCACGGTTTGCGAACCGTCGACGGCCTGGGAATGCTGCTGCACCAGGCCGTGCCCGGTTTCGAGCGCTGGTTCGGCGTGAGGCCCGAAGTGACGCCCGACTTGCGCGCGCTGATCGTCGCCGACATCGAGAGCGCGACATGACCTTCGTGCTCGGGCTCACCGGCTCCATCGGCATGGGAAAATCGGCCACCGCCAATCTTTTCCGAAGGCTCGGCGTACCTGTGCATGATGCAGACGCCGCCGTCCACGCGCTCTATCGCGGCCGCGCCGCGCCGCTGATCGAGAAGGCGTTTCCCGGAACCGTCGTCGAGGGTGTGGTAGATCGACGCAAGCTCGGCCAAGCCGTGCTCAACAGCGCCGAAAAGCTGAAACTGCTCGAGAGCATCGTGCATCCGCTGGTGCGCGAGGAGGAAGAAAACTTTCTGGCCCGCGTCTCCACAACGTCGTCTCTTGCGGTTCTCGACATTCCGCTTCTTTTTGAGACCGGTGGCGACAGGCGCTGCGATGCGGTTCTGGTCGTCTCTGCTCCAGCCGACGTGCAACGGGCGCGCGTGATGGGACGACCCGGCATGACGGAAGAGACATTCGGGGCAATCTTGAGTAAGCAGATGCCTGATGCGCAAAAGCGTGCCCGCGCACATTTTATTGTCGATACGAGCCGTGACTTTGCTTCCGCCGAGGCGCAGGTGCGGTCTATCCTTGCTTGCCTCGCGGGACGGCCCGGCCGGCGCAAATTTTTGAAAAAGAGTGTTTGACGATGCTGCGAGAGATCGTTCTCGATACCGAAACCACCGGCACCGATCACGCCAAGGGTGATCGCATCATCGAAATCGGCTGCGTCGAGCTCCTCAACCACATCCCGACAGGCAAGAGCTATCACGTCTATATCAACCCCGAATGCCCGGTTTCCGCCGGCGCGCTCGCGGTGCACGGATTGAGCAACGAGTTTCTCGCCGACAAGCCGGTCTTTGCAGCGGTCGTCGACGAGTTTTATGACTTCATCCGCGATGCGCGGCTCGTCATCCACAACGCGGCCTTCGACATTGGCTTCATCAACGCAGAATTTGCGCGCACGGGCCATCCGGCCATCGATCTGGGCGATGTGGTCGATACGCTCATCATGGCGCGCCGCAAGCATCCGGGTGCCGCGAACAATCTCGATGCGCTCTGCTCGCGCTATGGCATCGACAATTCCAAGCGCACCAAACACGGCGCGTTGCTCGACGCGGAGATCCTGGCCGAGGTCTATATCGAGCTGATCGGCGGACGGCAGGTCGGCTTCGATCTCTCCGCGCAGCCGGTGAAGGGCAGCGGCCCTGCCCTGCGCACAGATTCCGCCTCGCCGCGCGAGGCGAAACCGCGGCCGATGATCTCGCGTCTCACGGATGCGGAACGCGCTGCGCACGCCGCCTTCATCGAGCAGCTAGGCCCGAATTCCCTGTGGCGCGAATATATCGGCGAAGCTTCGCCGGAAGCGTCATCGTGAAGCACGACATCTTTCCCACGAACAAATCTCTCTGCCCTCATCCTGAGGAGGCGAGAGGATAATCCGACCCAAAATACAGAAAGCGGAGCAGTTGCCTGCTCCGCCTGAAGTAAAAACTTAAAAAGCCGAACCGTGTTACGACACGGTCTGGCCACCCTGCTGACCCTGCATCTCGGCCACGCGCTGGCGGTAGAGAGCGACGAAATCGATCGGGTCGATGTAGAGGGGCGGGAAGCCGCCGTTGCGCACCGCGTCGGCCACGATCTGACGGGCGAAGGGGAAAAGAAGGCGCGGGCACTCGATCATCACCACCGGATGGAGCTGCTCCTGCGGGATGTTCTGCACGCGGAACACGCCGGAATAGGTGAGCTCGAAGGCGAACAGCACGTCATTGCCAGCTTTGGCATTGCCTTCGAGGGTGAGATCCACCTCGAAATCGGCCTCCGCCAGCTGCTTGGCGTTCACGTTGACCTGCAGGTTGATCTGCGGGCCTTCCGACTGCTGCTGCAGGGAGCGCGGGGCATTGGGATTCTCGAACGAAAAATCCTTGCAGTATTGCGCAAGAGCGTTCAGCGCGGGCATGCCGCCGGGCGCTCCATTGTTTGCCGGGTTGTCGGCCATGGGGTTTCATGCTCCGAAGAGAGGTAAATCGGTCGACCCGGACGTGGCGCTTCACACCTGAAGGCACCTGATCGGCAACGGGCCATGGATCTCCGCGCTATCATGTTTCGGGCCAAAGAGGCAAGATTTGCGAGCGTCCTTCGCTTGTCGTGCGCTTGTCGCGGGGAAAGGTGGATGTTACGACCGGAAGACCCCATATGCAAAGGATCACATCTTATCCCTTTGGGGCAACGCCCGGCGCCGAGCCGGGTTTGGGCAGGCTGACAACGGATCGACGATGCAGGACTCCTTCGACATCACGACCCTCATTTTCATCGTTCTCGCGATCTTCGTGATCTGGCGCCTTCGCTCGGTGCTGGGGCAGAAGACCGGCAACGAACAGCCGCCGTTCGATCCGCTCTCGCGCCGCGATGCGCCCTTGCGTCCCGGCAATTCGAATCCTGAGCCCGATCACAATGTGGTGCGTCTTCCCGGGGCCAACGGCACCCGTCCTGCGGCCGAGGTTCAGACCGCCGAGCGCTGGAAGGGTTTTGCCGAGCCGGGCACACCCATGGCCGGGGCTCTCGACAGCATCGCCCGCGCCGAGCCCAGCTTCGACGCTGCCGGTTTCCTGGAAGGAGCCAAGGCGGCTTATGAGATGATCGTCACGGCCTTTGCTGTGGGTGATCGCAAGACCCTGAAGGATCTTCTCTCCCGCGAAGTCTATGAGGGCTTCGAGCGCGCCATCACGGAGCGCGAACAGCGTGGCGAGCGCGTCGAAACCACCTTCGTCTCCATCGACAAGGCCGAGATGGCCGGCGCCGAGGTGCACAACAAGACCGCGCAGATCGTGGTGCGCTTCGTCTCGCAGCTGATTACCGTGACCCGCGATGCGGCGGGCGTGGTGATCGATGGCAGCCCGGATCAGGTGGCCGAGGTCACCGATGTGTGGACCTTCGCCCGCACGCTCGGCAGCCGCGATCCCAACTGGCAGCTCGTCGCGACCGAAGCGGGGCAATGAGGCATGCCGGGCGAGCCCTCCTCGCGTGTCTCTTCGCCTGGATCGTGACCGTGCCGGAGACGGAGGCAGCATTACGTCTGGCGGCCCAGGCGCGTCTTGAGGCTTTGTCCTTCAAGGATCTCGATGCGTGGGCGAATGACGACCACGGCGCCGCCTTCAAGGCCTTCCTGCGCTCCTGCCGCGCTCTCGATGCGAGTGCTGCCGAGCTGAGACCCGCGCAAGCGCCGGAGCGTCATCTTCTTTCCGTCTGCCGTGAAGCTCTGAAGAGCGAAAATCTCTCCCGCTCAGAGGCGCGCCGGTTCTTCGAGACGCATTTCCAGCCCTTCGCCATCATCCCCCGTTCCGGCAACGGCTTTCTGACAGGCTATTACGAACCCGAGTTTCAAGGTTCGCACACGCCCGATTCCCGTTTCAAGGTGCCATTGCTCGCAAGACCGGACGATCTCGTCACCATCGCGCAGGGCGAGACTCTGCCCGGCATCGACAAGGGGCTGCAGGCTGCCCGGCGCACCGCAACGGGCTATGAGCCCTATCCCGATCGCGCCGCCATCGAGGATGGTGCGCTGGGATCGCTCGCGAAACCCGTCGTGTATCTTCGCGAGCCTGCCGAGGCCTTCATCATCCATGTGCAGGGTTCGTCCCGTATCCGTCTGACCGATGGCTCGGTGATGCGCGTCGCCTATGCGGGCCGCAACGGGCGCCCCTACACCTCCATCGGCCGCGTGCTGGTGCAGCGGGGCGAGATGGATCTCGAATCCATGACGTTGGAAAAGCTTATGGGCTGGTTGAAGGACAATCCCGGCCCGGCCAAGGAGCTGATGCGGCAGAATCAGTCTTACATCTTCTTCCGCGAGGCCGATGAGCTTGCGCCAGAGGACGGACCCATCGGCGGCGCGGGCTTTCCACTGGTGCCGGGCCGGAGCCTGGCTGTCGACCGCTCCCTCTGGGCCTATGGCCTGCCCTTCTGGCTGGAGGGCGAATTACCCTTCACTCTCGAAAAATCCGAGCCACTGCGTCGCCTCATGATCGCCCAGGACACCGGCTCGGCCATCGTCGGTCCTGCGCGAGGCGATTTCTTCTTCGGCAGCGGCGAGGACGCAGGCACGCGTGCCGGTCTGTTGCGTCACACCACGCGCTTCGTGGTGCTCAAGCCTAAAGCGAAGCCATGACCAAGCATCGCCGGACACGTCAGCTCAGCCCCGAGGAGCGGCGGCTCTGGTCGCACGTGGCCCGCAACGTGCGGCCCATGAAGGGCAAGGTGTTGCCGCCCGAGCCGGAGCATGAGCCTGAGGCGGAGATCGCAACGGCCCCTGCTCCGCAGGTTCTTGTCACCTCTCCGGCACCCCTGCCTGCACCCCCGAAAAAACCTTCGCTTCCGCCGCTCGCTCCCGTGGAGCGCAAGACGCTCCAGGCCCTGCGCCGGGGCCGGAAGGACCTGGACAGCGTCATCGATCTCCACGGCATGCGCCAGGAAGAGGCGCATTTCGCACTCATCAGCTTCCTGCACCGGGCGCAGAATTCCGGACACGGTCTCGTCCTCGTCATCACCGGCAAGGGCGGCTCGGCCGTCAACAACGGCCTCTTCGATGAGCGTGGCGTGTTGCGCCGCATGGTGCCGCATTGGCTGCGCCTGCCCGATCTCAGATCTCTTGTGATCGGCTACGAGGAGGCCTCTCCCCAACATGGCGGTTCCGGTGCACTTTATGTCAGGCTCCGCCGGAGGCGGGGCGCGGGATAACCACCTATGACTCCCTTTGGCGAACGGGTGCGGCAGCTGCGCCGCGAACGCGGATTGATGTTGAAGGACATGGCCGCTCACCTAGGCGTGTCGAGCGCCTATCTCTCGGCTCTCGAGCGCGGCGATCGCGGCAAGCCCACTTGGACGCTCATCCAGGGGGTGCTGCAATATTTCCACATCATCTGGGACGAGGCCGACGAGCTGACGCGGCTCGCCGATCTCTCCGACCCGCGCGTGAAGATCGATACCGCCGGTGCCGATCCCAAGGCGACGCTCCTCGCCAATCGCCTCGCCCGCGAGATCCGCAATCTCTCGGAAGGAGAGCTTGAGGACATGCTCGCCATTCTGGATCACGCTCAAGGCCGCGAGCGCCGCGCCCCCGTGCCGGTCCAGGCCGTGCAGGATGCTGTCTGAGAAGGCATTAGTCTTGACCGCTCAGGCCGAGGATGCCAAAGCGCCCTTAGTTCCTTCCAACATCGTGGTTGTTCATGTCCCAGACCCGCATCGACGTGCTCACGCTCGGCAACGCCATCGTTGACGTGCTCGCCCATACCGACGAGGCCTTCCTGCTCCAGAAGAAGGTGCACAAGGGCTCCATGCAGCTCATCGACGAGGCGCGTGCCGAGGAGCTCTACCGGGATATGGGCCCTGCGGTGATCGTGTCGGGCGGCTCGGGCGCCAATACGGCAGCGGGAGCCGCAGCCTTGGGCGTGAAGGCGGGCTTCATCGGCAAGGTGAAGAACGACGAGACCGGCAAGCTCTTCGCGCATGATCTGAAGGCCATCGACGTGCATTACGACGTGGCTTTCGCAGAGGATGGCCCGGCCACCGCGCGCAGCTTCATCCTGGTGACGCCGGACGGCGAGCGCACGATGAACACCTATCTCGGCGCCTGCCAGAACCTCACGCCCGAGGACGTGAACCCCGATACGGTTCGCGCCGCGAGCATCGTTTATCTCGAAGGCTATCTCTGGGATCCGCCGGCCGCGAAGGAAGCCTTCCGCAAGGCGGTGAAGATTGCGCACGAAGCGGGCAACAAGGTCGCCCTCACCCTCTCTGACGCCTTCTGCGTCGACCGCTATCGCGACGAGTTTCTCGGCCTCATGCGCGACGGCAGCCTCGATATCCTCTTCGCCAACATCCACGAACTGCAGAGCCTCTATGGCACGTCCTCGGCGGAGAGCGCGCTGGCCGCGTTGCGCGAGGAAAACCTGCTCGGCGTCATCACCCGCTCGGCGGAAGGCGCGCTGGTGGTGAGCCGGGGCGAGACGCTCAGCATCCCGGCCTTCCCGGTCGAGCGCGTGGTCGATACCACCGGCGCGGGCGACCTCTTCGCCTCGGGCTTCCTCGCCGGTCTCGTGCAGGACCTGGAACTTGCCGATTGCGCCCGCCTCGGCGGCTTGGCGGCGGCAGAAATCATCAGCCATCTCGGCGCGCGTCCGCAGGCGAACCTGCGCGAACTCGCGCAGCAGGAAGGCTTGCTGAGCTGATCACTCAGGTCCGGGTTGTCTTCGATTCGGCGATCCTGGCGGCGACCAGCATCTGCAGCCGCCAGAGATTGCGGTCATGAATGCCGTTCTCTGCCAGATGCATGACCGTGTTGTGGAGATATTCGGCGCCTGATCCCCAGTGTCCGCAAGCCCTCGACAACACGTCGGCCACATCCTCGGGTGCGAGCCGTCCCACATAAGCGGGGGCCTGCCGGTTCATCACGAAGGCGATGGCCGTCACTGGCCCCTCCTCGGTCGCAACCTTGATCCAGCGCGGCAAGCTGTTGGCCGGCTTCACGGTGAATTCGCGGCGGAACAGCCTGCCCAATTGCCCTTGAAGAGAGTGCCCAGGGAGCCGATAGAGCAGCCCCCGGCACTGCCCGCCCCGATCCATCGCCATCATGAGCCCGGGCTGCTCCCGCGTGGCGCGCCAGCGCGTGATCCGGAAACAGAAGGAGCGGTGCCATCCATGCGCCGTGCCCCGGCGCATATCGATATGTTCGACCTCCGGTTTCCAGATCAGGGATCCATAGGCGAAGAGCCAGGCATCCTGCTCCGGTGGATGTGATGCGAGAATCCTGGCAACGACGGCGTCGTAGTCTTCGGACGTGTGATAGACGAGGCCCGGTTCAGGTCCGGGATCCTCAAGAGGGCGATGAACGAGCGCGACGAGGTCGGGCGTGAGCGCCATCTGCCGGGCCCCCATGGGATCACCTCTTGCTCAGATTGCCACCCGCAAGATTAGCTCAAGCGGCGACGCTCGTCCAAGCGCACAGCCTGCAGATTCTCAATCTCCTCCCGTGCGTCCGAACCAGAGCCCGAACAGGGCTGCCAGCGCGACAAGCATCAGAAAGCCGTTGAACATCACGAGCAGGTACGGCGGAAGGCGCTGCACGTCCGGCTGCGGCGGCTGCGCGCCGGTGAACACCTGACGCCACACGGCGGCGGCAAAGCAGAAGGCGCTGAACAGCACCAGGATCGAGCCGGTGGAGATGATCATCCATTCGGGCACCACGCCTTCCAGGAGCTTCTTCGCGCCGATGCCGGAGGCAAGCGACGCCAGACCTGTGCGCACCCAGGCCGCATAGGTGCGCTCGGCGGCGAAAACGGTGCGGTTTGCGGCGAGTTCCGTGCGTCGGTCGGCGCTGTCCTTCATCTGGACGCTGGCAACGGCCGTTGTCTTGGCCGCAGCCTGCGTCTGCTCGGCGGCTTCCTGTGTGTTTTCAGCCGCTTCCTGGGTCTGCGTCGCAGCTTCCTTCGCGTGCTCGACGCTACGCTTGAGCTTGTCCTCGACGGGTGGCGTGGTCATGCGTTCTCCATTTGACGGAGGAACAACGCTCAAGATTACGAAAAAGGTCAGTTCTTACAGACGTCGCAAAGCCACGGTTTCGATCCGGTGGCTCGCTCCCTTTGTCAGGATCAGGCTCGCACGCTGGCGGGTGGGTACGATATTTTCGCGCAGGTTCAGCAGGTTGATCCGGCTCCAGAGGCCGTCGGCAATGGCGATGGCTTCCTCTTCCGGGATCTCCGCGTAGCGGCGGAAATAGGAGAGCGGATCGCGGAAAGCCGTGTGGCGCAAGCGCAGGAAACGGCTCACATACCAGCGGTGCAGGTCCTCCTCCGCCGCGTCGATATAGACGGAGAAGTCGAAGAAGTCGGATACGAAGGGAATGGCCGTGCCGTCCTTCGGCAGACGCGCGGGCTGGAGAACGTTGAGGCCTTCGACGATGAGAATGTCCGGCCGGTCGACCGTCGTTTCCTCGCCGGGCACCACGTCATAAACCAGATGCGAATAGAGCGGTGCCTTCACGTTGCGCTTGCCCGCCTTGATGTCGGCGAGGAAGTGCAGGAGCTTGCCGGTGTCGTAGCTCTCCGGAAAACCTTTGCGCTCCATCAGGCCAAGCCGCGTCAGCTCGGCATTGGGGAGCAGGAAGCCGTCCGTGGTGACGAGGTCCACCTTTGGCGTGTTGGGCCAGCGGGCGAGAAGAGCTTTCAGCACACGCGCCGTGGTGGATTTGCCCACCGCCACCGAGCCCGCGACGCCGATGATATAGGGCACCTTCTCTTGCTGCTCGGCGAGAAGGAAGCGCTGGGTCGCCTTGAACAGCCCCTGGGTCGCAGCGACGTAGAGCGAGAGCAAACGCGAGAGCGGCAGGTAGATTGCCGCCACCTCATCGAGCGAGATCGGATCGTTGAGGGATTGCAGCTGCACCACCTCATCGGCGGTCAGTGTCATTGGCGTATCGGCGCGCAGCTTCGCCCATTCGTCGCGCGTGAACGTGCGGTAGGGCGAGAGGTCGTCCTCGCCTTGAGGAGAAACCACGTTGGGCTGGTCCATGCGAGCCCCCCTTATTCGAGGTCAGGACTTCAGGTCACGACTTGCGCGCGGCCTTCTCGGCGAGCCCCGATTGCGCGGTGCGGCGCTCCAATTCGGCCATGACGTCACTTAGAGGAATATTGGCGCCCTGCAACACGACCAAAAGATGATACAGCACGTCCGCCGCTTCCGCCGTGAGGTTCTGCCGGTCGCCCTGGACGGCGGCGAGGGCGGCCTCGACAGCCTCCTCCCCCAGCTTCTTGGCCGCCTTGGCGGGGCCTTCGCTCAGGAGCTTGGCCGTATAGGACTCGGTCACGGGTGCAGCCGCACGCTGGGCCACGATGCGGGCGAGATCGTCGAGGGTGAAGGAGGTCATGGATTCATCCCCTCTGATCAGGCTGCGTTCTTCGCCGGCTCGTCCAGCCGCATCTTCAGGCCCGCTTTCGCCATGTAGCTCTTCGCCTCGCCGATCGTGTGCGTGCCGAAGTGGAAGATCGAGGCCGCGAGCACGGCGCTCGCATGACCGTCCTTCACGCCATCGACCAAGTGGTCGAGATTGCCGACGCCGCCGGAGGCGATGACGGGAACGGAGACGGCATCGGCGATGGCGCGCACGAGCGCGAGATCGTAGCCGCCCTTGGTGCCGTCGCGGTCCATGGAGGTGACGAGGAGTTCACCGGCGCCCAGCTCGGCCACCTGCTTGGCGAAAGCGATGGCATCGATGTCGGTGGGGGTCCGCCCGCCATGGGTGAAGATTTCCCAGCGCGGAGGCTCACCTTCGCCCGAGACCTTCTTCGCGTCGATGGCGACCACGATGCATTGCGCACCGAATTTTTCGGCGGCTTCGCGCACGAAGCCGGGATTCTTCACGGCAGCGGTGTTGATCGACACCTTATCGGCGCCGGCCAACAGGAGCCTGCGGATGTCCTCCACATTGCGCACGCCGCCGCCGACCGTGAGCGGCATGAAGCAGGCTTCGGCCGTGCGCTGCACCACATCGAGCAGGATGCCGCGGGCCTCGTGGCTCGCGGTGATGTCGAGGAAGCAGAGTTCGTCGGCGCCGGCCGCATCATAGGCTTTTGCGGCTTCCACCGGATCGCCCGCATCGACGAGATCGACGAATTGCACGCCCTTCACGACGCGCCCGTCCTTCACATCGAGGCAGGGAATGAGACGCACTTTCAGCATCAGGCATTTTCCTTGCGCACGGCGCGCAACAGCGCCAGCGCTTCAACCGGATCGATGCGCCCGTCATAGAGCGCACGGCCGGAAATGGCACCGTTGAGCACGGCGCAATCGGGTTGGGTGAGACGCTCGATATCGGCCATGGAGGCAAGACCGCCGGACGCGATGACTGGGATCGAGACCGCGCGGGCCAAGCCCAGTGTCATCGGGAAGTTGAGGCCCTTCAAGATGCCGTCGCGGGCGATGTCCGTGTAGATGATCGCGGCGACGCCCGCGTCTTCGAAGCGGCGTCCGAGTTCTTCCGCCGACAGGGTCGAGGTCTGAGCCCAGCCTTCAACGGCAACCAGACCATCCTTCGCGTCGATGCCGACGGCGATCTTACCGGGATGGAGACGCGCTGCCTCGCGCACGAAGGCCGGGTCGCGCACGGCCGCCGTGCCGATGATCACGCGGGAGACGCCCTTCGCGAGCCAGCCCTCGACGGTCTTCATGTCGCGAATGCCGCCGCCGAGCTGCACGGGAATTGTCACGCGCTTGAGGATGTCCTCGACGGCGGATGCATTCATCGGCTTACCGGCAAACGCCCCGTCGAGATCGACCACGTGCAGCCATTCGAAGCCCTGAGCCTCGAAGGTCGCCGCCTGATCGGCGGGATCGTCGTTGAAGATCGTCGCCTGGTCCATGTCGCCCTGGATCAGGCGAACGCAGCGGCCTTCCTTCAGGTCGATTGCGGGATAAAGGATCACGGGCGCCACCTCAGGAAATTGGCAATGAGCCTGAGG
The DNA here is from genome assembly GCF_003075415.1 of Microvirga sp. KLBC 81. Classification (GTDB taxonomy): domain Bacteria; phylum Pseudomonadota; class Alphaproteobacteria; order Rhizobiales; family Beijerinckiaceae; genus Microvirga. The sequence continues at coordinate 38,614 of NZ_QDAH01000009.1, forward strand.
CCGAGCGCCTGGCTCTTTTCGGGGTGAAATTGGGTGCCGACGATGTTGTCGCGTCCGACGATGGCCGTCACCGGCCCGCCGTAATCGGTCGTGGCGACCACGTCGTTGGGATCGTTCGGCGTCAGCGCATAGGAATGCACGAAATAGGCGTGCAGCCCGTCAGGTCCGGTGGGGATGCCGTCCATCAGCGGATGGGGCTTCGCCAGGGTCAGGGTGTTCCAGCCCATATGCGGGATCTTGAGCGAGGGATCCTTCGGCTCGATCGCCTTCACGTCGCCATGGATCCAGTCGAGGCCATAGCTCGTGGTGTGCTCGAGGCCGCGCGTCGCCATGAGCTGCATGCCGACACAGATGCCGAGGAAGGGACGTCCCTCCTCATGCACGACGCGCTGAAGCACCTCCACCATGCCGGGCACGGAATCGAGGCCGCGGCGGCAATCGGCGAAGGCGCCGACGCCCGGCAGCACGATCCGGTCGGCTTGTCCGACGAGGGTCGGGTCGGAAGAGACGGTAATGGTCTGGTCGAGGCCTGCCTCGCGGGCCGCGCGCTCAAACGCCTTGGCGGCGGAGTGCAGGTTGCCGGACCCGTAATCGATGATGACGACGCTCACCGGGGACGCTCCGCATCGGGGAAGAGGCCGATCACCGGGTCGGGCCTCCGGGGGGTGGATGGAACCGGCGCGGAGGCCGGATTGCGAGGGGAAACGGGGGCGGGACGCTGCGCCAGCCAGCGGGCATAAGCCTTGGCCTCCGCTTCATCCTTGTCGGCGGCAGTGACCACATCGGCTAGCCTGAGTCCATTGCGGGCCAGCGTCCAGCGCCTGAGGCTGTTTGCCTCAAGGCCGATCAGCGCCTGCAGCAGAAGCGCCGCCACGGTGCCGGCGGCGTCGTGCACGTCCAGCACCTGCATCAGCGCGCCGAAGGCGAAGACGAGCACAAGCACGCCTAAGCCGGCGAGCCAGAGCCTGTGGAAGAAGAACCAGAGGAAGGTGAAGAAGAACGCGCCCCAGGAGAACGCATCCTTCACGAGTTCCGCCTCTTCCAAAGCAGCCGGATCACCTGGCCGCGCATCGCGCGGAAGGTGCAGGGTATAGGTGGTCATGGCGTCGTTTCCTCAAACCTTGTCCAGCAAGGCGGGATTAATCCGGCCGGACAAGGGTCTCTTGCTTGAACTTAGAGCGTACCTTTGGTGGAGGGAACGCGCCCCTCTTCCCTTGGGTCCACGGCCACGGCCTGACGCAAGGCGCGTGCCAAACCCTTGAAGCAGCTCTCGGCGATGTGGTGGCTGTTCTCCCCGTAGAGCGTCTCCACGTGGAGAGTCAGCCCCGCCTGCACGGCGAAGGCCTGGAAGAACTCGCGCACCAGCTCGGTGTCGAAGACGCCGATCTTCTCCGTGGGGAAGGAGGTGCGGAAGACCAGGAACGGGCGGCCGGAAATATCGAGCGCAATCCGCGTCAGCGTCTCGTCCATCGGCAGATGGATGTCCGCATAGCGGGTGATGCCCTTTTTATCGCCAAGCGCCTTCAGGATGGCCTGGCCCAGCGCGATGCCCGTGTCCTCCGTCGTATGATGCTGGTCCACATGCAGGTCGCCCGTCACCTTCACGGTCAGGTCGAAGAGACCGTGTCGGGCAAAGAGTTCCAGCATATGGTCGAGGAAGCCGACCCCCGTGGAGATCTCGGCCTTGCCGATGCCATCGAGGGCAATCGACACGGCAACATCGGTCTCGGCGGTGCGACGGCTGACGCTCGCGGAGCGCATCATGAGTGTCCTTTGCGGAGAGTGAGACGCACGCCTTCTACCAAGACCGCGCAAGAAACGCTACCCGCGTTGCTTTTGCCCGTTGAGTGATTAAGTCAGGGTTCGAATAGTTTTTGCCCCTCCCCGTCCGCTGGAGTTCGCCTCGTGTCCGAAGACGCCACCCCCCGCAGCATGCATGCCACCACGATCCTCATGGTCCGCAAAGGGGGCCGCGTCGTCATCGGAGGCGACGGGCAGGTCAGCTTGGGTCAGACCATCGTGAAGGGCAATGCGCGAAAGGTGCGCCGCCTGTCCAAGGGCGGCGTGATCGGCGGCTTCGCCGGCTCGACGGCCGATGCCTTCACCCTCTTCGAGCGCCTGGAAGCCAAGCTCGAGCAATATCCCGGCCAGCTCACCCGCGCCTGCGTGGAGCTCACCAAGGACTGGCGCACCGACCGCTACCTGCGCCGCCTGGAGGCAATGATGCTCGTTGCCGACAAGGGGGTGGGTCTTCTGCTCTCCGGCGCCGGCGACGTGCTGGAGCCGGAAAACGGCATCGCCGCTATCGGCTCGGGCGGCAATTACGCGCTCGCCGCCGCGCGGGCGCTCGCCGACAGCGACCTGGATGCGGAGGCAATCGTCCGCCGTTCGCTCGCGATCGCGGCCGAGATCTGCGTCTACACGAATTCGAATATCATCATTGAAACATTGGATGAAACCTGATTGCCCGTCATGGCCGTCCCCGGACCTGATACGGGGATTGTCCCGGCTATCCACGTCTTGGAACCTCCACGTCGAAGAAGACGTGGATCCCCAGAACAAATCCGGGGATGACGACAACACCTTGGGCCAAAGCATACCATGACCACATTCTCCCCCCGTGAAATCGTTTCCGAACTCGACCGTTACATCGTTGGCCAGAACGACGCGAAGCGCGCCGTGGCGATTGCGCTGCGCAACCGCTGGCGGCGTCAGCAGCTGGAGGGCTCGCTGCGCGAAGAGGTCGCGCCGAAGAACATTCTGATGATCGGTCCCACCGGCTGCGGCAAGACGGAGATCTCCCGCCGCCTCGCCAAGCTCGCGGGCGCGCCTTTCATCAAGGTCGAGGCGACGAAGTTCACGGAAGTGGGCTATGTGGGCCGCGACGTGGAGCAGATCGTGCGCGATCTCGTGGAGATCGGCATCGGTCTGGTGAAGGACGAGCGCCGCCGTCAGGTGCAGGCCAAGGCTCATGTGGCGGCGGAGGAGCGCGTGCTCGATGCGCTTGTCGGCGCCACCGCCGGTGCCGCGACGCGCGATGCGTTCCGCCGGAAGCTGCGCAACAACGAGCTCGACGACAAGGAAATCGAGATCGAGCTGCAGCAGACGGGCGGGGGCGGCATGCCCTTTTTCGAGATCCCCGGAATGCCGGGTGCGTCGGTCGGTGCAATCAATCTCTCCGACATGTTCGGCAAGGCTTTCGGCGGTCAGCGCAAGACGCGCCGCACCACGGTGCAGGAAGCCTATGAGCCGCTGGTGACGGAAGAGGCCGACAAGATGCTCGACCAGGATGCTATCGTCCAGGAAGCCCTGCGTCAGGTGGAGAACAACGGCATCGTCTTCCTCGACGAGATCGACAAGATCTGCGCCCGCGAGGGGCGGTCCGGCGCCGACGTGTCACGCGAAGGCGTGCAGCGCGATCTGCTGCCGCTGATCGAAGGCACCACCGTTTCCACCAAGTATGGACCGGTGAAGACGGACCACATCCTCTTCATCGCGTCGGGCGCGTTCCATGTCTCGAAGCCGTCGGATCTGCTGCCCGAATTGCAGGGCCGTCTGCCGATCCGCGTGGAGCTTTCGCCGCTCACCGTCGAGGATTTCAAACGCATCCTCACCGAGACGGAAGCGAGCCTCATCAAGCAATCCGTGGCGCTGATGAAGACGGAGGGCGTAGACTTGGTGTTCACGGAAGATGCCATCGATGCGCTCGCGCAGGTGGCGGTGGAGGTCAACAACACGGTCGAGAACATTGGCGCACGTCGCCTGCAGACGGTGCTGGAGCGTGTGCTGGACGACGTGTCCTTTACCGCGCCTGACCGCTCGGGCGAGACCGTGACCATCAATGCCGCCTACGTGCGCGGTGAGGTGGAGACGCTCGCCAAGAACACGGATCTCAGCCGCTTCATTCTCTGATCTGATTAGACCTATGATGCGCCTGCTCTCGCCAGGCGCATCATGCAGCTTCCAGTTTTTGCCACTCCGCCAAGGGAAAAAGCCGGTCATAGGCCCAGTTGAAGACAAGAGCATAGCCCATGTAGAAAAGGGCGAAGGACACGTCCATCAGGAAGGCTTGCCATAGGCTGATGCCCAGGTACCAAGCGAACAACGGCAGCAGCACCACCAGAAGCCCAACCTCGAACAGGATAGCGTGCAGCACGCGGATCGGACCGGTCTTCCTGCTGCTTCCACGCACCCGCTGCATGAGCCGGTCAAAGCCGAGATTATAGATGTAGTTCCAAAGCGTAGCGATGGCTGCACCGGCAAACCCCAGTAAGCCGATATCGTGCATGGGCATGCCGAAAGCCCAGGCACCGAGAGGTGTTACGAGAGCCAGGCCGATAATTTCGAAGCTAATGGCGTGACGGATGCGATCCTGTGTCGTGCGCATGTAATCCCCCAGGGAAAAGGTTCGGGTCGTCCCGAACGATCGTCCCAGAGTCTGGGGGAGGCCGTCCTCGCTTGCGTCTTCATATAGGCCGGCGATTCGACATGCACAAGCTAGCCGTATTCCCATGCGTCTCGTGCAGGATGGTCTATGAAATGAGCTTATCCGATACACGTATGAAGTTGCGCGCTGTTGGAGCGGGCACGCTTCGGACATTTCCTTCTCACATTCGCTGATCTCGCCCTTGACCATGGAACCGCGGACTCCCTCCCCTACTTCCATTCCTTCGATCCGTTGAGCGAGCTGATCTCCTCGCTTCTCTCCCATCGCACCCGCAATGCGGATTCCGGCCGCGCCTTCAAGGCCCTGAGGGCGCGCTATGCGGACTGGAACGCGCTGATGAATGCGCCAACCGAAAAGGTTGAGGAAACCATTCAAGGTGTGACTTGGCCCGAGCAGAAGGCGCCGCGGCTGCAGGCGATTCTGCGCGCCATCGAGGAGCGGCACGGCACCCTCTCCCTCGACTTCCTGCAGGACCTGCCGGTGGAGGAAGCCCGCACTTGGCTCGAAAGCATTCCCGGCATCGGACCGAAGACGAGCGCGGCCGTTCTGTCTTTCTCCACCTTGCGGAAGGCCGCGCTACCGGTCGACAGTCATCATCACCGGGTCGCAATCCGCACCGGGTTGATTGCACGCAACGTGGCGGTCGGACCTTCGCATGCGGCTCTCTTTGCCCTGCTCCCGTCGGATCGGGATGCGCAAGCCGCCTACGACAATCATGAAGTGATGATGTTGCACGGGCAACGCTGCTGCTTCTTCAACAATCCCGCCTGCGGGCGCTGCGCGATCCTCGATCTCTGCCCCACCGGACAGGCGCGGATGCGGGAGGGCTGTGCCGCTTCTCCCGCCCCGCGAGAGAAAGATACCGCTTGGGCCAATCCCTCACGTTTTCGCGAGGGTGCTTAGGCAAAAAAGGCCACGCTAGGGAACGACACCTTGAGTGATGCGTTCGCCTCACAACGCTGAAAGATCCCCTGGAGGAGTTAACCCATGCGTAAGATGTTCATGGCCCTTGCTGCCACGGCGGCGCTCGGCACTGCCGCGTTCACGGCGCCGGCCTCGGCAGCCGAAGTGCAGACTGCTCCCGTGAACGAGCTTGTCGCTGCAATTCAGAATGGCGATGTGAAATCCGATTACGTTCAGTATCGTCGTCGCTACGTGGAGCGCCGATATTATCCAAGCGGCCGCTACGTGGAGCGCCGCTATTATCCGAGCCGCCGCTACTACTACCGCCGTGACCGCGGCGATGCCCTGGCTGCCGGTGCGCTCGGCCTCGCGACAGGCGCCATCATCGGCGGCGCGATCGCTCAGTCGCAGGCTCAAGCCGCTCCGGCCTATGGCAGCAACGTCCACGCCTATTGCGCGCAGCGCTACCGCTCCTACGATCCGGCTTCGGGCACCTATCTGGGCTATGACGGCCTGCGTCATCCCTGCCCGTAAGACGGCTGAGTGAAAAATAGAAGCGGGCTTTCGGCCCGCTTCTTTTTGCTTCGAGAATTTACTTCGCCGCGATGACGGCGATCTCGACCTTGAAGGGAGGAGCCGCCAGCTTCGCCTCGACGGTAGCACGGGCGGGCGTGTTGCCGGGCGACACCCAGGCATCCCACACGGCGTTCATCTCCTGGAACGTGTTCATGTCGGTGAGCCAGATATTGGCCATCAGGAGCTTCGACTTGTCGGTGCCGGCTTCCGCCAGGAGGCTGTCGATGATCGAGAGAATTTCCTGCGTCTGCTCGGTGACGCTCTTGCCAGCGGCTTGGTTGGCGACCTGGCCTGCGAGATAGACCGTGTTGCCGTGAACGACGGCGCCGCTCATGCGGGGGCCGGGCTTGATGCGTTGAATCGTCATGGAATGTCCTTGAGCTTCTGGAAAAAGTGAGACGGGCTTTTTCAAGCGCGGCAGGCTTTAGGTCAAGATCAGTAGAGCGTCGTCTTCTGCCTTTCGGGGAGTGCCTTGTCGTAAGCCTCGCCGTCGAAGCGGTTCTGGCTCACGGCCGCAAGGATCTGGCCGGCGCTTGGCAGGCGCTCACGCGCCACATGCTTTTGCGGATTCCACAGCTCCGAGCGCAGGATCGCGCGGGCGCATTGGAAGAAGACCGTCTCGATCGTGATCACGATGACGGATTTCGGCGCCTTGCCGTCGACGGCGAAGCTCTGGAGAAGCGCAGGTTCGACGGAAATCACCGCAAGCCCGTTCACGCGCAGCGTCTCGCCGATGCCGGGGATCAGGAAAAGCAGTCCGACCTGCGGGTTGCGCACGATGTTGCGAAGCGAATCGACGCGATTGTTGCCCCGCCGGTCCGGCATCAGCAGAGTCTTTTCATCCTGCACGCGCACGAAACCGGGGCCATCGCCGCGCGGAGAGCAATCGAGTCCTTCGGGCCCATGTGTCGCCAACGCCACGAAGGGTGAGGCCTCGATGAAGGCGCGGTATTCGGGGACGATGCGGTGGGCCTCTTTCAGGAGCGAGGCTTCGGAGGGCTCGCCATAGAGCGCCTCGAGTTCGGCGATGCTGGAGATCATGGCCGGCATGCGGAGCCTCTCGTGATGTTGGATGCGGTCAAGGCATAGCCTTGCCTCGCCTTGGCCGCAACGGGGGGATGCACCCTGCAGCCTTGTGCCTTCGGTGCCTGTGTGAAAGAGGTGCAGGTGAAGGAATCCATCATGACTTCTGCCATCGACACGCCTGCGAAAGACGCCAAGCGCCCGCCTTACATCAGCTATGCCATGGCGGCTGCGGGCGCGACGCTCTTTGCCACCAAGGGCATTCTGATCAAGCTCGCCTATGCCCGAGGCATCGATGCGGAGACCACGCTGGCCCTGCGCATGATTTTGGCCCTGCCGTTCTATCTCGTCATCGGCACTCATGCGGTCATGAGCCAGAAGGCGAAAGGGCAACAGCTGCCGGAGACAAATCCGCTCCTGTGCGCCTTTGGCGTCGGTCTCATCGGCTACTGGATTTCGAGCTATCTCGACTTCAAAGGCCTCGAATACATATCGGCCCATTTCGAGCGGCTGATCCTCTTCACCTATCCGCTCTTCGTGGTGCTGTTCGGCGCGGCTTTCTTCCGTCAGCCGATCAAGCCGAAGGCGCTGCTCGCCTTCGCCGTGAGCTATGCGGGACTTGCGCTTCTCTTCGCGCAGAACTTTTCCACCTTCGGCGCGAGCACCATGACCGGCGCTCTCTACGTGCTCGCCGCCGCCGTCACCTTCGCGCTCTACCAGCTTCTCGCGAAGCCTCTCATCATGAAGATCGGCCCGCAGCTCTTCACCTGCATTGCCATGGGCGCGGCGGGCGTCGCCGTCATCCTGCAGTTCCTGGCAACGCACCCGTTCGAGGCGATCCTGGTCTCGCCCTCTCTCTGGGGCTTGGGGCTCGCGCTCGCTTTCGGCGCGACGGTGCTGCCGTCGTTTTTCCTGAGCGCCGCGCTGAAGCAGATTTCCGCTCAGGCCAACGCGACCATCGGCATGCTCAGCCCCGTGGTGACCATCGTGCTCGCCATGGCGGTGCTGGGTGACGCGGTGAGCGGCACGGATTGGCTCGGCGCCGCCCTCGTCATCCTCGGGATCGGCTGGTTCACCCTGTCGGAGCGGAAGGGCTGATTCTCAGGATGCGCTATGCATTCCCGATCAGCACGCCCGCACCAAACACGAGCGCGCCGCCGAGCACCACCTGGAAGGCGGCGCGCAGGAAAGGCGTCTCCATATAGCGGTTCTGGATGAAGGCGATGGCCCAGAGTTCCACGAACACCACGGCGGCGGCGATGATCGTCGCGGTCCAGAAGTGCGGGATGAGATAGGGCAGGGCGTGTCCGAGGCCGCCGATGGCGGTCATGATCCCGGAGGCCAGACCCCGCTTGACGGGCGAGCCGCGCCCGGAGAGCCTCCCGTCGTCATGGGCGGCTTCCGTGAAGCCCATGGAAATGCCGGCACCCACCGAGGCCGAGAGACCGACGAGAAAGGTCTGCCAGGTATCCTGCGTGGCAAACGCCGCCGCAAAAATGGGAGCAAGCGTCGAAACCGATCCGTCCATGAGGCCCGCCAGGCCCGGCTGGACATAGGTGAGGATGAATTGCCGCCGCTCCGTCTGAGCCTCTTCCTCCTTCACCGATTCCGGCGTGTAGGCGAGGTCGAGGCGGCGGGCGAGCGACTCGTGCTCCACTTCCGCCGCCGCGAGGTCGCCGAGAAGCTTTCGTGTCGAGGCATCGCTGGTGCGCTTGGCGGCCTCCACATAGAAGCGGTGAGCCTGCGCTTCCATAGTTTCCGCGGCAGAGCGAACCTTCTCGATGCCGAGTGGGCGCACGAGCCAATCGGGCTTGCGCTCGTAATAGCCCCGCACATGCTCGCGGCGGATCAGCGGAATCGTCTCGCCGAAACGCTTGCGGTGCAGCTCGATCAGCGCCGCCCGGTGCCCGTCCTCCTCGGCCGCCATCTCCTCGAAGACCTTGGCCGATTGCGGAAAATCGGCCCGCAAGCCCTCCGCATAGGAAAGGTAGATCCGCGCATCGTCCTCCTCCGAGGAAATCGCAAGGGCGAGGATTTCCTGTTCGCTCAAGGAGTCGAAGGGACGGCGGTCGAAGCCGAAGACGCGAGAGAGCATGGTGGCACACTGTTTAGAATAATTCTAAATACCGTCCCCTGATCAGAGCGTCAACCGCGCCAAGCTTGGGTCTGCCGAAGAGCGCAACAAAAAGCGCGGCGAGCCGCGCTTCCATCGCGTCACCATCAACGACTTAGCTCCGGCAATCTGGAATCGGATAAGCTGGCTTGTGGAACTAAGCGCCTGAACTAAAACTATATTTCAATAGTCACAGTAATCACGCTTCTGGCGGATCGTGTGTTGTGGAATCGCCATGTTTTAAGAGTTGCGATGGATTTCGCTCGAACCGCGTCCTTCGATGCTTTGCCGGTGTCTGCATTGCCGGCACCTTGTCCAGTGCATCGCCAGCCGAGGAAAGTTCAAGACTGCTGAGAGGACGCGGAGGCAGCGGAAGTGTTCATCTCGCTCGATAACCAGCCGCTCCAATATCTAACCTTCATGGTTTTGCTCCCCGCAGCTGCCTCCATGGCGTCTTGCAAGTTATCGTCGACCCAGGCTCTCTCGACGCGATCTCTTGCCACCGAGCAGACGATCAAAAGTTTGTCGTTGAGGATCGCTGATACAAAGCTTCTCAAAGCCTTTTCTTCGTCGTCGCCGTAGTATCCGACGAGCAAGTCCGGGTGGGTATGCCAGGACAGGCCAGCGAAGCCGATCGCAGGACCATCGTCAAATTGCTGGACAATTAACGTCAGCAGGCCATCGGAAGTGGTGTGCTCTTCCAGTATCATGTTCTTCTCGTCATCTGTCAGGTGTCGCCCTGGGCGGCCTCAGACCGGTATTCCTCGATTTCAGCCCGGAGCAGGGCAGATTATCAATCGGTTGGCGGAATAACATCGGCCCATGATCGGTCTCTGCACACAAAGATCCCCATCACCTCATGAGTCGCCGTTACTGCTCAAAAACGGTGGACTTTTAAACGGACGACAACAATCACGAAGAAAGCGACAGCAACCATGAAGAAGAGCAACAGCGGCTCGAAGGAAGGACAAGGAGGAGATTCTCCCTCTCAGCTGATAGATGCAAGAATCAAGGAGCTGAGCGATTGGCGGGGCGAGACGCTCGCTCGGATCCGAATTCTCATCAAGCAGGCCGCCCCCGAAGTGATCGAGGAGTGGAAGTGGAGAGGGGTTCCGGTGTGGTCGCACGCCGGGATGATCTGCACCGGTGAGACGTACAAGAATGTCGTGAAGATGACCTTCGCCAAGGGCGCCTCGTTGGAGGACCCTTCAGGCCTTTTCAACTCCAGCCTCGAAGGCAACACCAGGCGTGCCATCGATTTCTATGAAGGCGACAGGATTGACGAGGACGCGCTGAAGGCGCTCATTCGCGCCGCCGTGGCACTGAACACGTCCTCAGCCGCCCAGCGGCCGAGAAGCGCGTCGAGGAATGAGCGGGCGGTCTAGCGCATCATGCGGAACCGAAGGTCCGCGTCAGCGAAAAGGGGATCCGGCTTTCCGCACGATGCGCTCCTCCAGAGAGTGAGCATCGGATCGATCCCAAAGTGGAATCCACTTTGGGATCGATGCTCTAGCGCGAGGTCACTCTCTCTGCCGTTCGGCAGACGGTCTTTGCGGAATTACGTGGCGTTTATTCTTTGTGCGGCGGGTTAGGATCGGTGAACCGATGAGCTCGCCAAGCGGCCCGACCTTTTGGCGTGATGCGGTAGTGCTTGGACTCTCGACCATTCCAAGTCGGGAGCGTCACCCTTTCCAGATATCCTCCTCGCACAAGCCTCTCTACCTCATCATCAGGGTAACGATGCCAGTCTTGAGTATGGCCGCGGACCTCCTCCGCGAGCACGCCGAGCAGATAGTAGTCCCGTTCCGTCAATTGTATCTCGTGGTCGCTCACGCGGGATCCTTGGAGGCCAGAAATGACTACATGGTCAGCCACGGGATGGACTATTCAACCCGGTGCGCAGTCCTACCGCCTAATGCCGCTGCGGTCGCAAGGCCCCCGTTGCTCTTCGTGAAGGTCCCATCCAACCCGTCCCTCAATGGGCTGCCGCGACTTACGTGGCATCGTCCATGACGAAACGATCCTTCTGACCGCCCAAATCAGCGGTGACGAAAAGGAGTAGGATAGTTCCCAGCAATGCCGTGTTTGCCCCAATGGTCGCGGAGGCCAGAATGAGCGGGATGTCCGTGGATCCGATCAGGAGCGGCGTGACCACCGCGCCGAGAAGAGTCGTAAACCCGTAGACGACTGGCATAGGCAGTGTCTCCTTGGCTTTTCAGTTTGCGTATGATCGCACGCCTACGTGTAAGCTCGATGACACCACCACTTCCATAAAGGAGCTTCTGCGAAGTAAGGACGCCCCGAGAGCGAGGGGTTCGCAAGGATAAGGCGCGGGAGTTCAGGATTGCCTCGTTCCCACGCCTCTTCGCAATTGGCCCAAGTGACTTTCAGCCCAAGTGACTTTCAGCCCAAGTGACTTTGCTCAACGCTTTTCGGGTCCGTTGGTCCGGCGCTCAGCACAAGGCAGGAACGCCGAGCAGAGTCACAGGAGCAGGAAGTCCTCAGTACCGAACTCGGCGACCGTGCGGCCGACGAACAAGACGCTGTTTCCATTCCCCAGATCCAGAAGAGTGCCACCCGCAGCTCCACTCAGGGCCTCAAGCGGATTGAAGTCTTCTGCGAAACCGAACAGTTGGACCACATCCTCCGATGGATCGAAGTCCGCGATCAGATCAACGCCTGTTCCTATGACCGTTCCACCATCAGTCCCGCCGTCAGTCCCGCCGTCAATGTCACCGTCAGTGCCACCATCCGTGCCATCATCGGTGCCACCGTCTGTACCACCATCGGTACCGCCGTCGGTGCCGTCATCCGAACCATCATCGTCAGCTCCTTCGCCTGACATCCGGAAGACAAATGCATCGGCACCATCGTTGCCGATGAGGAAATCATCGCCGGCTCCACCCTCGATGGTATCTGAAGCATCGCCACCGATCACCGTGTCGTTGCCTGCGTTGCCCTGCAGCAGGTCAGCGGCCGTGGCGGCGTCCGGCGAAGTTGCGAAAGCCCGGATGAGATCGTCGCCGGCGCTGCCCCGAATGGTATCGGCGGCCACATCACCGCCGAGAATGGTGTCGTTGTCGCCTCCGCCGAAGACGAGATCCCCGGTTGGATCATTCCAGGCAATGAAGTCGCTGCCTGCGCCAGCCAGGATGGTGTCCCTGCCGGCCATACCGCCGATACTGTCATCGCCAGGGCCGCCGAGCACGACGTCGTCGCCTGCACCGGTAGTGATGGTATCATTCCCTTGGCCGCCGGACAGGAAGTCGTCCCCCGCACCGCCATCGATGGAGTCATTACCCTGCTCGCCGAGGATGATGTCAGCCTCATCAGCGCCGGTCAGGGTGTCGTTACCAGAAGTACCAGGAAGGAATGCCATGGTTCTTCTCCATGTCTGATGTCAGGATGATGCATATTGATACTCAGATCGCCGCCACGCTAAATGCGGCATCTACAAAGATGATCAACGCAAAACGGTCAGTAGAAATCGACATCGCTACAGATACAGATTTGTCGGCAAGGTGGTTTGGGCTGCCTTCGGCCGAAAGCTGCAACGCGAAAACGCTACGCTTGCCACAGCGAGTTCTAACAATATTGCGCAGTGCGCAGTCTGTGCTATGGCACGCCCGGACATCTACTTGAAATTTGACGCAAGAAAGAAGACGAAGTGCGTTCAAAGCGCGCTACCGAAAGAGGAGTACCTTGCCTTTCCATGAAAGGATTTTTCGGAATTTCGCTCCGTCTATTGCTCACGCACGCGCGGCCTCGCCCTACCCCGAATGAGGCAGGCGCGCGGACCTTCTCCTGCCCAAAATCCGGCGCAGGGTGGAGCCACCCGCTGTGGCGCAGGCGCGCTTGCAGCGGCGTCGGAGGCGGACATGCCGATCAATTTCCGAAGGCTTTTCTTCTTTGGGGACAGCATCACTGATGCGGGGCGGCTCCCGGAACCGTTCCGGCCCGACCCGCCCTATGACGATGGCCGCTTCACCAACGGCCTCGTCTACGCCCAGCTCCTGACCCAGGAACTCCAGGACTTCGGCGTGACTGCCAACAACTACGCTTATGGCGGCGCGAAGGCCCTGCCGTCTGAACCGCAGCAGTTGCTCATCGGCCTCGACGCCCAGGTCTCGGAATTCGAGATCAGTTACCTTCTCGACGGGCCGGGCGCCAGCGCCGCCGTGATCTTTATCGGCGGCAACGACTATCACGACGTCGATCCGTCTGATCCGACGATCGTCAGCAGAGTGCTCGAGAGCATCGACGACGCGGCCATGCGGCTGGCGCGCCGGGGCGTTGACGAGCTCATCCTCTTCAACCTGCCGCTCTCCTCGCAGATTCCCCGCAGGAGCCTCCTGTCCGCCGCCGAGCTGGCGGCTGAGGACGCGATGATCAAGGCCCACAATGACGGCCTGCAGCAGCTCGCGGCCACCTACAGCGGCGCCGGGGTGCGGACCACCATCGTCGATGTCTATCGCCTCCTCCGCGAGGTCCGCGCCGACAAGGAGACCTTCGGCCTGAAGGCGGTCAATTCCTCCCTCTATATCCTCGACGAAGACGACATGCCCGTGCGAAACGAGATCACGAGCCAGTTCGATCCCGACGAGGTTGCCTTCTTCGACCCAGTCCACCCGTCGGCGGCTGGCCACGGCATCCTCGCCGCCTTCGCCGAGGCGACCCTGCGGGCCGACCTTGTCACGTTCCGCGGCAGCGGCAACGACACCATTGGCGGCAGCTCCGGCGCGGACTTGGTGGTGGCGGCCGGCGGCAGCGATCAGGTTCTCGCGGGGACCGGCGACGACGTTGTCCTCGCCGGCCTGGGCGACGATACCGTCAGTGGCAGCGACGGGTCCGACCTCATCATCGGTGGCCGCGGCAATGACAGGATTACGGGCTCCACCGGCAGCGATCTCCTTGCCGGCAGCGCGGGTAATGACAACCTCAGCGGCGGCGGCGACCACGACGTCCTGATCCTCGGCACCGGCCTCGACAGCGCCAGCGGCGGCGCCGGCAACGACCTCCTGATCATCACGGACGACGCTCTGACCGGTTTGGACACCGTGTCGGGCGGGACAGAGACCGACACGCTGCGGCTGGAGGTGTCCGAGGAGGTCTTCGTGTCCGATCTCTTCCAGGAAGAGATCCACGATTTCGTGCCCGGCGCGGAGACGATGCTCTCGATCGGCTTGACTGCGATCGGGGTCGAGCGCCTCGAAGTCTATGTCGACGGCACCCAGAAATTCGCCACCGACAATCTCGCCCCCAACCAGGGCACGACCGCTGCGGCGCGGCTGCGGGATGCGGATCTTTGGGGGCTGGTCTGAGCGGCGATCTCCCGCTCCAGCAGCCCCAGCTGGATTCCAAAAGGACTTGTCGGAATTTTGCGGACAATCTTTTCACGCATTTGCAAGCCTGTAGGGTCGATTGCAACATGGGTGATCGTCATTGCCGATGATGGGAGCGCCTTTGAGATCAAGGCGGCTGATAGCGGCTTCTTGAACCATCTCAAGGTCAAATTTGGGGACATGGTGCGGCCGCCTGGACCACCACCAGAGCCGTGGGCTCCTTGATCCTGTCGGCATCAAACTGATTAGCGCGGTGTGGCCTAGAGCCTCGGACCCAAAAGTGGATTTCACTTTTGGGTCCGAGGCTCCCTTCCTTGATGAGCGCATCGCTCGGTGCGGAAAACCGAATCCACTTTTCCGCACGATGCACTAACGATCAGACGGATATCTGCCTCCCGCTGAAGAGAAAACGCGCATGAGGCAATAAAGGCGCGGTCGAAGCGCGCCTTTCAAGTGAGACCTTACAGCTAAAAGCGAACAGGAATCGCTCCGGTGCATCAACCCTTCAGCTGGCACTCGAAGATCAAAGCTACATTGGTCTCCTGAAATGCGGGATGAGCAGCGCAGGCTTTCTCCGCAGCACGGTAATTCTCGATATCTTCATCTTTGACGATGAAGCGTTGGTACGCGTCATAAGCATTGGCTTGAGCGAGGATGAAAGAACCGAAATCACGCCCAAGCGATACCAAAGTCATATCTTGATCATCACGGCCCCAACTATCCATTTTCAGAAGGGCCAGATCGCCTGTCGTTGCAATAACCCAGTCCTCTCCATATCTTCCAAGGACAACACCATCGCCTTCGACGGTAAAGTAGGTTCTGAATTTTTCGTTATAGGCTGTTAATTGCTCTTCGACCGTGCGGCCAGCCCGTGGAGCGGGCGCGAAGTAGAAATGTCCAATCTGTTTGCCGGCGAGATCAAGGGTCCTGAGAACGCGCCGGACATCCTCATGGCCCGCTGGTAATATGGTGTCGAGCTGAGGTTCTCTTTCGGCTAAATCAGTCACTATGCCCTTTGCCAGCTCATCATAAAGCTCAGGATCTTCGGTATTGAGGGGAGTGAGCCATGAGCGTGTGAGAGCGGGCAGCTGATCCAGTGAGATGATCAGAGAATCGTGAGTTGCACGACCTTTCTTTGACAATGCCATGAGCTTTTTGAGGATCTGCATGAAGGCGGCTCACAAACCGGGAATTGACAGCTGTCCAGCCCAGGGTTGCTGATGGCGATCACTCTAGCATGAGCAGCTCCTTGTTCGGAAATGCTCATTCTTGAACGAAAAAAGGCGGCCCGAAAGCCGCCTTTCCTTTAAGAGCTACAAGTCTTTTACTCGCCCGCGGCCTTCTGCTGCTCGCGCTGGGCCCTTTCGGCTTCGCGCTCGGCCTTGAGCTGCTCGGTGATGTCCTCGCCGGTCTCCTGGTTGACCACCTTCATGGAGAGGCGGACCTTGCCGCGCTCGTCCATACCGAGGAACTTCACCTTCACCTTGTCGCCTTCCTTGACGACGTCCGTCACCTTAGCGACGCGGTTCTTGGCGAGTTCCGAGATGTGCACGAGGCCATCGCGGGAACCGAAGAAGTTCACGAAGGCGCCGAACTCCATCACCTTCACGACCGTGCCGTCGTAGATTACGCCGACTTCCGGCTCCGCCACGATGGAGCGGATCCAGTTGTAGGCGGCCTTGATCGACTTGCCGTCGGCGGACGCGATCTTGATGAGGCCGTCGTCGTTGATGTCGATCTTCGCACCGGTCTTCTCCACGATCTCGCGGATGACCTTGCCGCCCGAACCGATGACTTCGCGGATCTTGTCGACCGGGATCTGCATCGTCTCGATGCGCGGCGCATGCTCGCCGAGCTCGGCGCGGGGAGCGGTGAGGGCCTTGTTCATCTCGCCCAGGATGTGAGCGCGACCTTCCTTGGCCTGATCGAGCGCGACGCGCATGATCTCCTCGGTGATGCCGGCGATCTTGATGTCCATCTGGAGCGAGGTGATGCCCTGGTCGGTACCCGCCACCTTGAAGTCCATGTCGCCGAGGTGATCCTCGTCGCCGAGGATGTCGGACAGAACCGCATAGCGCTCACCCTCGAGGATCAGGCCCATGGCGATGCCCGCCACCGGACGGCGCAGCGGAACGCCCGCATCCATCAGGGCCAGCGAAGAGCCGCAGACGGTCGCCATCGAGGAGGAGCCATTCGACTCCGTGATCTCCGACACGACGCGGATCGTGTAGGGGAACTCGTGAGAGGCCGGCAGCATCGGGTGAACGGCGCGCCAGGCGAGCTTGCCGTGCCCGATTTCGCGGCGGCCGGGCGAGCCCATGCGGCCCGTCTCACCGACGGAGTAGGGGGGGAAGTTGTAGTGCAGCAGGAAGGTTTCCTTGCGGGTGCCTTCGAGCTCGTCGATGAACTGCTCGTCCTCGCCGGTGCCGAGCGTCGCCACTACGAGAGCCTGCGTCTCACCGCGGGTGAAGATCGCCGAACCGTGGGTGCGCGGCAGAACGCCGACTTCCGAGAGAATCGGACGGACGGTGCGAAGATCGCGGCCGTCGATGCGCTTGCCCTCGTCGAGGATGTTCCAGCGCACGACCTTGGCCTGGGCTTCCTTGAAGACGGCCTTCACCTTTTCGGCGTCGAACCTGGCTTCACCTTCGACCGGGCAGAGCGCGTCCATCACCTTCGCCTTCACGGCGTCGACGGCAGCGTAGCGATCCTGCTTCCTGGTGATCTTGTAGGCTTCGCGCAGGTCCTTCTCGGCGATGTCGAGAACGGCCTTCTCGACGTCGGAGACGTCGGCCGGCTGGAAGTCGCGTGGCTCCTTGGCGGCCTTCTCGGCGAGGCGGATGATGGCCTCGATCACCGGCTGGAAGTGCTTGTGGCCGAACATCACGGCGCCGAGCATCACATCCTCGGGCAGCTCCTTCGCCTCGGACTCGACCATGAGCACGGCGTCAGTGGTGCCGGCGACCACGAGGTCGAGCGAGGTCTGCTCCATCTCCTGGAGCATCGGGTTCAGCTTGTACTGGCCGCTGATGTAGCCGACGCGGGCGGCGCCCACCGGACCCATGAAGGGAACGCCCGAGAGGGTCAGGGCCGCAGACGCGGCCACCATGGCCACCACGTCAGGATCGTTCTCGAGATCGTGCGAGAGCACGGTCACGACGACCTGGGTGTCGTTCTTGTAGCCCTCGACGAAGAGGGGGCGGATCGGACGGTCGATGAGACGGGAGACGAGGGTCTCCTTCTCGGTCGGACGGCCTTCGCGCTTGAAATAGCCGCCCGGGATGCGACCGGCCGCGTAGGCGCGCTCCTGATAGTTCACCGTGAGCGGGAAGAAGTCGATGCCGACCTTCGGCTCCTTGGCCGAAACGACGGTGGCGAGCACGGTGGTCTCACCGTAGGTGGCGACCACGGCGCCATCGGCCTGGCGGGCCATGTGGCCGGTTTCGAGCGTGAGCTTGCGCCCACCCCAGATCAGTTCTTCGCGTTGAATATCGAACATGTTTCGTCTTTCATGACAGCAGGAGCGGGGGCTCGATGCCATGAGCAAGACGGCAAGAGGCTCACGCAGCGAAAACATCCGCTGTCCCAAGCCCCTTGCGATCCTGCCATGGTCATCGCGTCGTCCGTCTCCTCAAAGGGACGCCGGGATTTCCTTTGTCTCACCAGCGCCGGAGCGAAGGTCGGATGCTTTCATCCGATCCGTTCGTGAATACCGGAGATGATCCTTTCTCGATCAGGTCCGGAAAAACCGTCCGGAGCCGTACTCCGGACGGAAGTCGTTTGAAAGCTTAGCGGCGGATGCCGAGCTTCTCGATCAGGGTCTTGTAGCGACTCTCGTCCTTCTTCTTCAGGTAGTCGAGAAGCGAACGACGCGACGAGACGAGCTTCAGGAGGCCACGACGGGAGTGGTTGTCCTTCGTGTGGGTCTTGAAGTGACCGGTCAGGTTGTTGATCCGCTCGGTCAGAATGGCGATCTGCACCTCGGGGGAGCCGGTGTCGCCAGCCTTCTGCGCGAATTCCTTCACAAGCGCGTTCTTGCGCTCAGCAGTGATCGACATCGCATATCCTTTCAGGTTTGCTTGTTCGTGAGGACCTCAGGCTTCAGGCCCAAGATCGGTTTCGTCCGGGAAGGCCGGGCCGGGATGTCGTCCAGCGCGGTCTGTCACCCGAGACGGTCTTCTGGAGGGTCATCCCTCCAGAGGCGGGCGCACCATACACGAACTGCGAATAAGTGCCAGCGGAATCGTTTTTGCCAAGTTAGGCCAAGGAGATGGCCGGTTCCGCCACGTCTGTCGCCGCAACGGCCGGAACAAGTTTTCGCGGCCAATGTTGGTGAAGCAGATACTCCCCAATATAGGAACCCGACACCATGACCGCCAGCACCGCAGGCATGATGGATCTGACCTCAAACGAAACCGTGAAGAACATCTTCATCACCGGCCTTCAGAACGCGCATGCGCTTGAAAAAGAAGCGCTGCAGCTGATGCAGCGCCAGGTCGAGCGCTTCGAGCATTATCCAGAAATGTCGGACCTGTTGCGCACTCATATCGCCGAGACGGAAGGCCAGGTGCGCCGCCTCGACGAGATGCTGCATACCTTCGGCGAGGATCGCTCGCTCCTGAAGGACATGGCCACTCAAGTGATGGCCAATATGGCTGCCGCCGGCCACATGCCGATGGCCGACGAGGTTCTGAAGAACACCTTCGCCAACCACGCCTTCGAGAATTACGAGATCGCGGCCTACAAGTCGCTGATCGCGATGGCCGAGGCGGCCGGCCATCAACGCTTCGTCCCGGCGCTGCAGGAGACGCTGCGGGAAGAGGACAAAGACCGCTCAACTCATCCGCGACATGATCGAGCCGATCACCCGCAAGTACCTGATGCGTGAGGCTCAGGGGCTGAAGGCGGATCGTTGATCTGACAAGTTTCATCCCGGACGGCATAGCCGATCCGGGATCGTCTTCAGAATAGAGCGTCATTCTCGTCGAACGATCCCGGGTTCTGCTTCGCAACCCCGGGATGACGTGTTGCTCAAGCACCCAGGTTGAACACCCGATGCGGCACCAGCTCGCCGCGCTCGATGTCGCCCACTGCTACAAGCACACCATTGCATGTCGCATAAGCCTTGCCCGAGAGCGGCGCGTCGCGGCCGCGCAGGATGATGGACTGGCCGCGCATGAGGCGGTTGGCCATGTCGCGGCTGACCGCAACCGACGGAATCTCGCTGAGCGCGGTCTCGACCGGGCGCAAAGCCGCCGGGTCGGTGGCAAGATCGTCCACCGTCACCGCATCGTGCTCCGAAAACGGTCCCACACGCGTGCGCCGGAGTGCCGCGATGTGGCCGAGGCAGCCCAATGCGCGGCCGAGATCGCGGGCGATGGCGCGCACATAGGTGCCCTTGCCGCAATCCGCCTCGATTACCGAGCGGTTGCCATCGTGATGCACGAGCGCGAGGCGGTCGATCTCCACAGTGCGCGGCTGCAGCTCCACCACCTCGCCGTCGCGGGCAAGGTCATAGGCGCGCTCGCCCTGGATCTTGATGGCCGAGAAACGCGGCGGCACCTGCTCGACCTGGCCGGTAAAGCGCGGCAACAGGGCTTCGATGTCGGAGGCTTCCGGCACCTTGTCCGTGCGCTCGACCACATCGCCCTCGGTGTCGTCCGTGTTGGTCTCCGCGCCCCAGGCGACGGTGAAGACGTAGGATTTGCGCCCGTCCATGATGAAGGGCACCGTCTTCGTGGCCTCGCCCAGGGCAATCGGCAGGATACCGGAGGCCAGCGGATCGAGGGTGCCTGCATGGCCTGCCTTCTTGGCCGAAAGGCCGCGCTTGACCACCGCAACCGCATGGGTCGAGGTCATCCCGACGCCCTTGTCGAGAATGATCCAGCCATTGACGTCGCGCTTCTTCGGGCGGTCGCCGTGAGGGCGACGGTGAGGGCGCTCTTCAGGACGTTCTTCAGTCATCGCTCTCACTCGTCGTTGTCGTCGTCGGCCACATCGACACCGGTCCTGCCGGTATCGCGCGCCACGCGCTCCGAGCGCAGCAGCGCATCGATGCGCGCGGCCTCATCGAAGCTCTCATCGCGGCGGAAGCGAAGGTCGGGCGCGAATTTCAGGTTCACGCGGCGGGCGACCTCCTGGCGCAGGACCTTCTTGTTCTTCTCCAGCGCCTTGATCACTGCATCCTCGTCCTTGCCGCCGAGCGGCATCACATAGGCGGTCGCGAGCTTCAGGTCCGGCGACATGCGCACTTCCGGAATCGTGATGACGTGCCGGTTCAGCACGTCGTCCTGAAGATCGCCGCGGGAGAGCACTTCCGCCAGTGCGTGGCGCACGAGCTCGGCCACGCGCTGCTGGCGCTGGGACGGGCCGGTGGTTTGTTCGAAACGTTTTGCCATTGTCATCCTCCGGGATTGGACCGGATCTTTGCGGAATGTCATGGCCGGGTTTATCCCGGCCATCTCGATTGAATGGAGATGCGCCCATCAAAGCGAGATCACCGGGACAAGCCCGGTGATGACGCATTGTTCTGAGATGGATGTGAAGCGGCTTTTACAGCGTCCGCTTCACCTCTTCCACGCGATAGCACTCGATGATGTCGCCAGCGCGCATGTCCTGATAGTTCTCGAAGGCCATACCGCATTCCTGGCCCGAGGTGACCTCGCGGGCATCGTCCTTGAAGCGCTTGAGCTGCGAGAGCTTGCCCTCGTGGATGACCACGTTGTCGCGGATGAGGCGGACATGAGCGCCGCGCTGCACTACGCCGTCAAGGACGCGGCAGCCCGCGACCTTGCCGACCTTGGACACGTTGAACACCTCGAGGATCTGCGCCTCGCCGAGCCGCTCTTCGCGCAGCGTCGGAGCCAGCAGGCCCGACATCGCCGCCTTCACGTCATCCACGAGGTCGTAGATGATGTTGTAATAGCGGATCTCGATGCCGGCACGCTCGGCGGCCTCGCGCGCTTCCTTGTGGGCGCGCACGTTGAAGCCGAGGATGATCGCCCCGGAGGCTTCCGCCAGCGTGACGTCGGATTCCGAGATCGCGCCGACGCCGGCCTGGATGATGCGGGCGCCCACTTCCTCGTTGCCGACCTTCTCGAGAGCGCCGGCGATCGCTTCGGCCGAGCCCTGCACGTCCGCACGGATCACGAGCGGGAACTCCTTGCGGCCCGCTCCGGCCTTCAGGTCGCGCATCATGTCGACCAGCGTACGACCGGCCGAGCCCATGCGGGCGGCGACGCGTTCGCGCTTCTGGCGAGCACGATACTCGGTGATCTCGCGGGCGCGGGCTTCGGACTCGACCACCGCGACGCGGTCGCCTGCTTCCGGCGTGCCGTTGAAGCCCAGCACCTCGACCGGAACCGAGGGACCGGCTTCCTTCACGTTGGCGCCCAGATCGTTGATCAGCGCGCGCACGCGGCCCCATTCGGCGCCTGCCACCACGATGTCGCCGGTGCGCAGCGTGCCGCGCTGGACGAGAACCGTGGCCACCGGTCCGCGACCGCGATCGAGCTTGGCTTCGATGACGGTGCCTTCGGCGGACCGCTCGGGATTGGCCTTCAGGTCGAGAATTTCGGCCTGGAGCTGGAGACCTTCGAGCAGGTCGTCGAGGCCCTGGCCGGTCTTGGCGGACACCTCGAATTCGAGGGTCTCACCGCCCATGGATTCCACGACGATCGAGTGCTGGAGCAACTCGGTGCGCACCCGCTGCGGGTTGGCATCGGGCTTGTCCACCTTGTTGATGGCCACGATCAGCGGCACGCCGGCCGCCTGCGCGTGGGTGATCGCCTCGATGGTCTGCGGCATGACGCCGTCATCGGCCGCCACCACGAGCACGACGATATCCGTCACCTTGGCGCCGCGGGCGCGCATGGCGGTGAAGGCCGCGTGGCCGGGGGTGTCGATGAAGGTGATCTTGCCGCCGAGCGGCGAGGTCACCTGATAGGCGCCGATATGCTGCGTGATGCCGCCGGCTTCGCCGGAGACCACATTGGTCTTGCGGATCGCGTCGAGCAGCGAGGTCTTGCCGTGGTCGACGTGGCCCATGATGGTGACCACGGGCGGACGGGCCGAAAGGTACTCGTCCGTATCCGGCGTGTCGAACAGGCCTTCCTCGACGTCCGATTCCGCGACGCGCTTCACCGTGTGGCCGAGCTCTTCCGCGACGAGCTGCGCGGTATCGGCATCGATCACGTCGGTGATCTTGTGCATCTGTCCCTGCTTCATCAGGAACTTGATCACGTCCACGGCACGCTCCGACATGCGGTTGGCGAGCTCCTGGATGGTGATCGTTTCCGGAACCGTCACCTCGCGAGAGATCTTTTCCTTCTGTTCCACCTGGCGGTGGCCCATCAGACGCTGGTTGCGGCGACGGAAGGAGGCGAGGGAGCGTGTGCGCTCGTCGTCGTCCGAGGTCGCAGTGGCGAGCGTCAGGCGGCCTCGGCGGCGCTCCTCACCAGGAGCGGCCTTCGGAGTCTTCGGAGCAGCCACGGGCTTTGCCGCGCTACCGGGGCGACGGGCTGTACGCGGTGCCTCCTCATCATCGATCTCGACGGCAGGGCCACGGGTCGCAACCGGCGGAGCGGTGCGGGCATTGGGCTTTGCCGTCGCCGGATCCGGAATGGCCGGAGCCGCTGGACGGGCCATATGGTTCAGGCTCGGCGGACGGCCGCCGGAGGTGCCGCCGGTCACACGAGGACCACCACCGAAGCCACCCGGGCGGCCTTCGCCGCGCGGACCACCTTCGGAGCGGAAACCGCCGGGACGACCTTCACCACGCGGCCCACCTTCCGAGCGGAAACCGCCGGAACGCTGGCCATCCGGGCGCGGACCGCCGGGACGACCCTCACCGCGCGGACCGCCCTCGGAGCGGAAGCCGCCGGGGCGACCCTCGCCACGCGGACCACCTTCGTGGCGCGGAGCCGGGCCACGGTCGCGAGCTTGTGCGGGAGCCGGTGCGGCGGGAGCAGGACGCGCCGCAGCCTCTTCGCCCAGGCGGCGGCGGGCCTCGTCCTCGGCGCGGCGCTTGCGCTCCTCGTCCTGACGACGGCGCTCTTCTTCCTCGCGCTTGCGGGCTTCGGCCGCTTCACGTTCCTTGGCTTCGGCAGCCTCGCGCTCGGCGCGACGGGCCGCTTCCTCGGCCTGGCGCTTGCGCTCTTCCTCGTCCCGACGGCGGGCATCAGCCAGCGCGTTCATGCGGGCGTCGCGCTCCTGATCGGAGAGCGTCTGCAGCACCACGCCGGACCGGGGCGCGTTGGAGGAGGGGCCGGAGCGCTGCGGGCGTCCACCCTGAGCCGGAGCTGCGGACCTTGCAGCCGGGGCAGCCGGCTTCGGCGCGGCAGCCGGGGCTGCAGCCTGTTGGGGGGCCGGCTTGTCTTCCTTGCCCCCCGTGGGGCCGACAGCAGGGCGACGCTTCACCGTCTCGACCACGACCGACTTCGACCGGCCGTGGGAGAAGCTTTGGCGCACCGTGCCTTGCTCGACGGGGCGCTTCAGAGACAGCGTCTTGGACGACACGTGGAGAGTCTTGTCGCCCTGGTTTTTCGTATCAGTCATTCCGCCTCAGTTCCTGCGGGTTTCAAAATCGTGGGTTCGCCGGTCTCGTTTCCGAGGCCAGATGGATTGGCTTCGAAGCCGCAATAGGTGCGGTAACGATGCCAGCGGTTCAGAAAGCCGTCGCTCCCAGCGCCCGCGACGAGGGCAGCATGTATCACATGTGACCGGCCTAATGCCAAATCCAATTCGTCATTCGACAATACTTGGATGACCGGAAAGCTAGATATTGCCTCACCGAGGCGTTTTCGCAACGGGTTCGCCAATTTTCTTCGCCCATCTTCAGCCGCCTCTGCGGCGTGAATAAGGGCAACGATGGGCTTATCCATGACAGCCGACTCAACTTTTTGGAAGCCGGTGATGACGCAGCCCGCCTTGTTGGCAAGGGCCAGCCCCTGCCGCAGGTCGTCCCGGAGCATGCGCTCGATGTCCCGGGAGAGGGTCTCGGAGGCTTTGGCCTCCGCCTTGAAGGCGCGGGAGAAGAGGCGGCGTTTCACCGCTTCGTCCACCATGGTGGACCGGGCCGTCACCCAGACGCCCCGGCCGGGAAGCTTGTGCTTGAGATCAGGCACGACCTGACGGTCGGGCCCCAGGACAAAGCGGATCAGCTCCGCGGGGCTTCGAGCCTCGCGGGTGACGATGCAGGTGCGCTCCGGTTCATGCCGCGGCACGGGTGCTGACCTCGCTTTGCCATGGCCGTTGTTTAAGACGGCTGAGCCTCGGTCTCGGCCTCTTCGGCCGATCCCTCGGTCTCTACGGTTTCTTCGGGCTCTTCGATCCAGCCGGCCTTCACGCGGGCGGCCATGATCATGGATTCAGCCTCTGCACGGGACACGTCGAAACCGTCGAGTGCGCCCTTGTAGCGGGTCGCATCGGCGCCCTTGCCCTCTGTCCAGCCGACGAGATCGTCGGTGGCGCAGCCGGCCAGGTCCTCGACATTCTTGATGTCGTTTTCGCCGAAGGCCACCAACATGGCGGTGGTGACGCCGTCGATCTCCTTCAGATCGTCGGAGACGCCGAGCTCGTTGCGGCGGGCCTCGTTCTCGGCCTCGATGCGGGCCAGGTATTCCTGGGCGCGGCTCTGGATCTCGGCAGCGGTATCCTCGTCGAAGCCCTCGATGGAGGCGACTTCGGCGGAATCCACATAGGCGATTTCCTCGACCGAGCGGAAGCCTTCCGAGGCGAGCAGCTGGCCCACCACCTCGTCCACGTCGAGAGCGTTCATGAACAGCTCGGTGCGCTCGGCGAATTCCTTCTGACGTCGCTCGGACTCTTCAGCCTCGGTAAGGATGTCGATGTCCCAGCCGGTGAGCTGCGAGGCCAGACGCACGTTCTGGCCACGACGGCCAATGGCGAGCGAGAGCTGGTCGTCGGGCACCACCACCTCGATGCGGTCTGCCTCCTCGTCGAGCACAACCTTCACCACTTCGGCCGGCTGGAGCGCGTTGACGATGAAGGTCGCCTGGTCGGGGGACCACGGAATGATGTCGATCTTCTCGCCCTGGAGCTCGCCGACGACCGCCTGGACGCGGGAGCCGCGCATGCCGACGCAGGCGCCGACCGGGTCAATGGAAGAATCGCGTGAGGTTACGGCGATCTTGGCGCGGGAGCCCGGATCGCGCGCCACGGCCTGAACCGTGACGATGCCGTCATAGATCTCCGGCACTTCGGACGCGAAGAGCTTCGCCATGAACTGCGGATGCGTGCGGGACAGGAAGATCTGCGGACCGCGGGTCTCGCGACGCACATCGAAGAGATAGGCGCGGATGCGGTCGCCCGGGCGGAAGGTCTCGCGCGGGATCAGTTCGTCGCGGCGGATGATCGCCTCGCCACGGCCCAGATCGACGATCACGTTGCCGTATTCGACGCGCTTGACGGCGCCGTTCACGATCTCGCCGATGCGGTCCTTGTATTCCTGGTACTGACGGTCACGTTCGGCATCGCGCACCTTCTGCACGATCACCTGCTTGGCGGATTGCGCCGCGATGCGGCCGAAATCGAACGGGGGCAGGGTGTCGGCGATCATGTCGCCCACCTGCGCCGCCGGATTGTGACGGGCGCGGGCTTCCGAGAGCGTGATCTCGCGGGAATCGTTCTCCAGCGCGCCATCCTCGACCACGAGGAGGTGGCGGGAAAGGCGCAGCTCGCCGGTCTTGGGGTTGATCTCGGCGTGGATATCGGTCTCGGCGCCGTAGCGGGAGCGCGCGGCCTTCGCGATGGCGTCCGCCATGGCGTCCAGCACGATCTGCTTGTCGATCACCTTCTCACGCGCGACCGCATCGGCGATCTGCAAGAGCTCAAGCCTGTTGGCGCTAACAGCCATCGAGGTCACTCCTTAATTCGGTTTTGTCTTGGACGGGCTGCGCGGTTCCGGCGCTTCCACCACGTCCGTGTCTTCATCGAGGTCGTCCGTGGTCGGCGCGGTTCCCCGGCGCAGCGATTCACGGATCAGGTCATCCGTCAGGACGAGATGCGCCTCGCCCAGATCGGTCAGCGGCAGGCGCGCGATGGGCTCCAGGCCCTCCTTCACGTCCGGAAGCTCGACCACGAGCTTGCCGTCCTCGACGCCCCGGAGAAAGCCCCGGAAGCGCTTGCGGCCATCCAGCGGCACGGCCATCTCGATCTTCGCCTCGTGGCCGGTCCAGCGCTCGAAATCGCTGACGCGCACGAGCGGGCGGTCGATGCCCGGCGAGGAGACCTCAAGATAATAGGCCGTGGAGATTGGATCTTCGAGATCCAGGACCGGCGAAATCGCGCGGCTCACGGCCTCGCAATCGTCCACCGACATGGTGCCGTCCGGCCTCTCGGCCATGATCTGCACGGTGCAGCCATTCGTGCCGGTCACCTTCACCCGCACGAGATTGAAGCCCAGATCCTCGATCACGGGCTCGACGATGGCAGCCACCCGGGCGGCCACGCCGTTCTCCGAAATCAGCCGCTTGTCGCGTTCGTTCGTCATGGCTCTCCAAAGCTCCGGCGTTCGAGCAATAAAAAAGAGCGGACCCGGCGGGGCCCACTCTCGACCAGCAGCTTGACGCTGCAACCAGAGCTGACACCGCAGATATACTGATTCAAGCCCAAAAAAGCAAGGGTCCTGCAAAGAAGCTTCTCTCACGAGCCCGTTGCCCTGATTCAGAAACATCACGTTATTTCGGCTTCAATGAGGCTATGCTAGAGGAAGGAGTTCCTCGGAGAGCCCGCCTTGAAGATCTCCCGCCTGCTTCTTGCCCTTGTGCTGCTACTTGCGGCCGCAGCCGCCTATTGGCGCCTCGGCAGGCCCCAAGAAGTCGCCATCGTCGCACCCACGCGCGGCGATGCGGCCGAAATCGTCTATGCCACCGGCGTGGTGGAGCCGCGCACCTGGGCCAAGGTCACGCCGCTCCTGCGGGAGCGGATCGTCGAGCTGTGCAATTGCGAGGGCGAGGCCGTGGAGAAGGGCGCCGTGCTCGCCCGCCTCGACAGCCGCCAGCCGGAGGCAACGCTTGCGGAACTGAGGGCCCGGCAGAAGCTGATCTCGGCGGATTACGATCGCATCGCCGCTCTCGTGGAGCGCCGGGTCGCGAGCGAGCAGGCCCTCGACCGGGCCCGCAGCGAGCTTGGTCAGGTCCAGGCTCTCATCGCGGGTCAGGAGACGCGCCTGGAATCCTATGTGCTTCGGGCCCCCGTGAGCGGCGTCGTCCTGCGCGAGGATGGCGAAGTAGGCGAGGTGGCCGAGCCCGGCACGGTTCTGTTCTGGGTCGGCGAGCCGAAGCCGCTGCTGGTGGAGGCCGAGGTGAACGAGGAGGACATCCCGCGTGTGGCGGTGGGCCAGCGCGCGGTTCTCAAGGCCGACGCCTTTCCGGACCGGGTTCTGGAAGCGACCGTCGATTCCATCACGCCGAAGGGTGATCCGGTGGCCAAGACCTACCGGGTGCGTCTCGCACTCCCTGAGACGACGCCGCTGCGCATCGGCATGACGGTGGAAGTGAACGTGATCGTGCAGGTCTCCTCCAACGCGCTTCTCGTGCCCACCAATGCCCTTCGCGGCGGCGCTCTCTTCACCATGGAGAACGGCGTCGCCAGGCGCCATGATGTGAAAGTCGGGATTCGCGGCGCGAGCAACACCCAGATCCTTTCGGGACTCGGTGAGAGCGAGCGGGTCATCGTGCCGTTTCCGGAGGATCTCGCTGACGGGGCGAAAGTGAGAGAAAAGGGAGGCTGAGCATGCGCCTCATCCTGGAACTGGCCCTGACCCATATCGCCGGACGCGGCCGCCAGACCATCGTGGCCATTCTCGGTGTGGCGCTGGGCGTCGGCTTTTCGATCGCCATGGCGGCGCTCATGCAGGGGACGGAAAAGGATTTCATCGCGCAGCTCGTCGACACCATGCCTCATGTGCAGATCAGCGACGAGCGCCGAACGCCCCGCCGGCAACCGGCGGAGGATCTGTTTTCCGCCGTGCAGTTCGAGGGACTGCGACCGAAGGAGGATCGCCGCGGCATCCTCAATCCCGCCGCCGCTTTCGCATCCCTGCGCTCCTGGGTGCCGGGCCGCATGGCGCAGAGTCTGCGCACGCAGGGCGTGGTTCGATACGCAGGGCGTGACGTCGGCGTGTCCATCATCGGCATCGAACCGGAGGTCGAAGCGACGGTCTCCTCCATCGCCGGCGATTTCGTTCAAGGAAGCTTCGATGCGCTCCAGGCTGGGGGCAACAACATCGTCGTCGGAGACACGCTGGCGCAACGCCTTGGCGCGTCCATGGGCACGACGATCCAGCTCGTCTCGCCCACGGGCCAGTCGCGCGGCTTCAAGATCGTCGGGCAGTTCCACACCGGCAGCAACGCGCGCGACGAGGGCGAAACTTATGTGCTCTTGAAGAACGCGCAGATTCTCTCGGAGCGGCCGAACGCCATCAACGACATTCGCCTTCGCCTCGACGATCCCGAGGCTGCACCCCGCGTAGCCCGTCAGGCGGAAGCGGAGCTCGGCTACAAGGCCGTGCCCTGGCAGGAGGCGAACGAGTCGCTGCTCGAAGCGCTCGTGGTGCGCAACGTGGTGATGTACACGGTGGTGGGTGCGATCCTGCTCGTGGCGGGTTTCGGCATCTTCAACATCATCTCCACCATCACGCACGAGAAGGCGCGCGACATCGCGATCCTCAAGTCGCTCGGCTTCACGCAAGGCAACATGCGCCGCCTGTTCCTCATCGAAGGATTGGCGCTCGGTGTGGCGGGTTCGCTTGTTGGTTGGCTGATCGGTTTCCTGTTGTGCTTCGCGCTTTCGCAGGTCGAGTTCAGGATCTCGGGTGGAGCTGTCGGCCGTGAGATCACGCGCCTGCCGCTCTTCTGGTCGCCCTGGCATTATGTGATCGCATCTGCCTTCGCGCTCGTGTCCTCGGGCGTGGCGGGCTATCTGCCCGCGCGGCAGGCGGCGCGCCTCAATCCGGTCGACATCATCCGGGGGGCCACATGAGTGCGCTGATCGAAGCCGGGCATCTCACCCGCATCCTGCCCGCCACTGTGCCGGTGACGCTGGTGCGCGATGTGTCGCTCACCGTCGGTGAAAAGGAATTCGTGGCGATCACCGGCCCGTCCGGCTCCGGCAAATCGTCGCTTCTCTATCTTCTCGGCCTTCTCGATCGTCCCACCAGCGGCACGTTGAAGATCGCGGGGCAGGACACGTCGCAATTGGATGACGACGAGCTGGCGCGCCTGCGACTCGAGAGCCTCGGCTTCGTGTTTCAGTTCCACTTCCTGCTGCCTGAATTCAGCGTGCTGAAAAATGTGGAGCTGCCGATGCGCAAGGCAGGACGCCTCTCCGCATCCGAAATGAGCGAGCGCGCCGCGAGCCTGCTGGAGGATCTCGGCCTTGCGGGCCATCTCGACAAACGGCCTGATCAGATCTCGGGCGGACAGCGTCAGCGCGTCGCCGTGGCCCGTGCGCTCGCCAACGATCCGCATGTGGTGCTTGCCGACGAACCAACAGGAAGCCTGGACAGCAAGAGTTCCGAGCAGGTCTTCACCATCCTGCAGGATCTGGTGCACAAGCACGGCAAGACCGTGATCGCCGTCACCCATGACATGGATATCGCCACCCGCGTCGACCGGCGCATCCATCTCGTCGACGGCAAGGTGGTGAGCGACGAGCGCGCCGTCCACCAGCCTGCTTGAAAGAGGGATTCTCTTGGCGCATCGTGCGGAACCGAAGGGCCACGTCAGTGACCCGAAGGGCCGCGTCAGCGAAAAGTGGACCCGGTTTTACGCCTCGAACGATGCGCTCTCTAGAGAAGGGAGCATCGGATTGGTCCCAAAAGTGCAAGTCCACTTTTCACGTCCGATGCTCTAGATGACGACGAAATCCGCGGAGGACAGATTGAGACCTGCCGTGAGCTGCGCGAACTTCACGGCCCGGCCCGCGCCATTGCCGTCCGCATCGTAGGAGAGCGCGCCGGTCTCCCTGTTGTAGATGATGCGGTCGCTGGCATTATGAGCTGTCGGTCCGGTCCAGAACGCATCCCTCGACAGGGTGCCGACCGGTCCGGCCTTGGTGAAGATCGAGCGGCTCAGCCAGATCGTGTCGTCCCTCACGCTGAAGTCGCGGATGGCGTCGATGTTGGTCGAGGCGAGCCTCGTGTTGAACACGAAGATGTCCTGACCCAGTCCGCCTTTCAGCACGTCGTTTCCGAGCTTGCCGTAGAAGCGGTCAGCACCTTCTCCGCCGACGAAGATGTCGCGGCCGCTCGTTCCGACAGCCATCTCGCTGGCCACATCGGTGAGATCGATCGTGAAGGTCTTGTCGAAGGTCAAACCGAGCTTGTCGATGATACGCACGGTGATCTCATGCGAGCTCGCCTGCTCGTAGTCGAGCTTGGTGCCCTGCTTCACCTTGAGCACATTGCCTGCCAGCTCGAAGCGCCCGCCGGCATTGTTCAGGAGCGTGTAGGAGAGCGTTTCATTGAGACCCGCATTCGGATCAGTCGCGCTCAGCACGCCCACGATCGTTCCGTTTGCGGCAAGCTCCAACGCGGGGGCCATGTCGAGAGCCATATCGGTCGGCTTTTGGTTGATCTCCTGCTCGACCCTCACCTCTACACTGGTTGAGTGATAGGTATAATCGGTCACCGTGATCGTGATATCGCGCGGAGCCGTGACCGTTCCCGTCGTGTCCTTATAGGTCAAAGCCCGGATGACCTCCTGGACGCGGTCCGGCGTTGCCTTCTCGTTGAACTGGATCGAGAGTTCCGAGCTGCCTGCAGGGGACAAGGCGATGAAGCCGATATTGATGCCGTTGACATAGATGCGGAGATTCCCGCCGGTCATTTCGAGGACCTGCACCGTCCCGATCGTGGCCACACTCAGGATATCCGTTGCGGTTCCTCCCGCGACGGAAGCCGTCAGGGACCGCAGAAGCTGATCGTCCTCGCTCAGGGTCGCATTGCGGCCGGCATCGATGAAGATCGCCGTGCCGGCAATACCGGCACTCTCATCGCCGTCGAGCCTTCCAAGATCAGGAGCCTCGTTGATGTAGCTTCCGCTGTTATCGGTGATCCGGGTGAAACCTTGCCGGAACAGGGCACCCTTTTCCTCGGACGTGAAGGTTCCGCCGCCAACCAGTTCAATCGTCGCACCCGAGACCAGCGATGCGCTCAAAAGGGGCGCGAAAGCCTTGTCCCCGATAGTGACAGCGGCTTCATCCGTGCGAAGAATGATATTGCTGAAATTAGTGATTGTCTTACCGGTGAGATCAATCGAGGTGCCCTTAAGATTCAGGGAATTCTCGTCTCCGCTCGTACCCGCGTCGCTGAAGGCACCGCCATCGATGGTTACGATTCCTGCGAGCTGAGAACCGGTGACCGTGATCCAGTCGTGTTGGTAGTTCGAGCCCTTGATCACCTCAATTCCGGTAAGGGTACCGAGTTGCGAAAGGTCAAAGTCGCCACCTCCGGAAAGCAGCAGGGTGTCCTCAGTTCCTTCGCCGCCGTCGAGAACATCGCCCTCCGTGAGCCCAAAAACATCGGTGGCGAAGGTGTCGTTGCCGGCAGCCCCCACGAACTCATCGTGCTTGATGTCGAAGATGCGGATATCCGCACCGCCGGACAGGACCTCGCCATGCACGCTCTTGGTTCGCCCCCCTTCATCCGTCAATTCTATGGAGATCGGCAAGGTACGGATCGAGGGATCTGGGTCTGTATGCTCGAAGACCAGCGAATGGAGGAGCGCTTCTACCATTTCGGCAGTGGCATCCGGGTTAAAGTCAATCCGGAGGCCGCCATCCATCATGCCGAGCGTGCCGAATATCGTCCCGTTGAACATGACCCTGCCGCCATCGATCAGTCCGTCCGGCACCGTGACCATGTAATCATCGGCTACCGCGATACGGCCAGGGCGCATTTCGATGTCTTCGAACGTCACTGTAAGAGAGCTGAGCTTGTCGTCCAGATTGCCGACAGTGGCGTCGGCTCCGCGATCAAGGAAGGCGCGGCCACCGGACGTATAAACCCTCTCTCCGGATAGGTTACGAATATCGGGTGCCGCATTCATATGGATACCATTATCGTCGATAATGGTATCGACGCCCTGGCGATGCAGCTGGGTTATCTCAGTCTCGGTGAAGGTTCCTCCGACGAGCCTTAGACTGTCGTTCTGGCTTTCCTTTGCATTGACCAGCAGCGCCAAGGCTTTGTTGCTGAAGGTCGCGTGAAAGGTCTTGCTAGCGACCTTGATCTGCGAAAATCCGCTGACGGACTTTCCTCTGAAATCAAAAGCATTGGACCCGGCCAACTGGAGAATATTGCTGCCTCCACCACCGCTGAGCGTCTTGACCCCTGCGAGCGTGCGAGCATCGAGATAGATCGTGTCGTTCCGGCTGGTTCCACGAATGGTCTCAATGCTTGAGAGCGTTGTCAAAGTAAGATCGAAGATGCCTCCGCCGCTCAGGCTCAAAGTGTCTGTACCCGCTCCTCCCCGGAAGACCGCTCCCTCCAGCTTATCGGCAGTCACTGTAAAGACATCATTTCCGCTCCCGCCGGTTGCTGCAGCAGAAGTCAGTGAGGATTGAATAAGTGTCGGCATGGAAACCCCGAATTACGAAATATTGTTATATAACAATATCGCCTCGGGATTGTTCCATGCGACATATGTCCTCGTTCCGCC
This sequence comes from Microvirga sp. KLBC 81, assembly GCF_003075415.1. Lineage (GTDB taxonomy): Bacteria > Pseudomonadota > Alphaproteobacteria > Rhizobiales > Beijerinckiaceae > Microvirga. Next base: position 71,701 of record NZ_QDAH01000009.1, read on the forward strand.
TTCCGGAGCGGGTCCCAAAAGGAATAAAAAGCGCTTGGCTTTAGGGGGTGATTTCAGGCCGCGCTAGGTAGCTCGCTTGGGCGTCCCGCCTTCAGCAATACACCTCAGCGGCGACGAAAATTACGTCCTGACGAACGTCAGGTAGCTCGGCACGCGGCCTTCGCGGACGGCCTTGGCCTCGTAGCGGGTGCCCGGCCAGCCCTCGTAGGGTCTGCGCCAGTCATCGGCGCGCTCGGCGGTCCAGCGAAAATGCGGGGAGCGCAGCACCCGGGCGAGCACCCAGCCGATGTAATCGTCGATGTCGCTGGCAAAGCGCAGTTCCGCGCCGGGCTTCATGACGCGGGCCAGCGTCGTGAGCATCTCGTCGGAGACGAGGCGGCGCTTGCGCTGGCGGCGCTTCGGCCACGGATCGGGATAGAGGATGTAGACCCGGTCGAAGGAGGCCTCCGGCAGGGTCGGCAGGAGCTTGGTGACGTCGTCGTCCCACACGCGGATGTTGTCGAGCTTCTCGTGGTCGATGGCGGCGAGCAGTTTCGCCATGCCGTTCACGAAGGGCTCGCAGCCGATGAAATTGATGTCGCGATGGCTACGGGCCTGGTGGGCCAGATGCTCGCCGCCGCCGAAGCCGATCTCGAGCCAGGTTTCGCGTGCGCCGGCGTTCGGAAACTGGCCCGAGGGAACGCTGCCCGGAACCACACGGATCGCGGGCAGCAGGTTCTGGATTAGATCATCTTGGCCTGCGCGAAGCTTCTTGCCTTTCCGGCGCCCGAAGAAAGCGCCGGTCTTTTGAGATGCTTCGCTCATGGGGAATCAGAAGGCCGACTTGAGGGCGCTGGCGAGGTCGGTGCGCTCCCAGGAGAAGCCCCCGTCCGCTTCCGGCTTGCGGCCGAAATGGCCATAAGCGGAGGTGCGGGCATAGATCGGCCTGTTGAGGCCGAGCTGCGTGCGGATGCCGCGCGGGGAGAGGTCCATCACGTCCATGAGAACGGCCTCGAGCTTGTCCTCGCTCACCTTGCCGGTCTCGTGCAGGTCCACGTAGATCGACAGGGGCTTGGCCACGCCGATGGCATAGGAGAGCTGCAGGGTGCAGCGGTCGGCGAGGCCCGCGGCCACCACGTTCTTGGCGAGATAGCGGGCGGCATAAGCCGCCGAGCGGTCCACCTTGGTCGGATCCTTGCCGGAGAACGCGCCGCCGCCATGCGGGGCCGCGCCGCCATAGGTGTCCACGATGATCTTGCGGCCGGTGAGACCGCAATCGCCGTCGGGGCCGCCGATCACGAACTTGCCGGTGGGGTTCACGTGCCAGATGGTCTCGGACGAGATCCAGCCCTCTGGCAGCGTCTGGCGGATATGGGGCTCGACGATCGCGCGCACGTCCTGGGAGGAGAGGCTCTCGTCCAGGTGCTGCGTGGACAGGACGATCTGCGTGGCGGCGACGGGCTTGCCGTTCTCGTAGCGGACCGTGACCTGGCTCTTGGCGTCGGGGCCGAGCTTGGCGGCATCGCCGACCTTGCCCTTGCGGGCGGCGGTCAGGTTCTCGAGGATCTTGTGAGCGTAATAGATCGGCGCCGGCATCAGCTCCGGCGTCTCGTTGCAGGCATAGCCGAACATGATGCCCTGGTCGCCCGCACCCTCATCCTTGTCGGTACCGGCATCCACGCCCTGAGCGATGTGGGCCGACTGGGCGTGCAGGTAGACGTCGATTTCGGCGTTCTTCCAGTGGAAGCCCGCCTGCTCGTAGCCGATGTCCCTGATGGCATCGCGGGCGAGCTGGATCACCTTGTCCTTGGTGATCGAATCAGGGCCGCGCACCTCGCCGGCGATCACGACCCGGTTGGTGGTGGCCAGCGTCTCGCAGGCGACCCGCGCTTCCGGCGCGGCTGCGAGATAAGCGTCGACGACAGCATCGGAGATCCGGTCGCAAACCTTGTCCGGATGGCCTTCGGACACCGACTCGCTGGTGAAAAGATAGCTTGACCGCCGCACGATAGAATTCCTTTGAGGCAAACACGAAAAGCACGGCTCACAGGGGCCGTAAGCCAACATTCAGGTCATGCCTCAGGCCGTCGGAAAGGTCAAGCGAACGCGTTCTTTATGACGAACGTTCCTGCTCGTCCTGGGCCGCGAGCGATGCCACCAGCTGCACGATGCTTTTGCGGACCTTGGCGCTCTTGATGCTGGTAAAGGTGCGGATGAGCTGCAGGCCTTCCGGGGTCGACATGACGTCCGCAATGTAAGGCGTCGATTCCTCTTCCGCAAAGCCAGGCTCGGCTTTTCCGCTCTTGATGCCATTGAAGAAGAAATGGATGTCGACGCCCAGGATCTTGGCGATGTCGACGAGGCGACCCACGCTGATCCGGTTCATTCCTTTTTCGTATTTCTGGACCTGCTGAAAGGTAAGGCCAAGCATTTCACCAAGCTTTTCTTGGCTCATGCCAATCGAAATACGACGCATACGCACCCGTGTTCCGATTTCCTTATCAATCGAGCTGGTCGACTTCTTCATGGCCCCGGGCTTTCTTGTCAAAGCTGACGTATCGCCATGTCCTTATCATCTTAGATGCAGGACGCTCTTTGTTTTCGGCGTACAATCAAGGCCATTAAGCAGATCACAAGCATGGCCGTCAAAGAAAACCTACTTGTTTTTGCAGAAAGATTTGCTTTCACTGCAACTGGTAACTTTGCGTCTATGATACCTTCAACCCCAAGTGGAAGCCTGTCCACAATCCGGCCGTAAGGGTCAACGATTGCTGAGATTCCCGTGTTGGCGGCTCTCACCAGAGGTAGGCCTTCCTCCACGGAACGTAACCGTGCTTGAGCAAAGTGCTGGTAGGGTCCGGTGGTCTGTCCGAACCAGCCATCATTGGTGACGTTGAGGATGAGGTTCGGGCGGGCGCCCTCGGGCAGGATCTCGCCAGGAAAGATCGCCTCGTAGCAGATCGAGGCGGCCACCGGCGGCAAACCCGGAACGGAGAGCAGCCGACGCTTCTCGCTGGGCTCGAAGCCCCCTGGGATATGCACGAACTGGCGCAGGCCCACGGCCTTGATCAGGGTATCGAGGAATTTCGGCACGTATTCGCCGAAGGGCACCAGATGAACCTTGTCGTAGGAGCCGAGAATGGTGCCGCGATCGTCGATCACCTGGATCGCGTTGTAGAACTTGCCGACCGCCTCGCCCGGCAGGGGTTCGTCCATGCGCGCGGCGCCCGTGATCAGCACGGAGCCCGGTTCCAGAAGTCCTCCGATCTGGGCGAGCGAAGCCGGGTCGCGGTGGAGAAGGAACGGGAAAGCCGATTCCGGCCAGATGATATGAGTGGCATCGGCAGCGGTTTGGCCGTCACGGCCGGTGCTCGCGCTCAACGTGAGATAGCGCCGCATGATCGGGTCGCGATTGCGCGGGTTGAATTTGGCATCCTGCGGCAGATTGGGCTGCATGATGCGAAGGCGCACGTTCTCGACGGTGGCTGTCGGCCCGGACGGAACGCGCCAGAAGCCGAAGGCCGCCATCGCGAGAAGCAATGCCGCAGCAAGGCTCGGCACAGCCCAGCGCTCACGCGCCGTGCGGCCTGTGACGGTCAGCGCGGGAGAGGCACAGATCGCGATGGCGAGGAAGCTCAGGCCATAGAGACCGACCAGGGAGGCGCTCTGCATGAGCCAGAGATTCTGACCCAGCGCCATGCCGGGATTATTCCAGGGAAAGCCCGTGAAAAGATGGCCGCGCAGCCACTCGCTGACCGAGAGTCCGAAGGCAAGGGCGAAGACGCGTGAGGCATCGGGCAGCCACAGAAGGCGGGCGAGCGCAAAGCCGAAGGCGGTGAAGAAGGCGAGCAGCGCCGGAAGCCCCAGGACGCCGAAGGGCAGGGCCCAGGCGAATTGATCCGCCTCCACGAGGAAGGCCGCACCCAGCCACCAGAGCCCGGCCACGAAATATCCGAAGCCCCAGAACCAGCCGATGAGAGCCGCCGATTTGAGGGGAGCCCAACGGGAAGGACCCGCCTTGCCGGCCCCGTCGATGAGCCACACGGCGGGCGTGAGCGACAGGGCAAGCGCCGGCAGGAAGCCGAAGGGCGGCATGGCGAGCGCGCCCAAAGCTCCCGCTGCAAAGCTAAAGATCCAGCGGCGCCATCCCCGGGCGAGGATGGCGCGATCGGCGATAAGGGTCATTCCGCCGCAGCGCTTTCAGGGCGCGGGGCAGATGATTCCACCTCGACCTCGGTGGATGGGGCATGCCGGAGGATGCGCAGGCGCTTCACACGACGGGGATCGGCATCGAGCACCTCGAATTCGAGGCCCTTCGGACCCTCGATCACCTCGCTGCGCGAGGGCACGCGGCCCGCGAGCGTCACGATGAAGCCGCCGATGGTGTCGATGTCCTCGGCGCCTTCCTCGTCGGAGAGATCGACGCCGAGCGTCTCCGTCACTTCGTCGAGGCTCGCGCGGGCGTCGGCGACGTAGGTGCCGTCGGCCGCCTTCGTGATGGTGACCTCCTCATCCTCGTCGTGCTCGTCCTCGATATCGCCCACCACCATTTCCACGAGGTCTTCGATGGAAACGAGGCCGTCCGTGCCGCCATATTCGTCGATCACGAGGGCCATGTGGGTGCGGGTCGCCTGCATCCGCACCAGGAGGTCGATGGCCGGCATGGAGCGCGGTACGAAGAGCACCGGGCGCAGGATATTGGCCTGAGCCAGGACCATGGACAGATCGACCTGCCCGAGGCTCGGCGGGGGCGTCTCGTCGCTCGCTCCGGATTCCGAGGCGCCGCCGTCGGCGCGCATGGCGATGAAATCGAGGAAGTCCCGGATGTGGACCATGCCCTTCGGGTCGTCGAGAGTCTCGCCATAGACCGGCAGACGGGAATGGCCCGCCGTGCGGAAGAGGCTGAGCAGCTCGCCGAGATTGGTGTCGGATGCCACCGCCACGATATCGGCGCGAGGCACCATCACGTCTTCCACCCGGATGCGGTGGAAGGAGAGCACGTTCTTGAGCATCGCCCTTTCCTGGGGCGAGAAGTCCGTGTCCTCGACGGATTCCTCGAGGGCGTCCTCGAGATCATGGCGGATGGATTCGCGGGGCTTCAGCCCCAAGCGAATGAGGACCCGGTCATACCAATGGTCGCGTGAATCGTCTTGTTCAGCGAGGGTTCGGACAGGTCGGTCGCTACGACTTCGATCTTCGTTCATGTCAGTTGAGTATCAGCCTAAACGTCAGCCGTTCATGCTGCCATATCGCGATAGGGATCGGCGATGCCAAGAGTGGCGAGCGCCTTCACCTCGAGAGCTTCCATGATCTCCGCCTCCGCCTCGGTTTCGTGGTCGTAGCCGAGGAGGTGCAGAACTCCATGGACGATCAAATGGGCAAAATGATGCGCGAGCTCCTTGGATTCCTCCTCGGATTCGCGCACCAGCGTTTCATAAGCTAAAGCAATATCGCCCAAATGGCGAGGCCCCGTCGCCCCCGGCTGCTCGGGGGCTGGGAAAGAAAGCACATTGGTGGGCTTGTCCTTGCCCCGCCAGGTGCGGTTCAGCTCCTGGATCTGGGCATCGTCGGTCAGCATCACGCTCGCCTCGAATTCACCATTGGCCTCGTAGGTCACGGCCAAAGCGGCTGAAGCGGCCTTCCGGGCGAGGGCCTCCACATCCGGGATCTTCTCCCAGTCGCCCTCCTCGATCATGATGTCGAGTTCGATCACGGTCTTACGTTCCGTTCGCGATACGATTGTTCCTGCGGCGGCTCCTGCTTCGTGGCCTTGTCGTAAGCGGCCACGATGCGGCGCACCAGATCGTGGCGCACCACGTCCGCCTCCCTGAAGGTCACGCGGGAGATGCCCTCGACCCCATGCAGGATGCGCACGGCCTCGACGAGGCCCGATTTCTGGCCCGGCGGCAGGTCGATCTGCGTCGGGTCGCCGGTGATGATCATGCGCGAGCCCTCGCCAAGGCGCGTCAGAAACATCTTCATCTGCATGGAGGTGGTGTTCTGCGCTTCGTCCAGCAGCACCAGGGAGTTGGTGAGCGTGCGCCCGCGCATGAAGGCGAGCGGCGCGATCTCGATCATGCCGGTCTGAAGGCCACGATCCACGTGTCGGGCCTCCATGAAGTCGTAGAGCGCGTCGTAGATCGGGCGAAGATAGGGATCGACCTTCTCGCGCATGTCGCCCGGCAGGAAGCCGAGGCGCTCGCCCGCTTCCACGGCGGGACGCGAGATGATGAGGCGGTCCACCTGGCCCGCCTCCAACAGCGAGACGGCATAGCCCACGGCAAGCCATGTCTTACCGGTGCCCGCAGGGCCTTCGGCAAAGACCAGCTCGTTCTGCTTGAGAGCCTTGATATAGACGTTCTGCGCCGCGTTGCGGGCCCGTACCACGCCGCGCCGGCGGGTGGCGATATGGTCGAAGGCGGAGAGACCTGGCGTTGCGGTTTCCGCGTCCGGGAAGAGGGTGCCCTGCAGGGACGATTCCTCGATCGTGCCGTCCACGTCGCCGGGGCCGGGCGATGCGCCCTGGCGGGCGCGGTCATAGAGCGTTTCGAGAACGCGTCGAGCAAGTTCCGAGGATTCCGGCGTGCCCTTCACGGTCACCCGGTTGCCGTTGGCGATGGCAGCCACGTTCAGGCGGCGCTCCAGATGCGCGAGGTTCTGGTCGTACTGCCCGAAAACAAGGCTGGCGAGGCGGTTGTCGTCGAAGGTGAGGATGATTTCGGCCTCTTCCTCGACGCCGGGATGGGAAGTGCTGGAGGGTTGTCCCTTCTGCGCTCGTGCGGTCGCGTTGTCCGCTGGCCTCAAATGCCTCTCCTCATGTTTTCCGCCACGGGGTTATGGCGAAAGAAACTCTCTTCGGAGGAGAAAGTGTCAGGCCGCGGCCTGATTGCCGGGCTTCACCACTTCCCCGAACAGGCTGTTCGAGCCTGCCTGCGTCATCCGTACCGTCACGATATCACCAATTTGATGACAGTCGGTCTCGATCTGCACAGCCTGCAGATAAGGCGACTTGCCGGCCATCTGGCCCGGGTGACGACCCGGCTTCTCCAAGAGAACGTCCAGAGTCTGACCAACGGTTCCGCGATTGAAAGCCTGTCTTTGCGTTTCCAACAGGTTTTGGAGACGCGCCAGACGCTCGGCCTTCACGGCCTCGGACACCTGGACCTCCATCTCGGCCGCCGGCGTTCCGGGGCGGGGGCTGTATTTGAACGAGAAGGAGCTGGCAAAGCCCACATCGGCCACGAGGCGCATCGTGTCCTCGAACTCCGCATCGGTCTCGCCCGGAAAACCCACGATGAAGTCGGAGGAGAGAGCCAGATTGGGCTGAGCCTTGCGGATACGCTCGATCAGGCGGCGGTATTCGTCGCCCGTATGCTTGCGGTTCATCTCGTCGAGGATGCGGTCCGAGCCGGACTGCACGGGCAGGTGCAGGTAAGGCATGAGCGCCGGCAGGTCGCGATGGGCGGCGATCAACTCGTCATCCATGTCGCGCGGATGACTCGTGGTGTAGCGGAGCCGCGCGATGCCGGGGATCTCGGCGAGGCGATGCAGCAGGCGGCCGAGCGACCAGATGGAGCCGTCGGGGCCTTCGCCGTGATAGGCATTCACGTTCTGGCCGATGAGCGTGAGCTCGCGCACGCCGGCATCGGCAAGACGCACAGCTTCATCGATGATCTTGGTCACAGAGCGGGAGACTTCCGCGCCACGCGTATAGGGCACCACGCAGAAGGTGCAGAACTTGTCGCAGCCTTCCTGGATCGTGAGGAAGGACGACACGCCCCGGTTCCGGATCATGGCCTTCGAGGGCTTGGGCAGATGATCGAACTTGTCCTCGATGGGGAACTCGGTGTCGACCACGCGCTCCGAGCGCGCTTTTCTGAGAAGCTCCGGCAGGTTGTGATAATTCTGCGGGCCCACCACCACGTCGACGGCAGGCGCGCGGCGCAGGATTTCCTTGCCCTCGGCTTGGGCGACGCAGCCCGCGACCACGATCTTCGTCTCCTGGCCTTGGGTCTGCCGCTCCTTCTTCAGCTCGCGCACGCGGCCGAGCTCCGAATAGACCTTCTCGGCGGCCTTCTCGCGGATATGGCAGGTGTTGAGGATGACGAGGTCCGCCTCTTCCACGGCCTTGGTCTCAGAATAGCCTTCGGTAGTCAGCATGTCCGCCATGCGCTCGGCATCATAGACGTTCATCTGGCAGCCATAGGATTTGACGAAAACTTTCTTCACGAGATCGGCCTGTCTGCTTGCAATGCGGGCGGTCAAAGATCGAGCGCCCTTTTAAGCCTTTTGGGCATCAATGAGAATAGCGGCCCTTTGGCTCAAGGCCTCGAAGGATTTCCATGTCCGTCATCGGCCTAGAGCATCAGACGTGAAAAGTGGACTTGCACTTTTGGGACCAATCCGATGCTCCCTTCTCTAGAGAGCGCATCGTTCGAGGCGTAAAACCGGGTCCACTTTTCGCTGACGCGGCCCTTCGGGTCCGCACGAGGCGCTAGTGCCGGTGATTCCGAGCCAGTGAGGCGCATCCCTCTCAGCCGGGTGGCAAGAACGGCAGAGAGTGTCCGTCTGGTGTGCACAATCGGATATCAAACGGATATCAAAGAGCCAAGCGGAAGCGACCTCATCAGGGCGTGAGAGCCGCCGAGGGTGAGCGATCGAGGGGGACGCGAGGAGCGGTCCGGCTCAATGGATGAAGTTTGAGAGGAACCGGATGGCTCCTCGCGCACGGTTCTTTTAGGCGGACAGGCGAGCCATGGCTCGGCGATTGTCGCAGGCGGACACCGCATCCTTTCCAGCGGGCAGCCTGTGACCAACCGTGAGCCGCAGCCTGGGCCTCCCGTCGCATGGGTCTGCGTTGAACCCATGCACGGGACCGCTCCCGACCCCACTCTTGCGACGCCTCACGAGCGCACCCCTCGGCAGGCCGGGACAATGCACGGTATAGCCGACGTTAGGACAAAAGTCAAGAACGAAGAAAGAACATTCTCCGGCTGTCCAATCCAGTTCTCCGTCATCCCCGGGCTTGTGCCGGGGATCCCGCTTCGGTGAGGCGCGGCGTTCCTCCTGACCGGGATGGCCGGCACAAGCCCGGCCATGACGGGGAGGATGACCGGAAGGCAGCGAATCCATTGACCCTTCACCACCTTCAGGTGTTATCTCGTAGCCGGAGCCGGGCGCACCCGGTTCCGGGGCGTGAGAACCTCAACCCATGGTGGCCGGTATCGGCCGTGAACGATGCCTTCCCAGCTACGGCCGGGGAGGCGGTGACGCATGTCCAGGGCGCAAGCCTAAAGGTCATCGCGGTCGTCCATGGGCGGCTTCTCAACTCCCCGACCACCAGCGGTGCTGGTGGTCGCTTCGCTTCACAAGGGGAGTGTCGCCATGGTGTTCCGCCGCAAACCGAAACCGCCGCTCGCGCAGGCGGAGAAGCTGGTGCAGGAGGCCGCCACCCTCATCTACCGCTACTGGCGCGACAGGGATTACATGCCGAGCAGGTCCGATCTGACGATGTTCCACCAGCTGGAGGAGATGCTTTTTCACAGCCACGCCGCCGTGCGCCGCATCGCCATCCGCATGGAACGGCGCTTTCACGGCGAGCCGGAAATCGACGAGCACAAGTGGTCACGCTGATTTCTCGCCATCCCCGGCGGCCAGAAGGGCCGCGAAGGGGATCCATAGAACTGCGGGTTAAAGTGGATTCCCTTCCCTCCGATGGCTGCGCCATCTCCAGCCGGGAATGACACAGGGACAGCCTTTCAAGGCGGCCTATTCTCTGTACGCACCCTCGACGGGAGCGGACAAGTCGCGATCCGCGGCGCGGATCTCGGCTGTCACCCTGGCGAAGGACGGGCGCTCGCTGAGCCTCGCATACCAGGCGGCGAGCGCCTTGTGCTCTTTCAGGGACGGGCCGCCCAGACGGCGGGTCCAGAACACGGTCATGAAGACTGCAAGATCCGCCACTGAGAAAGCCCCGCAGAAGTAATCCTGGCCCTCGAGCCTGCGGTCGAGATCCACATAGTGTCGTCCTAAAACCGCCTCTGCCTCTCGCGCCTTGGCTTCCTTCTCGGTCCAGCGCTGCAGATCGTCGGGCTTCGGTTCGGTCCGGTGCATCAGCGCGCGCAACGGCACCAGCATGACCTCGTCGGCGAAGAGATCGAGAAGCCTGCATCGCGCCCGCGCCTCCGCGGTCTTCGGATGAAGCGCGGGATCGGGGTAGGCGTCCTCCAGATATTCGAGGATCAGGGTGGAATCGTAGAGGGTCAGGTCCCCGTCGACGAGGACGGGGACCTGACCCTTGGGATTGGCGGCCAGCACGTCGGGGTGCTTGGGGCTGTAGCCCTTGGTCTGGCTGAAGGCGACCTGGATGCGCTCGAACGGCAGCCCCTTCTCGTGAAGGGCGGTTTCGACCTTGCGGGAGAAGAGGCTCAACGGGCCGGAATAGAGCTTCATGGATCAGCCTTTCATCGTCCGAGCGCCGGCGGCAGGTAATCCCGCCAGGAGGCGGTATTCAAACCCTCCACATCGGCGCGTGACAATCCGATATCGGCCAGCGCCCTGTCATCCATGCTGTACAGGACCCGGGCGTTCCTGCGCCGGTCGAGCCAGGCCTCGTAGCGCAGAAGCAGCGTGAGCAAGGTGCTCCGTCTCTCACGAGTGGCGGTCCTGAACCCAAGATTTACTGCGGTATGTCCGATTGCCATGACAGGTCTCCATAAGGGCTTTTGCAAAGGCGTTTTGCTGGAGAAAACTCTGCTCCTGTGCTAGCTTCGTGGCAAACGAGAAGTCCTTGACTGCTGCCCAAGCAAAACTTGGGTGAACACCCGCTGGATCAGCCCATGTCCCGTCGCCGTCTGCCACCCCTGAATGCCGTGCGCGCCTTCGAGGCTGCGGCCCGCCATCTGAATTTCGAGAAGGCCGGCGACGAGATCGCCGTCACCGCAAGCGCGGTGGGCCAGCAGGTGAAGGCGCTGGAAGCCTGGCTCGGCCGCCCTCTCTTCGTGCGCCAGCCCGCGCGCGGCGTGGCCCTGACGCCCCTCGGCGAGCGCTATGCGGCCTCCCTGTCGGAGGTGCTCGACAAGCTAGACGAGGCGACGGCGCAGGCCCTGCGGCCGAAGATGTCCAACGTGATCACCGTCAGCGCCATGCCGAGCCTGGCCTCGAACTGGCTCATCCCCCGGTTGGGCGCCTTCCGGGAGCGGCATCCCGAGATCGATGTGCGGGTTTCGGTCTCGATGCGCCTCACCGACTTCGCCCGCGAGGACGTGGACATCGCCATCCGTTTCGGGCGCGGCCATTATCCGGGCCTGCGCACGGAACTTCTCATGGAGGAATATTTCTTCGCCGTGTGCAGCGCGGCCCTTCTCAGGGATCCCGCGCGGCCTCTGCGCGAGCCTGCCGGTCTCAAACATCACACGCTGGTGCACGAGGCCGTCGAAGAGGTACCCGACTACATCACCTGGGATCGCTGGCTCGAGGCGGTAGGCGTCGAGGGAATCGACACATCGCGCGGCCCACGCTTCACCCACACCTATCTCTGCCTGCAGGCGGCGGCCTCGGGGCAGGGCGTGGCTCTCGCCACGAATGTCCTGATCGGCGATTACCTGGATGCGGGCCGTCTCGTCCGGCCCTTCCCGCATCAGGTCAAGGGCGCTTATCAGTATTACATCGTCTGTCCGGAAGCGAATGCCGACAAACCGGCCCTCGCCGCCTTCCGCGCATGGCTCCTGGAGGAGGCAACGGCTCAGGCCGAGACGGAAGCCGCGAGGCAATAGATCTCAAGCCGCCTTCAACGCTCTTCTTACCGCGCGCTCCGCTGCAAGCGTCGCTTCCTTGCGCTTGCCGTTGAAGGGGATCGGCTCGCCCCAGGTCACCACCACGTCGATTGCGTGGCCCTCGACGAAGAGGGCGAGATGGGGCGCGAGATCCATGTCGCCGTACCAGGCAATGAAGGGCCGGTCGCGGCGCGTGATGGGAAGGCCGTTGCGTCGGGTGTAGGAAATCGCGAGCGGCTGCAGGAAAACCTGCTCGACGCTGTCGTGCATGAGCGTCGTCTGCGCAGCACCCACGAGAGAGGAGCGGAAGGGGAGGAGCCGGTTGCCGTCGCTCGTGGTGCCTTCCGCAAACAGCACGATCACCTCGCCCTTCACGAGCCGATGGGCGAGCGCGTCGTTGACCTCCGCCGTCGCCCTGCGGCGCTGCCGGTCGATGAAGACGGAGCGCTGGAGCTTCGCGAGCAGACCGACGACAGGCCAGCCTTCGATTTCGGATTTCGCGATGAAGGAGAGGGGATGCACCGAACCGATGACGGGAATGTCGAGCCAGGAGACGTGATTGGCCACGACGAGTGTCGGCGCATCTCCCGGTGGCGTTCCCTTCTCGATCACGCGCACATGGAAGAGTTTCAGCAGGATGCGGTGAAACAGCACCGGCAGATGGTGCACGATGTTCCAGCCGAAGCGCATGGCGAGCAATTGCAGGGGCACGAGCACGAGGCTGCACAGCGCCAGCACCAGAAGCTTCAAGAACACGACGATCTTCGTCACGCGTCGTCCTTGTCCAACGGCACCGCATAGAGTTCGAGGCGGTGATAGACGACCTTATAGCCGAGACGCCTGGCGATCTCGGTCTGCAAGGCCTCGATCTCGTCCGACTGGAATTCGATCACGTCGCCAGTCTCTAAATTGATGAGATGGTCGTGATGCTCGCGTGCCGCCTGCTCGTAGCGGGACCGTCCATCGCGAAAATCGAGGCGTTCCAGAATGCCTTCCGTCTCGAAGAGCTTCACGGTGCGGTAGACGGTGGAGAGCGAGATGCGGTCGTCCACCTCCGCGGCGCGCCGGTGCAGCTCCACCACGTCGGGGTGATCGGCGGCATTGTCGAGGATCTGCGCGATGATCTTCCGCTGGCCCGTCATGCGCAGGCCCTTGTCACGGCAGGCGCGCTCGATGGCTCCTGGGCGACGAAGTCTTCCGGTACTGCTGGTCCGTGCTGACAAGGCTGAAAACCTGTTTCCTGCAGATGCTTATACGGGAGTTGGTCAGAAGGGGCTATAGGCCCAGCGCCATGGTGAGCGCCGCCACCCGGCTGCCATCCGCCTTCTGGTAGTAGCCTTCGCGCCGTCCGGTTTCCTTGAAGTCGAAGTGCCGGTAGAGGGCGATAGCCGGATCGTTGCCCTCCTCGACCTCCAGATGGACAATCCGCACGCCCCGGCGGGAGAGCTCGTCCAGGTGCCGCTCGAGCAGGGGAATGGACAAGCCCCTGCCGCGCGCCTCCGGGGCGATGGCAAGGGTGAGGATCTCGGCCTCGTCGAGGACGATGCGCGACAGCACGAAGCCGGTAGGCTTCGTGGCCGGTCCGAGAAACAGCCCGTCTCCCACCACGCCGCGCTCGGCGAGCAGCCGTTCGAGCTCCAGCGTGCTCCAGGACCGCGCGAAGGAAGCCCCATGGATGGCCGCCATGCGCGAAGCCGCATCGCTGCTCAAGGGATCGATGCGAAAGCCGCCCGGCTTCTTGAAGAAGTCGAAGAAGCTCATTGGCGGGCGATGCGCGCGCCATCCTGCGGCTTGGCGTCGGGATCGCGAAGATAGAGGGGTTTGGGCAGAGCCTGATTCGGATCGGCGAGAGCACCGAGACGGGCAACCCAGGCGATCTCGGGAGCCTGCTGCACGTCGGTCACATGGGCCTCGACGCCCTGCGCGCGCGCTTCCGCCGCCAGCAGCGCCGCGGCCGAGCCGCTGATCAGGAGGGGACCCGAGCCCAGGACGCGGATCGCTTCGCGATAGCCCATGAGGCTCGGCTGGATGATCGTGCGTCCGCCCGGGGCGATGGCCTGGATGTAGATGTGGCCGTGCTTGGCATCGAGGGCGGCGGTGAAAAGCCCGCGCCGTTCCTTGACCATGAGCGGAGCCAGGAAGGCCGAGAGGGTGGCAACTCCCACCACCGGAATGCCGGCGGCAAGCCCGATGCCGCGGGCGGCCGAAATGCCGACGCGCAGGCCCGTATAGCTGCCGGGCCCCACCGTCACCGCCACCCGGTCGAGAGTCTCGAAGCCGCCTTCCACCCTGGAGGCGACGCGCTCGATGAGCGGCAGCAGGGCCTCCGCATGGCCGCGCTCCATGAAAAGGGTCTCGGCCGCCAGCGGCTCGGCATCGCCCGCCTGCCAGATGCAGGCCGAGCAGGCGCCAAGCGCCGTATCGATGGCAAGAACGCGCAACATTCGCCTCCGTCGGATCGTCAGGCTTCTTTAGAGCATCACCGCGAGATGAGGAAACCCGGTTTCGTCACTCGATCCGGCAGAATTCTTCGAAAGCAAAGCGCGGCTGGCGGGGATGGAGCTTTTCGGGCAGGCCGTAGCCGAGATTGATGAGGAAGTTGGACTTGGTTTTCCCGTCCGGGAAGAAGGTCCTGTCCACGCCCTCGCGGTCGAAGCCGCCCATGGGGCCGCAATCGAGGCCGAGCGATCGCGCCGCCATGATAAGGTAGGCGCCCTGCAGCGAGGAGCCCTGCAAGGCGGTGCGCTCGATGGCGTCGGGCTTGCCCGCGAACCAGCTGCGCGCATCCTTGCTGTGCGGGGCAAGGAAGCCGAGCTTCTCGTAGAACTCCATGTCCTGGGCCACGATCACGGTGGCCGGCGCGCTCATGGTCTGGCGCACATTGCCCTCGTCGAGATGCGGTTTGAGCTTCTCCTTCGCTTCCCGCGACACCACGAAGACGAAGCGGCCCGGCGAGGAATTGGCGCTGGTCGGCCCAAGCTTGGCGAGATCGGCAACGGCCCGCAGGGTTTCCTCGGGAATCTTTCGGTCCTCCCACCAGCGATGGGTGCGGGCGTTGCGGAAAAGCTGGTCGAGGACGGCATCAGGGAGAGGAGGCAAGGCGAAGCTCCAAAGAAAAAGCGCGGCATGAAGGCCGCGCTGTTGAATACTAAGGGTTCTTGAAATCCGATCAAACGGCCTGGACTTCGCGCACGTCCGGCAGGAAGTGGCGCAGCAGGTTCTGGATGCCGTGGCGCAGCGTGGCGGTCGAGGAGGGGCAGCCGGAGCAGGCGCCCTTCATGACGAGATAGACCACGCCGTCCTTGAAGCCGCGGAAGGTGATGTCGCCGCCATCGCCCGCGACGGCGGGGCGGATGCGGGTTTCGAGCAGCTCCTTGATGGTCTCGACGGTCGGAGCGTCGGCAGGATCGAAGAACTCCTCGCCGTCTTCCTCAACCGCGCCGTAGCCGTTCGAGAACAGTGGCGCGCCGGTCATGAAATGCTCCATGATCGCGCCGAGAATCGCAGGCTTCAGGTGCTGCCACTCACCATCCGCCTTCGTCACGGTGATGAAGTCGTAGCCGAAAAAGACGCCGGTCACGCCGGGCACGGCAAAGAGGCGCTGCGCCAGGGGCGAGAACTCGCCCTGCCCGGGCGTCTTCGCCTCGAAGGTGCCTTCCGGCATCACGACGCGGCCGGGCAGGAACTTCAACGTGGCGGGATTGGGGGTGGCTTCAGTCTGGATGAACATCGCTTTGTTGTCCTCTGGCGCCGGTTCAAGGCCGGCCGAGTGGTGGGCTTAGAATCGTTCTAACAGGTTTCAGGCAAGATGTGGAATGGGGGAGTGAGGATTCCAAGAGGAGAATGAATAACCCGTCATCCCGGGGCTGCGGAGCAGAACCCGGGACCGCAAGACGAGAATGGCGCCTTATCCTGGAAAATACCCCGGATCTGCACTGCGCATCGTCCGGGATGACGCTTGTTCATCCCGCCAGCGCGTCGATTTCCTCGTCTGTGAGTCTGCCCGGCACGATCACGATGGGAACCGGGAAGGTGGAAGCCGCCTTGCCGGCCAGATTCGTGACCAGGGGGCCCGGACCCTCCTTGCTGCTGCCGGCGGCGAGCACGAGGAAGGACACGTCCTCGTCCTCGTTGATCAGCTTGATGATCTCGTCCGCCCGCTTGCCGACGCGGATCACCTGCTCGGGCTCCACACCGGCGGCGCTGCGCGCCTCACGGGCGGCGGCTTCCAGCAGCTTGGCCGCCTCTTCGCTGCCTTCCTCGATCATGACTTCGCCCACGCCGAGCCATTCGAAATCGTCCGGCGGATCCACCACGGCGAGCATGAGCATGCTCGCCCCGGTGCGCGCGGCGCGGCGCGAGGCGAAATGGATCGCCCTCGCGCATTCCGGCGTCTTGTCGACCACCACCATGAATTTGGGCCGGTGGCCTGCCTCATAGGATCGGCGCTGGCCGCTCACTGTACGCTCTCCTGCATCAGCCTGATGCTGCCTTGCCCTAAGAGATAGGGCAAGTTCAGGCGAAAAGTGGACCCGGTTTTCCGCACCCAACGATGCGCCGCTTGAAAACGGAGCATCGGATAGGTCCCAGAAGCGGAATGCACTTTTCACGTCCGATGCTTTAGAGCTGTTTCCATTGGCCTGGAATCAGCCCTCTTCTTTGCCCGGCCGCATTGTTTGACGGTGAACCGGAGCCACTTCACCGAAAAATGCTCTAGCGCGAGCGGACGAAGCCGACGATATCCTTCACCGAGTCCATGGTCTGCGCTGCGATCACGCGGGCACGATCCGAGCCGTCCACGAGGATTGCATCGATATGGCCGGGATCGGCCATGAGGCGGCGCATCTCACCCGCGATGGGCGCGAGCTTCGTCACCGCCACGTCCACGAGAGCGGCCTTGAAGCCGGAGAACTGCGACCCGCCATGCTCGCGCAGCACGTCCTCCGCCGTGGTGCCGGTGAGCGCGGCGTAGATCGAGACCAGGTTCTCCGCCTCAAGTCGGCCCTTCAGGCCTTCGACCTCGGAGGGCAGGGGCTCGGGGTCCGTCTTCGCCTTGCGCACCTTCTGGGCGATGGTGTCGGCATCGTCCGTCAGGTTGATGCGCGAATAATCGGACGGGTCCGACTTCGACATCTTCTTCGAGCCGTCGCGGAGCGACATGACGCGGGTCGCCGGGCCCTGGATCATGGGCTCGGTGAGCGGGAAGAAGGCATCGCCATAGCCGTTGGCGGCAATCGAGGCGGCGTAGTCGTTGTTGAACTTCTGGGCGATGTCGCGGGTCAGCTCGACATGCTGCTTCTGGTCCTCGCCCACCGGCACATGCGTGGCGCGGTAGGCCAGGATGTCGGCGGCCATGAGGCTCGGATAGGCATAGAGGCCGAGCGAGGCGTTCTCGCGGTCCTTGCCGGCCTTCTCCTTGAACTGCGTCATGCGGTTCATCCAGCCGATCCGGGCGACGCAGTTGAACACCCAGGCGAGTTCGGCGTGCTGCTGCACCTGGCTCTGGTTGAAGATGATGCTCTTCTTCGGATCGAGGCCGGCGGCAAGATAGGCGGCCGTCACCTCGCGGATCTGGCGCTTCAGGTCGGCGGGGTCCTGCCAGACGGTGATGGCGTGCATGTCGACGACGCAATAGATGCATTCCATCGTCTTCTGGAGTTCGATCCAGCGGATCATCGCGCCAAGATAGTTTCCGAGATGCAGGTTGCCCGTCGGCTGCATGCCTGAGAAAACCAGTTCCTTGAACTCCGCCATCGTCTTGCACTCCCACGCCGGACCGGGTTGGACGCCGGTCCGCGATTGTCTTCCATGTTGCGTTGCGGCGCGGTTATGACAGGGCCACGCCACGATGCAAGCGTTTCGAGCATCGGACCCAAAAGTGGAAACCGCTTTTGGGGTCGATCCGATGCTCTCTTGTTTTGCTGGCGCATCGTTGAACGCGGAAAACCGGATCCACTTTTCGCTGGCGCGGCCCTTCGGGTCGCTGACGCGGACCTTCGGTTCCGCACGATGCGTTAACGGAATGCGGCCACGTCGTCACGGGTCACCGCGCCTGTCAGCCATGCCGCGAGGGCATAAAGCGCGAGCCCGCCCAGGCAGAAGGCGGCGAGCGAAAGGCTGTCCGTGGGTGCAAGCATCCGCTGAACTCCCCACAGCCCCAGGCTCATGAGTGCCGTGGAAAAGGCGATGCGGGTCAGTCGGCTCATGAAGCGTCCATCCGGATGCCACAGGTCGATTCGCTGAAGCAGCCAGGCCATGGCAGCGGCATGAACGAAGCAGCCCAGGCTGATGCCGAGAGCGATCCCGACAGGTCCCCAGCGCAGCGCGAGCAGCACGCCGCCCATGAGCGTGACGAGGATGCCGAGAAGCGTTCCGGCCATCGTCATGCGCAGGGCGCCACGGGCGAAAAGTGTCTGGCTCAGCACCTTTCCGGCGGTGGCGAAAGGCAGGCCGAGGCTTAAAGTAGCGAGCACCAGCGCCGTTCCTTGAGTATCGGACGGGAGAAAGGCTCCGCGCTCGAAGAGCACATGGGTGATGGGAAAGGAGAGAATCAGCAAAGCCGCGCTGGCCGGCAGAGCGAGCAGCAGCGCCACCTCCAATGCCCGGTGCTGAGCGGCGACGATTGCTGTCGTTTCTCCCGCATGATGGTGCCTGGCGAGTTGCGGAAGCAGCACGCTCGATCCGACCGCCGCCATCAGGCCGAGCGGCAGCTGCATCACGCGCTCGGCGTAATAGAGCCAGGAGATGCCGGAGGGCCAGAACGAGGCTACCTGCGCTCCCACCAGAATGAAAAGCTGAACCGCACCGCTCGCAACGAGCGCGGGAAAGCCCGCCAGCAGCAGTCTCCTGAGGCCCGAGGACCAGCGCGGCCGGCCGAAGCGCACGAGTTTTTCACCGCCCTGCCGAAGCGCTGCCAGCACGATGAAAAGCTGGATAAAGCCTGCCAGGCTCGAAATGCCCGAAAGCCATGCGGCCTTCTCATCGAGCGGAAGCGCGAAGACGGTTTCGAGCGCCACGAGCGTCAGGATCAATCCGACATTCACCGCAAGCGGCGCGAAGGCCGTTGCCCGATAGCGTCCGCGCATGTTCAGGACGGCAGCGGCAATCGAGGAGAGCGTGACGGCGATGACGATCGGAAAGGACAGGCGCGTGTAGAACGCGACCAGCGCGAGGGTCCGTCCATCGTCATGCAGGCCCGGCGCGAGGAGAAGCGCGAGAAGGCCGGCAGCAATCTCCACCACGGCGGTGAGCCCGAGAAGCGCCAGCGCGAAGACGCCGAGCACATCACCAGCCATTGTGGCCGCCTCATCCGGCTTCAGCCGGCTCAGCTGCGGCACGAGGGCCGGGTTGAGCCCGCCTTCGCCCACGATGCGGCGCACGAGATTCGGCAGGCGAAAGGCCGTGAGAAACGCATCCGCCACGGGGCCCGCGCCCAAGGCCTGCGCGAACAGCATGTCCCGGGCGAAGCCCAGAATGCGCGAGGCGATGGAGCCGAGGCCGACCAGAAGGGAGGAGCGGATGAGCGACATGGATCATGTCGCGCTTAAACCTTTCCGCTGAAATTGTCTAAGAAATGGTGATGGAACGGGCGCCATCTGTTCCCTTCCCGCAAGGGGGAGGGAAACCAGCGCTCTATTCTGCTGGCATGCTGCGGTCGGGAGTGACATCTCTTCGTCATGGCCGGGCTTGTCCCGGCCATCCCGATCCGAAGAGCGCTGCGCCTCTTGTAAACGAGATCACCGGCACAAGGCCGGTGATGACGCGGGGATGATGGACGGAGCATCGCGCTTGGGCTGTGCGCCCCAGCTTCATCCCTCCCGCAAGGGGGAGGGAAGATCGCCCTCTATCCCCTCGCGCGCGCAATCGCCTCGCGTTTCTGGGCGAGCGTCATGCCGCCGACGTAGGATTCCGTGCCGACGAGGAAGGAGGGCGTGGCGGAAAAGCCGAGCGAATCGCCGAGCTTGAAGGCGTCCTTCATCCACTGCGTGGTGCGCTCGGAATTCGCCGCTTCCTCCAGGCGCTTGGTGTCGCCGCCGAGGCGCTCGATTTCCTTCAGGGCCCGCGCGCCGTCGACCGCCCCTTTAAGCTTGAAGAGGGCAAGATGCAGCGGCAGGTAAGCGTCAGGACCGTAGAGTTGGAAATAGGCCAAAGCTGCCTTGGTGGCCGTAACGGACGGAATGCCGAGCACGGCGAAATTCACCAGCACATAGGTCAGATCCGGCTCCGCCTTCAGGAGCGCGGGCAGGTCGGCCGCCGACTTCCTGCACCAAGGGCAGTTGTAGTCGAAGTATTCGATCATGATCACGTCGCCGTGCCGGTGCCCGAGCTTCACGGCAGCATTCAAGGCCATCGTGTCCTCGACGAGCTCGATCGGAACCATCTGCGGCTCCGGCGCAGACTGGGCAAAAGCAGGAACGCTGGCGCTGGAGGCGGCGAGGCCGGCCAGAAGGGTGCGGCGGGACAGGATCATGGAAAAACGCTCTCGAACAACGAGCGCCTCTGGTGCCGTTCGATCATGTCGGGAGCAAGGCCAAGCTTTGCTCCCTCATGCACTTGTGAAAGTGCCTTAACCTTCTTCTCCCGTCACGCCGGCGGCGTCCTGGGCTTTCAGCACTTCCGGACGCGGCATCGAGATGATGTTGTAGCCGGAATCCACGTAGTGGATCTCGCCGGTCACGCCGCTGGAAAGGTCGGAGAGGAGGTAGAGAGCCGAGCCGCCGATCTCCTCGATGGTCACCGTGCGGCGTAAGGGAGCATGCGCCTTCTGGTAGGTGAACATGAGGCGCGCATCGCCGATGCCGGCGCCCGCGAGCGTACGGACCGGGCCTGCGGAGATGGCGTTGCAGCGAATTCCCTGAGGACCGAGGTCGGAGGCGATGTAGCGCATGGAGGCTTCGAGCGCCGCCTTCGCCACGCCCATCACGTTGTAGTTCGGCATCACGCGGGTGGAGCCGCCATAGGTGAGGGTGAGAAGCGCACCGCCGTTCTTCATGCGCTTGACGGCGCGCTGGGCCACTTCCGTGAAGGAGAAGCAGGAGATCACCATGGTGCGCGAGAAGTTCTCGCGGGTGGTGACTTCCGTGTAGGAGCCCTTGAGCTGCGACTTGTCGGAGAAGCCGATGGCGTGGACCACGAAGTCGATGGAATCCCAGCGCCTGTCGATGGCCTCGAATGCGGCGTCCACGGAGGGAAGGTCCTCCACGTCGCAGGGGATCACGAGGTCCGAGCCCAGCGACTGCGCCAGAGGCGTCACGCGCTTGCCGAGCGCCTCGCCCTGATAGGTGAAGGCGAGTTCCGCGCCGTGCTGCGCCAGAACCTTGGCGATGCCCCAGGCGATGGAATGATCGTTCGCGACGCCCATGATGAGGCCGCGCTTTCCTTGCATCAGACCGCTCATGCGGGTCCCCCTCTGCGTCGGCTCCATGTTGGGATGCCGATCGTTAGCAAACCGTGCATCCCGAGCCTTGGTCTTGATTTCAATGAGCGTGTCCATGCGAGGTCCCCCTTGGAAATTCGGGACATCGCACGGCGTTGTCTCAGGTTTATGACGTCCTGAGAGCTGTTTCCACTGACGTGGAATCATCTCTCATTTTTAGTTGCCGCATCTTTTGGCGGCGAACCGTGTCCACTTCGCCGAAAGATGCTTTAGCCGTTGTGGCGGCTGAAGACGAGTGTGGCATTGGTGCCGCCGAAACCGAACGAGTTCGACAGAACCGTGTCGATCTTGGCATTGTCGATGCGCTTGCGGACGATATTCATGTCGGCGAAGGCCGGATCGATCTCGTCGATATGAGCGCTTTCGCAGATGAAGCCGTTCTGCATCATCAGGAGCGAATAGATCGCTTCCTGCACGCCGGTCGCGCCGAGCGAGTGACCGGTGAGCGACTTGGTGGCCGAGATCGGCGGGCACTTGTCGCCCGAGCCGAACACCTCGCGGATCGCCTCGATTTCCTTCTGGTCGCCGACCGGGGTCGAGGTGGCGTGCGGGTTGATGTAGTCGACCGGGTTGTGCACGTCCTTGAGTGCCATGCGCATGCAGCGCACCGCGCCTTCGCCCGACGGAGCCACCATGTCGTAGCCGTCGGAGGTCATGCCGTAGCCGACGATCTCGCCATAGATCTTGGCGCCGCGGGCCTTGGCGCGCTCCAGCTCCTCCAGCACCAAGACGCCCGCGCCGCCGGCGATCACGAAGCCGTCGCGGTTGGCATCATAGGCGCGGGAAGCCCGGGCAGGCGTGTCGTTGTACTTGGTGGACATGGCGCCCATGGCGTCGAAGAGATTGGACAGGCTCCAGTCCAGATCCTCGCAGCCGCCGGCGAACATCACGTCCTGCTTGCCGTACTGGATCATCTCGTAGGCGTTGCCGACGCAGTGATTGGAGGTCGCGCAGGCCGACGAGATGGAATAGTTCACGCCCTTGATCTTGAACCAGGTGGCAAGCGTCGCCGAGGCCGTCGAGGACATGGCCTTCGGCACGGCGAACGGGCCGATGCGCTTGGGACCCTTGTCGCGGGTGATGTCGGCGGCCTCGATGATGGTTCGGGTGGAGGGGCCGCCCGAGCCCATGATGATGCCGGTGCGCTCGTTGGAGATGTCGCTCTCCTCGAGTCCTGAATCGCGGATCGCCTGGTCCATGGCAACGTGATTCCAGGCCGTGCCGCGGCCGTGGAAGCGCATGGCGCGGCGGTCGACGAGCGAGTCCACGTCGATCTGCGGGGCGCCGTGGACCTGGCAGCGGAAGCCGAACTTCTCGTAATCCTCGGCCTTCGCGATGCCGGACTTCGCTTCGCGCAAAGAGGCCAGCACCTCCTGCGTGTTGTTGCCGATGGACGAAACGATGCCCATTCCGGTGACGACGACGCGCCTCATAGCCTACCTCTTCATAGGATCTTGGATGCCAGCCTTATGCCCACACAGGTAAGGTCTGGCCGGCTCAATCTCAACCGCGAGCCTGCGGGCGGATCGGGAAACGATCCATCAGACTCGATGGCCTCGCCGCACGCGGCAGGGCCGGTTTTTCGAAAAGATCATGTTTTGTCAACATGATGGAACTTTGGCACTGCCCTTAAGGAAGGCCTTAGCCGCCGACCGGAGCCTCCGCCTGGAACAGGCCGACACGCATGTCCTTGGCCTCGTAGATCCGGCGTCCGTCGGCCTCGAGCCAGCCATCGGCGATGCCGAGCACCAGCTTCGAGCGGAAGACGCGCTTGAGATCCACGCCGTAGACCACCTTCTTCACGGTGGGCAGAACCTGATCGGAGAATTTCACCTCGCCGACGCCGAGCGCGCGGCCACGGCCGGGCGAGCCGCCCCAGCCCAGGAAGAAGCCGGTCAGCTGCCAGAGAGCGTCCAGCCCCAAGCAGCCCGGCATCACCGGATCGCCCGCGAAGTGGCAGGGGAAGAACCAGAGGTCCGGGCGGATATCGAGTTCGGCGCGCACATGGCCCTTGCCGTATTCGCCGCCCTCTTCCGAGATGGAGGTGATGCGGTCGAACATCAGCATGGGAGGCAGCGGCAGCTGGGCGTTGCCGGGGCCGAACAATTCTCCGCGCCCGCAGGCAAGGAGCTCTTCGTAATTATAGCTGGACTGGCGGGCCATGCCGGGTGCCGATCCTTTCATCGCGTCGTCTCAAAAGCGGCCTCAAGATGTCCTAAAGGCCTTCAATGCGGGCTCTGGTAGCACAGGCTTGGCCATCCATCAAAGGGACCCGGGCGCAGAGCAGCAATTCTTTTGCCGCCTCCTAAGGATGATACCTTAAGCGCGACCGCGGATCACCTTGCGGCGACCCCCTCGCTTTCCTATGATTGTGATGATAGAAGCGCTCGTTCCCTCAAACAGTTCCGACAATGACCGACCCTTTGTCCGCCTACATTGAGTCCACGACGGCTCCTGCCCACCGGAAGGGATGCCCCCTCTCCGAGCTGCGGGACAAGCTTCGCCGTGTCGGCCTGCGCCCCACCCGGCAGCGCGTCTCTCTGGGCTGGCTCCTGTTCGGCAAGGGTGACCGCCATATCACGGCCGAGATGCTCTTCGACGAGGCGAGCCGCGCCCGCGTTCCGGTGTCTCTCGCCACCGTCTACAACACCCTGCACCAGTTCACGGAAGCCGGCCTCCTGCGCCAGCTCGCCGTCGACGGCTCCAAGGCCTATTTCGACACCAATCCCACCGAGCACCACCACTTCTTCCTGGAAGACGTGGGCGAGCTCGTGGACATGCCCGCGACCTCCGGCGTGAGCGTGGCCGACCTGCCCGAACCGCCCGAGGGCATGGAAGTGGCTGGCGTCGAGGTGATCGTGCGCCTGCGCCGCAAGTCCGCTTAACAAATCGGAGCAGAGTTTTAAAGCATCGGACGAGAAAAGTGGACTTGCACTTTCGGGATTGATCCGATGCTCCCTTCTTGAGCGGCGCATCGTTCGGCGCGGAAAATCGGGTCCACTTTCCCGCACGATGCGCTAAAAGCGGCAGCCTGGATTTTTCCTCATGCCGCTCACACACTCTCTCGTCGCCGTTCTGGTCGCCATCATCTGGGGCTTGAGCTTCGTCGTCATCAAGCTCGGGGTTGGCTCCATGCCGCCCCTGCTGCTCTGCGCGCTTCGCTTCTTCTTCGCTGCCCTTCCCGCCATCTTCTTCGTGCCGCGCCCCAAGGCATCCTGGGGGAACATGGTGGCCTACGGCTTCTTCCTTGGGGTCGCCCAGTTCGGCCTGCTCTTTGCCGCGCTCGCCTTCGGCATGCCGGCGAGCCTCGCCTCCCTCGTCATGCAGGCACAGGTGTTCTTCACGATCCTGTTCGCTGCCCTTTTCATGGCCGAGCGGCCCGGCCCTCACCAGATCATGGGCGGCCTCATCGGCTTTGCGGGCCTCGTGATCATCGCCGTCCCGCGGCTCTCCGGGAGCGGAGGGGTGCCGTTCCTCATGACCGTGGCCGCCGCCGCCTCCTGGGGCGTGGCCAACATCGTCTCCAAGCGAGCGGGCCGGGTCGACATGCTGGGCTACATCGTCTGGGCGAGCCTTGTCGCGCCCCTGCCGCTGCTCGGCCTGTCGCTTCTGCTCGATGGGCCTGACAAGGTGGTCTTGGCGCTCATGAACATGGACGCGGGCACCTGGGGCGCGGTCGCCTACCTCGCCTATCCCACCACGGTCTTCGCCTTCGGCGTCTGGGCCTATCTGCTCTCCCGCCACCCGGCGGCGACCGTGACCCCCTTTGCCTTGCTCGTGCCGGTGGCGGGCATCCTCGGCTCGTCCCTCATCCTGGGCGAAGCCATGCGGCCGGTCGAGGCCGTCGGCGGGGCCGTGATCGTGGCAGGGCTGGCGCTGAACGTGTTCGGAGCGCGGCTCCTGAACCGTCGGAGAGCGGCCTGATTGATCAGCGTAGCAGACCGAACCCCACCAGCGCGTAGGCGATCAGGAAGATCGCCACGAAGATGTTGAGGAAGCGCGGCGCCACGATCGAGGCGATGCCGAGGATCAGGGCGAGGATCGGAAGGAGCTTGAAACTCAGATTGATGGACATGGAATCGAACCCGGAAAACAAGGGATGATACCTTGTTACTTACGCGGCCATTCCTTGATAAATCGGAAAGAGTTCCGGGCCTGCGACATCCGATCGAGCCTTATTCGATCTGTTCGTCGGGATAGACGCCCCAGAGCTTTTCCTGCTGCACGTAGCCGTCGAGATCCCGCGCATTCTCCATGCTGATCATGACGCGGCACCATTTACCGTCGCAGGCTTTCACGTTGGTGATCACGCCCGGCTGCATCTGGGCGACGACGCCGGCCTTCGGTTCGGGCCTGTCGAGCAGGCTGATCGGCGGCTCGCCCTTCTTGGCCCAGGGCATCACCAGAGCGGTGCGCCGGCCTGACAGGAGGGAGTGCAGCACCCAGCCTTCCGTGCCTTCCGAATCGCGGATGCGCCGCCAGGTTTCGTATTCGGCGATGATCTCGACAGGCAGGCCCGCGCGCTGGAACACCCAGGCGGTCCGATGGTCCTTGGAGGGACCTTCGCGCAGGTTCACGCGGTCGGTCTTGAGGCTCACATAGCGGGGAACCGGCAGTCCGGTGCCGAGGCGCCCTCCGGGGGGCTGCTGCTGCGCCAAGGCCGGCACTGCGCTGACCATAAAGGCGGCAATGGCGACGACGATCTTGCGCATGGAACCCCTCTCGGCGACTTTGTGTCTGCTCAAGCCTCTGATAGAGAAGCTTGGCCAGCGCCGCCACGCGGCGGCTCGTCGCCATTAGTTGCCGAGACAGGGTTAAGGGAGCGTGAAAACCTTACCTTGACCCAGCCGTTTTCATGCGGGGGATCGCTTAAAGCCGATGAGAAAGAGACCTGTCGTCGTCGTTACCCGCCGTCTGCCCGACGTGATCGAAACGCGCCTGCGCGAATTGTTCGACACCCGTCTCAACCTCGAGGACAAGCCCCTCTCCCGCGAGGAGCTGACGGAGGCGGTTCGCGCGGCGGATGTTCTCGTGCCCACCATCACGGATGAGATCGACGCCGCGCTGCTCGAGCAGACAGGCCCGAATCTCAAGCTCATCGCCAATTTCGGCAACGGCGTCGACAATATCGACGTGGCGGCGGCGGTGGCGAAGGGCATCACGGTCACCAACACGCCGGGCGTGCTGACCGAGGACACGGCGGACATGACCATGGCGCTGATCCTCGCCGTTGCCCGCCGCATCACGGAAGGCGCCAAGGTGATCCCGGAAGGAGACTGGGCCGGCTGGTCGCCCACCTGGATGCTGGGACGGCGCATCACCGGCAAGCGGCTCGGCATCGTCGGCATGGGCCGCATCGGCCAGGCGCTCGCCCGCCGCGCCAGGGCCTTCGGCCTGTCGATCCACTATCACAATCGCCGCCATGTTCCGCCGAAGATCGAGGCGGAGCTGGAAGCCACATACTGGGAATCCCTCGACCAGATGCTGGCGCGCATGGACATCGTGTCCGTGAACTGCCCGCACACGCCCGCCACCTATCACCTGCTCTCGGCGCGGCGCCTGAAGCTGATGAAGCCCGATGCGATCCTCGTGAACACGGCGCGCGGCGAGATCATCGATGAAGCGGCGCTCACCAAGCTCATCGAATCCGGCGCCATCGCGGGCGCGGGTCTCGACGTCTTCGAGGAGGAGCCCGCGGTCAATCCGCGCCTCGTGAAGCTTGCCAAGCAGGGCAAGGTGGTGCTGCTGCCGCATATGGGCTCGGCCACGCACGAGGGCCGCATCGCCATGGGCGAGAAGGTGATCGTCAATATCAAGGCCTTCATCGACGGCCACAAGCCGCCGGATCGCGTGCTGCCGAGCATGGTGTGATGCGCAAAGGGGAGAACCCCCTGTCATATAACATATGTGAGTGCGGGCTTGGGCTTGGAGCGGCCAGAAGGGTTTTTCATTCCTCGATGAAAAGCCTTCATGCCCAACCCCCTCGTTCTCAAGCTCGAACAGCGCGACCGGCTCTCGGATGACGAGAAGCGGGTTCTCGAAAGCGCGATCTCGCGCGTTCGGGTGGTCGAAGCCGATGAGGACATCGTGCACGAGGGCGAGCATCCGTCCGAGAGCAACTTGCTGCTCGACGGGTTTGCCGCACGCTACAAGATCTTTTCCAATGGTCGTCGGCAGATCACGGCGATCCATGTGGCCGGCGACTTCGTCGATCTTCACAGCTTCCTTCTGAAGACGATGGATCATGGCGTGCTGGCGCTCACGCCATGCCGCGTTGCCGTGGTGCCGCACGCGGCGATCGAAAGAATCACGGACGAGCATCCGCATCTCACGCGTCTCTTGTGGCTCAACACGCTCGTCGACGGTGCGATCCATCGCGAGTGGCTCACCACCATGGGGCGCCTCTCGGCCACGGCCCATATGGCGCATTTCATCTGCGAGCTTTTCCTGCGCCTGAAAGCGGTCGGCCGTACCGACGGCGACACGATTCAATTGCCTCTCACACAGGCGGAACTCGGCGACACGTTGGGGCTTTCCACCGTGCACGTGAACCGCGTGCTGCAGGAGTTGCGGAAAGAGGGGCTCATCCGCTGGCAGGGCGATGCCCTGACGATTCTCGATTGGGAGCGCTTGGAAAAAGTGGGCGAGTTCACCCCGACCTATCTCAACCTTCAGCACGAGCATCGATAGATGCCCGAGCAGTCCACCCCGAACATCAGCCTTCAGCCCGTCTCCGTCATGAGCGACGGCGGCAGCCATGAGGGGCGCCTCGTCTTTTCCGGCAGCGATCTCGTTGCTGTCCTCGCCAAGGTGACGGCAGAAGAGAATGCAGGCAGCCGCAGCCGGACCGGCGGCTGGTTCCTGGAGGCAGGGTTTGGCCCCTGCAGTATTCTCATGACTACCCGACCGTCGGTTTTCCCAACACTGGACGAAGCCGTCGTCTGGGTGCGCGAGCGGCTGGGATCGGGATTGGCCTCATCGTGAGGCTTTGAGCCATCCGGCGATTTCACCCGCTGCCCGCTCGCCCTCTTCCCAGGCTCCTCCGGCCGTGCCCCATTGAGCGCGGGAGAGCGCCTCGCCCGCAAACCAGATCCGCTCACCCACGGGGGCCTTCAGGCTGTCACGAATGGGAGCACGGCCCGGTGGAATGACGGCCCATGAGGCCCGCGACCAGGGATCGTTGCGCCACGTCGTGGCATGCATGACGCTCAAGTTTCGAAGAGCGCGATAGCCGAAATGCTCGGTCAGAATCTCCCGTGCGAACCGCGCCGGCGCATGGGCATCGCGCCGGTCGAACCGCGCCGCATGGGGCTGGTCGAGCTCGAAGAAATGGAAGGGCGTGTTGTCGATGCGCGTGAGAAGGCCGGGCGGCGAACGATGCGTGCCGGTGAGTGTCGCGAGCCGGTCGGGGCCTCGGAAAGGCGCGTCGGGCCAATGCAGGATCACGTGCTCATACACACCTTGGGTAAAGCCGTGGATCGCCTGCTGCACCTCGTACGGCAAGGCGGGCGCGAAGCGGATCGCATCCGTCTGCAACACGGCCATGGGCGTGGTGATGATGGCAGCCTTCGCCCGAAGGGTTCCGGCAGAGCTTTCGATTCGCACGCCCGGTCCCGACCAGTCGATGGCGTGAACGGCAGCGCTCAAGCAGATCGGCAGGTTTTTCCCGAGCCTTGCCACATAGGCCCCGAGCCCGCCCGCGATGAACAGGTTGTCCGCATATTCCATGCTTGGGAAGTCGTGCAGGCTCACCTCATGGAGCGGCCGGCCTGAGACGAGGCCGTGAATGTCCGACACACGATGCCCCTGTGGTCCCATGCCCGGCGGCAGAGCCTTTGCGGCGGGCTGGTCCTCCCGGGCTTTCGCGGCTTGCGTCATCGCCCGGTCGGCCATGGCGAAGGCACGATGGAGAGCGGCTGATCGCACGCGGCTTCCCGGCTTCCCGCGCACATAAAAATGCCCCTCCGTCGGCGCGCGGCGTAAGGGTTCGCCCCGCTCGAACCCGAGCTTCACCAGAGGGTTGATGGGACCTGCATGAAGCCAGTGGGCGCCAAGATCCACCGGGTGCCCTTTGAAGGATCGTGTGACGGTGCGCCCGCCGATGCGGCTGCGCGCTTCCAGGACGGCAACAGTAAGGCCGGAGGCGAGAAGCCGCCGCGCCGCCCCGATGCCGGCGCTGCCCGCGCCGACGATCACCACATCGGGTTCTTGAGAAAGATTGATGGCAGACGAGCTGTCGAGCGGCACGGATTTCCCCACCCCCTCGCGATTCGAGAGGTTCGTTCATAAGTAAAGGCCACGCCTGCCGCTGACGAGGCGGCATTGTCAGAAGAAAGACGAACGAGACATGCTGATCCAGACGGTCATTGCCGCAGCCCGCGATGTTTTCTCGCCGGCGCTTCGGCGCATCCTGTGGAAGTCCATCGGCCTGACGATCGCGCTGCTGGCGCTGGTCTGGCTCGTCCTGACGCGCCTGTTCGACACCTTTCTTTCGACACACGATCTGATCGCGAGCTACCCGATTCTCGACGTCTTCGCGTTCTTTCTCGCGGGCTTCGGCCTTTTCCTGGGACTGTTCTATCTGCTCCCCGCCGTCTCGGCGATCGTGGCGGGTTACTTTCTCGATGATGTGGCCGAAGTCGTCGAGCGCAAACACTATCCCGCCGATCTGCCGGGAAAGGCGCTGCCCCTCGGCAAAGCCATTCTCTATGGCCTGCGCTTCGGTGCCCTGTCGCTGGCCGTGAACTTGGTCGCCCTGCTCCTGCTCTTCGTGCCCGGCATCAATATCGGCGTGTTCTTCATCGCCAACGCCTATCTTCTCAGCCGCGAATATTTCGAGCTGGCGGCAGGTCGTTTCTGGAGCCCTGAAGAGGTCAAGCGCCTGCGCTACGAGCACCGGGGAACGGTGCTCGCGGCAGGCGCGGTTCTGGCGGGTCTTGTTCTCGTGCCGGTCTTGAACCTCATCACCCCGATCTTTGGAGCGGCGATGATGGTTCACCTGCACAAGGGCTTAATGGCTCGACGGCTGGCCGACGGCCGGCCCGGAAGCCCGCTCCGGGTGGAAGTCGGACGTCGCGCCTCCTGATTTCGCAGCCAGCAGGTCCGGCGTCGTGGGCGCTGCGTTGCGCTTGAGGTCGAACTGGCCGGTCTTGCGGAAGCGGATGAGGTAGGACGGCACGATGGCCTCAATGGTGGTGGGCGTGATGCCCAGGCCCTGGAGGGTGCGGCCCTCGCGGATGGCGGCTTCCGACACCACGTTGTCCTTCTCGAGCAGGATCGCCTGGTCGTGGGTGGTGACGATCTCGTCCGGCAGCAGGCCGAGAGTGAGCTTGTCGAGCCCGCCCATGACCGTGCCCTGGAAGCGGGCCACCGCATTCGGCACGGGCACGATCATCCGCTTGCGCTCGATGACCTCGCAGACGAACTCCATCATCTGGCGCATGGTGCGGATTTCGGGGCCGCCGAGCTCGTAGGTGCCCGGCTTCACCGCGCCGTCGACCGCGCGCGCAATGGCCTCGGCGACGTCGCCCACATAGACCGGCTGGAAACGGGTATCTGCGCCCGGCAGGGGCAGCACCGGCAGCATGCGGGCGAGCGACGCGAAACGGTTGAAGAGGCTGTCGCCCTGTCCGAACATGAGCGACGGGCGCAGGATCACCGCATCCGGACGGGCTTTCAGCAGGTTCGCCTCGCCGGCAGCCTTGGAGCGGGCATAGGCCGATTCGGAATTGGCATCGGCGCCGATGGCCGAGACATGGATGACGGACACCGCGTTCTTGGCGGCCTCCGCGATCAGGGCAGGGGCTTGCGCCTGAAGCGTGTCGAAGCGCTGGCGGCCGCCTTCCTGCAGGATGCCGACGAGGTTGATCACATGGTCGGCTCGCGCCACCGCATGGGCGATCGAGTCGGGATAGCGCACATTGGCCTGGATCGCGTGGACCTGCCCCACTTTGCCCATGGGGAAGAAGCTCGCCCGGTTCGGCTGGCGGGTGGCGACCAGCACGCGGTAGCCGCGCTTGGCCAGGAGGCTCACCACATAGCGGCCGAGAAAGCCCGATCCGCCGAAGACCGTGACAATTTGCTGCTCAGGCGTGCGAAGCGCACCGATCATGAAAAGCCTCCTGTCCGCCAAGACTTGCAAAGGACTTGCAAGGGAGCTTGGGGGTGAATTTGGAATGTCTCTAGTCAAACGACGTCCCCCTGTGAAGGGGCGTCGCACCAAGAAAGCGCACGAACCGCATTTTCAGTGATTGACGCGAAGCCCCAAGCACCTTAAACGAACCCTCGCCGAACAGGCATGCCCAGGTGGCGGAATTGGTAGACGCGCTGGTTTCAGGTACCAGTGGTGCAAGCCGTGGAGGTTCGAGTCCTCTCCTGGGCACCAACCCTCTCTCGAGGGTTGAAGTGTTGATCTTCTGACAGAATTGATCCGGCGACCGGTACACGACCCGGCACGGATGGTCGCGATCATATGGGTCGCAAAATGGCCTATGCTGGCAGGCGCAGCGATTCAGCAAATCTGCAAGCGCTGCGAGACACTCCTGGTGAGAGCACGCCGGCAAACAAGATCTTCCTCATGAATCCGATCAGATGGTCATCCGGGCCCCCACCTCGACCGCCCGGTCCTCGGGGATGCAGAACTGGTCCGTGATGTCGCTCGCGGACCGCGCCAGCGGGATGAAGAGGTAATCCTGCCAGAGCGGCAGGCCTGACTGCGCCGAGGCTTGCAGCGCCCGCCGCGACAGGAAGAACGACGCGTTCGCCAGGTCGAAGTTCGCCGCCTCCAGCGCCCTGGGCACGTTCGGGTGCTCCATGAAGCCGAAGCGCACCGTCACCCGCGAGAACCGCTCCGAGAGCTTCTCCGTGGTGATGCGGCCTTCATCGGGACGGCGCGGGATCTCCTCGGTCACCACGGTCAGGATCACGTTCCGATCGTGCAGCACCTTGTTGTGTTTCATGTTATGCAGAGCAGGGCGGCCGAATCGTCCTGAGCGTAGGGTATTCGGCGTCTTCGTGGCCTGACGTAGCTCTGCGGCACAGAGTTGCCCTTGGGGAGAGGTGGGGTGTCGGCTCCTCCACGGCGGCACCCTGTGGGGCTGAAGGGCGTTGATTGATCATGGCGAACTCTCTCAGGCTCGTTGCAGCGCAGGCTGAAAAACCACCAGGAGTGGTCGCGTCGGCCGCCTATGCGGGTGGTCGGCGTTTGGCTGATATTGCCGTCGAGGAAGCCGGCGAGTGGTCGCGCAAGCCCGGACACGTAGTCTGGATCGGCCTGCACGAGCCCGGCTTGGACCTCCTGCGGCGACTCCAACAGGAATTCGGCCTGCACGAGCTTGCCATCGAGGACGCCCTCAAGGCGCACCAGCGGCCCAAGCTCGAACAGTACGGCGAGGCCTTCTTCATCGTTGCGCGCACGGCCCAGATGCTGGACGGGCGCATCGCCTTTGGCGAGACCCATCTGTTCGTTGGACAAGGTTATGTGGTCTCCGTCCGCCACGGCGCCTCGACGTCTTATACTCCCGTGCGCGAACGCTGCGAGGCGGCTCCCAAGGCGCTCTCAGAGGGCGAGGACTTCATCCTCTATGCCATTCTCGACTTCATCGTCGACAACTACATGCCGGTCATCGAGACCATCCAGGCGGAAGTGGAGGAGATCGAGGACAGCGTCCTGGGCGCGAACCCATTACAGGATCAGATGACACGGATCTACCAGCTCCGCCGGGATCTGCTGCGCCTGCGTAACGCCGCCGCCCCGCTGGTGGAGGTCTGCCGCCGCCTCGAACAGCCGGGTCTGCCGGGGGTGGATGCTGCGATGCAGCCGCTGTTCCGCGACGTCTCCGACCACATCCGCCGGGTACAGGAGGAGATCGAGTCTTTGCGCGAGGTGCTGGCGTTTGCGTTCGAGACCAGCCTGATGACAGGGCAGGCGCAGCAGACCGAGATCACGCGCAGGCTGGCAGCCTGGGCGGCGATCCTGGCGGTGCCGACGGCGGTGGCCGGCATCTATGGCATGAACTTCGACATCCTGCCCGAGTTGCACTGGAGATACGGTTATCCGTTCGTGATGCTGATGATCGCAACGGTGTGCGGATGGTTGTATTGGCGCTTCCGGCGGGACCGCTGGCTGTGAGCGCATCGTGCGGAACCGGAGGTCCGCGTCAGCGAAAAGGGGACCCGGTTTCCGCCCCCAACGATGCACCGCTTTAAAGAGAGAGCATCGGATCGATCCCGAAGTCCAAGGCCGCTTTTCGGGTCCGAGGCTCTATACCCCAAGTGATCCTGATCATCCTGCTCGGCATCTTTCTGACCATGCCCTACGCCCGCATCGGCACCAACGTCATCGGGTTCAGGATCGGACACTTGATATGGCGGGGCGCGCTGCCGAACAGCGGGCGAGCCTGATCAAGGGAGTGGTGCGGATCACGATGCCGTCATGCTGCGGTGTCAGGGCGGTGATGGCGGATTCACGCCTTCCTGGAGTTGCCCCTCGTCTTGGAGAGACTCGACACCAATTGAGTGGATGACGCACGGATCAAAGGAGGTGAGGGATGCAGCTCAGCGAGACCGCCTGCGAGATCCTTGACTTCTTGCGTGAGACACACCGGAAGCCCGGCGCTCGCATGACCATGGCAACCTTGGACGCGCATTTCGGAACGGATCCGGCTGTCGCCGTGGCTGTTTCCGAGTTGAAGCATAATGGATACGTGACCACACCCGACGCCGGGACAATCGAACTGACCGATCGAGGCTTCGATGCGCTCCATCGCAGAGATTACCGCACAGACCCCGAATGAAAAGGGATCGGCAGGCGACCCTCGACCCGGGCAGGTGTCGGCTAGAGCCTCGGGCGTGAAAAGTGGACTTGCCCTTTTGGGGCTCATCCGATGGTCCTTTCCTAGAGGAGCGCCTCTGGGGAGCGGAAAACCGGATCCCCTTTTCGCTGACGCGGCCCTTCGGGTCCGCACGATGCGCTAGCGCCAGTCTGCGCCCGACGGAGCCGCCTGGTCGCTCCGGGGCTCGCGGCTCACTTCGACCGAAGAGGCCCGGGGCCGCACCTTTTCCGCCTGTGCGGCTTCCTGCTCCACAGGGCTGTCGACGATGAGGCGCGCCCCGCGCTGGTAGGTCAGGTAGTTCCAGAACCAGCTGAACGCGACCACGGCCCGGTTGCGCAATCCGATCAGAAAATAAATGTGCGCGAAGCCCCAGAACAACCAACCGAGGAAGCCTTTGAGGTGAACATGATCGAGCCGCACCACCGCCGCCTTGCGCCCGATCGTGGCGAGGTCACCCTGGTGCCGGTAGCGGAACGCACCGGGCGGCGTCCTGTGCGAAGTCCGCGCTGTAATCACCTCGGCCACATAGCGCCCCATCTGCTTGGCGGCAGGCGCGATGCCGGGCGCCGCCTTTCCGTCAGCATCCACCACTGCAGCAGTATCCCCGATCGCGAAGATCTCCGGCCGGCCTGGGATTGTCAGGTCGGGGCCGACCTTGGCCCGCCCGGCCCGATCCCTTTCGGCTCCGATCCACTCGGCCGCCGGGGAAGCGACGACACCCGCAGCCCATACGATCGTGCCAGCCTCGATCCGTGTATCCTCCAGGTCGACCCCACGCTCATCACAATTGATGACCCGGGCCGAAGTCCTGACCTCTACGCCCATCCGTTCCAGCGCCTGCCGCGCATAATCTGACAGGTCGGCCGGAAAGGCGGGCAGGAGCCTGGGCCCGGCCTCAATGAGGATCACCCGAGCGGCGTGCGGATCAATCCGGCGGAACTCGGCCGGCAGGGCATGATGCGCCACTTCCGCAATGGCCCCGGCCATCTCGACGCCTGTAGGGCCGCCCCCCACCACCACGAAGGTGAGAAGACGCTTCTGGTCTGCCGCGTCCTCCATCAATTCCGCCTTCTCGAAGGCCATCAGGATCCTGCGGCGGATGGCGGTCGCATCCTCGATCTGCTTCAGTCCCGGTGCGACAGAAGTCCATTCCGGATGGCCGAAATAGGAGTGCGTCGCGCCTGTGGCGAGGACAAGATAATCGTAAGGAATGGTCACGGATCCGACATGGACGAGTCGCGCATCGACATCGACACTCGTCACGTTCGCCATCAGGACAGTGGCGTTCGTCTGCCGCCTGAGAATGCCCCGGATCGGCCAGGCGATGTCCGCGGGCGACAGGGCCGCGGTGGCGACCTGATACAGCAGGGGCTGGAAATAATGGAAGTTATGGCGGTCGACGACGGTCACGTCGACCGGAGCGCCCGCCAGGGACTGTGCGACCGTCAATCCACCGAACCCAGCCCCGATGATCACGACCCTCGGCATGTTGGCGGCCATGGTGCTCTCGCTGTCGTTGCATTGGGGCGGTGCCCCGCGTGAGGGTTTCGCCTGCCAGCCAATCGATGCCGATCAGGGATGTTCCCCAATCGAAGTGGTTTTGCAGGGATAATCACAGACGCACACTTCCCTTAGAGACAAGGCTACACGATTGGGACAAGCGGATGGTCCGATCGCTCTTCGCTTTCAACTACTGGCCTCTCCTATCCGGGCCGTCCTGCTCAGCGCTCCAGGATAGGCCTGATCTCCTGAAGGTTTTCGATGGTGTGCTCCAGGTGGCGGCGCAGCGCCTGCGAGGCTTCCTCGTTTTTGCCGCGTTCCAGCAGATCGAGAATCTGGAGATGCTCTTCGCATTGCTGGCGATAGCGCTTGCGGTCGATCATCGAGCGGTATGACAGCAAACGGCGGACGCGGTTGATGCGCCGGACGGCTTCGAGAAAAAACGGGTTGCCCGACGCTCCGATGATCGCCTCGTGGAACCGCACGCCTCGTTCGTGGAGCGCATCGGCACTGTCCGTTTCGATGGCACCGCCGAGAAGCCGTAGCTCCGCCTCGCGGCACCGCGCCGCCGTCTCGGGATCAAGGTGGTAAGTGGGCTCAAGCAGGGCGGCAGGTTCAAGAGCCAGACGGACGCGGTAGGTTTGCTCCAGGCTTTCAGGCGTGGTGAGCATGGGCGAAAAGGACCAGCCATAGCCAGGCCGGCGCTCGGCCCAGCCTTCCTGCGCGATCCGACCCAAGACGGTGTTCAGTTGCGCCTTCGTGGCCCCATAGGTTTCCTTCAGATAGGCCTCGGAGGCTGGATCCGGCAGGCGACCGTGGAGATGATCCTCGGCGATCCTGAAATAGATGTCGGAGGTGTCGTCTCTTGCGACGAGACCCAGTGTTTCCGGTGAAGCGTCTTTGGCTTCCGACACGAAGTAGCCCCGGTTGCGCTCATGGGTGAGGACGCCTTTCGTGGCGAGCAACTGCAAAGCCTGGCCGATGGGAAAGCGGGAGACGCTGAAGCGTTCGGCGAGCTCCTGTGCCGTGACGTGCGTTCCGACCGCCAGTCTGGACCCGCGAATATGCTCCAGGATCTGTGCGGCGAGCCCCTCGGTCATTTCCCGTTTGTTCCCGGATGCGGGTTCACTGACTGAGACACTCATCGAAAAACCTGACCTCGCCCCTGGAAACGGAGCTCTTCTTTCCTGCGATTCCCGCCCGGTATAGCACCGCACTTTGAAATTCGCAGGAGAGTGGCTGGGAGATCGTCGACTCAATCTCCCAGCCGATTGTCATCAGGACTTCACGAGCCCGACCGAGCGCAGGACGTCGCCGACACGCACCTGCTCTTCCTTGAGGAAGGCCGTGAAGGGTTCGCCGGCAAGATAGAAGTCCTCCCAACCCCTCTGCTTCAGGATCTCGGCCCATTCCTTGGACTTGACCAGCTTGTCCATGGTGTCGGTCAGAGCCTTCTTCTGGTCGGCCGTGATGCCCGGGCCGGCCATGATGGCGCGCCAGTTCACGACTTCGACATCCATGCCCTGCTCCTTGAGGGTCGGAACGTCGGCGTTCGCAAGCCGCTTGCCGGACGAGATCGCAAGCGCCCGCAGCTTGCCGGCCTTGATCTGGCTCTCGAACTCGCCGTAACCGGAGATGCCGGCCGTCACGCGCCCGCCGAGCATCGCCGCGAGGGCTTCGCCGCCCCCCGAGAAGGCGATGTAGTTGACCTTCGACGGATCGGAACCTGCCGCCTTGGCGAAGAGCGCCGCGAGGATGTGGTCGGCGCCGCCTGCGGAACCGCCGGCCCAGGTGACCTTCGCCGGATCGGCCTTCACGGCATCGGCCAGCTCCTTGACCGATTTGATCGGCGAGTTGGCGGGCACGACAATCACGAGCGGATC
Source organism: Microvirga sp. KLBC 81 (assembly GCF_003075415.1). Taxonomy (GTDB): domain Bacteria; phylum Pseudomonadota; class Alphaproteobacteria; order Rhizobiales; family Beijerinckiaceae; genus Microvirga. The sequence continues at coordinate 109,106 of NZ_QDAH01000009.1, forward strand.
GCCGGTGAGACGCGCGATCGGGGTCACCTGATCGAGAGTGACCGGCGACTTGTTGGTGAGGATCGCGCCGACCATGGTGATGCCGTTGACCATGAGCTGGCTCGGGTCGCCCTTCGCCTGGTTGACGAACTGGGCCAGACCAACCATTCCGCCGGCACCCGTGACATTGGTCACCTGAACGCTCTTGGCGAGACCCGTCTGCGTGAGCACCTGCTGAATGGAGCGGGCCGCCGAGTCCCAGCCGCCGCCCGGTCCCGCCGGAGCCATGATCTTGAGTTCCTGCTGCGCGAAAGCCGACGAGGCGACGAGCGTCAGAGCTGCAACGGCAACGCCGCGGATTGTCTTGGTGAAGTGGCTCACGAGTTCCTCCCTTAAAGGTTGCGTGAGATGTTGAACGCAAAGTGGATGTTGCCGCTCAGCGTCTGATGGTCGGCGAAGCCTCTCGCCGAGTCCTTTCACCGTTGCCGGTGAACTCTGGTGCGGGCGTCTCGCGGCTTGTGGCTTCAGCGTTGATGACGCGCTGCAGGATGAGGGGGATGATGCCGCCGTTGCGCAGGATCTCGACCTCAAGCCCGGTCTCGATGGCGGCGGTGGCGATGAATGTTTCACTTGTTCCCGATGCGCGCCGGATCGTGACAGGCACAGGGCCGCGCGGGCTGATCCGGTTGGGATCGGCTTCGATGAGGATCTGATCGCCAGGGCGCAGGTGCAGATTGCCGGGATGCCGATCCGCCGGAAGGCGCAGGGGCAGAATGCCCATGCCGATCAGGTTCGAGCGATGAATACGCTCGAAGCTCGAGGCCAGGACTGCGCGTGTCCCGAGAAGCGCTACGCCTTTTGCAGCCCAATCCCGCGATGAACCCATGCCATAGCGCTCGCCTGCCACGACGACGACGGAGGATCCTTTACGCGCGTAGCGCTCGGCGGCTCGCCACAAAGGCAGGTGCTCGCCCGATCCCGCATGGAGCGTGAAGCCCGGTGCGATCTGTGGATCGAGCAAGTTGCGGACGGACTTGTTGGTGAACAGGCCTCGGACCATCGCCTCCCAATTGCCGCGCCGGGATGCGAAGACGTTCAGGTCGCGACGGTTTTCGCCGCGCTCGACGAGATACTCGGCGGCTTCACCGACCTGTGGAATCTGCCCCGCGGGTGAGATGTGGTCGGTGGTGATGTCGTCGCCCAGCACGAGCAGCGGATGCGCCGCGTAAGTGCCCAGCAGCGTGCCCTTGCCGAAACCCGCGAAGGGCGGGCGGCGGATATAGGTCGAGCCCGGATCCCAAGGGAAGAGATCGGTGGCAGGAGCATCGAGCACCCGCCATGTCTCGCTGGCCTCGGCTCTTTCATAAGAGACGTCGTAGTCGCCGGCATTCATCGCCGTGCTGAGAGCCGCATCGATCTCATCACCGCTCGGCCAGAGATCGGCGAGCCTGATCTCTTCGCCCGATGCTGCACGCCCGATCGGATCCACGAGAATGTTGCGGTTCACATCGCCTGCGAGCGCGAAGGCGACGACGAGCGGAGGCGAGGCCAGGAAACCGGCTTCGAGCTGCGGATGAACGCGTCCCGGGAAGTTGCGGTTGCCGGACAGAACGGCGACGGGAAGAATGCCCCATTCTGTCATGGCCTGCTCGATGATCGCAGGCAACGGACCCGAATTGCCGATGCAGGTGGTGCAGCCATAGCCGACGATGCCGAAGCCCACCGCTTCGAGATCCTTCAGCAATCCGGCGCGGCGGAGATAAAGCTCGGCTGCCGGCGATCCGGGCGCCAGCGATGTCTTCACCCATGCAGGCGGCGTGAGGCCGAAGCGGCGCGCCTTGCGGGCGACGAGGCCTGCGGCAACCAGCAGTCTCGGATCGGACGTGTTGGTGCAGCTTGTAATCGCCGCAATGGCAACGGAACCATGGCCAGGTTGCCCATCAGAAACCGGGCGGCCCGCGAGCATGGGAGCGAGCGCTTCGACCGTTGCTCCGGCTGAAATGCGGTCCTGCGGACGGCGTGGTCCTGCCAGGCTGACCTCAACTTCATCGAGATCGATCTCGATCGTGTCGGTGTAGCGTGGGCGGGCTTTCGGATCGAACCAGAGGCCCTGCCGCTTGGCATATTCTTCCACGAAGCGGACATGCTCGGCGGAGCGGCCTGTTTCGCGTAAATAACGCAGCGTCTGCTCATCGATGGGGAAGAATCCGGAATTGGCGCCGAATTCCGGCGTCATGTTGGCGATGACGGCGCGGTCGCCTGCGGAGAGTGTCGAAACGCCCTCGCCATAAAACTCGACGAAGCGATCTGCCAGATCGATGCGCCGGAGGCGCTCCGTCACCGTCAATGCCAGATCGGTCGCGAGCACGCCCTGCTTCAAGCGTCCAGTGAGGCGAACGCCGATGATGTCCGGCACGCGGATCATCACGGGCATGCCGAAGAAAACGCTTTCCGCCTCAAGCCCGCCGACGCCCCATCCGAGCACGCCGATGCCGTTGATCATCGGCGTGTGGCTGTCCGTGCCGATCAACGTATCCGGCACTGCCCATGACGCACCATCGCGCCGGGATGTGGTCACGACGCTTGCCAGCCGCTCGAGATTGAGCGTGTGCATAATGCCTGTGCCGGGCGGATGCACGCGAACGCCTGTGAGAGCCCGTGTGGCCCATTTCATGAAGCGGTAGCGTTCGGCGTTGCGCCCGAATTCGCGCTCCATGTTGCGCAACAGCGCATCGGAGGTTCCGAACACGTCGACGGCGACGGAATGGTCCGTGGAGACATCCACGGGCAGGACGGGATTGAGCAGGCTCGGATCGTGCCCTGCTTCCGCGAGCGATGCGCGCATGCCGGCGATATCCACCAGAGCCGGCCCGCAGGTGGTGTCGTGCATCAGAACACGGCCGGGCAGGAAGGGGATCTCCTCCTCGCTGCGCCCGCTGCTCAGCCAATTCAGGATCGCATCCTTGGCCCTGGGGGCATCGTCCCCCGCATTGCGCAGGACATTCTCAAGCATGATCCGCAGGATATGCGGCAGCCGCTGAAGGCTCTCTCCAGCGGCCATGGGGAGATCGACGATACAATGCCGCCCCCCATCGGTGGCAATGGTTGCTGCAGCTTCTCGCGTGTCTGTTTCATGGGTCATGGCCCAATATTGCATAATGTCGCCAATAAATGCAAATGGTTTTGCATTTTAGGCTTACAAAATGATTTGGGCCTCACTCCGTACAAACTCCCACAGGCTTGAAGGTAGCCTGTGCGGGATCGGGGACTCCCAGCAAAGCAAGTTCGGGGACCGCAAACCCGTCGGTTGAGATCAATGGCCCCGGAAGCGGTGAAGGGCGGATCCCTGAAGGCTCTGGTCCTGCCAGAAGGGATTGCTCTACCGCCTCAGGTAACCAGGATAGCGTGCGCTGATCTCGTCCACATGGGAGAGGGTGCCTGAGAGGTGATCGCGCAGATGCTGCTGCGCCTCGTCGGGTTTGCCGTCGGCGATGGCCTGCACGATCAGCTTATGATGCCGCACGATGCCCTCGATCTTGCCAGGGGTTGGCAGGAAGAGGCGCCGAAGGCGGTCGATATGCCCGCTGCGGCTGCGCACGAGCAGCCAGAGATCATGCATCTGGGCAGCTTCATAAAGGTGCCGGTGAAACTCCTGATCCGCGGCCTCGAAAGCCTGCAGGTCGTTGGCCTCCATCAGGGCCTGCTGCTGTGCAACGATCCCCTTGAGCCGTGCGACCAGCCTCGTGTCCGGGTTCAGGGCCAGGCTGCGCACGATCTCGAGCTCCAGGGAGCGCCGCAGGAAATGGGCCTGCTGAGCGAGCGTCAGGTCGATGGGGCTGACCACTGTCGCATGCTGCGGAAAGACATCCACAAGGCCCTCCTCCTCGAGCCGCATCAGGGCGTCACGGATGGGCGTGGAGCTGACCCCGAACTGCGCAGCAAGCGTCGTCCGCGACAGGGTGGTGCCCGGCGTCAGCTCCAGGGACAGGATCGCCTCCCTCAAGCGCTCGAAAACCTGAGGAGCCGCCTGACGGCCACGCTCCAGGCGCTCCGGGGTTTGGAGGGGAGCTTGTTGTTTCAATGCTGATTTTGACAGCGACATCCTGAACAACCCGATTTGTCCGTTGAATTCATATAGCACACTTGCGAGCCGTGCACTAATGCATTAGTGTATGAGTTGCCGGAACGGAAGTCCCGGATCATCCCGAAGCTCCCGCAAAGAGGGGCCACTCTGAGGAAACACCATGAAGAAGCAGATGAGGCGCCTTGGCGCCGGTATTGCGGCTGCCGTCGGATTGCTTGCTCTGGCAGGCGCGGCCCAGGCTCAGCAGAAGAGCGAAATCTCCATCACCCGTCAGCCCGGCATCCTCTATTTGCCGACCCATATCATCGAAAAGCAGCAGCTGATCGAGAAGCACGCGGCGCGTCTCGGCTTGGCCGAGCTCAAGACCAAGTGGGTGACCTTCAGCGGCGGCGGTGCGCAGACCGATGCGCTCCTGTCCGGCGGCGTCGACATGGTGAATACCGGCGTCGGCAACCTGCTTCTCCTGTGGGATCGCACCAAAGGCGGCGTGAAGGGAATCGTGGCGACGTCCGCGCAGCCGCTGGCCCTCGTGACGCATGACCCCAAGATCAAGTCGCTGAAGGATTTCGGCCCTGGCGACAAGATCGCGGTGCCGACCGTGAAGGTCTCGACACAGGCCATTCTGCTGCAGATGGCGAGCGCGAAGGAATTCGGCGCGGATCAATGGTCGAAGCTCGACGCCAATACGGTGCAGCTCGGCCATCCCGATGCCGTCGCGGCCATGACGAACCCGCAGCACGAGGTGAAGAACCACTTTGCCGCGCCGCCCTTCCAGTACATCGAGATGAAGACGGTGCCGAATGCGCGCATCATCCTGCAATCGCCCGACATCATCGGCGGGCCGCTGACCCAGGGCCAGTTCTTCACCACCACCAAGTTCGCAGATGCCAATCCGAAGGTGATCGAGGCGGTTCGCGCCGCATCGAAGGAGGCGCAGGACTTCATCCGCAAGGATACGAAGGCCGCAGTCGACATCTACAAGGAGATCACCGGCGACAAGACGAGCGCCGAGGATCTGCTCGCGTGGCTCAAGGAGCCCGGCATGATGGAATGGAATCTTCAGCCGCAGGGCACGATGAAGTTCGCCGAGCACCTCCACAAGATCGGCACGCTCAAGACGAAGCCCTCGTCCTGGAAGGATTTCTACCTGCCGATCGCGCATGATCTGAACGGCAACTGATTGAGCCCGTGCGCCCCGCGACGCGGCGGGGCGCGCCACCACCATTTCATTTCAGGTCTTCATTCATGTCCGCTCTTCTCGATGTCAGTGGCGTGACGCTGCGCTACAAGACGCCCAGCGTTCTCGTGACGGCGACCGACAGGGTCAGCTTTCAGGTCAATCAATCGGACCGTTTCGTTCTGCTGGGACCCTCCGGCTGCGGCAAGTCCACGCTTCTCAAGGCCGTCGGCGGCTATTTGAATCCGAGTGAAGGCAAGATCCGCATCAAGGGCCGCGAGGTCACGGAGCCCGGGGCGGACCGGATGATGGTGTTTCAGGAATTCGACCAGCTTCTGCCGTGGAAGACGGTGCTGGAGAACGTGATGTTCCCGCTTCTCGTGGCACGCAAGCTGCCGCGCAAGGAGGCTGAGGACAGGGCAAAGGCCTATATCGAGAAAGTCAATCTCACGCGCGCCATCAATGCCTATCCGCACACCCTCTCGGGCGGCATGAAGCAGCGCGTGGCGATTGCCCGCGGCATGGCGATGGAGCCTGATATCCTGCTGATGGACGAGCCGTTCGCGGCGCTCGACGCGCTCACCCGTCGCACCTGTCAGGATGAGCTCTTGCAATTGTGGGAGGACACGAAGTTCACCGTGCTCTTCGTCACCCACTCGATAGCGGAAGCGATCAAGATCGGCAATCGCATCCTGCTTCTCTCGCCTCATCCCGGCCGCGTGAAGGCCGAGGTGAACGACGTGGACCGCGTCTCGCCGACCGACGGCAGCGCGGGCCAGCTCGAGAAACACATCCACGAACTCCTCTTCGCGGAAGAGGGCGCACATTAAGGATGACGCTCATGAGCAATGCACAGATCGTGATGCGCGCCGAGACCACGCCGGCGCAGGCTTCAACGAGTGAGGTGGAGCGCAAGCTCAGTGCCCTGGAGCTCGCCTGGGGCAATGGCTTCGTCCGCAAGACAGCCATCATCATCTTCCTCGGGATCGTCTGGGAAATCTACGGACGCTATCTCGACAACCCGCTTCTCTTCCCGACCCTTCTCGACACCCTGTCCACCATGGTTGACCGGGTTGCGGATGGCACCATCCCGCAACGCGCCTGGACGTCGCTGAAGGTTCTGCTGATGGGCTACGCCTCCGGCGTCACCATCGCGTCGATTCTGACGATCCTTGCCATCAACACGCGCATCGGCACGGATTTCCTCGAGACGATGACGGCAATGTTCAACCCGCTGCCGGCGATCGCGCTTCTGCCGCTTGCGCTGATCTGGTTCGGCCTCGGCAACGGCAGCCTCGTCTTCGTTCTCATTCACTCCGTGCTCTGGGCCGTGGCGCTCAACACCCATTCGGGCTTCCTCGGCGTGTCGCAGACCTTGCGCATGGTGGGGCGCAACTACGGACTCAAGGGTCTGTCCTACGTGTTCAAGATCCTGGTTCCGGCGGCCTTCCCGTCGATCCTCACCGGATTGAAGATCGGCTGGGCCTTTGCCTGGCGTACCCTGATCGCGGCGGAACTCGTGTTCGGCGTGTCGTCGGGGCAGGGCGGTCTTGGCTGGTTCATCTTCGAGAACCGCAACCTGCTCGACATCCCGTCCGTCTTCGCGGGGCTGCTCACCGTCATCACCATCGGCCTCGTCGTCGAGAACCTGATCTTCAGGACCATCGAGCGCAAGACCATTCGGAAATGGGGGCTCCAGAGCTGAGCTTTCGCTTAGGCTTCCACCCATCCCGATCCATTCAACAGGTATCCATCCATGTCGCCCAAGAAGACACCCGATGCGCTGCGCAGCGCACGCTGGTTCGCGCCCGATGATCTGCGCGGCTTCGGCCACCGCTCCCGCATGATGCAGATGGGCTACGCCCCCGAGGATTGGGCCGGACGTCCCGTCATCGCCATCCTCAACACCTGGTCCGACATCAATCCCTGCCACGCCCATTTCAAGCAGCGCGTCGATGACGTGAAGCGCGGTGTGCTGCAGGCCGGCGGTTTCCCGATCGAGCTGCCCGGCATCTCTCTGGCAGAGCAATATGTGAAGCCGACAACCATGCTCTACCGCAACCTGCTCGCCATGGATGTGGAGGAGCTGCTGCGCTCCCATCCCGTGGACGGCGTGGTGCTCATGGGCGGCTGCGACAAGACCACGCCCGCCCTGCTGCTCGGGGCCACGAGTGCGGGACTGCCTGCCATCTATCTGCCCGCCGGTCCGATGCTGCGCGGCAACTGGAAGGGCAAGATTCTCGGCTCCGGTTCCGACGCCTGGAAATATTGGGACGAGCGCCGCGCCGGTACGATCTCCGATGCGGATTGGCTCAACATGGAAGCCGGCATTGCCCGCAGCTACGGCACCTGCATGACCATGGGCACCGCCAGCACGATGATGGCGATCGCAGAAGCCATCGGCATGACGCTGCCGGGCGCTTCCTCCATTCCGGCCGCGGATGCCAACCATATCCGCATGAGCGCCGAATGCGGTCGGCGCATCGTCGAGATGGTCTGGGAGGATCTGACGCCGAACAAGGTGCAGATCCGTGAAGCGTTCCTGAACGGCATCGCGGTCGCGATGGCCATGGGCTGCTCCACCAATGCCATCATCCACCTCATCGCGCAGGCGCGTCGCGCCGGGCAGGATATCGGGCTTGGTGATTTCGAGGCCGCGAGCCGCAAGGTCCCGGTCATCGCCAATATCCGCCCGAGCGGCGACAAATACCTGATGGAGGATTTCTTCTATGCGGGCGGCCTGCCCGCACTGATGACCCGCATCAGGGATCACCTCCATCTCGACGTTCTCACCGTGAACGGCCGGACATTGGGCGAGAACATCTCGCGGGCAGAAGTCTACAATGACGATGTCATCCGGACCGTCGACAACCCGATCTATGCCGAGGGCGCGCTCGCAGTGCTCAAAGGCAATCTCGCGCCCGACGGCTGCGTGATCAAGCCGAGCGCCTGCGATCCGCGCTTCCTGAAGCATACGGGTCCGGCGCTGGTGTTCGACGATTATCCTTCCATGAAGGCCGCTATCGAGGACGAGAACCTGGATGTCACGGCCGATCACGTCCTCATCCTGCGCAATGCCGGCCCCCAGGGCGGGCCGGGCATGCCGGAATGGGGCATGCTGCCGATCCCGAAGAAGCTCGTGAAGCAGGGCGTGCGCGACATGGTGCGCCTGTCGGATGCGCGCATGAGCGGGACGAGCTATGGCGCGTGCATCCTGCATGTGTCGCCCGAGGCCTATGTGGGCGGGCCTTTGGCCCTGGTGCGGAACGGCGACATGATCTCGCTCGACGTCGCCGCTCGCACGATCGATCTCGACGTACCGGCCGAGGAACTGGAGCGCCGCCGTGCCGTCTGGGTGAGACCTGAGCCTCGCTACGAGCGCGGCTATGGCTGGATGTTCACGCGCCACATCAAGCAGGCCCACGAGGGCTGCGACTTCGACTTCCTGGAAACGAGCTTCGGCGCGCCCGTGGGCGAGCCCGCCATCTTCTGACGATTGGAGACAACCATCATGGCACTTCAGCCCGAAACCCGCGAGAAGCTGAAAACCGTCAGCACCGCGACGCTCTGCACGGCCCTCTACAAGCGCGGCCTGCGCAACCAGTTCATCCAGGATGTGCGCCCGCTCAACCCGAACCTCGGCAACATGGTGGGCGAGGCCTTCACCCTGCGCTACATCCCGGCGCGTGAGGATCTGAACCCGATCAGCGTGTTTCAGGATCGCGCTCACCCGCAACGCAAAGCGGTTGAGGAATGCCCTCCCGGTGCGGTCATGGTCATCGACAGCCGCAAGGATGCGCGCGCGGCATCCGCCGGCGGCATCCTGGTCTCTCGCCTCATGAAACGCGGCGTGGCGGGCGTCGTCACCGATGGCGGCTTCCGTGACTCGCCTGAGATCGCACGTCTCGACATCCCGGCCTACCACAACCGTCCTTCGGCTCCCACCAACCTCACGCATCATCAGGCGCTCGACATCAACGTGCCGATCGGCTGCGGCGACGTGCCGGTCTGGCCGGGGGACGTGGTGGTCGGCGACGGCGAGGGCGTGGTGGTGATCCCGGCGCATCTGGCTGACGAGATCGCGAACGAAGCCGTCGAGATGACGGCGTTCGAGGATTTCGTTCAGGAGGAGGTGCTGAAAGGCCGCTCGATTCTCGGCCTCTATCCTGCGACGGATCCGCAGACGCTGACCGATTTCGCCGCATGGCGCGAAGCCAACCGGCGCTGATCGGCGTCTCTTGATTCATCACTCCAGGGGCACGCAAGCATGGCGTCTTCAGCCGTCAAGGTCTTCTACAACAGCCTCGGCACGCCCGAGATCTACGCGTTGATGCAACGACTGAAATCCCCGTCCCTGGAGCTGGTGCTCCTGGAGGCGGACGACGACGAGGAGCGCGTCGCCAAGGTCCGGGACTGCGAAGCGATCATTGCCGCCGCAACGCCGCTGACGCGCAGAACCATCGAGGCTGCTCCCCGATTGCGCTTCGTCCAGCACCAGGGCGTCGGCTACCACGATACGGTCGATGTCCCGGCTCTGGTCGAGCGCGGCATCCGCCTCGCGGTCAGTACGGCCGGCACCATCGGCGTTGCCGAGCATGCCGTGATGCTCGCCCTTGCGGCGGCAAGGCGGCTGACATTCGCCGATCCGGAACTGCGGCGCGGGCAATGGCATGCCAACAGACTGCGCCCAGTTTCCATCGAACTTGCTGGCAAAACAGTGGGATATGTCGGCATGGGCCGCATCGGCCAGGCCGCGGCCGAGCGTTTCAGAGGATTCCAGACCCGGGGGCTCTATTCCGATCCGAATGTGCGCCTGCCGCCTGAGCGCGAAGCGGCGCTGGGGCTCGAGCCGGCATCTTTGGAGCGTATCTTGCGCGAGGCCGATTTCGTCACCCTTCATCTGCCGCTGACCTCGGAAACCCGCAACCTCATCGGGCGGGACGAGCTCGCCCTGATGAAACCGAACTCCATCCTCATCAACACCGCACGCGGCGGGATCGTGAATGAGGCGGCTCTTGTGGAGGCCTTGAAGATGGGCCGACCCGGCGCCGCTGGCATCGACGTGTTCGAAACGGAACCGATGCCGGCTGATCACCCGCTCGCCACGCTGCCCAACACGGTTCTGACGCCTCACATCGCGGCAGGAACCTGGGACTCGTTCGTGGGCAAGATGGACTCGGTTCTGTCGAACATCGATGCCTTCTTCGACGGGCGACCGCTGCAGAACGAGATCGTGCTCGGATCGACAGCGTAAAACCTCAGCCGAGCACCGATGGTCAGAATGCGGTCTCCGTAAAGATGAGAATGCTGCCGATGAGGATCAGGGCGAAGGCAGGCCAATGGGTCTTGAAGCTGAACGCTTTCGGGCTCTGTCTCGGCTCCAGACTGGCTTTCGTCCCGGTCCTCCCGCCTGGCCTTGCGTCGCTCAATCGTCCTGGCCAAAGAGCTTGAGCGGCTCCGTAGAGCACGCCTGCGATGATGAGCAATGCGCCGATCCAGGTGAGGAGAAAGCCCGATTCCATGGAACTATCCCTGCTCTTAACTCATACAAGGCTCACTGACCGGGTGCAAAGAACGAGATGCGCGAGAAAAGCGTGTAGTCCGCTTCGAGCACCATGATGCCGACGAAGACCAGCACGGCGCTCATCGGCACCAGGATGGCATAGACGAGCGACAGACGTTCCCAGGCCATGTGCATGAACACGGCGACGATGAGCCCCGCCTTGAGCAGCATGAACAGGAGGATGAGGGAATATCTGAGGAGACCCTCGAGCTGGAAGTAATCGACCAGGTACGAGCAGGCGCTCAGGATGAACAGCCACACCCAGACCACGAGGTAGAGCTTGATCGGATGCTGCTGTCCGTGCGCGTGGGTGGAAGAATGTGCCGCCGCCTGTGCCATGACCGGCCTCTTACCAGAGATAGAAAAAGGCGAAGATGAAGACCCATACCAGATCGACGAAGTGCCAGTAGAGGCCCATGATCTCGACGGCCTCATAATTGCCCTTGCGGCTGGTGAAGAATCCCTTTCGCTCGTGATCGAAATCGCCGCGCCAGACTTTTCTGGCGACGATGAGAAGGAAGATCACGCCGAAGGTCACGTGCGTGCCGTGAAAGCCCGTGATCATGAAGAAGGTGGAGCCGAACTGAGCCGCTCCCCACGGATTGGTCCAGGGCCGCACGCCCTCATGAATCAGCTTGGTCCATTCGAAAGCCTGCATGCCGACGAAGGTGGCGCCCAGGAGCGCCGTCAGGAGCATCAGGGCTGCGGTCTTCCGGCGGTCGCGGCGGTAGGCGAAATTCACCGCCATCGCCATGGTTCCGCTGCTGCTGATCAGGACGAAGGTCATGATGGCGATCAGGATCAGCGGCAGCGTCGCGCCGCCGATGGTGAGCGCAAAGACCTCGCTGGCGTTGGGCCACGGCACCGTCGTCGACATCCTCGCCGTCATGTAGGCAATGAGGAAGCTGCTGAAGACGAAGGTGTCGCTCAGCAGGAAGATCCACATCATCGCCTTGCCCCAGGACACGTTCTTGAACGCGCTCCTGTCGGAGGAAAAATCGGTCGCGATGCTGCGCAGGCCGGAGCTGTCGGTGTGGGTTGTTTCGAAGTGGGAAATCGTGTGCTCCGCCATCACCAGAGCTCCTCTCACGTCAGCAGCTGCCGGCAGATATCGATCACATCCCCGGCCCAGCCGGTCAGGACGCTCAAAAGAACCAGCCAGACGAACAGCAGGAAGTGCCAGTAGGTGGCGCACAGCTCCACGCTGAGCTGCAGACGCTCCGGCGCGATGCCTCGCCACGCCCTCGCGATGGTTCTTCCCAGGGCGATCAGGCCGCCTAGGAGATGCAGGCCATGGATCCCCGTCAGCACATAGAAAAACGCGTTGGCCGAGTTGGACGCCAGGAGATAGCCATCGGCCGTCAGCTGCCGCCAGGCCAGAAGCTGGCCGGACAGGAAGGCCAGAGCCGTCACGCCGGCCGCGAGAAGACCGAGCCTCAACTCGACGTCCTCTCCCCGGCGGGCCGCCTTTCGTGCTCCATGCAATGCGACGCTGCTCAAGACGAGCATTCCCGTGTTCAGCCATAGGATCCTCGGAAGCGGCAGCGCGCGCCAATCCGGCATCTGCATCCGGATCGCATAGGCGCTGATAAAGAGAGCGAAGAGCGAGCCGATCACGGCCAGAAAGACGCCGAGGCCGACCTTCGCGGCAGATGAAGACGTGCTTCTGGCCGCTGGCCAGTCGACGGCAACGCCCTGTTCGAGCCAGGGTTTCGACATCAGGCCCTGCCGCGAGAGCCACCATGTGGCAATGATGAGCAGTGCAGTCAGGAAAACGAGGATGCTACCCATGGATCGTTCCCGACGTTGGCTGTGCGCTTGGCTGGTTCTGCGGCAGGAAATCCTCGGCCGCGCCCGGCACGCTGTAATCATAGGCCCAGCGGTAGACCACCGGCAGCCTCGCGCCCCAATTGCCGTGCGGAGGCGGTGTTTCGGGGGTTTGCCATTCGAGCGTCGTCGCCCTCCAGGGATTGCCGCCGGAGGGCCTTCCGTAGCGCAGGCTCCAGAACAGGTTGAAGACGAACACGAGTTGGACCGCGCCGACGATCAGCGCCACGATGGTGATGAAGGCGTTGAGCGTATGGGCCGAAGCCGGGACGAAGGCCATGTCGCCGATCTCGTGATAGCGGCGCGGAACGCCCATCAGGCCGAGATAATGCATGGGGAAGAAGATCGCGTAGGCGCCAAGAAACGTGACCCAGAAATGGAGCTTTCCGAGCGGATCGTTCATCATGCGTCCCGTGATCTTCGGGTACCAGTGATAGATCGCCCCGAAGATCACGAGGATCGGCGCGACGCCCATGACCATGTGGAAGTGGGCGACCACGAACATCGTGTCGGAGAGCGGAACGTCCACGACGACATTGCCGAGGAAGAGGCCCGTGAGCCCTCCATTCACGAAGGTGACGATGAAGGCGAGGGCAAACAGCATGGGGACGGTGAGGTGGATGTCCCCGCGCCAGAGGGTCAGGACCCAGTTATAGACCTTGATCGCCGTCGGGATGGCGATGATGAGCGTCGTCGTGGCGAAGAAGAACCCGAAGTAGGGGTTCATGCCGCTCACATACATGTGGTGCGCCCAGACGATGAAGCTGAGAGCGCCGATGGCCAGCAGCGCCCAGACCATCATGCGGTAACCGAAGATGTTGCGCCGCGCGTGAGTGCTGATGAGATCGGACACGATACCGAACGCCGGCAGGGCGACGATATAGACCTCCGGATGGCCGAAGAACCAGAAGAGGTGCTGGAAGAGGATCGGGCTGCCGCCGCTGCGATCCAGGGTCTGGCCCATCTCGACGATGGCCGGCATGAAGAAGCTGGTGCCGAGAGTCCTGTCGAACAGCATCATCACGGCGCCGACGAAGAGAGCCGGGAAGGCGAGGAGCGCCATGAAGCTCGCGGTGAAGATCCCCCACACGGTCAGGGGCATGCGCATCAGCGTCATGCCGCGCGCCCGCGCCTGCAGCACGGTCACCACATAATTCAGGCCGCCCATGGTGAAGCCGATGATGAAGACGATCAGCGACACGAGCATCAGGATGATGCCCCAGTCCTGTCCTCCCGGCGTGCCCGAAAGAATGGCCTGCGGCGGATAGAGCGTCCAGCCCGCGCCCGTGGGCCCGCCCGGCGCGAAGAAGCTGGCGACCAGGATCAGCACGGCGAGCAGATAGATCCAGAAGCTCAGCATGTTGACATAGGGAAACACCATGTCGCGCGCGCCGACCATCAGGGGGATGAGGTAATTGCCGAAGCCGCCGAGGAAGAGGGCGGTCAGCACATAGACCACCATCATCATGCCGTGCATGGTGATGAACTGGTAATAGGCATTGGCATCGATGAAGGAGAAGACGCCCGGGAAGCCAAGTTGCAGGCGCATCAGCCACGACAGCACGAGGGCGATGAGGCCAACCGTCAGAGCCGTGGCGGAATATTGGATGGCGATGATCTTCGCGTCCTGGCTGAAGACGTATTTCGTCACCCAGCTATGCGGGTGATAGAGCTCGACATCGTCGACATCGGCCGCATGCGCCGGTCCGATGTGACCGAGTGGGACGTCAACCATCAGGATCCTCTCCCTGACCGTTTCCTCTGCCCCCGTCCGTCGAATGCCGACGGTTGGTTTATTGGGCTGCAGGTGCCAGACGCGCGAAACTCCGCGACGCCTGACCCTCGAGCCATGTCTGGTAGTCTTTCTGCTCCTGGACGACGACCGTTCCCCGCATCTGCGGATGACCGACGCCGCAGAGTTCCGCGCACAGGATCTCGAAGGTTCCGGTCCGGGTCGGCGTGAACCAGATATAGGAGACCTGGCCCGGCACCAGATCCATCTTGGCCCGCATTTCCGGCACGTAGAAATTATGGATGACGTCGACGGAGCGCAGCAGTGCCTTGACGGGCTTGTCCACGGGCAGACGCAGCTCGCCGCCCTCGATGATCACGTCGTCCTGCCCCTTCGGATCATCGCGGCTGATGCCTAATGGATTGTCGGGGCTGACGAGGCGCGTGTCGGTCACGCCGAGCTTGCCGTCCGGGCCCGGCAGCCTGAAGGCCCATTGCCATTGCTGGCCAAGGATCTCGATGTCGGTGGCGTCCTCGGGAACGGTGATGAACTGCCGCCAGACGAACAGGCCCGGCGTCAGCATGGCCGCGACGCCGATGCCTGTGATGACCGTCAGCCAAAGCTCCAGGCGTTTGCTTTCCGGTTCATAATGAGCCTGCCGGCCCGGCTGATGCCGGAAGCGGTAGACGCAATAGGCCATGAAGAAAACGACCGCGACGAAGACCGCGCCTGTGATCCAGAAGGTGATGACGATCGTGGAATCGATGTAGCCCCAGTTCGAGGCAATGGGCGTCCACCACCAGGGGCTCACAAGATGGAAAACCACCGAGCCGACGGTGATCAGAACCAGTATGAGCGCTACAGCCATCCCCGTTCACCCTTGCCTTAAGAGGCTGCCGGCATGAAATTGAAGGCGATAACTTGTCAGCCAAAGCAATCTCAGAAGAAAAAGCCGAAAATCGCTTTAGTCGACACAACGCGACGACTCGCACAACACTGCGCTTCCCAGGAAAAACCTTCACGTCTCCAAGACAATGAAGGGACAATGAAGACTTCCTGCTAAGGTCGCTCAAAGTTATACCCAACGGCTGAGTTGGTCAACGAGAGCCTGAGCGTAGCAAAGCCCATCATGTCTGCTGGTGACGGATTCGTCTCCCTGATGAGGGTCCGGAGAGCTTACTGCCCGTTGTCGATCTCGATCGAGCGGCAGATACCTCCAACAGGGCATTGCGCTGTGTCGGCGGCCCTGATCCATGCCGGCTGGACAGTCATGGAACGCCCGCAGAAACTGGGGTCGCGAACATAACGGTCATAGGTCGTGGGGCCGGTGCGCAGCACCACTGCACCCTGTGACGCGACGATCTGTCTGGCTTGCTGACAGGTCATGGTCAGGGTTGTGGCTGCCGATTGCGCCATGGCGCCCGTCGACAAGGCTGCAAGCATGACAGACGCAAGAAAGGCTTTCATACGGCTTCCCGATATTTGCTTTGAGAGATGAGAAACAAACCCGATCGGCTGCTGTTCCCTGGAGCAGCCGATCGGAACGCCGTACGCCACCGCACAAGGCATCTGACCCGTGATGGCCTTCGGGAGGCAGGTCCTCCGATGGTGGTCATCCCATCGTCTGCGTCTCGATGGCGTGACTTTTCGTGACGTCCGGCACCTCGGTGGGGCGGCGTTTGGCGACGTCGAAGGTGTCGCCTGCACTCAGCACATGCAAACGCACGTCGAACATCGAGAGCGCGCGCTCCGGTTCCGCCTCGGCGATGTTGGAATGCGTCACGCCTGCGCCGTCCACCACATAGACGCAGCCGCTGCCGATCACTTCGAAGCGGTCATCCTGGAACACGAGAGCCGTGTCCTCGTCGATGCCGATCCCGAGTTCGCGCGGGTTGTGGGCAACCGCTCCGAAGAGACGTCCGAAGCGCCCCCTCTCCGCAAAATGCTGGTCGATGATCATGTTGCGGACAAGCCCTAGGCCTGGTGCCATGTGCAGATCGCCGATCTTGTAGGATTCGCCGCTGGTGCCCTTCACCAGCATCGTTTCACTCATCATGGAGGCACCGGCCGACGTGCCTGCAAGCAGCCCGCCGCGTTCATGGATTTCCCGCACCCGCTGCTCGATGGGCGTGTCGCCGATCTGGCTCGAAATCCGCAATTGGTCGCCGCCGGAGAAGAACACGCCAGCGGCGTCGTCGAGCAGGCCGAGCTTTTTCGGGTCGAGGGTCTCGGCACGATCCTTCACGTAGAGCTCGACGATATCGGTGACGCCGAGATCAGCGAATGCGCGCTCGTAAGATTCGAAGTAGCCTTCGGGCTCATGGGAGGCGACAGTGGCGATGACGAGCCTGCCGCCGTCGAGGTGCTTGACCACCTCGCGGAGGATGGTGCAATCGCCTTCCTTGTCCTCGCCGCCGCCGATGATGATGAGCGGCCCCTTCGACCCTCGCTTCCTGCGTTCCGCCATGGTTCCCGATGCTCTTCTCGTCCCAAAAGGTTTTCGCGTGAGGGGATAAATGGAGCGCAGGCCACGCTCCGCCCAGCTTGAGGGCACAGCATGGCCGCACATGGGATCTGTGGGGATCAGGCGCTCTTTCGCCAAGGCTCCACCTGATCCACCATCCTTTCGATCTCCACATCGAAGCGGGTGGCGGGTTGAGGCTGGAAGTTGAGAACCTGCTGCCACATGGCCTCGACATCCGTCGGGGTGAGCACCACGAGGTCGCCCGGCTGCGCCATGCGCAAGCAGAGATCCGCAGCCTCGTCCTCTTCGAGAATCCGTTTGATCCGCTCCTCGGGGAATCCGACGGCCAGTGCGCCTTCGGCGAGCAGAGTGACGATCTCGCCGGGCTGGCGGCCACGCCGGGCAGGATCCTCGCGGAAGATGATCTCGTCGAAGTAGCGCGTCGCCAGCGCGCCCATGACCCGCATGTCGTCGTCGCGGCGGTCGCCGGGAATGTTGATCATGCCGATCACGCGTTGATGGTGCGGGCGCAGCTTGAGGATGAGATCGCCGAGGGCCTGGAGGCCCGCCGGGTTGTGCGCATAGTCGAGGATCACCCGGAAGCCGTGCCCATCGAACACGTTGAGGCGGCCAGGACTGTGCGCGAATGAGCTGGTGTAGGTGGACAAAGCCATGCGAATGACATTGACCGGCACGCCCTGCGCATAGGCCATGGCCACGGCTCCCATGGCATTCTGCACGTTGAATTCCGCCAGGCCATCGAGGGTGGCCGGAATTTCGGCCGCTCGCATCACGTGGATGCTGTCACCATCGTCGTGGATCACGATCTCGCCGCCGAGGGAGCGTCCAGGCTCGCGCACGACGGCAAAGCCGCCATCCTCGATGTGCTCTCGCAGGAAGTCGGGCATGTCGGCACCGCCACGCAGCGAGAAATAGCCGATCCTCCCGCCGGCGCGACGGCTCATGCCGACGGTGAGCGGATCGTCGGCGTTGAGGATGCTCGTGCCGTTCCGGCGCACGGCCTCGACCACAACGGACTTGACCCAGGCGAGGTCCTCGGCGGTGTCGACGCCCTTGAGCCCCAGGTGATCCGACTGGATGTTGGTGACGAGACCGACATCGCATTCCGAGAAGCCGAGGCCCTCACGCAGGATGCCGCCACGGGCGGTTTCCAGAACCGCCACGTCCACGGTCGGATCGCGCAGCACCACGCGGGCGCTCCACGGCCCGGAGGCATCCGTCTCCATCACCCGGTCATTGTTCACGTAGATGCCGGTCGTCGAGGTGAGGCCCACATTCAGCCCATGAGCCCGCAGGATATGACCCACCATGCGGCAGGTCGTGGATTTGCCATTGGTGCCCGTGACTGCGAGGATCGGGATGCGTGTGGGCGTGCCGCGCGGGAAGAGCATGTCGATCACCGGCCGAGCCACGTTGCGCGGCCGTCCTTCGGAGGGCTGCAGGTGCATGCGGAAGCCTGGTGCGGCATTGACCTCGATGATCCCGCCACCGGTCTCGTGCACCGAACGTGCGATATCGGGAGCGATGAAATCGATGCCGGCAACGTCGAGACCCACGGCCTGCGCGGCGCGGCGCGCGATCAAGACGTTGTCGGGATGAATGTCGTCCGTGCGGTCGAGGGCCGTTCCACCCGTCGAGAGATTGGCGGTATCGCAGAGACAGACGACCTGGCCGGCTTCGGGGATGCTCTCAGGCGTCAGGCCTGCTTTCGCCAGAAAGGCGAGCACATGATCGTTGAGGGTGATGCGGGTCATGGCGTTCTCATGGCCCTCGCCGCGACGCGGATCGCGGTTGACCTCCTCCACGAGCGCGGCAATGCTGTGCCGCCCGTCGCCCACCACATGCGCGGGCACACGCTCGGCCACGGCGACGACTTCGCCGTTCACCACGAGGATGCGATAGTCGCGTCCCTTGAAGCAGCTCTCGACGATCATGCGGCGGGAATGGCGCGCGGCCTCCGCAAAGGCTTGCGTGACCTCCTCCGGCGTCGACAGATCGATGCTCACGCCACGTCCGTGATTGCCGTCGAGGGGCTTCACCACGACCGGGTAGCCGATCCACTCTGCCGCATGCACGGCCTCCTCTGCGCTGCGCACGACCTCGCCTTTCGGAACGGGAAGGCCTGAATCGGCGAGGAGCGCCTTCGTCAGGTCCTTGTCGCCCGCTGCGTCGGTGGCGATGGAGGAGGTGAAGCTCGTGATGCTGGCGCGGATACGCTTCTGATAACGGCCGGTCCCGAGCTGCACAAGGCTTTGATCGTCAAGGCGCATGACCGGGATGCCGCGACGCTCGGCCTCCTGCACGAGGGAGAGCGTCGTCGGCCCAAGCGCCTTGCGGCGATGCACATATTTGAGCGCAGCGAGCGCGGCCTGCAGATCGAAAGCGGCCTGGAGTGCAGGTTCCTCCTCGTCCTTGTAGATGCGGTCGAGCCCTTGAACGCCCTGCATCTCGGCCGGGAGAAGCGAGTCCACGAGCTGGAGCGCGAGGCGTCCGGCGAGAAGGCCCGTCTCCTCTTCTTCGTAGACGTACATGACGTTGTAGACACCGGGCTCACCACGCACGGAGCGCGTCTTGCCGCGCGTCGCGCGAAGGCCCATGAGCGACTGAAGCTCGATGGCGACGTGCTCGGCCACATGGCCAAGCCAGGTTCCTTCCTCGAGACGCCTCACGAAGCCGCCAGGCTCGTGGAAGCAGCAGCCATGCTGGTGCAACCCCGGCAGCAGGGCGAGGAGCCGTTCGGTGAAATGGGGAAGGCGGTCGGAGGGCCACTCCTCCAGCGAGCCGAGATCGAGCTTGATCCGGATCATGGGCGTCAGGCTGTAAAGGTGAGGTCCGCGATAGACGCCCTTCTCGATGACGCGCATGGGCTTTGCGACCTCACCGGATGTTTGGGCTTTATCGGATTGTTCTCGATCAATCTGCTGAGATACGATGTCCGCAGATCCGGCCTGCGCCTGCAAATCTTCACCCACGCTTGAACTCCTCATGGGAACGCGGCAGACGGCTGCGCCCGCACGCAACACGTCTTTGCTGTGATTTCGGATTCTTGGTGACTAAGAGCGTTCAAAATGAACCTTGGGACTGCTCAATCCGTGAGCAGAGCCCCTTGTTCCCAGATGGAACGAAGATTTTCAGATGTTATTTCGTCTGCGATTAACATAAGTAATTTCGGGGTGCCGACGGCTTGATCTTGCGCTCGTCTTGCGCGTCCCCGAGACAATCGGCGGACGATGCTTGGTTTGCCATGAGAATGACAGGCGGCGTGAGGCCGCCTGTAGAGGTTTAGGCTGCGCTCAGGGTGTAGCCGGCCTTGGCGACGAGGGCGTCGATAGCCGCAGGTCATGTGCTCCACCCTTGAGAGCCATGGCAGTCGGGTTACGCTCAACGGTCGTGGCGGCTTGAGAATGAGGGGTGCTGCATCCGCACATGAGACGAACTCCGATGAGGATCGATCAATGAACGATGCGCCCTCCCGTCGCGGCAAGGTCAGGCAGCCGCCTCGATTTGATCTCGAGACCATCCCTCAGGCTTCCGAAACACAGTATTTCAGGTTCTCTTTCAGGGGCTTAGGCTTATAATTACAGATGTGAAGTCGTTGCCTTTGAGGAGGCGACCATGTCTGCTTCAACTCTTCAGAACACCGTTCCTGCAACTGAGACACACCGGGTCTCGCCGATGAGCCTGATGGCAGCCGGTTGGGCGCTCTCCAGTGCTCTCATAGGGCTGTTCATTCTCTGCTATCTGGCGACGCTGGTGTGGCCCACGGCCGGGCTCGCTCATGGCTGGATCGAGATCTTCGCATCTCAGCCGGACAATCTCCCGCGCAGCTTTGCCGAGGGCGTGATCGGCAGCTTGGCCGCTGCCTGGATCACGGTGGTACTGTTCGTGCCGGTTTACAATCGGTTGATCAGACGCTGATGAAATGACAGCTGCTGTGCTTCAGCGATTGTCCTGATCATCATCGTCGTCATCGTCCCAGTCGCGCATCATGGCACGGCGGCCAGGATCCATCATTCCGCGGCCCATCATGGCCCTCGGCATGGAGCGGATGAGGACATGGAGCCGCCGCTTCTGAGCCTCATCGAGTGTCGCGTAGAGCGGAGCGGCTGCGTCGGCGAGCTTTCGCATGGCCTCGGACCCCTGGCCCATATGGTCCGCCATGGCACGCAGGGTGCCGACGGGGTCCATTCTCATCATGCCCCTGTTCTGGCGCATGACCTGCATGTGGGCCATGTGAAGGCGGGCGAGACTTCTCAATGTCTCTTCGACGGGAGGCCACAGCTTCTCCTGTTCGGCGGACAGCCTCAGCCCGGCCCGGAGAGCCGCAATGTGCGCGTCGGCGAAAGCGCTCATGTCCTCGGCCGAGAAGCGGCCCATCATGCCACCTCTGTCGGATCCCCCCATCATGCGGCTGTGCATCATGTCCATGCGGGCCTGGGGCATGGTCTGCATCATCTGGCCCATGGGCATCTGAGATCCTGGTTGAGCCTGCTGCGTCACGGCCCCTTCCGGGTGATGCTGGGCATGGTCGCCGGACGTCTGGGCCAGCGCTGGAGCCGAGAAAGCCATCAGAGCGGCAGCGAATGCAGAGATTTTCATGGCGCCCTCCTTGGTGCCTGAGGTCCGCTGGATTGGAAAACCGGCAAAGGCATTTTTCCGTTTCAAGCCAGCCTCAGGCGTTTCCCACAATGCCGGGGAGAGCCCGCGCCAGCGCATCCGGACTGAAGGGCTTCTCCCACCGTGGGATGCCCTTATAGCTCGGCGGAATCGAGGATGCATCGTAGCCGGTGGCGAAGACGAACGGAATGCCGCGCTCGGTCAGCGCATCCGCGACAGCAAAAACTTCCTCGCCACGCAGATTGATGTCGAGGACAGCGGCGTCGATCTGTTCGCCCGAAGAGAGCAGCGCCAGAGCTCTGTCCTTCTTCGGTATGGGGCCGACCACCTCGGCTCCGATTTTCTGCAAAGCTCTCGCCATGTCGTCGGCGATGAAATACTCGTCCTCGACAACGAGAACCCGGCACCGCGCGAGCGCTTTTCCCGCAGAAGAGTTCCCCATGGCCTCCTCCTTGTCCGGATTCGTGGGAGCCTTAGCTATCCCTGAAGGGCCCCTCGGCCGGCCTCTTCGAATAACATACGTTAGGCGTGCACCGTTCCCGGCTCTTTATGCTGCGGCTCCTGAGAGGGCTCCCCGGAGATGGCCATCCACCTGATCCGCAAGCTGGAGCATTTTACGAAGCTCTCCAGCGAAGAAAAGACGTCCCTTGAGCGAACGGCTGCGCAGAAAGTGCGTCAGCTCAATCCGCGTGAGGACATCGTCTACGAAGGGGACCGACCATCCCAGATCAACCTGATCCTGGAGGGATGGGCCTGCCGCTACAAGGTGCTGGAGGACGGGCGGCGGCAGATCATGGGCTATAGCATCCCCGGTGACATCTGCGATATGCGCATGTTCATCCTGAAGGAGATGGATCATTCCATCGGCGCGATCACGCCTGTCTCTCTGGCGGAAATTCCGAAGGATACGATCATCGAGCTGACCGACACCTATCCGCGCCTCAGCCGCGCCTTCTGGTGGGATTCGCTGGTGGAGAATGCGATCTCCCGGGAATGGATCGTCAACAACAGCCAGCGCGAG
The DNA here is from genome assembly GCF_003075415.1 of Microvirga sp. KLBC 81. Taxonomy (GTDB): domain Bacteria; phylum Pseudomonadota; class Alphaproteobacteria; order Rhizobiales; family Beijerinckiaceae; genus Microvirga. The sequence goes on from NZ_QDAH01000009.1 coordinate 131,591, forward strand.
GCGACGGAGCGCATGGCCCATCTGTTCTGCGAGCTTTTTATCCGCCTGCGCATGGTCGGGCTCACCAGGGACCACAGCTGCGAAATCCCCGTGACACAGGCGGATCTTGGCGAGACGCTCGGCCTCTCGACGGTTCATGTGAACCGCACGCTCCAGGAACTACGGGCCTCGAATCTCATCGTCCTGAAGGGAAAGGCCCTCACCATTCCGGACCTTGAGGCTCTGCAGGAAGTTGCCTTGTTCAACGACAACTACCTGCACCTCAACCGCGATGGGCATGAGATGGATGCCAATGAATGATGAGGAGCGAAGACCTGATCGTGCTGAAGCGTCGTCGTGCCGATCGGGTGAGGTGAGCGTATGCAGCAGGTTGCCGCTGACAGAACCTCTTGGCCGCCCGGCAACGGCGAGATGGCTAAACGCATGCGCGCGCACGACTGGGCTGCGACGCCGCTCGGGCCCATCGACACCTGGCCTGCGGAGCTGAAATCAGCGGCAGCCCTCGTGCTGGATTCCGGCTTTCCAGCCGCTCTGATCTGGGGACCGGATCTCGTTACCATCTACAACGATGCCTTCCGCCCCATCCTAGGAGACAAGCCCGAGGCGCTCGGCCGCTCCTTTGCGGAGATCTGGAGCGAGGCCTGGCACGAGATCGGACCCATCGCCGAGCGCGCGCTTGCCGGCCAATCGACGTCCATCGAGGATTACCCGCTCGTCATCAACCGCTCGGGCAAGCCGGAGCAGGCCTACTTCACCTTCTCCTACAGTCCCGTTCGCGCCGCCGACGGATCGGTCCTCGGCATGATCGATACGGTGGTCGAGACGACTCGCAAGGTGCGTGCCGAGGTCGCCTTGCGCGCAAGCGAGGAGCGGATGCGGCTGGCGATGCAATCCGCCGGATTTTATCTCTGGGAGATCGACGTTGCGACCGGCAAGGTGACCTTCTCCGAAAACGTCGATGAGGTCACTGGATTCGCGACCGATCAGCAATCGCCCGACCTGATGACGCGCATCGCTGAACTCATCGCCCCCGAGGAGAGGGATCGACAGAGAGAAGCGACGCTGCGTGCCATGCGAGGCGAGGCGGAATTCCACGAGGTGACGCGCGTCATCAACCCGGATTCCGGAGAGCCGATCTGGCTCGAAGAGCACGGCACTCTCATCAATAGTCCAGACGGAACGCCGCAGCGGCTCGTCGGCGTGGGCATGAACATCACCGACCGCAAGCGCGCCGAGGCGGCGCTGCGCGAGAGCGAGGAGCGGTTCCGCCTGATCGTCGAGAGCGCGCGCAACTACGCCATCCTCATCACCGACCCGCAGGACCGGATCACCGACTGGTTTGCCGGGGCTGCTTTCGTTTTCGGGTGGAGCGCGGAGGAGATCATCGGCCAGCCCGGAAGCATCCTGTTCACGGAGCAGGATCGTGAAGCAGGCGAGCCCGAAAGGGAAATCGAGACGGCTCGCACCAAGGGCTTTGCTCAGGACGTGCGCTGGCATCTGCGCAAGGACGGCAGACAGGTCTTCATTGAAGGCAGCGTGGCGGCCCTGAGGCGGCCGGACGGCAGCCTCCAGGGCTTTCTCAAGATCGGTCAGGACACCACGGAGCGTCAGGCCTATGAGCAAACGCTGAGGGCCAGCGAGCGCCACGCCAAGCTGCTGCTGGCGGAGTTGCAGCATCGCGTGAGAAACACGCTCGGCGTGATCCGCTCCATTGCCCGCCGAACGGCAGCCACCAGCGCGACGCCAGAGGACTACGCCATGCATCTCGAAGGGCGCATCGATGCCTTCGCCCGCGTGCAGGCGGCCGTCACGCGCAATCCTTTGGCGGGCGTTGATCTCGAAATACTCGTGGCTGACGAACTGCGCGCAGTCACCGCCCATGAAGGCGAGCAGGTGAAGAGCATCTCCGGCCCCGCAATGCGTCTTCAGCCCAAGCCCGCCGAGACGTTTGCGCTCGCGATCCACGAGCTGGCGACGAATGCGGTGAAATATGGCGCGCTTTCGATCCCGGAGGGGCGCATCGCGGTGACCTGGACCATCGACCGGTCGGGAGACGAGCCGCGGCTCGTCTTTCAGTGGATTGAGACGAGGGTGCGGCTCTCGAGTGACAAGTCGCGGCGGCGCGGGTTCGGCACCGAGCTGATCGAGCGCACCCTGGGCTATGAGCTTGGCAGCGAGGCGGAGCTGGATTTCACGCCACACGGTCTTCACTGCACCATCACACTCCCATTGGACGACCACCTCTTCATTCTCGACCGGGAGCGCCGCAATCACGTCCAGTAGCCTCTCCGCATTCGCGCCTGAGCGCGAGGTGTGTAAGATGACGGCTTCCATGATGAGGGAATGCGAGCGCGATGGAGAAAGACCCGACTTTACCGGTGGATGGCGAGGCGCGGCATCTCGCCAAGCGGCTGATGCGCACCGCCCGCTCGGGGGCGCTGGCGACGAACGGGGCCGGGAACGGCATGCCCTTCGCCAGCCTCGTGGCGGTGGGAACGGATCTCGACGGCTCGCCGGTGATCCTCACCTCCCGGCTCTCGATCCATACCCGCCTGCTCGTCGCCGATCCGCGCTGCTCGCTGCTGCTCTCCGCCATCGGCAAGGGCGATCCCCTTGCTCATCCCCGCCTCACCCTGCTCGCTGAAGCCGAGCAGCTCGAGCCCGGCTCGGACAAGGCGCAACAGGTGCGCCGCCGCTACCTGCTGCAGCATCCCAAGGCTGCTCTCTATGTCGACTTTCCCGATTTCGCCTTCTGGCGCCTGAACGTCACCTCGGGCAGCCTCAACGGCGGCTTCGGCCGCGCCTACCGCATGGCTGCTGAGGATCTGCTCACCGACTTTTCCGCCTTCCCCGGTTTTGCCGAGCTGGAGGCTGGAGCCGTCGAGCACATGAACGAGGACCATGCCGAGGCGGTGGCGCTCTACGCGACGAGGCTGTGCGGGGCGAGGGAGGGGGCGTGGCGGCTGATCGGCATCGATCCGGAAGGCCTCCAGCTGGCACTGGGCGACGAGCTGCTGCGGCTCACCTTCCCGACCCCACTGAAAGGCCCTGAGGAGCTGCGTCCCAGGCTCGTGCAACTCGCCCAGGAAGCGCGGGCTCAAAGCGGCTGAGAGTTTGGCTTGGATCAGGAGGCTCTCCCGAGCCTCACCCTGAGGAGCGAGCTTGCTCGCGTCTCGAAGCCTCATCCTGAGGAGCAGCCACGGCTGCGTCTCGAAGGACGAGGCTTAAGATCAATGACAACCTTTCAGGAGTTGCCCTGAGGCATCTTAGGCCTTGCCAGGGACAAGCTCGGATAGCATCAAGGATCAGGGTCGCGCGAAACCTCCGGCCCGATCTGCCGATCCATCTCACCGTTCGCCTCGATGACCTTTGCCGTCCTTCCTGCCCGTCTTCGCTCCATCCTCGCGGCCATTGCCGATGCCGGGGTGAGCTTTGCGCGCAACGATGGCTTGGCCATGGCAAGCCATGTGGCCCTCTCCCTCGTCATCGCACTCTTCCCATTCCTCATCTGCGTGGCGGCCTTGGCGGCCTTTCTCGGCGCAGGGCGCATTTCCACGCACATCGTTCACCTGCTCTTCGATTTCTGGCCCGAGGGCGTCGCGGGTCCGCTGGCGAGCGAGGCCGGCAAGGTTCTCATCCCGAAGCGCAACGTGTTGACGATCTCCGTCGTGGTCACGCTGCTCGTCGCGACGAATGGCGTCGAGAGCCTGCGCATTGCGCTCTGCCGCGCCTACGGCGTTGCGCGCTCAAGGCCTTGGTGGCAGGCGCGGCTCATCGGCGTCGGCTTCGTGGCGATGGGCGCAGGCGCGCTGGTGGCGGCGTCCGTTCTCGTGGTGCTGTGGCCCTCGATCTGGCGCACCACGGTGTCGTACATGACGGACCTGAAATCGGTGCGCCTCACCTACGATCTCGTGCGCTATGCGCTGGCGTCCATCGTGCTCGTCGTTGGGCTGACGGCCACGCATCTCTGGTTGCCGGACACACGCCCGAACTTGAGGGACGTTCTTCCCGGCGTCGTGGCGACGCTGGTCCTCTGGCTTGCGGGCGCGACGCTCTATGGCGAATTCCTGGCCAATGTCGCCCACATCAAGTCCACCTATGCGGGGCTCGCCGGAATTCTCACGGCGCTGATCTTCCTGCAGATCTCCTCCGCGATCTTCATCTTTGGCGCCGAACTCAACGCCGCTCTGCGCCGGCGCAGGCAGATCCAAGACGAGCAGGCATTGCCGGCACTTGCGGCGGAACCTGCTTCCGAGCCTCAGCTCTGATCAGGCGCTCACGCCCTCATCCCGATTTCTCTCGCAATCGCGCTTCGGGCTCTGCTGCGGCGGCTGTTGCTGCTGTTGGGCGAGGACGATTTCATCCGATGGCTGCGTCGCTGAGGATAGGGCGGAGAGGGTCGTCAAAACGGCGAGGGAGATTGCGCGCAGCATGAACTGTCCTTCCTTCATCGACGCCCATGATGCTTCCTTTCTGGAGTAGGGCATCGTTGAGAGCGGAAAACCGGATCCACTTTTCGCTGACGCGGACCTGCGGTTCCGCACGATGCTCTAGCGGCGCAGGAGCCGTGTGGCCAGCCTGTTTCGAGGGCAATCGCGCGATCGAAAAAACGTCTGCCGCACCCTCTTGAAAATCCAAGAGAGCATACCCAACATCATGATTGCCAAGGCCTTTTCAGGATTGGCCGTACGGGCGCCGGCGGGTGTCCGGTGTCCTTATGGTTACGTTGCTCATATGGAGGATGTAGCTATGAGATCGGCTTTCGACTTTTCTCCCCTCTATCGCTCGACGGTCGGCTTCGACCGGTTGTTCGATCTGCTCGATCAGTCCTCGCAGATCGATTCCATGGCGAACTGGCCGCCCTACAACATCGAGAAGGCGGGCGAGGACCAGTACGTCGTCACCATGGCGATTGCCGGCTTCTCGACCGATGAGATCGAGATCACGCAGAAAGAGAACCAGCTTCTCGTTTCGGGCCAGAAGAAGGGCTCGGAGGAGGGCAAGCAATATCTGCATCGCGGCATCGCGACCCGCGCCTTCAAGCAGACCTTCAACCTTGCCGACCACGTGAAGGTCATTGGTGCGAGCCTCGAGAACGGCCTGCTGACGATCGACCTGAAGCGCGAGGTGCCCGAGGCCCTGAAACCGCGCCGGATCGAGATCACGACGGCTAAGTCCCAGCCGCAGCAGATCGAACACAACAAGGCCGCTTAAGGCATGAATGATGGAACCGGTGCCGGTTGGGAACCGGCGCCGCATCATCGTCTGTGCAGATAAGGAGGATTGAGCCATGAACATGCGCGATTTGATCCCCTGGGGCCGTGAAAACCAGACGACCCCGAGCCGCTTCCGCGAGGAGGGCGATCCCTTCATGACCCTTCATCGTGAGATGAACCGGCTCTTTGACGATGTCTTCCGCAATTTCGAAGTCGCCCCATTCAGATCGTTCGGCGGCACGGGCCGCATGGGCGGGTGGCCGCATGTGGAAGTCATCGAAACCGACAAGGATGTGCGCGTCTCGGCCGAGCTGCCGGGCATGGAGGACAAGGATGTCGAGGTGCTGATGGGCGACGGCGTCCTGACCATCCGCGGCGAGAAGAAGTCCGAGATCGAGGACAAGGACCGCGCCTTCAGCGAGCGCTATTACGGTCGCTTCGAGCGCCGCATCCCGCTCGCCTGGGATGTGGAGGAGGACAAGATCGACGCCTCCTTCAAGAATGGCGTGCTCACCGTCACGATGCCCAAATCGGCTGAAGCCAAGCCGAACGTGAGGCGCATCTCCGTCAACAGCGCGGAGACCACCAAGCACTAAACCTCGAACCACGTCACATGGCAGGGCGCCCGGAGAACCGGGCGCCCACTTCTGTTCACGGGAGAAGGAGCTCCGATGAATCGGACGATGGCTCATGATGTCGATTATATCCAGCACACCATGCATCCCCTGCCGGCCAACGCATCCTGCCTTCCTGTTCCGTCGCTTGCGGATGCCTTGGCCGATCCGAGAAGCGCATTCCGGCATCCTGCTGAAGTCGTCTCGCATCCTTTGCTGTCGAGGCACGAGAAGCGCACGATCCTGATTTCATGGGCAAGGGACGAGATCCTGCTTGAGCAGGTTGCGAACGGGGGCCTGCCTGAGTTGAAGCCGAAGTCGCAGATCGATGCCGTAACTGCTGCTCTTCGGCGGATCGATCCTCAGGCGGCGGCCGAGTATCGTGCTGCTGTCGCCTCGATCCGGGCGCGCAGGCCGCTTTGTCGGGGCTAGAGCATCGGACGTGAAAAGTGGACTTGCACTTTTGGGATCGATCCGATGCTCAGCCTTGAGAGGAGCGCATCGTTTTGAGCGGACCTTCGGTTCCGCACGATGCTCTAGCGTTTCACCTTAAGCCGATGTGTGCATGAAGAGGGCGGCCTTGACGAGACGGTCGGGGCCGAGATCGTCGTGAGCGTCGAAATTCATGAGCTCGGCCAGGCGACGGCGCGCACGATTGATGCGGCTCTTGATGGTGCCGATATTGGTGCCGCAGATCCGCGCGGCATCCTCATAGGTCAGACCCTCTGCGGTCACGAGCAGAAGCGCCTCGCGCTGGTCGAGAGGAAGCTGGCTGAGCGCCTTCAGCATGTCATCGAAATCGAGCCGCGATCCCTGCTCGGGCAGCACGGCCACGCGCTCGGCCCAGGCACCTTCGGGATCCTCGACCTCGCGCTTCCTGCGGCGAGCCTGGGTGAGAAAGTCGTTGCGCAGGATGGTGAAGAGCCAGGCCTGCATGCTCGTGCCGGGCTGAAACTTATCGAGGTTGCTCAGGCCCTTCAGAAGAGCGCCCTGCACCAGGTCGTCGGCGCGATCTACATTGCCACAGAGAGAGATGGCGAAGGCGCGCAGATGAGGGATGGCGGCCAGCATCTGCTCCTTCAGGGGTGTTTCAGCCGCCATTTGCATCCCTTCCGAATTCTGGACTCAAGAACAGACGTCTCCTGGCTGGCTGGTGCATTAACCTATGTGAAGCTGGACCGATTTCCCAGCGGAATTACGGGTTAGGAATTTGTGTCCAAGGATGCGGCCCGACAAGACCCGAATAGCAATAGTCAAAAAATTTCGTCAGTGCTTCGTAAGGCATGCCTGACGCTACGGGATCATAGGTCATCAAAATCTTAAATTCTTCCATAAAGCCCAGATTTACATGAGTGAATGAGATGCGGGCAGCCTTGAGGCACATTTCACTCTGCGAATAGACGGGACGATTCGCTTTTTCTTGGATAAACCTCTTCCATTCCCTCGGGCCTCTCGCTCAAAGCAAGGTGACACGAAAGCGGATTTGATGCCTCAAACGCGCTGCATGATTGTCGAAGACCAAGCTCTGATCGGGATGTCGCTCGAGGCCTCCCTTGAAGAGGCAGGGTTTGCGGTGGAAGGCCCCTTCGTGAGTAACGCGCAGGCCCTGCGCTGGCTTGAAAGCGATACGCCTGACATTGCTCTGCTTGATGTCATGATCAAGGATGGCACGTCGCTGGAGATCGCCCGTGAACTGAAGAGCCGGGGCATCCCCTTCGCGATCTATTCGGGGTTGCCGCCGAAGAAAGATTGTCCTCCCGAGCTGCAGAATGTGCCGTGGCTCGAGAAACCGATCAGCCGCGAAACCCTGACGGCGACTCTCGAGGAACTCGTGGCCGGCCCGCGTTGCCCGACGGTGTTGGGATCCGAAGATCGCTTTGGTGGACAGCCGAGAGATCCCTGAAGGATATGACAGCTCCCGAAGCTGTATGGCGCTACCTCCTCCCTTGAGACGGAGCGCTGCGCCGCATGAGCCCATCGGCAGGCTGGGGGGCTTTCGTCGAATGGCGTCTTGGTCCCATGATGGGGTAAAAGCGGAACATCGGAATACGATCTACCGTTATCCTATGTGGCGTATCCTGGAGGATGCCATGCGTGCATCGTTCAAAACCCTCATGGCTGCGGTGCTCTTCTTCGGTGGTGCCGCGGCGGCCGAGCTGAGCACTGCTTCGGCACAGTCGATTCCCCGCCCGGTCCTGACAGGGCGCACCGGAGTTTATGGTATGGAGTATCGGGGAGCGCGGTATTATCCCCGAGGTTCTTTCTCCCCCCGTTCCTACGGCGGCTATCGTCGCACCGCCTATTACGGGCCCCGCTACGGCTACCGTCGCGCTGCCTACTACAGTCCCCGTTACTACGGCTACCGTCGCGCTGCCTATTATGGCCCTCGCTACCGCTATTATAGCCGGTATCCCTACTATCCCTACCGCCGTTATTACCGTGACCGCTATTATGACGGCGGCGGTGCTGTCGTGGCCGGTCTCATCGGAGGCCTGACCCTCGGCACCTTGGCGAGCCCCTACTACTATGGATACGGGCCGGCCTATTATCCATCCTATTACGCGCCCACGTGCGTGATCGAGCGCAGGCGCGTGGTCAACCGCTACGGTCGTTATGTCTGGCGGAGGGTTCAGGTCTGCTACTGAGGCGCACCATCCATCATCTGCAAAGCCCCGCTCCCCGGCGGGGCTTTTTTTGATCGTTGAAGCCCGTTCCGAGACGGGTTAAGCCAAGATCGATGTCTTATTCAGGTGGCTAGCTTTCCATGACAGCACGCTTTCATCGCGGCGACCTGCCCGCGGATTATCTGCCCGGCTCCGCGATTGCGATCGATACCGAAACTCTGGGCCTCAATCCGCATCGGGACCGGCTCTGCGTGGTGCAGATCTCGAAGGGCGACGGCACGGCCGATGTGGTGCAGATCCTGAAGGACGGCCCGCTGCCGGAGAACCTGATCCGCGTGCTCGCCGACGAGAGCGTGCTCAAGATCTTTCACTATGCCCGCTTCGACCTCGCCGTGCTCTTCCATGCCTTCGCCGTGATGCCGAGACCCGTCTACTGCACCAAGGTGGCCTCACGGCTGGTGCGCACCTATACGGACCGGCACGGCCTCAAGGACCTCGTGCGGGAATTCATCGGGGTGGAGATTTCCAAGCAGCAGCAATCCTCCGACTGGGGTGCGGAGACGCTGACCCCGGCCCAGCTCGATTATGCGGCCTCGGACGTTCTGTACCTGCATGCCTTGAAGGAAAAGCTGGACCAGAGGCTGGAGCGGGAAAACCGCCTCGGCATTGCCCATCAATGCTTTTCGTTCCTGCCGACCCGGGCGCAGCTCGACCTTCTCGGCTGGCCCGAGACGGACATTTTTGCGCATAGTTGACGCAGGCTTAAACTTTCCCGCATAAAACCCATATCCGTCATAACATCGCCATCACCGATAGGCATGGCGCCAGACCGCAGTGGGACGGAAGGGATTGGATCAGACGTGGCGGGACTTCAGGGCACCACGATACAGGGTGGCCCGGCATCAAAGCCGGCTGCGCGCACGCGCGCCTTCAAGAAGGCCCGGCGCCATTCCCGCTGGGTACGCTTCGCCAAGGTCGCAATCCCTTTGGGCTCCGTCCTGTCGATGGCGGTCGTGGGCTTCTTCGCCTATTTCGACCCCTTCAAGAAGATCGAGAACCTGAGCTTCGGCTCCATCGGGGTCAACGGCACGAACGTGACCATGGAAGCCCCGAAGCTCACAGGGTTCAAGAACGACAACCGGCCTTATGAGGTGACGGCCAGCGCCGCTACGCAGGATGTGCGCAAGCCCAATTTCGTGGAGCTGAAGGACTTGAGAGCCCGCGTCGTCACCGACGACAAGGGAAGCGCCGCCAGGCTTGAGGCCAAGGTCGGCGTGCTGGATACCCAGAAGGAGCAGATGAACCTGAAGCAGAACGTCCGTGTCAGGACCGATGCGGGCCAGGAGGTCCAGATGCGCTCCGCCTTCGTGGACTTCAAGGCCGGCCTGGTGACGTCCAGCGAGCCTGTCACCGTGATCCTCGGCGGCAATGGTCAGATCGACGCTCAAGGCCTCAGGGTCATCGACAACGGCAGGGTCATGAGCTTCAAGGGACGTGTGCGCACCACCTTCTTGCCCTCGACCGATTCTGACCCGTCCGCTCCCGTTCCTTCTCCTGATGCCGCCAATGCGGCCCAACCGACAAGTGTTCGTCCATGATGAGTCTCGCACGTCACGCGCTCGCTCTCGCGCTTCTCCTTCCCGCAGCGACATCTGCTGCCTGGGCCCAGGCCTCGAAGGAGCGGGCGGTCGGCTTCGGCAATTTCGGGTCCAGCAAGGAGCCGATCAAGATCGACGCCAACAAGCTCGACGTGTTCGACAGGGAAGGGCGCGCGGTCTTTTCCGGCGATGTGGTGGCCGTCCAGGGCGAGAGCACCATGAAGTGCACGGCCATGACCGTGTTCTACGAGCAGCAGAACCGTGAAGGCGGCGCGCAGCCCGCCGCGGCGACAGCCCAGGGGCCGAGCGAGAGCGCGATCAAGAAGATCGAGTGCAAGGGCCCGGTCACGATCGTCTCCAAGACGCAGGTGGCCACTGGCGACAATGCCACCTTCGACCGGGGGGCCAACAAGATCCTGCTCACCGGCAACGCCGCTCTGAGCGACGGCCCCAACGTGACCCGGGGCGAGCGCGTGGTCTATGACATCAATACAGGCGTGGCGAGCATCGACACCAAGCCCGGTGGTCGTGTAAGGGCACTGTTCGTGCCCGGTAATGGCGGACCGGCCCCGACAGGCGCGGGCAATGCCAAGCCCAAACCGTAAGTTCATGGGCTGATCCGGCCTCCTCCTTTCCTTTTCGGCGATGGATTCCGTGAAGTCTCTTTTCAACCGCCCCCAATCCGCCCCGGCGGACACGACGACCTTAGGCCGCCATCCGGCGGGGCCTGCGCCGCATCTGTTCGGCCGCGTGGAGGATGCGGGCGTCTTCGGCGGCCCTGGCGTCCTCGCCGTGAAAGGCCTGCAGAAGAGCTATCGTGGCCGCACGGTGGTGCAGGATGCGGGCCTGAATGTGCGCGCCGGCGAAGCGGTGGGCCTTCTCGGTCCCAACGGCGCGGGCAAGACCACGATCTTCTACATGATCACGGGCCTGGTCTCGGCGGATCGCGGCATCATCAGTCTCGACGGCCACGACGTGACCGGCCTGCCCATGTATCGCCGCGCGCGCCTCGGCATCGGCTACCTGCCGCAGGAAGCCTCGATTTTCCGCGGCCTGAGCGTGGAGGACAACATCCGCGCCGTGCTCGAGATCGTGGAGCCGAGCCGCAAGGAGCGAGAGCGCAAGCTCGACGCATTGCTGGACGAGTTCAACATCACGCGCCTGCGCAAGGCACCCTCCATCGCGCTTTCGGGCGGTGAGCGTCGTCGCTGCGAGATCGCCCGCGCGCTTGCGGGCGAACCCACCTTCATGCTCCTCGACGAGCCTTTCGCAGGCATCGACCCCATCGCGGTGGGCGATATTCAGAACCTCGTGCGGCACCTCACCCGCCGCGGCCTCGGCGTGCTCATCACCGACCACAACGTGCGCGAGACGCTGGGCCTGATCGACCGGGCCTATATCATCCATTCTGGACGCGTGCTCACCGAAGGCGCGCCGGACGAGATCGTTGCCAACGAGGATGTGCGCCGTCTCTATCTCGGTGAAGATTTCCGCCTTTAGGCATCGTGCGGAAAAGTGGACCCGGTTTTCCGCTTTCAACGATGCGTGACAATAAAAAGAGCATCAAACGAAAGGCAGATGGTTTAGGACGATCTGCCTTTTGACGTCACGGCGGACATCGCAGTAAAAGAATCAGGCATGCAAGAAGCGTGCCTTGAGGTTTGCTGGGTGCGTGATGAGTTCGATGCAACGGCTTGAGCTGCGCCAGGGCCAGTCCCTGACGATGACTCCCCAGCTCGTTCAATCCATCAAGCTGCTGCAGCTCTCCCATGCGGAGCTTGCCGCTTATGTGGAGGCGGAGCTCGAGCGCAATCCGCTCCTGCAGGAAGCGGAGGCGCATGGGGATGCGCCGCTTCCGAGCCTTGCCGATTTCCTGCGCGCCAGGCAGAGATTTGCCGAGTCCGGTGGACGAATGGCCCCCGGCCCGCCGCCGGCGCGGGGAGAAGCCGTTGCCGGAGCTTCGTCTCAAGCTCAGGCTTCCGCTCATTCCGAGCTGAAGCCCGAGCTCGAGGCAACGCTCGCCGGTGCGCAGAGCCTGACGGATTACCTCGAGGCACAGCTCGATCTTGCATCCGCTGATTCCACCTTGCGCGAGATCGGCCGTCACCTGATCCATAACCTGAACGAGGCAGGCTACCTCGCCGAGGGTCTTCAGGATGTGGCCGATCGGCTCGGGATATCTCTGCAGCAGGCTGAAGCTGCCCTGAAGCTGATCCAGACCTTCGAGCCCTCGGGAATCGGGGCGCGAAACCTGAGAGAATGCCTCGAGATCCAGCTGCGGGAGCGGAACCGGCTCGATCCGGCCATGCAGATCCTGCTCTCGCGTCTGGACCTCGTCGCCCGCCAGGATTTCGCGACGCTCCAGAAACTCTGTGGCGTCGATCGCGATGATCTCATCGACATGCTCGCCGAGATTCGGCGCCTGGAGCCGAAGCCCGGCCTTGCCTTCACGGCCGCACCCATCGACGTGCTCGTGCCCGATGTGCTCGTGCGCCCGGCCGCCGACGGGAGCTTCATCGTGGAGCTCAACCCCGACACCCTGCCGCGCGTCCTGCTCAACCGCACCTATTATGCGGAAGTGGCGAAGGCGGTGCGCAAGACCGAGGACAAGAGCTTTCTCTCCGATTGCCTCCAGACGGCAAGCTGGCTCACCCGCAGCCTCGACCAGAGGGCCAAGACCATTCTGACGGTCGCGACCGAGATCGTGCGCCAGCAGGAGGGCTTCTTTCGAGAAGGCATCGCGGCTTTACGGCCCATGACCCTGAAAAGCGTGGCCGAGGCCATTGGGATGCACGAATCCACGATCTCGCGCGTCGTTGCCAATAAGGCCATCGGTGCGGGCGGCGTCACGCATCCCATGAAATTCTTCTTCAGCGCGGCGACAGGCGAGGGGGAGCATGCGGCCACGGCCGTCCGCCACCGCATCCGGCAGCTGATCGAGGCCGAGGCGCCGGACAAGGTGCTCTCGGATGAGGCACTTGCACAAGTATTGAAAGCCGAGGGGATCGATGTTGCCCGCCGGACCATCGCCAAATACCGGGAGGCCTTGCGCATTCCCTCTTCGGCCGAGCGCCGGAGACGCCATCGCTTGAGAACATCATGACATCCTGCAATGGCGCTTGCTTTGCCTTGGGTTAAGGTCATGATGGCTTCAAGCCAGTCCCATCAAAATGGGAGCATTCAAAGGGAGATCGCCATGACGCTGAGGGTTTCGGGCAAGAATCTCGATATCGGTGAGGCCCTTCGATCCCAGGTTCAGGCGCGTGTGGCGGACGCTATGTCGAAATATTTCGATGGCGGCTATTCCGGCCATGTGACGGTGGCCCGCGACGGCACCGGCTTTCGTACCGATTGCGTGCTCCATCTGACCTCGGGCATGACCATCGAGGCTTCGGGTGCGGCCCAGGATGCTTATTCCAGCTTCGACCAATCTGCGATTCGCATCGAAAAGCGCCTGCGCCGCTACAAGCAGCGGCTGAAGGAGCATGCCAATCCCGGCAATGAGCGCGAGGCCGGCCTGGAAGCCCCCTATTCGGTGCTCGAATCGCCGACCGACGAGGCTGTCGAGGAGGAGGGCTATCACCCTGTCGTCATTGCGGAAACCACCAAGCCGCTTCATCGCTTATCCGTCAGCGACGCGGTGATGCAGCTCGATCTCACGGGAGCGGCCGCTCTCGTGTTCATCCACGCTAGCACCGGCCGCGTGAACGTCGTATACCGCCGCGGCGACGGGGCGATCGGTTGGGTCGATCCACCGCCCGCTCAGCCTTGATGGGGATTACCCCTCTTGGCCTGGTTTTTGCCTGGAACGGTGTGAGGCCATAAGGCTTTTCATCCTAATGCAGCGTGATCGATGCCCTTGCTGGATTTTCTAGACCCTCAGGCCGTTCTGCCCGCCCTGCGCGTGAGCGGCAAAAAGCAGGCACTCCAGGAGTTGGCCTCCCATGCGGCCAGACTCACGGGCCTGTCCGAGAACGCCATCTACGAGGCCCTTCTCCAGCGCGAGCGCCTCGGCTCCACCGGGATCGGCGAGGGAATAGCCATTCCTCACGGCAAGCTGCCGGGCCTCTCCCGCATCTTCGGTCTGGTGGCGCGGCTCGAGAGGCCGATCGATTTCGAGGCGCTCGATGGTCAGCAGGTGGACGTGCTGTTCCTGCTCCTGGCGCCCGAGGGGGCGGGGGCGGATCACCTGAAGGCCTTGGCCCGGGTGGCGCGGGTGCTGCGCGAGCCCGGTCTCATCGAGCGGGTGCGCGCCACGAAGGATGCGGCCGCGCTCTACGCAATCATGACCGAGCTGCCGAAGGCGGCCTGATCGCCTCGATCGTCGGGCATTCGTTCCGCGACGCCAACTTCGCGCAAGCAAGCCTCGCTAGCGTGCCCCCAACAATGGGGGAGAATCGGGACAATGTCTCTTGCTGGCTTGCATTGGCCGTCTGTCAGGGTGCGTGTGGCGGCCCTGAGCGGTGTCATGGTGGTTGGCTTCGCGGTGATCGGCGCTGTGTTTCAAATGGGCCGGAGCGAAGTGGAAGCGGCTCTCGAGACGCAGCAGACTTACTTTTCCCTGGCCGAGAAGGCCTATCGGTTCCGCGGCCGGGCCGATGGTCTGAAAGCCGTGGCCCTGGAATGGACCGCGACCCGTCAGGGCCATCACGGACAAGCCTTTTTCGATCAGCACAAGGCTCTTGCCGCCCAACTCGATGAGATGAGCTCCGCTCCGGGAGCCGCCCTGATCGAGGCGGAGGTAAAGGAGCTCAAAGATCGCTCGGCGATTCTGATCGAACAGGGCACCGCCCTCGACAAGCTCTATACCGGCATCGGCTACAAGGCGGATGAAGGGGCGCTGGGGAGCCTTCTGTCCGCAGAGGAAAACCTCGAGAAACTGGTCAGGCCGCTTGCCGGAAACGGCGAGGCGGCCTTCTTGCGTTTATGGGCCGCGACCCTGGGCCTGTTCAGGCAGGAGGCCCGCGCGCGTCTCGTCATGGACGAGAGCCTGCTCGGCGCCTTCGAAGTCGATCAGGGTCGCTTCACCCGTGCTCTGGCGCAGCTTCCCGAGGGGGTTGCCGCCGAGAAGGCATCCGTTCAGCAGGCGGGTGAGGTTTATCAGAAGGCCTTCAGCTCCTGGGCGGAGCTGGAGCGGCAGGTCGCAGGCCAGGGCGAGCGCCTGAAAGGTCAGTTCGACCTGCTCGTGCCCGTGCTCGACCAGCTCCTGGCCAAGGTCCACACCGAAGCACAGAGAACCGCCGAGGCCCTCACGGCTTCGCAGCAGCGCACCTTCACGCTGATTCTCTGGGCCATGGGCATCACGTTGGCTCTGGGTCTTGCCCTCAACTTCCTCGTCGGACGATCCATCTCCCTTCCTCTCTCTCGCCTGCAGCAGGCCATGAAGCGCTTGGCCGATGGCGACGCGAGCGTCGAGGTTCCCTCGACCGCCGCGTCCGACGAGATCGGCGCCATGGCACGCACGGTTCTGGTCTTCCGCGACAACGCCCGCGAGCGCGAGCGGCTGACGCAGGAGCGGGAAGGGCAGGCTGCCTTCGAGACGCGGCGCGCCCAGACCATTGCCGAGGCGATTGCGAGCTTCGATGCTTCCGTGGAGCAGATCCTCGGTGAGGTCCGCCGCGCGACCGGCGATCTCACGGCGGCTTCCGGAGAACTGGAGGGGTCGGCCAATCAGGTCACCCGACAGGCACAGGTCGCCGGCACTGCTTCGTCGCGCACGTCGCAGAACATGGCGGCCGTGGCGAGCGCGGCGGAAGAGCTCGATGCGTCGTTGGCCGAAGTGGCTGCCCAGACGAATGCCTCGACGCAGGCTTCCGAGCGCGCCGTGGCGGAGGCGCGCGGTGCCTCCAGCAGCATGACGGTTCTGGCGGAGGCGACCTCCCATATCGGGCAGGTGGCCGACCTCATCCGCACCATCGCGGCCCAGACGAACCTTCTGGCGCTCAATGCCACCATCGAGGCGGCCCGCGCCGGCGAGGCCGGCAAGGGCTTTGCGGTCGTGGCGAGCGAGGTGAAGGATCTGGCCGGACAGACATCCAAGGCGACGGAAGAGATCGCGCGGCAGATCGAGGCGGTGCAGGCCGCCTCCCGCGAGACCCTCGTGGCGCTCGGCTCCGTGCAGGCTTCCGTCGACGATCTCGCAGGCGTGGTCTCCACGGTTGCAGGCACCGTGAGCCAGCAGACGGTGGCGGTCTCCGACATCGCCCGCTCCGTCGCTCAGGTGTCGACGGAAGCGCAGGCCGGAGCCTCGGCCATCGAGACCACCGAGACGGTGGCCGTCCGCTCCCTCGATGCGGCCCGCGCCGTGGCGAATCTCTCCGCTGCGCTGGACAGCCAAGCCGAGCGCCTCGGCCGTGAGATCCATCAGTTCCTCGCCAGCGTCAGGGCGGCCTGACGCTGACCCATCAGGGCTTCGGGGCGATTTCCCAGACGAGCTGCACGTTGGCGGTGTAGCGGATCGTGGCCGGGGGCACGAGCGGGATGGCGCCATCGTTCTTCGCTGCAGCCATCTGCGTCCGCATCATCTCAGGGTACGGTTCGACAGGCTGGGCGGAACCGTCCCGGATCTCCAGGATCCGGCCGAGCGCAACGCCTGCGGCGGCGGCATAGACCTCTGCCTGACGCTTGGCATCGCGCACGGCGGCTTCGCGGGCCTTGTCTCCGCCCTCCTCCTGTCGGTCGAGCCCGAAGGAGACCGATTGGAAGGTCATGTCGCCGCTGGCGAGGATCTCGCCCGCGAGCTGGCCGACGCCATCGATGTCGCGGGTTTTGATCCGCAGCCGGTGATTGGCGGAAAACTTCGGCTGCTTGATCTCCCGGCCATCGGGGCCGATCTGCTGCGGCGTCTGGAAGACCTGGAAATTCGCCGTCTGGATATCGTCCTTCTTGATCCCGATTCCTTGGATGCGGGCAAGCACACGCTCCGTTCCTGCGCGATTGGCGTTCGTCGCCTGCGCCACCGTATCCCCCTTGGTCTCCACGCTGACGAAGATGGTGGCGAAGTCCGGCTTCAGCTCGGCTTCGCCGGTCCCCATGACGCTGATGGTCGGCTGGCGCGGAGTGGGTTCTTGAGCAAAAGCCGGAGAGGCAAGGCCGAGGGCAAGGCTGAGAGCCGCTGCAAGGGCGAGGCGCATCGCTGAAAGTCCTTCCAAAAACAAAAGCTCCGCCCTTAAGGCGGAGCTCGATGGGCGCAACAGTAATTCAGGATCAATCCTGAGCGGGCGATTAACGGCCCGTCTTCACCCGGGTCCACAGGCGGGTGACGGTGCGCTGCGAGCGCTCGTCATAGGCCGTGTTGGTGAAGAGGCGCCTCATCGTGGCCTCGTCCGGATAGATGCCGGGGTCGTTGAGGATCGCCGGATCGATATGCTGCTTGGCGGCGAGGTTGCCCGACGCGTAGGACACGTAGTTCGTGTTCATGGCGGCGATCTCGGGTCTCAGCATGAAGTTGATGAACTCATGCGCCTCGGCCACGTTCTTGGCATCCGCCGGGATCACGAAGCTGTCGAACCACATGAGCGCGCCCTCGCGCGGGATCACATAGGCGATCTCCACATTGTTCTTGGCTTCCTCGGCGCGCTTCTTGGCCTGGATCATGTCGCCGGAATAGCCCACCGCCACGCAGATATCGCCGTTGGCGAGCGCGTTGATGTACTCGGAGGAGTGGAACTTCTGGATGTTGCCGCGGATGCGGAACAGGGCGTCGCCCGCCTTGGTCAGGTCCTCGTTGCGCTTGGAATCCGGGTTCAGCCCCAGATAGGCCAGCACGCCCGGGAAGAGGTCCTCGGGGCTGTCCAGCATGTAGATGCCGCAGGCCTTCAGCCTGGAGGAGAACTCCGGCTTCATCACCAGATCCCAGGTGTTGAGCGGCACGTCGCCCAGGATTTCCTTCACCTTCTTGACGTTGAGGCCGATGCCGGTGGTGCCCCACATGTAGTTCACGGCATATTGGTTGCCGGGATCGAACACGGCGAGGCGCTGCGTGACGTCCGGCCACTGGTTCGACAGGTTCGTAAGCTTCGACTTGTCGAGCTTCTGGAACACCTTGGCGCCGATCAGGCGCTGCACGAAGGGGCCCGACGGCACCACGATGTCGTAGCCCGACTTGCCGGCGAGCAGCTTGGTTTCGACAATTTCGTTGTTGTCGTAGGTGTCGTAGACCACCTTGATGCCGGTCTGTTTCGTGAACTCGTCCAGTGCCTTCGGGTCCACGTAATCGGACCAGTTATAGACATTGACCACACGCTCTTGAGCGGCGGCGCCGGTCACAAGCCCCAGGGTGAGGGCAACGGAGGCGAGAAGGCGGAACATCGAGGGCGGAACTCCTGAGAAGAGAAAAGCCTTGATCGGCTAGGCGCTTAATTGAAGTCCGAATGATCTGCCCGTCAAGACGGCAGCTTCCGGAACGCGCCGGTTCTTGGACGCGCTCAAGCCACCCGCTTCACCACGTCCGCCAGCCGTTCAAGCCCCGCATCGAGGGTGGAATCCTTCTTGGCGAAGCAGAAGCGCACCACGTTCTTCACTGCGCCTTCCGCATAGAAGGCGGAGACGGGGATGGCGGCGACGCCATGCTCCATGACGAGGCGGCGGCAGAAGGCGACGTCGTCGGTCTCGCCCAGAGGCGTGATGTCGATGTTGAGGAAGTAGGTGCCCTGGCTCGGGATCACGTCGAAGCCGAGCGTCCTCAAACCTTCCGTGAAGCGGTCGCGGCTGCGGGTGAAGTTCTTCCGCATGTCCTCGAAATAGCTGTCATCCTTGGCCAGGCCGTAGGCGACGGCGACCTGCAGGTTCGGGGCGGTGGTGAAGGTGAGGAACTGGTGGGATTTCGCCAGCACCTTCATGATGTGCGGGGCGGCAGCCACGAAGCCCACCTTCCAGCCCGTAAGGCTGAAGATCTTTCCCGCCGAGCCGATCTTCACCGAACGGTCGCGCATGCCCTCCAGTCCCAGCACCGGCTGATGCCTGCGGCCGTCGAACACCACGTGCTCCCACACCTCGTCCGAGATCGCGATGGCATCGAACCTGCGGCAGAACTCCGCGAGGAGGCCTAAATCCTCGTTCGAGAACACGGTCGCCGTGGGATTGAGCGGATTGTTGAACACCACGGCCTTGGTCTTCGGCGAGAAGGCCTTGGACAAGGCCTCTTCCGTCAGCCGGAAATGCGGGGGCTGGAGCGTGACGAATTTCGGAATGCCGCCGGCAAGCCGCACGAGCGGCAGATAGGCGTCGTACATGGGCTCGAACAGCACCACCTCGTCGCCCGGCTCCACGATGCCGAGGATCGCGCCGGCGAGCGCTTCCGTCGCGCCGGAGGTCACCATCACTTCGGTATTCGCATCGAGATCGAGGCCCTGCCAGTGCCTGTAGTGAGCGGCAATCGCGGAGCGCAGCTCCGGAATGCCCATCATCGAGGGATACTGGTTGTAGCCGTTGAGAACCGCATCCGCCGCTACGCGCCGCACGTCCTCCGGCCCGGGATCGTCCGGGAAGCCCTGGCCGAGATTGATGGCGCCGGTTTCCCGGGCCAGGCTCGACATGACTTCGAAGACGGTGGTGGGCAGGTTGGCGAACAAACGGTTCATGCCGGTTCCTCAAGCAATGCGCGATGACGTGGATGCGTTCGTATCACGGAAGAACGCCAGGATTGAACCCGTAACATAGGGTGACACCTGACGATGCTGTTGCTATCGCGGATGCGACAATACCGATTCCTTCATGCGCTCGTCCCGGCTGCCTCTCACCTTAAGCCTCATCCTCCTCGTCGGAGCCTTGAGCCTCGCCTCCCTCGTCATCGGGCCCGCCCCGATCACGCCCTTTGAGGCGTTGACGGCGCTCGTCTCGGATCAGGGCAGCACGAGCATCGTGGTGCGCGACATCCGCCTGCCCAGGACGCTGCTCGCCCTCCTGATCGGCTGGATCTTCGGCCTCACGGGAGCGGGCCTCCAAGGATTGTTGCGCAACCCGCTCGCCGATACGGCGGTGTTCGGCGCTCCGCAGGCGGCCGCCTTCGGCGCGGTGCTGGTGCTCTATTCCGGCCTCGTGGGGGCCCTCTCATGGGCGCTGCCCTTCGCGGCGATCCTCGGCGCGCTCCTCTCCGTCGCGCTCGTGGTGACGGTGGCCGGGCGCAGGGCCACCGTGGTGGTTCTCGTTCTCTCAGGGCTCGCCGTCGGAAGTCTTGCGGGTGCCGGCACTTCGCTGGCCATCAGCCTCTCGCCCAATCCTTTCGCCGTCACCGAGATCGTGTTCTGGTTGCTCGGCTCCTTCGAGGATCGCTCGATCATCCATGTCTGGCTCGCAGCGCCCTTCATCCTTGTGGCCTCCGTCCTTGTCCTGTCCTCCTCGACGGGTTTGCGGGCGCTGGCTCTCGGCGAGGAGACCGCACGCAGCCTCGGCGTCAACGTGATGCGCCTGCGGCTTCTCCTAGTGGCGGGGGCCGCCATCGGCACGGGCGCCTCGGTGGCGGTCGTGGGCTCCATCGGTTTCGTGGGCCTCGTCGCACCTCATCTGGTGCGTCCCTTCGCAGGCTACGATCCTGGCCGGACGCTCGTTCCCTCAGGCCTGACGGGGGCGGCCTTGCTGCTCGCAGCGGACTGCGCCGTGCGCCTCATCCCGTCCCAGACGGAGATCAAGGTCGGCGTGCTCACCGCCATTCTCGGCGTGCCGTTCTTTCTCTGGGTCATCGCCCGCCGCAAGGCCGAGCTCGCGGAGATGCCCGTATGACGGAGCTTCGCGCCCATTCGCTCGCCGTCGATCTCGGCCGGCGCCACGCGCTCTCACGTGTCGATCTCACGCTGCCCTCGGGTCGTCTCACCGTGATCGTGGGGCCCAACGGCGCGGGCAAGACCACGCTGATGCGCACCCTCGCCGGGCTGCTCGAACCGACCGCGGGGCAGGTGACGCTCGATGGGCAGCCGGTTTCACGCATGAGCGCCGGAGAGCGGTCGCGCTGCATCGCCTATCTGCCACAGGGCGGGAACGTCGCCTGGCCGCTGCCTGTGGCCGAGGTCATTGCGCTCGGCCGCCTGCCTTACGGCGAAAAGCCCGACAGCCTGTCATCGAAGGGCCAGGAGGCTGTGGCCGCTGCAATTCACGCGGCCGACCTCGAGGGCTTCGAGGACCGGCCGGCTACGGAATTATCAGGCGGCGAGCGTGCCCGCGTGCTTCTGGCCCGCGCTCTCGCGACGCAGGCCCGGGTTCTCCTCGCCGACGAGCCTGTTGCGGCGCTCGATCCGCGTCATCAGCTCATCGTTCTCGATGTCCTCAGGGAACAGGCCCGAGCCGGCACGACGGTTGCGGCCATCATGCACGACCTGACCTTGGCGGCACGCTTCGCAGATGAGATCATCCTGCTGAATCAAGGAATTGTCGCTGCGTCCGGTCCGCCGGAAATGGTTCTGACGGAGGAGCTGCTTGCCGCCAATTTCGGGATCCAGGCGCATGTCTCGCACGATGGAGGGCACCTCGTCGTGGTGGCGGACCGCCCACTGGCGGAATCCGGGCATGGCGGCTGAGGGCTTTGAACAGGTTACTTTACTACATTGACAAAGGGGTGAGCCGGGCCGATACCCCCGGTTTAACGTTTGGCACGGCAATGAATCGGCAGGAATTCAAGAAAGCTCTTATCATCGTGCATGATCTCGTGATGACGGGTGTAGCCGTCCTTGCGACCTTTGCCGTGCGCTTTGAGGGCCCGCTTCTCCAGGAACGCTTGGTCCATCTGCCGATCTTCCTGCCACCTTTCATCGTTTTCGCAGGCGTCGTTTACTGGATCTTTCACCTCTACCGCTCCAAGTGGCGCTTTGCCTCGCTGCCTGATCTGTTCAACATCTTCCGGGCCTCGACCGTCCTGGCGCTGGCGCTGCTGATCACCGACTATATTGTGCTCTCGCCGCAGTTTTACGGCTCGTTCTTCTTCGGCAAGATCACGATCGCCCTCTACTGGCTGATCCAGATGTTTCTGCTGGGCGGCCCGCGCCTGGCCTTCCGCTATTTCAAATATGCCCGCTCGCGCCACACCCTCGGCCGTGACTCGAACACGCCGATCCTGCTTCTGGGGCGCGGTACCGATATCGAGGTGATCCTGCGCGCCATCGAGACGGGCACGGTCAAGAAGATGCGCCCACAGGGCATCCTGTCCTACCGTGTCGATGATCTCGGGCAGTCGATTCGCGGCGTGCCGGTGCTGGGCACCTTCACCGATCTCGATCAGGTGGTGCAGGATTTCCACGAGCGGGGTGAATCGATCCGCCGCCTCGTGGCGACGCCGAGCGCGCTCGTGCCCGAGGCCAATCCGGACATGCTGCTCGCCCGTGCGCGCCGTCTCGGGCTGCCGCTGGTGCGCGTGACCAGCCTCGGTGAAGGCATGCGCGATGCGGAGCTGGCGCCGCTGGAGATCGAGGATCTTCTCCTACGCCCCACCGTGCAGATCGACCGGCAGCGGCTCGAAAACTTCATTCGCGGCAAGCGTGTTCTCGTGACCGGCGGCGGCGGCTCCATCGGCTCGGAAATCTGCACCCGCGTCGTGGCTTTCGGCGCCAGCGATCTGATGATCCTGGAGAGCTCCGAGCCGTCCCTGCACCACATCCTGGAAAATCCCACTCTTCTCTCCAGCGACACCAATGTCGACGGCATCATTGCCGACGTGCGCGACCGCGCACGGGTGCAGGAGGTGATGAACGATTTCCGTCCCGACGTGGTCTTCCACGCGGCCGCTCTCAAGCACGTTCCCTATCTCGAGCGGAACTGGACGGAGGGCATCAAGACCAACGTGTTCGGTTCCGTGAACGTGGCAGACGCGGCGGTGGAGGCTGGCGTCTCCGAGATCGTGATGATCTCGACCGACAAGGCCATCGACCCCGTCTCGATGCTGGGCGCGACCAAGCGGCTCGCCGAGATGTACGGCCAGGCACTCGATGCCGAGTTCATGGGCCGCAATGGCGCGACGCGCATCATCGCTGTGCGTTTCGGCAACGTGCTGGGTTCCGTCGGTTCCGTCGTGCCGAAATTCAAGACGCAGATTGCCCGCGGCGGGCCGGTCACCGTCACGCATCCCGACATGGTGCGCTATTTCATGACGACGCGCGAGGCGGCCGATCTCGTGCTCACCTCTGCCTCCCATGCGGGCGAGGACCGCATCCGCATGCAGACTTCGAACAGCGATGAGCGCGCCTCCGTCTACGTGCTGAAGATGGGCCAGCCCGTGCGAATCTATGAGCTGGCCGAGCGCATGATCCGTCTCGCCGGCTATGAGCCTGGTGAGGACATCGAGATCTCCGTGACCGGTACGCGCCCCGGCGAGCGCCTGCACGAAATCCTGTTTGCCCGTGAAGAGCCCCGCACCGAGATCGGCATCGACGGCGTCATGGCCGCCAGGCCCATCTTCGCCGATCGCGCCAAAGTCGATCAGTGGCTGAAGGCGCTGGCCAGGGCCATGGCCGCAGGAGACCGCGCGGCGGCGGAGCGGGTGTTCGAGGATGCGATCCCCGAATTCAAGCGTCGCCAGCAGAATCTGCAGCCTGCCGTGCCAGCTCAGACAGCCCGTCTGGCGTCTCGGTAACAGGCTGCCAGCCGAGTTTTCTCAAGGCATCCGGGCTCGCCACCAGCGAGCCTGAGAGACGCTCATAAGCTTCTCCCTTCCCCATCAGGGCTGCAGCAGCGCCCAGCGCGAAGGACGGCACGGGAATAAGCCCCGGACCGCGCCCAAAACCCCTGCGAAGCGCCGCGATGATCTCGGGCACCGTCACCGGTTCCGGATCCGCCGCGATGAAGGGGCGCTTCAAAGGTCCTTGCGCTTTCAGGAGCGTGTCGAGGGCAGCCGTGAGATTGTCGAGGGAGAGCAGCGAGCGCTTTCCTCTCAGGCCGCCGAGCGGCAATGGCCAGGGAGAATGGGCGAGCTTCAGGAGCGCCGCCATGTTGCCCTTCACGCCCGGCCCGTAAACGAGGACCGGGCGAAGCGCCGCCCAGTCCAGCCCAAGTTCTGCCAAACCCTTCTCCGCCTCCAGCTTCGATCGGCCATAAGCATCGGTGGGCTTCGGCTCCATCTCTTCGGTGAGAACGCCTTCCGCCACCGGTCCGCTCTGCGCGCGAATGGACGAGAGAAACACGAAGCGTTTCACGCCCGCGCGTTCGGCAGCGTGTGCGAGCTTGATCGTCGCGTCCGTGTTGATGGTGCGATAATCGTTCTCCGGCTGCCCCGACATGGCATGCGCGAGAGCTGCGGAATGGATCACCATGTCCACGTCGCGCAAGGCCGCCGCCATGTTCTGCGGCGAGGCGATGTCGCCGATCACGGCGCTCGATGCACCCTCCGGCACGTCCGAGGGACGGCGCAGCAGCACGCGGATCCGGTACCCGCGCTTCGGCAACTCGGCGAGGAGATGGCGGCCGATGAATCCCGTTGAGCCGGTGAGCGCAATCAAGGGTGCATTCATCGGGGAACCTCCACAGATGCCGTCACCCGGGGGTGAGAAAAGCGCCAGAGAACCAGGCTGACGAGAAGAATACCTGCAGCCAAGGCTGCAACCTGCACAACGCTCGAGGGCCAAACAAGTGTCATGGCTGCCAGCAGAGCGAGCGCGAGATTGAGCATGAAGACATGTGTGACGACCGCCATCACGGAGAAGCCGTTGTCGGTGGCACGCTGATAGAAATGGCTGCGATGCGCCTCCCATACCCGCTCGCGTTTTGCGAGGCGGCGGAAGAGGGTGATCGTGGCATCCATCAGGTAGTAGAGCGGCAGGAGGATTGCGGCTGCAAACGTTCCGTTGCGTGCCAGCATCAGAAGCAGCCATCCTACCATCAAGCCGATCGGCAATGAACCGACATCGCCCAGGAAGAGCCGAGCCACGGGCTTGTTGAAGACGGCGAACCCCAGAAGAGCGCCACAGAGAGCCGCCGCCATGAAGGCAGCCGGCATGCTGGTGACAATACCGAGGCCTGCAAGGAAAGCGGTGATCGGCACCATCTCGGCGACAGTGATCCAGTCGAGCCCATCCATGAAGTTGACGAGGTTCACGAACCACACTCCACCCAGGACGAGAAAGGCGATCTCGAACCACTCGGGTATCCAACTCGGGAGGATACGGGGGCCGGTGATGTCGAACACCGTCACCGCCGCAGCGACCGCGACGACCTGCAGAAGCAGGCGAGGAATGGGATGTAGGGGACGAATGTCGTCGACGGCTCCGACGACGGCGAGGCCGATGGCGGCTAGAAGAACGATCGAGATAAATCGGAAGCCGTTGCCGCTGCCCCAGTTAAGTTTGATGTCAGGCGCGGTGACGAAAATCAGGACCGCGATCGGAATGACCGTCGCTGCGAGCACCGCAATGCCGCCGCCCTGCGGCGTGGGAATGCGGTGGCTCGAACGCGCATTGGGCCGCGCAAGCGCATAGCGCTGAAGGAGCGGCATCAGCAGCACGATCAAGGCAGCCGAGAGAAGCGCGGAGACGATGAGCAAACCGGAGAGCACGGTTTGGCGTTCAAGCGGGCCGAGAAGGCCAAGGGTGAAGTTCTGGAGGGAAGCCATCTCAGAACTCATCTCAAGTGCCGTGATATTCGCGATACCATCTGACGAAGCGCTTCACGCCGTCTTCCAGCGATGTTGAAGGCGCGAAGCCCGCATCC